>JARLHX010000371.1 GCA_031292035.1 Negativicutes bacterium | reverse complement strand
TGGGCGGCAGTGATGACCTCCTCCTTGGAAGCGTCAAGCTTGCCGTACAATATATTCTGATACACGGTACCGTTAAACAGCGTGGTTTCCTGGGGCACGATACCGATTTGGGTCCGCAGAGACTCAAGGGTGACTGTCCTGATATCGAAACCGTCGATCGTTATATGGCCTTCATAAGGTTCATAGAAGCGAGGCAGCAGGTTGGCGATGGTCGTTTTTCCCGCACCGCTGGGGCCGACGATGGCGACCATCTGGCCTGGTTTTACGTCCAGGGAAAAGTCGGACAACACTGGTTGTCCGGGTTTATACGCGAAAAAGATATTGTGAAATTCGACGTGCCCCAGGATGGACGGCAAAGTCACTGCCCCCGGAGAGTCCTGAATCTCTGGCTGGGTATCGAGTACATCGAAGATTCGCTGGGCGGCAGCCAAGGCCCGTTGAATATTGCCATAAACATTGCTCAGTCGTTTTACCGGGTTCGACAGATTGGTTGCATAAGCGATATAGGCGACCAGCCAGCCGGAAGTAATTTGGCCGTAGATGACTTCCCGGCCCCCATACCAGATGATCGCCGTGACGCCGAGGGCCGCCAGGATGTTGATGATCGGAGTGATGACGGCAGCCACTTGCACGGTTTTGATCGAGGCCCGAAAATTCTTGTGGTTCTCGTCATCAAAGCGCCCAAGCTCGTAATGCTCGCGGACAAAAGACTGAATGACTCGTATCGACTGGATCGATTCCTGCAGGAATGCGGTGATGTCGGCGGCCCGCTCCTGGAGAACGCGGCTTTTTACCCGGAGTTTACGGCCCGAAATGTTCATCGCCTGGATGATAAACGGAAACGTGGCAAAGGTGAGGAGGGACAGTTTCCAGTCGATATAAAACATGAACGCGATGGAACCGAGCAAGACCACCGTCTGGGTCACCATATCCACTACGTTGTCGACCATAGCACTCTGCAAAGCGCCGACATCGTTGGTAATATAGCTCATGATAGCTCCGGTCTGCCTTGTTTCGAAATAGGCCGGCGAGAGCCGCTGGAGATGCTGATAGACAGCCCGGCGGATGTCGATGACAACCCGTTGGGCGACATAGGCCATAAAGTAGGTTTGGCCGTACAAAAACAGTCCCTGCAGGACTACTACTACGACGATGCTGACAGTAATAAAGTTAAGGGCGGTAAAGTCTTTGTTCACCAATACGTTGTCAATCAGGTCCTTGATGATTTTCGGGATGTATAAATTGGCTGCAGACGCCAGCATCGTGCATAGCATCGCGACAATGATTCTTAAAATATAGGGTTTTACATAGCGAAGCAAGCGTGAGTAGAGTGCCATGATACCTCCTGATAACGATAGACAATATACCATATTATATCCCAGTTGGGCGGTAAAATAAATGGGTGGTATTTAGGCGGGGACAGGTAGTGAGAGATTCTCCTCCAGATTCCGAATCGCAGCAACGACGGAGCATCGCACCGATTCAAGCGAACGAAGCCGCTCCTGCTCGCAATTGTCGACTTTCTCTTGGAAACACTTGCCCTTGTCGAAAATATTCGTATAATGATATAATTTCCGTATTACATGAGCCAAGAGTCGAGGAGTTGCTTTTGTGAAGGTTGTTGTTGTCGGAACCCCCTTTTATGATTATTCCCATAGTGTATTAAAAAGTTTTCGGAAGCTTGGTCACGAAGTTGTTTTCGTGCCTATGCTTGAGTTTTATAAACAATGCAATTACCTGGAAAGAAGACTCTATAAACTGGGGCTCAAATCACTAGACAGTACTTTCACGATAAAGTGGAACAAAGAATTACTAGCTGTCTGAACTGATTTTCGCCCTGATTTATTTTTGGCCCTGAACGGTTCGATGATAGACAGCCGCACCCTGGAATACTTACAGAAATCAAATTTCTCCCTTTCATTATGGCTCATTGATGATGCCAAAATGTTGGAAAGTGGCGCCAATTACGCATATTATGACAATATCTTTTGCCTTGAAGAAGATGACTTGCAATATATCAAGGATAAGTACGGCAAATCAGTCTATTATGGTCCACTCGGTTATGATTCGGATATTTTTTGTCCTGATCACACGATAAACCGGGATATCGATCTTACTTTCGTCGGGAATCCGATACCTTACCGTTTGGATTTGCTGCGACAAATTGCGTCTTATATTAAAAGCAACTCCCTTTCGATGACTGTTCAAGGAGTATACTGGGATAATAAATACTTTTGGAAAAGAATGCAGTTTGCCAAAAAACATCCGGCTTTGGCTCCTTATGTTTCAAATCATATCATATCGTTTCCAAAAGTTGCAGATTTATACCGCCGATCAAAAATATGTCTTAACATCCATTCCTATCCAAACCCAAGAAAAAGCGCCAACCCCAGGACTTTTGAAATTCTCGCGACTAATTCTTTCCAGTTGACAAACGATTGGGGGAAACTGGACAGTACAATCAGGCCCGGAGTAGATGCAGCAATATGGAATGATAATAATCTGGTTGAAAAGATCGACTATTATTTATCAAATGAGCCGGAGCGAAAAAAAATAGCCGACAGTGGTTATGACTGGGTAAAAAATAAATATTCCATGACTCATATGGTTCAAAAAATACTTGATACCCTATAGTCATAAAAGTCGATTTCGGAGGTATGGCAGTGAAAGTGATTTTTGCGATCAGGAAAAATTGTTTCGAATCACCAGGCGGAGACACGATTCAGATGTTAAAGACAAAAGAATACCTGGAAAAAAACTTCGGCCTGACTGTTGAAATTTGCCTGAGCCCCAAAAAAATCAGAGAATATGATGATATAGATATTGTTCACTTGTTCAACATCCAAACGGTGCAAGAGTCCCTGGAATATATGTTAACAGCAGCCGCCTGTAACAAAAAAATTGTCCTGACCCCCATCTATTGGGATATGTCTCATTCGAACTATATCGAATACATATCGAAAAAATTATCCTTTCATGAAGTGAAGCCTAATTATTATCACTTCAAGGGCGCCGCGCTGCAGGCGAGAAAAATTATCAATACTTTATTGAGGAAAACTTACGGCTTGTACAACACGAAAAAATATATTCAACCAAGACGTTATTTGCTTAATCATGCCGATTTGATTCTGCCCAACTCGAACGAAGAAGCAAGAATTCTCTCCGATTTTTTCCGGATCGATCATGATCTGTTCATGAACAAAACAATGATTGTTCCAAATGCTGTCGATAGTATGAAAAGCGGCTCTTCAGCCGATGACTTTTCGGTGCCGGTCAGCAATTTTGTATTGGAAGTCGCCAGGATTGAGCCCACCAAAAACCAGATAGGTGTGATAAGTGCTTTAATGAACATGCCGAACATTCCGATTTTATTTATAGGAAAAAAAGGTATGAACAACGCTTATTATGAAGAGGTCAAAAGTCTGGCAACAAAAAGAGGCAATGTATTATTTGTTGATGAGGTTCCGCATGATACAATTTCGAATTTCTATAAAAATGCCAAAGTACACGTGCTGCCGTCCTTCAGGGAATCTCCGGGACTGTCATCACTGGAGGCTCTTTGCAGCGGCTGCAATATTGTAGTATCTGCAGAAGAATATTGTCCTGTTAAATATTATCAGTTTGATAAATTGGGACACTTGTGCAATCCCTATGATTATACATCAATTCATACCGCAATTATGGAGGCTTATCATAAACCTCGTCCGATGTTGTCAGAGCAGTACATCCATGAATTCAGTTATAATTCTGTCGCCGAAAAAACTTATCAGGCCTATCAGCGGCTGAATTCTTAAACCGCCGTGCCTTGCCCGGTCATGCCTGGCATCACTTACCTTGTATTATGCTTAAGAAAAATGCTATCATGAATTGTCATTAATTATTTATTGGAGGTATCAATGCCCAAGATTTGCTTTATTTCCTGCTTAAATGACAAGGTTCAGTATGCAACCTGTCTTTCCCATATCAATAACCTGACGGTTCCTGATGGTTTCACGGTGGAAACCATCGCCCTCGATGATGCCAAAAGCCTTGCCTCCGGTTACAACCGGGCGCTGAAGCAGACTGACGCCGAATACAAAGTCTATATACACCAGGATACCTATATCATCAATAAGAATTTTATCCAGGATATTGTGGATCTTTTTGCATCTGACCCGAAAATCGGCCTGCTTGGAGTTGTAGGCGCCTATGAGCTCCCCTTGAACGGCATGTGGGGCTCCGCCAAGAAAAAGTACGGCAAGGTTATCGTCAAACACGATGGCCAGGTGGAAAACTTTTTCCGTTTGGAAGTGGTTGGGGCGTGTCAGGAGGTACGTTGCGTCGACGGGCTGCTTATCGTCACCCGCTATGACCTGCCCTGGCGGGAAGACCTTTTTGACGGATGGCATTTTTACGACATATCCCAATGCTTGGAGTTTCAGAGAAAGAAGCATGCTGTTTGCATACCACGTCAGGACGAGCCCTGGTGCATTCACGATTGCAAAACCGGGGGAGATCCATCCCCATATCATTACTACAGAGATATATTCATGCGTGAATATGCGAAGGACATGTATTTCTTCGGCTATCTTCCCGTTCTGGTGTATAACTGGAATCGTAAATTACGCCCGTTTCTGAAAGCAATTGAAACCCAGGTGAAAAAGCTGAGAAAAATCAGCCAATAAGACTATTAAGAGACGCCCAGGTCATTACCTTCCTTCGGGTCATAGGAGTTACCGGTGTCTATCCTGTTCATAAAGCCATGACCACCTTTAATCATCATTATATTTCGGCATGGTATCACCTTTTTTATTTTAAATACATTTAAAAAGCGTTATAATTTTATGTATAATTATACTAAGAGGTGACTTATTTTGGGATTAACCGCTAGAATCAAAAACTATTTGCGGTACAAAAAATATAAGAGGAACAATATATATATCAAAGATTGTCATTTGGTGAGCGAAACACTTAAAATAAATTCTCCCGCTCAAATTCATCCCGGAACGATAATTGGAGAAAATGTTACCATTGGGAGATACACTTACATAGGAGATAACAACCGTATTGCTCACAATGTCACAATTGGCAACTTTTGTTCTTTTGGAACTAATATCCAAGTAAGTGTTGGGATTCATCCCCTTACTTGGCTTTCTAGTAGTCCTTTTCAATATCGATCCGACGACAAGGTATATAATTGCATTGAACCAAAATTACAATTTACTGAATCCCCGCCTACACTTATAGGTCATGATGTATGGGTAGGAACAATGGCCGTAATCATGGGAGGATTAACAATTGGAACCGGTGCGGTTATTGGCGCGGGAGCAATTGTTACAAAAAATGTTCCCCCTTATGCGATTGTTGGCGGTGTGCCAGCGAAGATAATACGTTATCGCTTTAATGAAGAAACAATAAAAAGACTTTTAGAATCTAAATGGTGGGAAAAAGATGTTAAAGAATTAATAGATTTACCGCTTAATAATATAAACGAATGTTTAGATTCCTTATTTTTATAAAAACATTAGAGATTGCCAATCAATGATGAACCGAGGTTTCTTTCATCATATCGTTAATATCTCTGGAAATCTCTCATCTGGGATATGGCTGTCTTACAATACATAGTTATAACGCAGAAGTAACATCTAAATCAATAATATAATATTGAAATGATTCATCCCAAGCAGTTCTCAATGCACGCTATTACCGCCCGGTTTGATAATGTAATATTGATGCTCTAGCTCCCGAATTCTGAATTCGGGAGCTACTTTTTTATTAGATAACTAAATAAATCTATAATATATATTACCTCCCTTATCTCTATGCTTGAATAATAGTGATTGGCAGGTACTGGCAATAAGGTAACATACGGAGTTGACTCAAATATCTGGCTACTATTTCAAATCATTAGTTCTGATTTTCTGCAAGGGATTACTCTCCTATATTGGAAATTTATTTGAACAATGTTATAATTTTGTCATAAAAGGGGAGGGGTTAATATGAGATGGTTTCTTCTCCGTTGGTTGATAGAAATTGTATTACTTTCTTTCCTCTGGAATCAGGTACATTGGTCCATATTCATTTCTTTTGCATTTATTTTTGCATGCATTGAAAAAGTGTTTGATCATTTTATAGATGTTGAATTTCAAAATGAAACCTATAAACGGTTGAAACAAGAATAATGATTATGATCGTGGTTTTGATATTACTTATTTTGTTGTTGATTCCTCGATTATGATTACCATCTTACTAATACCATTCCTGAAGCGCCGCTTCCGCCGCCAGAACCATACCCTCCACCGCCTCCAGAACCATACCCCGATCCAGCGCCAGCCGGAAAACCTCCACCCATTTGAACAGCACCAGCACCACCAGCGCCAAAAATACATCCTCCGCCAGATCCTCCAACTCCGGTTGCCGCAATACTAAATCCAGCACCGCCATTTGACCCTCCAGTTCCTCCAGCCACACCGCCGCCTTCACCTGTTGCAGTTGTTCCTCCATTGCAAATAATATAACTTCCAAAAGCTGAAGCAAATGAAACACCGCCAACAGTCACCGCTATGGTTCCTCCTGGAGTTAACCCGTTCACTGGGTAACCTAAAACTGCTGCCCCGGCTCCGCCGCCGCCTCCTCCAGAAGAAGTCCCGCTAGCGCCGTTTCCACCTCCTCCACACATATCAACCCAAACTCGGGTTACACCTATCGGAACAGTAAATATCCCAGAAGACGTAAATAATTGTTGTCCATACGATGATAATGATTGACCTGAAAACCGTTGATATGCCACACAGACCCAGTTTCCGCTGCCTAGACTCACGAATTCCGCCGTGTCTCCCGCCGCCGTGGTGATGTTGGAAGACCCGGGAAGAATCAGCGACGTCGCGTTATAGGTCAAGATTAGCTCCCCTGTGAAACGGACAATACGCCGGGTTCCAGCCTGCGCGGTGCCAAGAGCAGTAATCGTCGCGTTACCTGTCACATAAACAAAATTGCCAGTTGCCGCGCCGATGTCAGTCGTAGCCGCAGATACAATATCAGCGCCCTTGGCCTCATTGATGGCGCCGCTGACGCTGCCGCCTGCAAGACCCAGCGCCTTCGCTTTCCACGACGCACTCCCAAAATCATAATATTCCTCACTCCCCAGATCCGTATTAAACCCAGTCACCCTGTCGACCAGGTTTATGCCGGCGGGCCTTGTGGCTGTCGTCCATACCGCCGTTTTTAGTGCCGGCAACGTGCCGGCTGCCGAATAATTACTGATAGCGGTCAACGCATCAATCGTGTTTTGTTTGCCTTCCCTGATCTTATCGTCGCCAAATTTCACTTTATCGGTTGCTGCTGGAGTGGTCGGATCTATTATGGGCCATGCCATCATCTATCATTCCTTTCGTAATATGCGTGGAAGGGGCCATAATGGCCCCTTTTTTTGTTACCGACGCCGCTTCATGCAGATCACCTCCCTTTGATGATCAGCCACGGGTGCTTTCGGATGTATTCTTCGAGAAATTGCTCCAGGAACGGCATCATGTGACGCCACCGTCCCCGAAAGGGTCGGAGTTCAGGCCGAGCCCGAACGTCCTGCCCTTGGCGTCCTGTTTGAGGTAGGACTGGACAATGACAGTCCCTTTCTGCCGCCAGTAAGCCGCCTTGTCGGCTTCGCCAAAATAGTCGAGGTATTCGGCGGCGGCGAGGTAAATCCAGGCTTCCGGCAGCTCGGCGGTCAGGATATCGCCGGATGTTTCCGAATCGGTCAGGTCGGCCGGCCAGAACTCGCCGTAGATTTTGACCGTGCCTGAGGCCGGTACCGGCAGCAGCCAAATTTGCGTTCCCATTTCAAGATACGACAGCGGCGGCCCGGCCAGGGTGAAGTCGGGATAGGCCGCTCTCGCCGTGTCGTAGTCTTTGAGCCGCGACAGCCGATGGATTTTGTTCGAAGCGTCGAGGTATTCCACCGTCCGGGCCAGCTTCAGGTTCGCGGCGGCGGCATCAATGATTCCGTTCACCTGAGCGACGGTGTTATACCCGAAAAATTTACGCACAGGATTGTCGCGGAGCACCGCCCGGCGCGCCGTGTTCATGAAAAACAGCAAAAGGGACCGGTTGTCGCCGGTCACATCCTGCCTTGCTATGATTAATGTTGCCTTATCCAACATCGTTTTCGCGTCCAAGGTTTCACCCCCTTAAATTCGGCCTCTGCAGGTCTGGTACTTGTCGGGGTTGCATTCGATGATCCGTTTCACGGCCTCCGGGTCGCTCATGATCGCCCGGGCCGCCGTCGGGTCGCCGCCGCAGATTTTGTAGATGTCCAGAATCGGCACGGATCCATTGCGCCTGAGCGTCCGTTTGGGCGCCCAGCCGTTCGCCGCATCTTTGCGGTCCTCGTAATTGTCCTTGAGCCAGGCCGTCTTGTCATACACTGTGGTGAGAATGAACTTGTCGTTATTGATCCAAAGTTTCTGTATCTTCATCGTTTCTCCCCAAAAAGAGAGGGGCAAAAGCCCCTCTCCCTTTCTTTGGCTATCGTGTTTCTTTACGTCATGGTCTCCACCGATGTCCCGCCGGTGACACTCTTGCCCATGATAGTCAGCGCACTCAGTGTCAGGGTGTTGGTGTCGGCAGCCGCCCAGGTGCCGCCTTCCGTGATCACGCAGTCATAGGTGCCGCCGGTCATGGTCGGCGTTGTGCCGCCCGGAAGCGCTACCGTGCCGGCGGAAGACGACTTGGCCACAGCTAGCGTGATCTGGCCTGTAAACCACTCATGCACCTGACCGGCGGCGTTGGTCAGCTGGATTCGGACGGTACGGTTGCCTGCTGAGCCGTGGACGGTGGATTTCGTCGGTGGAGAAATGGCGAAGGCCATATCCCCCGAAGAGGCCTCCTGAAGCCGCAGGAGGGCGGTAAGCGAAAGGTTGGCCATTCTTATTCCCCCTTACGGATTCAAGTCTTTGACCAGCGCGCCGGCGTTGGCCGCCCGTACCTTCAGGGCCCACTCACCGACAAGGTTGAAGGCCTGAAAGTCGCCGGTCTTGGGCTGCGGGTCTTTGAAGATCCGCCGGTACCAGCCGACATCGATGTAGTTGGGATTGAAGATGAACGCCATGGTGTTCGGCAGTTGCCGGTTCGGGATGATGTTGACCGGACCGAAGTCGCTCTGGTAGTTGTCAATGGCGGCGTACAGGGTTTTGGTCTTGGCGTCGACGGTCTTCATGGAGTTGCCGCTGAATTTCGAGGTCAGACGCTTGACCTTGCCGCTGACCATGACCGTCTTCGGGTTGCCGCCGGCGTTCCAGCCGACCTGCAGCGCGTCGTTCAGGAGATCCTCGGTCCAGGCCCGGGCGGTGCCGCTGTTGGCCAGGACGTTACTGGCAGCGTAGGTGTTCATGAAATACTGGTAACCGCCGGACCGGCGGGCAGTCACGCCAGCGGCGCCGGCGACAGCCGTTGCCTGGTTGATCACCGAATATTCCATGTCCTGCTTGAATTCGCGCATGGCGTTGTCCTGGGCGTGGCCGATGTTCGACGGCACCCCGGCGGTGTTGGCCGCCTCCTGGGAACCGGTGACCTTATAGGCCTTGGTCATGATCTGGGTGTAGTTGTTGTATTCCGTCAGGTTCGGGGCATTGGTCGGATTGTAGGTGAATCCCTCGATCTGGGCGTTGTCCACCGGAGCCTGCAGTGCGTCGCATTCCCACTTGGGATTGGTGGCCGTGAACTTCGCCTCGCCGCAGACCGAGATGAACGGATTCTCGTCCGGTTCAAGCATGGTCAGAAGAGTCGAGTAGTCGGGAATGTTCCCGACAGCGGTATAGGTATCGTATGCCAATTTTCTTCACTCCTTGTTTATTCCAGCAGCCCCCAGGCCTTCATCAGTTCCACCCGCCTGGCCTGGTCGGCGCTGCGGTATTCGGCCACCTTGGGGACCGGGCGGGACTGGGTCGTCCCCTGTCCTGACGTTTCCAGGCTGGGAGGCGCCGGCGTCTTTTTGTCCTTGGGTTTTGGTCTTTCGCTCTCCTGGTGAAACTCCTTGCGGAACTTCTCAAAGTACTGGGCCAGGGTTTTTCTGTCGCCCTGGACCAGTGCGCCGATGATCGACCGCTTGTCCTTCTCCAGCACTTCGCCGCCTTTGATTTTGGCCATGGCATATTCGTAGGCCTCGTTGTCGGCGGCCCGCAGCTCGGTCTCCACCGCCGCGGTGAATGACGCCACCTGTTTTTGCTGCCGCGCGGTTTCCTGGCGCTGGTTCTCGCGGCGCTCCTCCACGCGGTGCACGTACTGGTTGAAGTCGTCATAGGCCAGGCGCAGTGCCGGCGGCCAGAGGTTCATATCGTCGCCGAGGTCGGCGGGCCTGATGTTGAAGGCCTGGGCCACGGCCCCTTTCAGCGCGTTGTGACGCTGGGTGAACCGCTGCTCGGGCGTCGGCGGCGGCGCTGCCGCAGGGCTTTTTTGCAGTTCGGCGGCCAGTTCCTTGAGAAATTTCCGCTGCTGGGCCATTTCCTGGGAGTTCTTCGTCTGGCTCGCCCGCATGGAATTGTAGAAAGGGACCAGTTCGGGCGGCAGGCGCTTGTAGTCCAGCTTGTCGAAGTCGGTTGCCCTGATTTCCTCGGCGGTGTACGGCTTCGGTTGTTCCTCGACCCTATCGGCGGGTTGTTCCTCTTGAGGAGTCTCGCCGTCCGGCGCGGGAGTCGCCTCCGTCTCGCCTGCGGAATGGGGCTGCTGCTCTTCGGCTCTCGCCTGATGCTTGGGGTCTTCCAGCAGGCCCAGCTTGTGCATGACGGCTATTCTTTGTTCAGCCGTGTCCGCACTTTTGTAGTCGGCCAGCGCGGTGTCCCTGACGGGTTGTACCGCAGCAGGGGTGTCCTGAGCAGGTTGTACCCCCTGAATCTCTTCGGTCATGTTAATCCTCCTCATTTTTTACGCGTTTCCATCAACGTACCGGCCGGTTGTGCGCGCATCCGCGCCGCTTTTCCCGGCGCAACAAAAAAACCGGCCACTTTTTTTCGTGGACCGGCTCCAATTCTTTTTCGGTTCTACTCTTGGCGATTGAACGGTATCGTATTGTCGACAAGGCCAAGAATAGTAATGCAAGCGGTACTGACCGCAGCCAGCAACCCCAGCAAAAGCGGTGCGCTTTTCCTAATGAGACGTACCCGATCCGATTAAAACTATCAACGCCCCCATAAAAGCGAGATATCCGAATACCAGGCCAATAATCACCAGCTTCACCCTTTCCCGCATATCCCTGCCGAGCAGAACACCGAAAGCCGTCAGTACGATGATCTCCGGATACCACGGCAAAACGGCGGCACCGATCCAACCGAAAGTGTTTCTTAGAAACTCAAATCACTCCCGATCATTAGGATGAATCAAATGAATCGCCTTGTACCATTTGAATTGGTCAAGGAGGTACAGGTCCAGCCAGCTAACAGAGACTCCCGCCAAGGCCATGATCGTTTTTTTCCATCGCAGTTCTTTCAGTTTCATCCCGCCACCCCGCTTTTCCTCTTCCTTAATCCCCCTATCGCCTGACTGGTATCTCATTGTACACTAGACAGCCAATAGTGACATAACCGGCAATGACCGTGATAATTAACCCCAGCAGAATCAGTTTCATCTTCTCGCCGGAGTCCCGCCCCATCAGGCTCCCCAAAACTGTGACAACAATGATTTCGAATAAGGTAAGCGGAAAGAAGATAGAACCGAAGTAAAGCAAAAACGAACTGATCAACAGCCAATAGTTCCAAAATTCGCTGTTCTGAAATGGTTTATCGAAATGCCAGACCAGCATCCAGTCCGAGGCCGTGAGCACCACTGCCGCCAAGGCCATGATTATTTTTTTCCACCGCAGTTCTTTCAGTTTCATCCCGTCACCCCGCCTTTCCTCTTACCTTGCCAGAATTTCTTATTTTAAGATTGGTATATCTGTGGACAAGAACAGACATAAAAGAGTAATACTGGCGACGATTATCGCGACCACCAGGCCCAGCAAAATCAATTTAAGACTTTCCCAATTGTCCTTGCCCAAAAGAACCCCTAACCCCGTGGCAAAGGCAATCTCCTGCAACGGGAGCGGGAACCATCTTGGAAGAATTGAATTTATCGAATTCCAAGTTTCACCATAGCGCCTGGCATCAAAATGCCAAAATAAACTCAAATCCGAGGCCGTGAACACCACTGCCGCCAGCGCCATGATCGTTTTTTTCCACCGCAGTTCTTTTAATTTCATCCCGTCACCACGCCTTTCCATGTCAGAATCCCGGAAGGAAGTTCATTCGAATGTATGTTCGCTATTCATCCAATAAATTCCTCTATTTCCATATCTGACACAGCGGAAATCTTATTCCAGGATCTAGTATCCTTGGGACTTCAGCCAATCGTAAAGCGAGTCGGACTGCGCATCCGGCTCTTCCTCCGGCTTGGGATGTGACTGCTCGTATATTTTGATGCCTTGGCGGATTCGCGCCGTGTCCCGGGGATCGTCGCCGAAGCTGTCCAGATTGAACTGTCTGGCGATATCCTCCAGATTTCTGCCATTCTTCAGATCGGTCAGGATCTGATACAACCCCGCAGCCTTGGTCAGCACAGGCTCAGGAAAACCGAACACCTTGCCCAGATAGCCGTAATTGATGTTCCCCGGCACATCGTTGTCCACTACTTCGCCGTTAATCACGTACTGGGGCTGCTTCCATCCCGGTTTCGTCTTTAAATCGTACTCGGCATTGCTTTTTAAGAGATTTTTGAAATGATCAAGCCTCGTGAAATAATTGACATCCTTCTCTTCCTTATACCTCCCCTCAGCGTCGGTCATCACCTGATTCAGCCTGTCTGTCGCCTCCGGTATATAATCCCGCGCCTGATCAATGTAGGCGGCGTTGGATCCTGTGTCCCGACTGTCAACAAGTGTTCCTTCCGGAACGTCGATCTGCTGAGGCCTCCGCCGCAGATCTTCATTTTGGGCCTGCCACGCACCAAACGCATCACCAAGACTCACAGCATTTTCCCCGGTCTGCGGTTTATAGGTCCCGTAATACCAGTTCAAGTAGTCTTCAGGATATCCGGCCTGCGCGGCATTTTCGACCTCCCACAGTCCCATCCTGCAATCCCCCTTTTCCTGCCGCGACGGTCGCGGCAATCATCGTTCGAATCACTTATCTTCCTCGCTTTCGCAACAAAAAAGACGACCGAAGTCGTCCAATCCCGGCGGGCACATTTTATCTCCAAGCAGTATTTCCTCGCGGCGCGGCCGCGTGCCGGACTACAGGTCGAACTGGCAGATCAGGCCGCGGGCGAACTCGTCGGCCATGAACATGGCTTCTTCCTCAATCCGGTCGAACCGTTCTATATCCTTGGTGTAGTTCTTGCCCAGCCTGGCCACTGCCTCTTCTTTGGTCAGCGCCAGGTGCGCTTGCCACATGGGACGCATGCACCGGACCGGCCAGAACGGGTTGATGCGGCTTAAGAAACAGATTATCTCATCGCCGTTTTCGTACCAGCGCCGTTCGGCGTCGGCGGCCGCTTTGGCGTTTCCGGCCCCGGCGGCTTTCACCAGCTCGGCGGCGATGGTGAGATGACTTTTGAACAGGCGGCTGAACTCAGCGGCAATTTCCCGTCCGTAAAAACAGTCGAACAGCCTGGCGAAATCCGGGACATTACGTAGCAGGCGCCCGGTGGTCGGCCCTTCGTCAGGCAGGCCCATGGCAATGCTGATGATGGTCATCCTTGTCCAGTACACATGCTGTTCCCAAAGCAGCCGCAGGCACTCCCTCAGATTGGCGCCGGCCTGGCTGAGTGTCCACCCGTCGGCACCTTCGCAGTGGTGGCAACAAGGCGCAAACAATGCGTTTCCCCCTTCCTCTCCTGATATTACATAATATGCCCGAAGGTGGAAATCTGCGTCCCCGCGGAAGATTCGTTTTACGCGTACGAAAGGATTGCCGCCGTCCACCAAGAATAAGGCAAATAGCATGTCAACAGGAGGGAAGAACAATGGCTATTCGGGATATTTTGCTGCTGGGCGACGAGTCGCTCTACAACGTTTCGCGGGAGATCACCCGGGACGAGCTGGGCAAAGCGCGGCAAGTAGTCGCGGATTTACATGACACAATGGTGAACTTCCGGGAGAAGTACGGTTTTGGCAGGGCGATCGCCGCCCCCCAGATCGGGGAATTCTTACGGATCATTTATTTGAATTTCGGTGGTCAGTCCTATGCCCTGCTCAACCCGGCACCGGAATTCGGGACTGAGACATTCCAGGTGTGGGATGACTGCATGAGCTTTCCTGGACTGGAAGTAAAGCTGACCCGCTACCGAAAAACGAAACTTTCTTACACGGATTTAGCGTGGAAGACGTGTATCCTTGAGCTTGAGAACGACCTGTCAGAGCTTATCCAGCACGAATACGACCACCTGGACGGTGTTCTGGCTGTCGACAGAGCCCGGGATAACCGGTCGCTACGGATCAACAAGGCGAAATCGGGCTGTTTCTAGTGGAATCCTCGTCCCAGGACGGGAACCTGACCAGGAAGGTAGTGCCCTGGGAAGAAGTGCTCACCTCCAGCTTGGCGCCGTGCCGCTGGGCGACCCGGTAGCATACCGCCAGACCAAGTCCGGTTCCGCCCTCCTTAGTGGACAAAAAAGGAGTACCCAGCTTGGTCAGAACATCTTTGGGTATGCCTGGACCGAGATCCTGCACCGCGAGGACCACCTCGTCGATTCCGCGATAGGTGAAGATGTTCACCGTGCCGCCATGGGGGGATGCGTCCAGGGCGTTGCGAACCAGGTTGAGAAGAAGCTGCCGGATCTCTTTCTTGTCAATTTTGCAGTCAGGAATGCTCCCTGGCTCGATTTTGATGTCGTGGCCGGTTCGGAAGGCATCAGCCTGCAGCAGCGGAAACAAAGTGTTGACGATCTCGTTCAGGTTGCCCCGTTCCATTTCGACCGCCTTGTTTTTGGCCAACGACAGGAACTCAGAGATGATCGCGTTGGCTCTGTCCAGTTCTTCGACCATGGTGTGAAGCTGATCCGCGTATTCGGAGAACTTCTCCCGCCGCTGAAACAGCTGCAGATAGCCGCGTACCGTTGTCAGGGGATTTCGGATTTCATGGCCGATACTTGCCGCCATCTGGCCCACAAGGTTCAGTTTGTCCAGGCGGGCTATTTCGGCGTCGAATTTTTTCTGCTCGGTAATATCGGTAATCACGCAAAGGGCACAGGTCTGGTTCCCCAGGGTGAAGATATCGGAAGAGAAAAATCCCACCCGGCGCTCACCGGAGCGGGTCTGATAATTCACCTCAATGTTCCGGAGCTGACCTTCTGCCAGAAGCTGCTTTTGAAGTTGTTCTTTCCTGTCGTTGTCTACCCACAGACCAATCTCTGCCGCCGACAGTCCGATGATTTCCTCGCGGGAAAGCCCGATCCTGCCGGCGAAACTGTCGTTCACGTCGACGTACTTCCAATCAGGCAGCACCGCGATATACATCATGCTCGGATTGGTATGGAAAGCCTTGTAGAAGCGCTCTTCCGCCATCTTTTGCTGCCTGATCTCCTCTGACAGAGCCGCGGTCCTTTCCCGCACTTTGTGCTCCAGCGCGTCGTTGAGTTGCGTCAGCGTTTCCTCAATCGCCCGCTGTTCAACCACTTCCTTTCGCAGGATACGGTTGATGTGATCTTCCTCCAGCACCGCGCATTCCAGCACAGTTTCCTTCTCTTTAAGCTGGCTGACGTTTTTATCGATGGTTCGGCTCATCACAACAAATGTGTCGCACAGATTGCCGAGCTCATACGCTACCTGCTGGGGGCGTTTCTCCCAGCCGACCTGGGCGTACTTTTCGGAAGCCACCAGGCTGGCCTGTTTGATCAGCCATTCCACTGGCTGCTTGATCCGGTCGGTGAGTCGCGTTGCCAGCGGCAGCATCAAAAACAGCAAAAGAAAGGTAACGCCGGCCATCACCGCCAGTTGCTGATAGATGGGTCTGAGCACCTCGCTCTCGTCAATCTTGCCGATGATCGCCCATTCCCGTTCCGGCACAAAAAGATAAGCCCCCATCACGTCGTTGCCCCGGTAATCGGTCCAGGAAGCGGTCCCAGGCCCACCCGGCCGGATCTTGCGAAGAGCGTCGTCTGCCATGTTGACCCCCCAGACGCCCCCTTCGCCGGAATAATAGTTTCTGCCAGGCAGGGAGTCGAGGTCAATATGCCGCGGCCTGATCAGCATGCGGCCTTGGCGGTTGATTAGGAGGGTCTCGTCAGACTCGCCGGTCCAGTTTTCACGGAACAGCGTTTCCAGGGAAGACACCCGCACCGAGCCCACGACTACGCCGATAAACTTCCCGTCCCGACCGTAAACAGGCGAAGATATGTTGATGATGGCCCGACCGCTGTTCCGGCCGATAACCTCGTCGGAAATATAGTTCCGCCCGTCCTTCGCCGCCTCGAAATACGGCTGTCCGACCGCCGACGGGAACGTTATCACTGTGTTCAGCGTGGTATACCGGATCAATCCGTCTTTGTCGATATAAGACATCGAATTGAAGCTGCCATCATGATAGAGCTTCCAGTACAGGTCATGGGTGAGCCGGGATTCGTCCTGGTCGCGAAAGCTGTCCGACGCGGCCAGTTCAATGACATTTTCAACCCGTTCGCTCATCCAACTATTAATCATGCGGTACTGCAGATCCACCCGCTGGCTGATCTGTTTCATGATCTGCTGCTTGGCTGTCCTGACCTGAACGGCGGTATAAATCACCATGATCAGCAGGCTGGGAACAACGATCAGCAAGACCGTCCACCATTGTATTTGACGCTCTAGTGACAGAGGCTTCATATTCGACTCCTTGCTCCATTTCCGTTTGCTTGCCGCCGTGCAAAGCGTTGGGAGTTCCAGCGGCAGATCCAAGCGAAAAATAACAATTTAAGGCAATATTCGACGTATTTCGTCAAAACCCTTTCCTGTGGGAAAAGCTTATTTCCCTCCTCACCCTTCCAGCGCCGCGTGCAATTTCCGCTGCCGCCCGGCTTCTTCCCGCAGGTCTCCGGCCAGATCCTCCTCCAGGTCGCGCAGGGCCAGGAGATAGGCCTGGCAGCGCCGCAGCCCCTCATCGGACTCGATCGCCTCCAGGCGTTTATAAGCCTCAGACCGGAGCGATCCGATGCGTCGGAGGAGGTACGGCCTGGCCTTGTGGGCCTCCTCGGAAAACTGGCATTCCAGCCGGAGCCGGTTGATACGCTGTTCCCTGGTTTCCACCTGTCTCACCGCCTTGCGCCAGCAGGGCCTTGATACGGGCGTCCGTCAGGTAGTCCTGGGGCGTTATGTTGATGCCAAGACGGGCCAGGGCCTGGATCTGGGCCGGAATGATCATTTTATCCAGCGCCGCGGTGATGTTCTCGGCGCCACCGGAAGCTTCCCTGGATGACTGCCCCGCCTGAAGGCGCTGGATAAATTCCGGGGTGTTGATGTAGTCATCGACATTCTTGCGGCCCATCTGCTCCAGCAGCAGCTTGACGATGTTGTAGACCTTGTCCGGCGTCACCATGCCGGGAATAGCGGCAGCGACCTTTTCCAGGGTGCCGATAACAAGCTGGGTATTCTGGATGTCGGCGTTTTTGTTGGCGGTGCCGACGCCGGTATTGACGACAAGATCGAAGTTGCCGTCCAGATCGGCCGGATCGATCCGGATATCCCGGTCCAGCAGCCGGAACACCTGGGGCTCGTCAATGAACCGCTGGTTCAGCGCGATCTGGTAGCGGTATTCCTCAACAAAATAGTGGGCCATGATCTGGGCCATCAGGTTGATCTTTTTGTTGGCCTGGTCGATCAGCGCCGTGACGCCGGTGGCTGTGGGATTAAGCTGCCGGGCGTCGCCGCCGGTGTTGTACTCGCCGATGCCGACGCTCCGCCGCAGCTTGGACTGAAGGTACTCGAAAAAGGGCATCGTAGCCGGAGACATGTTGGTCAGTGGCATCGGAAAAACGGCTAAGCGGGGGTCGCCGTCCACCGCGACATCAATGGACTGGTTGATCAGATCGTCCTGATCGACCACATTCTTGTTCACGAAACGGCGACCCTCGTTGGAGATGGCCAGGTGCCGGACGAACAGCCGGGTAAGCGCGGTGGAGATGTGCTGAATCTCGGCCAACAGTTCCACCAACCCCTTGCGGGGCACGACATTCCACGGGTCAGGCATGGCCACTAGGTCGAGAAAAGGATGGAACCGCCCCAGCGTGTTCTCCTGGACGCCGATCAGCACCTCGGCTTCGCCGGCCACGGTGAAGATCCAGTCACCAAGCTCTTCCTGGTTGTCCATATCGTATTTGACATAACATTCATAGATATTCACTTCCCGCCGCAGATCGGCGCTGGTGTAGCGTTCCGGCCCAACATTGTCACGAAGCCTCGCCTCCAACAGATCGGTCTGGGGAAGTCCGACCGCGTCCCGGACGGTGTCGACGGCAAAATAAACGCCTTCCCGTTGCCTGGCGAGAAGGTGATCGATGGTAACCGTCTTTTTGTGAGCGACAAAGGTCGCGTCTTTGAGATTTTTGGCGCTGGAGTTCCAGCGCAGCTCAGTCACCGGGATGATCTCGTCCAGAGGCTGGTTCTTCAGTACGCTGGTCACCTCATAATCCACCTGATACAGCGGACTCAGGGCCAGATCGTAGTCCCCCGGGGCCAACAGCGTCTCGGTGGTGATCCTGACCCGCGGCAGCTGCTCCAGTGAATTAATTTCCTGACTGTCGAACACCCCGGTTTTTTGCTCAGTCTCGCTGGTCCGGAGCCAGGTCTTTTTCTTGAAGCCGATGTTGTACTGCAGCGCCGAGAGAATCCAAAAATAGCGATTCATGAAACCGTTATTCAGGCGTTCGGTCTGGTAGTTCAGGAGGTCCTGCATACCGGCCGCCCTGGCGTTATCGTTGCCGCTGGAAGGTTTGACGGTGACGACGTCGTCGGTGGATGAGAAGATTTCCATCAGAGCCGGCATGATCCAGCCGATGGTGTCCGACACATCGCTGGAGGTCAGGGGAATGTTGGCCAGGTTGGGGAACTTGGTGCTATAGTATTCGGCGGCGGCGTCGATGACGTCCTGCCGTTCGCTGTACGCACCCTGCAGGCGGGATGTATAGAAGTCGTTGGCGTCATCCAGGCACCGCCTCAGGTAGGTCAGGATATCTTCCTGCTGGGACTGGGTTACTTTCAAGGGTATCACCTCCTACACCAAACTCAATACCGCGTATCCATAGACGCCGGTCACCGCAATATTGATGCCGCCGGCTGCCGTAACAATCTGACTGTTTAGCGAAAAATTCGCCGATTTTTCCACGACGCCAATCGTTTTCCCGGCGAATTTCACCGGAATCGTCAAGGTTTTGCTCACACTTGTATGATAGTCCAGCATCAGATACGTGACGTCACCGACCTGATACCAGGCAATCACCGTGGCGCCGGTATCATTGTTATAATTGACCGGGCAGCGGAAACTGACCGCTTCAAACGTTTTCCCGGCTGAGATAAGGGAGTCGGGATACGTTGCGCTGCCTCCGGTGGCCAGCTTCGGGTACATCTTTTTCGAGGACGACAGCAGCTGCATTGCGCTTGCCGCCGCAGTCTTTCTGATACTCTGGCCGGCCGCGGCGTACGCCGTGCAGTAGCCAAGCGTAAATCCATAGTTATTGTAGATCGCGCCGCCTGATGTTTTCGCATACTGCAGATAGCGGTCCGGCGGGTTATTGACATCAGACCATTTTTCGGCGGTCAGTTCAATCGTATCCACCAAATTCGTGATGTCCTGAATCGTCGCCAAATTATAGCTGTTGCTGCCAATGGTGAAGGACGCTGTTTTGGGAACATATTGATATACCGTTCCGCCGCTGGGCTTTGTCGCTGTCATGGCTTGCACCATGCCGACATATCCGAGCGCTATTTGATGATATGTTGTGATCTTCTGATAAACCGTGACTGCACCGTTGTCCTGGATCCTATAAATGACCCGGAAGTTCACGCTGACATCGACTGCCGGAGCGTTGAAAGCCGGCTGGACAGAGCTTCCGGTCTGGCTGCGGACGTAATTGAGCATGGAGTTGAAATCAATGACATCGTAGGATTCAACAATATCAAGGTGGTCGCAGGTATAGGTTCCATCGGCCGCGATCGGCCGATAACTGTCAGCTAAAACCTGATAGGTGTGGTTTTTGAGCGACGGGTAGATTTCCACCTGCACCGGCGAGGAAAAGGTTATGGTGCCGGTATGTGTCGCTCCGGCCGAGTGTGTCAGCGTCGTGCCGTTGACCGAGTGGAAGCTCCAGACTTCGGTTCCCGAGGTATTCAGCGTCATGACCAAAAGCGTATTCGCATCGACGATCTTGAGAAGATAGGTTTTGGTGGAATCAGACTGTGTCCATTCCGACCCGACGTCCTGCACTGTTTTGTCGTGGCCGGCGGCGGTAATGTTGTAGGCAAATAATCCGCCGTGGTTGGCGCCGATATACGACGCATTGTAACTCATCGGGCAGATATCGTCTGAGGACCACTTTAAAATTGTATTTTGATTGGCAATCGCTCTGGCCGCGAAATTGGCATCCGTCTGGCCGGTGGTATCAATCCCCTGGGTCACTGACTCAACACAGCCGTTAAATGAGGTGTCAACCAGGTTAAAGACCTCGCCGAAGTCATAACCTCCGCCCCAAGGTATCCTGGTAACGATGTAGTTCCCGCTCTTGATAAATTTCAGTCCGCTACCAAGCTGTTTGGGTGCTTTCAAAGGGAGTTTCATAAACACACCCCCTATTTCTTCAGAATCAGCGTCAAAGTTCGGCTGGCGGTCTGGTTTACAGGCGTTCCCGCGCTGCCTGACCTTATTTGAATAAACTGCAGCGGGGCCAGGGACATCGCGGCAGCTGCAACAGCTATGCATCGGTTGGCGGCGGCTGCGACCGCGACCTCATTGCCGCCGTCGTTGTACAAGTCCTGATAAACCCCCGATATCGTCGATGCCGCCCGGAAAGAAATGTTGGCGGCATCCCACGCCGCCGGCATCTGGATTGCCAACAGCTCGTAGCCCTCAATATTGATTCCGGGAGACAACGCCTGTCCGCTCGGGATGACAATTTCGCTCGTTCTTGCCTGAATCATCATGATCACTCCTTTATAACGTTCCGCTTGCTTTTGACCTGCCCGAATTCCAGGGTCTGCGGCCTGCAGCGCCGTTGATCATCGCCGCCATATAACCCAGGCCGTCGACAATGTGCGTGTATTCATTATCGGCGACAACATCGAGGTATTTGTCTGCCACACATCTGTGCTGATAGCCGCCGCCAAGGGCCCTGATCAGGAAGGTGCAGCGCGGGTCGATCAGCAGCATCGGCGCACCGTCCGGCGTCAGTGTCGTAAGATAGTGACGGATCGCCTCATGCCGTGCCAGTTCCGCCACCGGCCCTGGTTGGACGTTAATGCCGTATTTCTCGCGCAAAATATCGTTGGCGGTCTTTTCATCATTCTGACTGCGGGTGTTGCCGGCCGGATCGCCGTAGTCGATAAAAGTCCAGCCCGGGAAATAGGTTGCCGACTCTGACCGTACCACCAGTCCGTGAGCAGTGATGCCGCTATCCCAGGACTGCAGTTCCGGGTATAAAATAATTAGCTGGCCTTTCGTCGTTGTCTGAGCGAAAACAGTGGCCGGCGTCAAGCCGTAGTCCCAGCCGCGGAACACCGGTCGCCCTTCGATGGGGCCGAGCGGCTCGGCGGCGACATGAAAGTCGGCGCGAAACTCGGCAAACCACGCCTTACCGGTGATGACATCGAACTTGATCTCATATTCCCGGTCCCACATCGCTTTACTCATGCCCCGCTGCTGCTCCGCCTTCCACTCATCAGTACGCTTGTCCGGATCGGCGCTGTAATGGATCCTCAGTACATGAACGCCGTTTTTTTCGTATTCCTTCACACCCTGCACCGCATCACCCCGCTTTTTCCATGAAAAAAGCCGCCACAACTCTGCAGCGGCCTTTCAGCCATCATCTTGAGGCTCCCACCCCTGCCCTATTGCAAGATGAATCCTCCCACAACGACCGTATCAAACACGAAAGCCGCTACAAAATTGTAGCGGCTACATTAGTCCTTCGGTATCGGATTAAATATCTGGACGTTTTCTTCCCTGGTCAGTGGACCCTGACCAGTTCGAACCATATTCCCTCGATGAATGTAAGCAGGGTATCTTCGTTTACGATGACCAGAATCCCCGTATTATAGTCCCTTAGATTATCTATAGGCTTTGTACCAAATTTGACAATATCGGCGTTCCCGCTCTGAATGCCCAGGCGGGCAAAGTCGATTTTGTAACGTTCAGTGAGATATTCTTCCCCACTTCCAGTTCGAAAGTAATAGACTGGCCTCATTTCTTTGTTGAAGATATAGGCCCGGTCGGCGGCAAAAGTAAGCGGCGCCCCCAGAGACTGCCTCGCTATCGACACCCCGGCGTTGCCGTGGGCATAAGCAATCACCCGGGAAAATTCCCACTCACCAAAAAAAGTCTCCAGCCCTGTTGTCACTTGATCGCGCGCAACCCCGTTCCCGTTTCTTGGTTGTTGCGACTCCTCAGCCGCGCAAATACTTACACAACACATCATGATGATGACCGCCAGCACGACCATCCACCGGTTCATCCTGTATTCCCCACTTCTTACACAATCTCCCGGACTAACTCGCCCTATCTGCCACTAACTATTTCCAATCTTCATCCATATTTTAACACAATAATTTGTCAATATGCAATCCACTGAATTTCAATTAAAGTCTCCGGGCTGCTCTTATGCAACGGTGATCCTGTCAAAACAGCCTTATCGGTATTTTCTGCTGTAGTCACCATTCAAAAACATGTCGGCTTCGTCCGCCCTTCGGTTAACAAGGCCCTGCTCCGGTCCGTCAGGGCCTTTGTTATAAAGGCTAAACGCCTCTCTAATATCTTCCGGTGTAGCTTCGCCGCTTTTGATCCTTCCGGTCAGTGTCGCAGCACCATATTCCACACCTCCTGCCAAATTGTAGTCCAAACTTACCAGAGCGTCGAATTGCTGTTGGGTGAGCTTAACATTGTTTCTTCTCGCCCAGTCGTTCACAGCAGCGGCGTGGTCGCCAATCTGCTGCTGCAGCAGTCCTTTTGCCGTCTCTTCGTTAATCCCATCGTTAAAATCTTCTCCAGGCTGAATCTGATGACCGTATCCAATAGTCGGTTTGTCGCTGGGAGTTGGTCGGTATGGAAGTGGTTTAAATGTCTCATAATTGGCAATAAAATCGATCAATTGAGAACTCGGCTTCATATTCCACGGGTCGGTTTTCCTCGCCTCACCGTCGGTCTCCACCCTAACCTCCGGCCTCCCAGCGCCCGCGTCCATCGGCGCCTGCCAATCCTGACCCAAACCGGCACCACCAGCAGACGAGTCCGGCGCGGCCAGATTTCCCGCCGCTTCGCCATAGTATCCTGGCAGGCCCAGTTTAACGCCCGGCGGGATAAACCCTCCGATATCTCCCGACCAGGCTGGCGCCTTACTGTCTAATACCAATTGCCAGAGGCTGTTGTCCGATTTCGGGGCGGATTGCTCCCAGCCGTTGCCAAAATTCCCGGCCTTGATGCTGTCCTGCAGCAGCTGCCACAGACTGCCGTCCACCCTGGGATCAGGCTTGCCGTCGGTTGACTCATCTCCATCACTGGTAGCCTGGTTGCCGAACAAAATGTCATACAGTGTGCTCAAGCATTTCCTCTCCTTTCATCATCTTGAGGCTCCCACCCCTGCCCTATCGCAAGATGAATACTCCCACAACGACCGTGCCAAACACGAAAGCCGCCGTGAATCATCACAGCGGCCTTCTATTTATGACTATATCATCAAACCTGCACAAAACAGTGTCAGAAAAGTGTCATTTCCGTCTATATATTTATCCAAAGACGCGCTTGGAAAATAAAGGGTTTTTGCATTAATTTGTCATATTCTTCAAAGTATATTCTATCCGAATGGAAGTTTCCCTGAGACAATGCCTAAAATTGATGGAAAGCGGTGATGTCATGGTAAAGTCAATACGACTGGTTTCATTCATCCTGCTGTTTTTTTCATTGTTCGCGGCAACTGCTCATGCAGGAGATACCCTGATTGTTCATGGCGACCGGTTTTATTTTTCAGTCGCAGAACCCTCGCAGTGGCGGGGTTACACCGAGGATACCCATAAATACAGGCTCAACGCTTACTTCAGCCTGCCCGGCTACAATTTCGACACCTCACCTGCGGTGATGTACATCCGGGTACTTGCCAAAAGCGACAACAGTGTTGAGCAGAGCCTTGCCTCCGATATGAGGGATTTTGCCCTGCGAAAACGCAGCCTCGTCTTTAGCGATCTGGCGGTTGAAGGCTTGTCCTACCGTTATGCGGCAAAACAGTACCTGATCGATAACAGGGACGTCGATTATTTATGCTATGTCGACCCTGGCGAGGAGTGGCCCGCGTACGTCATCTTCGTCCTCAGCGGGCCAACCGGCGTCAGCCCCGGCTATCTCGGCGATTTCCAGGCCCTTGTCCGGTCTTTTCAGTGGGGCGGCGAAGCGACGGTCCAACGATAAATCAAGGAGTAACCACCGCAATTGATACGCAGGAGATGCACCGGAGGTATCGTTATGAAAAAAGCGTGATTTTCTTATTGGTTCTCTGCCTGTTCCTTCCGCCCACTACCGCGCTGGCCACGAACTGGGTATTTGTCAGTAAGGACGAGTATGCCTCATATGACATTGATGCCGACAGCGTTGTGCAAACGGCGATCATGTTATCTACTGGCTGCGGAGTATAGAGGAAGAGAAATAAACCACACCGTCCAGATTTCTCTTCGTGCGGCCTGACTCAGTTTCCGATCAAGAAATCGACTTCGTGCTCCAGTATGCCAAACCCGGCGACGACTCTGTCGACAAACCTGAGCCATAACCGCCGTCCCGCCTGTCCTCAGTCATCCGGCCCAAACTTGACCGTCCCTTGCACCACGAACAAGGGCGCTTGCCCCTGGGCGCGGATCAGCCGAGTCAGTGTCCCCCGGCTCGGCCCGGTTATTGGTGTTGGCCGGGACCGAGGCTGGCGTACATCGCTTTCCCGCCGCTTCACCATAGTATCCTGGCAGTCCCAGTTCAGCGCCCGGCGGAATAAACCCTCCGATATCTCCCGACCAGGCTGGCGCTTTACTGTCCACTACCAATTTCCACAGGCTGTTGTCCACCCTAGGGTCAAAATCTTCGTCATTCACTCCATCACCATCGCCGGAAGCCCGGCTGCCAAAGAGAAGGTCATACAGTGTGCTCACCGTTGTCAGCTCCCTTTCCATGAAACTCGCAAATCGTTACAGGTCCCCCTCCACCAGCCGCTGGAAGAAACCCGGGTTGGCGCTGGAGTCGATGACGATCCTGCCGCCCCCCTGAATGGTTGGCCGGAGTGACGTCCAGGTCGCCTCAGCCCGGTCCCAGAAAGCCATTTCGGTGCAATACACCCGGCTGGCCGTATATTGCCGCAGTTGGTCCGCGCCTTCGGCCACGGCGTAGTAGGCGGTGCCGTTGTCAAGCTGCACGGCAGAGTAGCCCTTGCCGGCCGCATCCTTGATTTTGCGGGTGATCTTCGGCCACCCTTGCCGCTGGGGCAGATGCCTGTAGAGGAATAACAGCCGGTCGTCGCCCAGCAGATAGGCGCTGTCCTCGGCCTTTTTGCTCTGGATGAATATCGTCTGGTTGGGCTGAAACAGGCCGTGCCACAGATGCAGGGCCAACAGGCGCCAGGTGACCAGCATCCGCCGCGACTTCGGTATGGCCAGCACCGGGCATTCGCTAAACCGCCGGTCGATCAGGTATAAGTAATCCTTCCGGGGCATGGGCTTGATTCGGCCGGCGTCAGCCTCGTCGCGGGTGACAATGCACTGATCGATGAACAGGCTGGGATCACCGGCGTAGCTGTCCACCTCCAGCGCCAGAAGCTCTAAGTCGCTCAAGGGCCGCATCAATAATCTCCTGCCTTTTCTCAGGGTCAAACAGGCTCGACCCCGCTTCGCCGCCGTGGTTCAAATCGACGGTCTGCGGTTCTTTACCCCAGCCGTAGGCGAGGATCATCGCCGCCGCTCTCAGCCGGTCGGCCTCTTTGCCTTCCCGCAGCACCGTCGCGATCTGGTCCAAAACCTCGGGCGTCATTTCCCGGCAGCGCAAAACAAGGTCGATCCCTTTTTCCGGCTTGCCAGTTGCTTGGCCACTCCGGTCCGGGCCGGAACGCTCCTGCCTCCCCGTCTTTTCTCCACTGGTTTTTGCCTTTTCCGTCATACCCACCACCCTGTCGCCCTGCGGCTTCCCCGCCGCATGAAATGCCCTGTCTACAGCAAAACAAAAAACCGCTGCGACGGTTCTCAGCGGTCTCCCATTTACGACTATAGCATGAATGCGACGGTAAACAGTGTCACAAAAGTGTCATTTTCCGGTTCCGGCACTTCGTTGCCGTTTCGCCCCATACGGACTAAAGGACTCCGCCGGCTTGGGCGGAGTCCTTTTACAACAGCAGGCTTTACTTTTTCAGAATCGGTACCGTATTGGCGGCGTGGGGCATCACTGTAACCGAATAGTCCGAGCGTCCCAGTTTCTTGGCGACGATGGCGAGAGCCTCCTCCATGGTAGCCGCCGGAATCATCCCGCCCTTGGTAATAAAAGCGTGATTCTCGGGTATAGTGACCACGATCATCGGCAGCTGCTTGGCGATCAGGCCGAGCTTCAGGGCGATGAAGCCAGGCACGGTGAAGCCTTCACGCAGAGCCAGTTCCCGGTCGTAGAGCGACTCGTAGTCAAACCAGCCGCTGAAATCGGGCGGCTCCATGATATCCCGGCATTCCAGCACGATAATGATCGCCCCGTCCGGTTTGACGGCCGCGAAGGCGTTGTCGATGGTCTTGGAACCCTGATACAGATTGATATCCTTGGGAAAACCGCCGGCTGAGGCCACCACCAGGTCGGCCTGGGCGCCGATGGGCACCCCGAAGATCTCTTCCACGGTCCGGCAGCCTTCCCGCCAGGCTTTGTTCCAGTGGCCGGCCACGAAGCGGGCGAATTTCCCCTCCGGGGTGAAGACGGCGTTGAGCAGGAAGGCGGGATTCAGCAATCCGGCCATCTCGGTCATGTCCTCGTTCATGTTGTTGCCTTCCAGTTTCCCGGAAACGCAGTGAGGGCTGATCCCCTGGCCGACCACATCATTGAGACAGAAGCTGTGGTTGCCCTGGATGCTGGCATAGCCTGACACGCCGGGCATTACCGACTTACGGCCGCCGCCGAAGCCGCCCATGAGATGATAGACGATGCCGCCGGTGAGAATGACCTTGTCGGCGGCAGCGACCTTTTTATGGACAAAGGTCTCGACACCCCGGGTGGTTGTGCCGATCAGGGTGAAATCTTCGCTGTACTGGGCATGGCTCTGATAGATCGCGACCCGCTTCGTCACTTCCCGGCCGAACACGGCGACGTTTTCCTCGTCGGTGTGATGGCGGTGGGCGCCGAGGCCTACCACCAGGTAAATGTCACTGTCCGGCACCCCGGCGGCGTTGATTTCGTTCAGCAGGGTCGGCAGAAAGAGATCGTAACGAATCCAGGCCCGGGTGATGTCACTGACGATAATCGCCACTTTTTCGCCTTTAGCGATGATCTTCTTTAAGGGCGGCGTCCCGATAGGATCGGCCAGAACCTTTTTTACCGCGGCCTCGACGTCAACCACCGGGTCGACATGCTTGCCTTCGATGACATGCAAAATGCGCTCCACCGGAAATGAGACCTTCAGCTCCTTGTCGCCGAAGCCTAGAGCAAACTCTTTTAACATCTAAAAAACCTCCTCAGACACGTGCAGAATATTTTTGAGCGATTAAGCCTTGTTGCTTTCGCCGGCTTGCAGGGTGATATCGCGGAGAACCAGGGGAACATCCGGCTTGACCGCGATCCAGGCCACAACCCCGATCACCG
>JARLHX010000370.1 GCA_031292035.1 Negativicutes bacterium | reverse complement strand
TGGCCAGCGGCGAGCGCAGCTCATGCGAAACAGAGGAGAGCAGAGCGGATTTCAGCCGGTCGCTTTCCTCCAAAACCTTTGTGCGGGTTTCGGACTGCGCCAGGGCAGCCCGTTCCACCGCCAGGGCGCCCTGGCTGGTATAGGTGCTCAAAAGCCTTTGCTCGGAGAAAGAGAGCGGGGGCAACTTGCGCCATAAATGGGCCTCACCCTGACGGCCGCGGGCCGTCAGAAGCGGGACGGTTAAATCGGGTTTGGAGTGATCTGGTGGTGCAGCAGGCACACTATAAATGAAGGGCGCCCCGGCCGACCGGCTGGGCAGGACGATCTCGACCCTTTCCGTGTTGAAGGATTCCTGGATTTTTTCTGCCAGCACCCTGGCAATCGATTCTTCGTCGTGCAGCCCGGCCAGCGACATGCTCAATTCGTATAGGTAAGTAGCCTCGCGTTCTCTCGAAACGGCCGATTCAATGCTTTCCTGGGCTCTACCGAGCAACTGGCTTATGACCACGGAGACGATCAAAAAGACGATCAGGGCTAACAAATCCTGGGGTTCGTGGACCACCAGGGTGTAATACGGAGGAAGGAAAAAATAGTTCAGGCAAAGAAATGTGCAGGTAGCCGAGAGGATGCCGGGTCCTAGCCCCCATAGGCGGGTGGAAAGAACTACCGGCAGCAAGAAAAGCAGGGCAATGACCTGCTTGCTCAGGTAATTATTAAATAAGCTGAGCAGGAAGGTGGTTAGCGCTACGACCAGTACCGCCAGGGCGTATTTTGCCAGGATTCTAACCGGTGAAAATTTGAACACTCTCATCCATTTGGATTATACCTTTTAAAAAAAGAACGATGGAAAGAAATGGAGTGCCCGAATGCTACGCGACCCGGTGGGGGAAGGGCGAGGGCAGGGTGAGGGAATGTATGGACAAATTATTACATTTCTTATATAATTTATCTATAAATTTGTTCCCTGCTCCTGATCTGGCTTTAGAACAGCTGGTTAAAAAATGCATTCAGGCCCGCTCCCGTATATCTTCCCTTATTTGATTGCTGCGCTGGCATCGCTTGGGATGGCGCTGCATATCTGGTGGCACCGGACGATTCGCGGGGCGACGGCCTTTTTGTTGGTGTCGCTAGGGGTGTTCATCTGGTCGGGCGGCGTCGCCATGGAGATGGTCAGCCCATCGTTGGGCGCCAAGCAGGCCTGGACGGACATCCAGATGTTTGGGGTGGTGATCCTGCCGCTGGGCTGGCTGGTGTTTGCCTGGCAGTACGGGCGCATCACCCGCCGGGTACCGGTGCTCATGTGGGCGCTGCTGGCGCTTGAACCTCTGCTGACCGTTTACCTGGCCTGGACCAACGGCTCAAGCAACCTGGTGTGGCGTACCACCTGGCTGGACAGCAGCGGCCCCGTCCCCATCCTGGCATTTGAGTTTGGGGCGTGGTACTGGATTAACCTGGTCTATTCTTACGTGCTTTACCTGGTGGGGACGATCATGATTATCCTGGGACTGAGCCGGGCGGTTTATCTGCGGCGGTGGCAGTTAGGGCTGCTGGCCTTCAGTGTGTTGGCGCCGCTGGTCTTCAGCATAACCGACAGCGCTGGATTGAACCCTTTTCCCAGGCAGGAGCTGACGCCTCTGGCAATCGTCTTCACCGAGATCGTCTTTGCGATCGGCGTCTTTCGCTTCCGGCAGTTAGATATTGTTCCGGTGGCTCGGGGTGTATTAATTGATAGCATGGGCGATGGGGTAATTGTGGTTGACAGCCAGCAGCGCGTGATCGACTTGAACCCGGCTGCGGAAACGCTGACCGGTTTTTCTGTGGCAAAGGCCTTTGGGCAACCGCTCCGGCAGGTGCTGCTGCTTTCGGCCGAAAGCGCCTCTGGGCTGTGCGGTGGGCGGCAGGAACCGATGGAGATCGGTCTTGGGGACGGTGAAAGCCGCCGTTATTTTGACCTGCGTTCCACCCTGCTTTCTGAGCAGACAACTGAGAACGGCTGTGTGATTGTCCTGCACGATGTGTCCGATCAGAAGCGCCTGCAAGGGGCGCTGCGGGCCAGTGAGGAGAAATACCGCAACGTGGTTGAACGTTCGAACGATGGCATCCTGGTGGTTCAGGAAAATCTGATCCGCTATGCCAACCCGCAGATGGCGGCTATGTTGGGCTATTCGACTGAAGACCTTGAGGAAAGCCCGTTAGTTAACTATTTCTTCCCGGAAAACAGGGATGAGATCGAACAGCGTTACGAGCGGCGCATCCGTGGAGAGTACGTGCTCAGCCGTTACCAGTATCGAATGTTGCACCGCAGCGGTTACAAAATCGATGTGGAGATCAACGCCGCTTTGATGCAGTATGAGGGGCGTCCGGCTGTATTGGGGCTGATCCGGGATATCAGTGAGAGCCTCCTGACCCAGCATGAACTGCAGGCAGCCAATGAAGAGCTGAAGCTCAGCATCGAAGAGCTGGAACAGCGCAACCGTGAGGTGACCCTGCTGAACGAGCTGGGCGACCGGCTGCAAAAGTGCGCATCAGTGGAGGAAGCTTATTCCGTAATTGCCGAGTTTTCGCTCAAGCTGTTTCCCTCCCAGTCGGGCGCATTGTATTTGTTTGATTCGTCTCGCAAGACTTTGTTGGCGGCTGCCAGTTGGGGCGACCCGGCCGTGGTTAGTTTTTCATTTTCCCCGGGAGATTGTCGGGCGCTGCTCTCTGAGAAAAAACATATCGTTAAAGATACAAAGGCCGGGCCGCATTGTAGCCACCTGCCGGAAACCCACAAGGGTGCGCTCCCGTATGCCTGCATCCCGCTGATCGTCCAGGATGATACTCTGGGCGTCTACCACTTACGGGGCCTGCCTGCCCGTAGCCAGGGCGCCTGGGAGCAGTTGGCAGTCACTGTGGCCGAATATATAGCGATCTCATTGGCTAATTTGAACCTGCGCGAGACCCTGCGCATCCAATCGATCCGCGATCCGCTGACGGGGCTCTACAACCGGCGCTACCTGCAAGAAACGCTGGTGCGTGAAATCCGCCGGGCTGTGCGCTACCAGCATCAGGTGGTGCTGATTATGCTGGATATCGATGAATTTAAGATCTATAACGACAGCTTCGGTCATGAAGCCGGCGATGCTGTATTGCGCATGTTGAGCGAGTTCCTGCTGGGGAATATTCGCGGCGGTGATATTGTTTGCCGCTATGGCGGGGACGAGATCGTGCTCATTTTGCCTGAGGTCTCGTTGGAGGACGGCCGCCGGCGTGCAGAGCAGCTGCGTGAAGGGGTCAAACACCTGGACCTAACGGTCAACGGCCATTTATTGGATGAATTTACCATCTCGCTGGGGGTAGCCAGCTTCCCCGAGCACGGGCTGACAGCAGAGACGCTCTTACGAGCGGCCGATGCGGCCCTGTACCAGGCCAAGGATTACGGCCGCGATTACGTGGCGGTCGGCGGGCAGATTGAGGATTAGGATAAAGGTATGAAAAGAAGAGATTTTTTACGCTTATCGGTATTATTTTTGGCCGGATGCGCGCTACCACCCAAAAGCTCAGCTGGATCCACGACCACCACAACAACCAACCCGCTGGCTGCTCTGCCAACGGCTATCCAGCCTGAAGTGGCAAAATGCCATTGGGCCCCTATCGTTGCGCCAAAACCGAAGCCCTGGCCCGGATTAGACCAGTTGGATGCAGATGGACTGCACGTGACGGCGCGCGGGGTGCTTATTGAGCCGAGCATCTACCGGTTGAAGGTAACCGGCCTGGTCGACCACCCACTCAATCTGACCCTGGATGACCTGCGCTGCATGCCCAAGATGACCGCCAAAAACAATATGACCTGCCCGGGAGAATTTGAGGACGTGACGAGCTTTTCGGGTGTGCCGTTCAAATATTTGTTGGGGTTGGCGGGCCTGCAGAAAGGGGCCAAAGCGATTACCATGTCCGGAGGCGACCAGTTCAAAGCCTACGCGAAATTGGATGAGGCACAGCAACAATATAATTACGTGGCGTACCAGTGGAACGACCAGCCGCTGCCCATCCTGCACGGCTTTCCGGTGCGAGCGGTGATGGCTACAACCTATGGGTATGCCTGGGTGAAATGGTTAATCGAGATCCAGGTAACCTAGCATATCGTAAGTAGGTCGAGTGGAGAGTGAAGAATCATTGCCTTAGCGACATTTCACTCTACCAGCTCGCCAGACACAGTTTCGTAAATATATCTAATTGAATAAGGGGCTATCGAAAAATTTGGGAATGCGAACATTGGACGGAATAAAGCTGTTGGGTTACGTGCGGGTTTTGTTACAGCATAAGCGGTTTGATGAGCGCACTTCATCCAATCTACCCACTTAAGGGCCATAAACAAATGCCTGCCGCTAAACCCAGCGGTTGATCTTGAACAGCGGGTCAAACCGTGATGCTGAAATCCGGTTGGTAGGTTTCATTGAGGATATAGTCATAATACCCAAACGGGTTGCAGTACAGGTGGGTGGAGTAAACTGTAAAATCATAAGAAGAGTGCTGGTGACCGAAAACCCAGACGCTGGGGCGCTGTTCGGCGATCAGTTTCAGCAGGTTTGTGCCTGAGAAATCAAAAATATCACTGCTCAGCAGGCCGTCCGTCAGGATGCCAAGCGGGGTGTGATGGGTGATGACGATATCGCCTGGCCGGACGGTCCCTTCCAAAAAGGCTTTGGATAACCGGTTTTGCTCCCAAATATAATCACCCGCCAGATAACGGCTGTCGCTAACCAGTTTAAAATTCAAGGTGAATGGATACCACAGCGTTGACCCGATAAAGCGCTGCTCCTGGATGGTTTCTACGGCGTTGTTGAGCCAGGTGATGCGGGCCGATTTGCATACCTCTTCTGCCAGGTCAGTCACTTCCAGCGGAGAATGCGACAGGTAGAATTCATGGTTGCCCATGATATAGAGCACCCGACCGTCAGGGTTGCTGTCGTAATAACGCAAGGCAAGCAATTTTAGCGCTGCGGTAAAGGTTTCATAATTGCCGATATCCCCGGCGATGATCAAAACATCGCTGGGCAGAATCCGAACGGTTGTATCGATTGCTTTTTCGGTCGAATCGAAAAACTCACTGTGCAGATCGGAAACCAGTTGAATTTTCATGTTTGGTATAATTTTAGCTTACATTTAATCCAGATCTGAACACAATCTATACAAAATCTTTAAATTATGGCCTTATAATTTTACTGACCACACTTTTATGCGTGGCGGCCAATGTAGAGGGAAATGATAAACCGCATCGGCCAGGTAAGGAGAATGATGAAGACACACAAACTGTTTGTTTTTTCGCTTGTAGCCATAGCTTTGTTGAGCGCCTGCAGCGGCAGTAAAGCAACCGATACCGCTACACCGCCGCTTTCGGCGGCGGATATTTACACCGCCGTGGCAGGCACTCTGACGGCGCAGCCGGGCCCCGCTACGGATGTGCCGACGACGATGCCAACCGATATCCCGACACTTCAGACTACAGATACGCCAGCCGTAACGCCGACCGATTATCCACCTTATTCCTATCAAACCGTGACACCTGCAAACGCCAGCGCCTGTGATAACTCGATCTACGTCAGTGATGTAACCATCCCGGATGGCACCGTGCTGGCCCCAGGCCAGAGCTTTACCAAGACCTGGATGCTGCAAAACAGCGGCACCTGCACCTGGAGCACAAGTTATTCGATGACCTTTGCTAGCGG
>JARLHX010000040.1 GCA_031292035.1 Negativicutes bacterium | reverse complement strand
TGTCGACCTTGATTCAGGTGTGGCGTACGAGGCCGAAGTATTTGGTCTGTGCTTCGCCACCGCCGACCAGAAGGAAGGCATGGCCGCCTTCGTAGAAAAACGCAAACCCAATTTTATTGGCAAATAAGAAGGGCACTAAAAGAACAAGCAGCCAGGGAGTTTACAAAATCCCTGGCTGCTTTCGTATATAGTCACAGAGTAAAGGCCGCTATAAAAATCGCGCGGAAAAACTAGGGTTGCTCGGTTGTCGGATTGCAGTCCAGAGTGCAATAAATGTGTTTCAGGATGCCCCGGAAAGCAGTAATTTCAGATTCGCTCAGGCTTGACAACATTTTCGTTTCTATTTCATTCATCGTCTTCAGGGTTTCTTTCTTCAGACGTTTGGCTTTCGCGGTGAGGACGATCTGATAGGAACGACGGTCATGCGGGACTTCGGCACGGCGGACAAGATCAGCCCGCGCCAAACGGTCAATGAGTCCGGTAAGGGTTGAGTTGTCGAGAAAAACATCTTTACTGAGTTCGGAAATGGAAATATTATCACGTTTGTATAGGGAGTAAAGAACGACCAATTGTCCGGGCGATACTTCAAAGCCTGCCTTCTCAAGCACTTTCTTCGTATATAAAAAATGCTTCTGCTCCGCTTTTGCCAAGAGCACGCAGGTACTATCAAATATATCAAGCACTCATGTCTCACACCTTTGCCTAAAGTAATTAATCCAGTAAAGATGACCATATAAAAGTAATTTTATACTATTCTGTAGCATTGTCAACCAGGACAAGCGGTACCAATGACAATTGCGTAAGCGTTGTCATCAGCATGATTCGACTTGCTGGTGCAACCGTGACCCAGTGGCCGCCAAACTCATCCCCACCGGTTTAGGGCTACTATCCATTAGCGTAAAATACTACTTCAGGGTGTCGACTCGGGCTAGTTCTGGGAAAAGACGGATCCACATGACGGCGACGATGATTGTGCCAATACCGCCGATTAGTACCGCAGGCACGACACCGAACCAGGCTGCGGTTAGTCCTGACTCGAAATCCCCCAATTGATTCGAAGTTCCGATAAATAATGAATTTACGGCACTCACTCTGCCGCGCATCTCATCAGGAGTCTCCATTTGTACCAGAGACCAGCGAATAACGACGCTGATGACATTCGCGGCACCGAGAACGGCCAGTGCCGCGAGGGACAGGACGAACGAGGTGGATAACGCGAAGCCGGTGGTGGCGATGCCGAAAATAATTACTGCAATGAACATGGTGCGTCCGACATTGTGGCGAAGGGAGTAGTGGGCCAGAAAGACGGACATGAAAAGCGCGCCAACAGCTGGTGCCGCTCGAAGGATACCCAATCCCTGCGGGCCGACAGCAAGGATATCCCGGGCGTAAACTGGCAATAGGGCTGTCGCGCCGCCTAATAGCACCGCAAAGAGGTCGAGGGATATTGCGCCAAGGATTGCCGGTTTGCTGCGGATGAAGGCAATTCCGGCGAATAGTGACTGTAGACTGGGCAGACCGCCTACCGGCAATGCTTGTTTGACTTTGATCAGGATGATAAGAAGGCTCGCAGCCAGGAATAATGCCCCTGCCACAGAATAGACGGTAGTTGGGCCGGCAAGATAAAGCAACCCGCCAAATGCCGGACCGATAATGGCGGCAGTCTGGGTCGACGATGTAGCCCAGGCGACAGCCCGCGGGAAGAGCTCGGTCGGCACTAAGTTCGGCAGGAAGGCCTGCATTGTCGGGCCCTCGAAGGCCCGGGCCGCCCCGAGGACGCTTACGATTATCAGGATATTTTCGGTGTTTAGCCAGTCGGCATAGCTACCGACCGCGAGCACCAGGGTTCCTGCCCCTTGAATGAATTGGCACAAGCAAATGATCAGCTTGCGGTTGTAGCGGTCGGCTACATGACCGACAACCAGGGTTAGGATAAACATCGGTAAAAATTGGGCGAGGCCGACAAGACCAAGATAAAAGGCACTGCCGGTAATCGCGTATATCTGCCACCCTACAGCAACCGCCAACATTTGATAGGCGATGGTGGTCGATATACGGGAAAACCAAAAAAGGACAAAAGCTTGATTGCGTAAGATAATTGAAGTTGCAGATGGACTGTGATTTGGTGCGGACATTTTTTGCCTCCGACAAGTCGATTGATACATTGTGGCTATGCAGAATTTGTTCCAGCCAATTGCCTTAATAGCAAAAGTGCGGAATCATCACCATGGTACATATTCTATCATCAATCTGTTAGCCAATGGAAGATATTCTGGTGAAACGAGATTGTATCGCAGTCTATGCCTAAGGATTTGCGCTTTGTGCGCGGGCCGCGGTTCTGATCATGACTGCAGACTTGTCTGACAACACAATAAATGGGTTTGCGCAAACGCAAGAAAGAGTTTGGCAGGATAGGAGAGGGGGCGCCCTCTTTTCCAGATGACTGACATATTATGAATGATTTCAGGATTTACCAGAGGTATCGTTTTGACAAGCTCGGGATTCAGTTTTTCGCAAATGTTTCTGGGCATCAACGCGATGCCGAGGTTGACAGCAACAGTCTGAATCATCAGTTCCCGTTGTGATGTCTCTAGGGCGACTTTTGGCTGAAATCCGGCTTGATTGCACTTTTTGATAATCTCATCATGCAAACTAAAATCACTACTTGAGAGGATAAACGATTCATTCGTTAAGGTTGAAAGGCTGACTTCTTTTAATTTCGCCAGGGGATGACAGGGATGAACCACTAATTTGAGTGGTTCGTGAGAGAAGGAGAAGGAATCATATATTTCCGGTTTGGCTGGCAGCCGGCAGATAATGCCGATATCCATCACTCCATCCTGGATAGCAAGCTCGATTTTTTTTGAACCATGTTCATATAATTCGGTCTCAATTTCCGGGTGCTTTTCCCGAAACTGTCCCAATAGCTGAGCAAAGGCTACCGCCTCGGTCATTAGCGGCAGACCAATACTGACCTTTCCCTTCGGCAGGTTGCATTTGCTTCCTAAGTCGCTGGCAAGATTGCTGAAAAGAGTAACAACCTTGTCAGCCTCTCCCAGGAATACTGCACCAGAATCGGTTAATGTTACTTTTTTAGAGGTGCGATCCAGCAAAGTAACGCCGAGCTCCTGTTCCAGATCTTTTACCAGTTTACTGATGACCGACTGGGAGACATGAGATTCTGCGGCTGCTTTACTGAAGCTTTTGTAACGAGCGACTGCAATAAAATATTGCAGATGAATTATTTCTATGATAAAACCTCCCTCATTGCGTTGAGCTATGACTTGTCCATTGTGTGTCTGATTCCCAGACGATGAAAATCAACACGCTAAGTGAGTCTATTTTACTATCTATTTGGTGTATAGTAAATATAGTTAGTATCTATTTTACTGATAGATTAACTGAGGCTATAATAAAGATGGAAAGAAACGACGTTGGACCGAGGTTTGGTTGACGGCCAACAAAAATAGGAGTGATATGTTTATGTCGATAAAAGGTTTATTCGCAGCCTGTTGTGCAAGAAAGAATACTGATAGCCGCAACTCTATCAATATTGAGTTGGACAGGCGTCAGCGGGTCCTTGAGAATGACGGATTTAAAGTTAAGCGGTCTGAGCAGTTGGTTAATTACGAGGCCGCACTGAGTCTTACGGCTGAGAAGGATAACGTGGTTTTCAGAGCTACCCGGTTTCTGCGGGGCGGTAGGGATCTGTCGGTCACGCTAAAACACGGCGGACAGGAAACAACGCTGCCGATATATCCTTATAAATTTGATGATGCGATCGCTATTGTAACCGCCGCCCAAGACCGTGGGCGGTAAAATGACAGGGATGTCGTGTTCATATAGGTAACATTTTTGCGTAACCGGGAAACATAAAGTAAGGGCAAGCGGACACGACAGTGTTTTTATATTGCAATGTTATAGGAAGTTGGGCGTTCTCTGCAGAAAAAGTAATTTAGAATTGCTTTCTGCAGAGATTGTTTTATAAATTACTAAGAATCGGAGTGAAGGATATGCGCAAGGTTGGTTTTATCGGATATGGCAGTATGGGAAGTATGCTTGTAGACGGACTGATCGATTCGAACCGCTTGGGACAGGACCAGATCATAGTTTATACTCCATCACCACAGAAACTCATCGCGCTAAAAGAAAGGTACCCGAATATTGGAATTGCCAGTAGTAGTATGGAGGCAGCAGCAAAAAGTGATGTTGTAGTGATTTGCGTCAAGCCGTTAGCCGTCAAGGCGGTGCTGGAGGAAGTGAAAGGGGCGCTGACCGAAGATAAACATCTTGTATCGATCGCCGCCTGTGTGACAATCGATAATTTAGAAAGGGTTTATAATGGCAAGATTACTAAGGTGCTTCCAAGTTTGACCTCAGAAGTGAAAAGGGGAATTTCTTTGGTATGCCATAATGGTATGGTCGGCGAGGACGACGCCCAATTTGTTGAAAGCTTGTTTGGAGCAATCAGCACGATACAGCGTATTGAGGAAGGAAACTTTGAAGCTGCCGGTGATCTAACCAGTTGTGCTCCCGGGCTGTTTGCCGCGATCTTTCAGGAGTTTGTGGAGGCTGGAGTAAGGCATAGTACGCTAACAAGAGCAGAATGTGCGCAAATGGTTGTTGAGACTTTATATGGGACAGCTGAAATTTTATGCAAACAGGGGATGGGTTTTGAACAGATGGTTGAAAGGGTGGCAACAAAGGGCGGCATCACGGAAGAGGGAGTAACAGTGCTCAAAGATAAGCTGCCTGATGTCTTTGATGACGTTTTTCAACATACACTTGCCAAACATAAACAGATCAAGGAAGTGCTCAATCAAGAGTTTTGAAATAGACGATTGTATTAAAGAAACCGCGAAATATGAAGAAGGTATCACGTTGAATTTCCCGTCTCTAAACCAGATGGTTGTGAGATGCTCTAGAGTTGTTCCAATTAATTTGTGTAAATTGTTTGAATAGACAGGTATGTTGTGCTAATATTTGATATATCAGATATCGGATGTTAGCTTTTTTACGGCTGTTTAGACTTGCCTAAGCGATATCGCGCGGAACTGTGTCGTGTCAGGGCTGATTATCTCTGACCGGGAACACTGGATGGCAGAATTTTGCGGATAAGTAGTACTGAATAAGGGAGGAAATTGCATATGTCTCAACCTGTCGAAGGGATTGCAAAGACAAGTGTTAAGCTGGGAAAGAAGACGAATTATCGCTGGGTGGTAATGGCACTGCTTTTCGCCGTGTGGACTGTTGCCTGTGCCGATCGGGCCAATATGGGAATTGCTTTACCGTATATGAAAAAAGAGTTTGGCATTACGAATACCGAAGCTGGAGCAATTATAAGTTTATTTGGCACTGCCTATGCTATCATGCAGATTCCTATCGGGTTATTTTATAAACGAGTAGGTAGCACTGTTCGCTCGATCATGTTTCCTGTATTCCTGGCGATAACCTCGTTTTGTACCTTTCTTATGGGCACGACCTCGTCACCGTTGATGCTGAAACTGTATCGTGTCGGCCTTGGCATTGGTGAAGGACCACTAGGTATTGGGTGTACAGATATTATAAACCGGTGGTTTCCGCCGCGGGAAAAGGGAACAGCCACAGGTATTTGGATTGCTGCCTCTAAGCTCGGACCGGCATTGGTACCGATTTTTGGTGCTATTATTATTCAAATGTATGGCTGGCGTGAAGTCTTCTTCGCCTGTGCTATTCCTGGTATCTTATTAGCCATTGCCTGGCCTTTCTTGGTTAAGAATTCTCCGGCAGACAGCAAATTCTGTTCACCGGCCGAGGTGGAGTATATTCAAAATGCTGACTCTGTTCCAATCAATGCCGAAAACACGAATGCGAGGCCGGAGGCAAAGCGGAATTTGGCCTGGTTAGATAAATTAATTCGGACCCAACCGGTGACAACATTAACAAGTGTTCGCCAGGTGTTTACCTCTTGGAATCTCATGGGCGCTGCCATTGCGAATCTGTTTGTAAATGGCATCGCCAATACCTTTACGTCCTGGATACCGCTGTACTTGATCTCGATCAAAGGGTTCACAGCCATAAAAATGGGGTTTCTTGCATCAGCGCCATTTGTGGGTGCGGTGATCGGGAATCTTTTATGCGGTCTCATTTCCGATCGTATTTTGGATAAAAGAAGAAAGCCGATGATGATGCTTGGTTTTATCGGCATCATATTTACCCTCTATGCTCTTGTTTATGCACCGAATAATGCGATCTACCTGGGAGCCATGCTGCTGGTGAATGGAATTTTTATGGGTCTTAGTTATCCTGCGTTCGGGGTATATGCGATGGCTCTGGCCAATAAAGAAACATTTCCTCTTTGCTATGGGGTTATCAATACAGGCGGGCAGCTCGGCACGGTGGTTACTCCACTCTTAGTGGGTTTTCTTTTAGACAATTATAGCTGGGATAGTGTATTCATGTACCTGTCTTTTACAGGCCTCTTGTCGGTTGCTATTCTTGCAACCACGGTTGAACCGGCTAATGATATAGTGGCTTAAGGCGTAACGCCTATTGCTGGAGCGGATGGTTTATAGCTTGGCGGCAGATAAGGCCGAATGATGTGTCTTTCTTTAGCTGTCTGCAAAAGATACTATTTCTTAGAGTGACTTAGAGGAAAAAGTGAACCCGCATAAATGCGGGTTCACTTTTGTGTTACGCGGCAGGCGTCGAGCCTCGTTAATGATTCTGAGGCGTCTTTTAATGATGGAGGCCTTGGGCGCGCTGTTTGCGGCGCAGATAAATTCTGGCCATGACTCGTTCTACCACCACGAACAGTACCGGGATCAGAAATATTCCCAGGCTTGTCGCCATAAACATTCCGCCTACTACTGCCGTTCCCATGGCATTTCTAGCTCCGGCACCAGCGCCGGTAGCCACTGCCAGCGGGATGCAACCGATGATAAATGCCAGTGATGTCATCAGAATGGGCCGCAGGCGGATCTTAGCCGCCTCAATCGCCGCCTTAACAGGTTCCATCCCCTGGTCAACCCGTACCTTGGCAAATTCAACAATCAGGATTGCATTTTTTGCCGCCAGCCCGATGAGCATGATCAGACCAATCTGCATATAGATGCTGTTTTCCAGGCTGCGCGCATACTGGAATAAAAACGCTCCGAAGATGCCGGTCGGCACGCAGAGGATGACGGCAAAGGGAACGCCCCAGCTTTCATACAGCGCCGCCAGACACAAAAATACGAATAACAGAGCCAATCCGAAAACGACTGGGGCTCTTGAGCCGGAGATTCTTTCTTCTCGGCTCTGGTCGGCCCACTCATAACTAAAGCCAGAGGGCAGTGTTTGGTTGGCAACTTCGGCCAGCGCGTCAAGAGCCTGACCGGAACTGTATCCCGGCTTTGGATTGCCGCCGATCTGAATGGCCCGATAGTCATTAAACCGTTTGATCAGGGTTGCGGCGTTGATTTCTTTTGGTTTCAGTAAGGTGCTTAATGGCACCATGGTTCCGCTGGAACTACGCAGGAAAAAGAACCGGGTTGCTTCGACGTCGTTTCTGAACTGCGGCTCAGCCTGCATGATAACTTTATAGGTGCGGCCAAAAGCGTTGAAGTCATTTACCTGGTAACCGCCAAAAAAGGTTTGCAGTGCGGTGAAGACGGCATTGACGGGGATGCCTAATTTCTCGGCTTTATCCCGGTCGACTTCGAATTCATAACCAGGGGTATCGTTACGGAAGGTGGTATAAATCATCCCAATTTCCGGCCGTTGGCGGGCAGCGGCGATAAACTGTTTCGAAACCCGGTCTATCTCCTCCAAAGATGCGCCGCCCCGGTCTTCAATCATCAGGGTAAACCCTCCGGTGGTGCCAATCCCCGGCAACGAGGGCGGGGTAAAGGCAAGTACAGTAGCCTCCGGAATGCGAGCGCCGTCCATGAAAGTCTGCTGTATTCTTTGCCCTACCTGGAGCTTCTGCGTTTGCCGCTCATCCCATGGAGCCAGTCGACCAAATATGATCCCGACATTGGGTTTCACCCCGCCGCCCAGTAAGTCGAAGCCGGTGATGGCCATTTCGTCAATAACGCCATCTTGAGCGCGAATGTTGGCGGCAATGTTGTTGACCACTTCGCGGGTGCGGTTCATACTGGCTGCTTCGGGCAGGTTGACTGCCGTGATAAAGTAGCCCATATCTTCAACCGGCACAAAAGAGGAGGGAACTAAGCGGTATAGGCCGCCAAGCAAAATGACTAGCACCGCCAGTAATGCGATACAGAGCCGCGACTTGGCGATGATTTTGCCAAGAATGCCGGTGTAGCGATCAATCATATTGTCAAACCAATTATTGAATCTGGCAAATATTTTTGCTGTAAGTCCGCCGTGCTCATTGGGGTTGTGCGGTTTTAATAACAACGCGCAAAGAGCAGGGGTGAGAGACAGCGCGACGAGGGCTGACAGACCCATCGATACGGCGACAGTCAAAGCAAATTGTTTATACAACACACCCATTGCCCCGCCTAAAAAGGCCACCGGGACAAATACCGACGCCAGAACGAAGGCAATGGCGACAACCGGGCCGGACACTTCGCTCATGGCCCGTACGGTAGCGTCGTGGGGGTTGAGGCCGTTATAGCGCATATGGTACTCGACCGCCTCGATGACGACAATGGCGTCGTCAACCACCAGGCCAATCGCGAGAACCATGGCGAACAAGGTCAGGGTGTTAATCGAAAAGCCCAGGGCCAAAAAAGCGGCCAGGGTACCGATAAGCGATACCGGTACAGCGAGCATTGGGATGAGGGTAGCTCGCCAGGTCTGCAGAAAGATAAAGACAACAGTCATTACCAACAGTAGCGCAATCCCGAAAGTTTTGGCTACTTCCTTCATCGACTCCCGGACATATTGGGTGTTGTCGACAACCACTTTTTGCTGGAGGTCATAAGGAAAATGCTTGGCAGCTTCCTCAAGAACCTTTTGGCAATTGGCGATTGTTACCAAGGCGTTGGCGTCAGGACTCAACATTACCGCAAAGCCCGCAGCAGGCTGCCCCTTGGTATCGGTAAGAAAACTGTAGTCTTTGCCCGCCAGTTCAATTCTGGCGACGTCGCCAAGGTGGACAACCGACCCGTCAGATTGGGCGCGAACAATGATCTTAGCGAACTCAGCAGGATCGGTTAACCGGCCTTTGACTCGCAGGCTATACTGGAATTGTTGTCCGGCAGGGACAGGTAATTGCCCTACCGTTCCGGCAGGGGCCTGAACATTTTGTTGACTGATGGCGGTCGATATATCGCTTACCGTGAGCTTCAGCTGGGCCATTTTGTCAGGCTCTAACCACACGCGCATCGCGTAGTCGGTGCCGAATTCGGTGACATCGCCGACGCCCTTGACCCGTTTGATATCTTCCATGATATAGATGCTACCGTAATTTTTGAGAAAAGTGCTGTCATAAGTGCCGTTCGGTGAATATAGGGCAAAAATGAAGGCCCGGTCCTGTGATGCCTTTACTGTCGTAACCCCGGCAGTTTGTACGTCCTGAGGAAGGGCTGCATTGGACTGAGCAACCCGGTTTTGGGTTTGCACAGTCGCCAAATCAGGGTCTTTGCCTAACTCAAACTTTACGCTCAAAGAGTATGTGCCGTTGTCTGAACTGGTGGACTGCATGGCGATCATGTCTTCCACGCCGTTGACCTGTCGTTCGATAACCTGCGCCACCGTCTGCTCAACGACATCGGCGTTGGCTCCTTGATAGGTTGCACTCACGGTGACTTGCGGCGGGGTAATCTGGGGGTACTGGGCAATCGGCAAGTTAAAAGCCGAGATGCCTCCTACCAAAGTAATAACTATCGAAAGTACTATGGCGAAAATAGGTCGATCAATAAAAAACCTGGCCACAGGGGCACCTCCTAATTCTTAGCCGCACCTTGCAGATCATCTGGTCCGATCATTGTCGGATTCATTAGCGTCCCCGGCGGGGTTTTCAAAAAGCCTTCGACTACGATGCGGTCGGCGGCAGTCAGTCCTTGCTCCACCACCCAAAGGTTGCCAACCCGCGGTCCCATCGTAACTGGCCGCGACTCGGATTTATTTTCTGCGGTGACTACGGTGACAAAGGTTTTGCCAAGCAGCTGCTGTACAGCCCGCTGCGGGACTAACAAGGCGGCGCTGCGGGTTTCACCCTGGGCCACGATCCGGGCGAACATGCCAGGCAACAATATTTTCTGCGGGTTTTCAAAAACCGCTTTCATGGTTAGGGTACCGGTATCCTGGGATAACCCCCGGTCAACCTGTTCAATCCGCCCAGTGAGCGGATATTGCGAGCCGTCGCTG
>JARLHX010000369.1 GCA_031292035.1 Negativicutes bacterium | reverse complement strand
GACCTGGCCCCAGACCATGCGCTATATTATTTTGCCCCAGGCTTTCAAACGGATCATTCCGCCGCTGGGTAACGAATTCATCGCTATGCTGAAAGATTCGTCGCTGGTTTCGGTCATCGGCTTTGAAGAGCTTACCCGCCGAGGGCAGCTGATTATCGCCCGCACCTACGCCTCTTTCGAGATATGGCTCACGGTAGCGTTTATTTACCTGATCATGACGTTGGCCATTTCCCGCTTGGTGGATTATTTGGAGCGGAGGTACAAGATCGATGATAAGCATTAAGAATTTACATAAATGGTTCGGCAAGCTGCATGTGCTCACAGGCATCGACGCTGAGATCCGCGAGAAGGAAGTGGTGGTCATTATCGGCCCCAGCGGCTCGGGCAAAAGCACCCTTCTGCGCTGCATCAATTATCTCGAGGAACCCACCGAGGGCGAAATCATGGTGGACGGAATTCCGCTGACCGGCGAGGCCAACATCAACAAAGTCCGGGCCGAGGTTGGCATGGTCTTTCAGCGCTTCAACCTCTTTCCGCACATGACGGTGCTGGAAAACATCGCTCTTGCCCCGACCCAGGTGCGTAAAATGGGTGCTGCGGAAGCCGAGAAGGTTGCGCTTGATCTTTTGGCCAAGGTTGGCTTGTCTGACAAAGCAAAAGCCTATCCTGAACAACTGTCCGGCGGCCAGCAGCAGCGGGTGGCTATCGCCAGGGCGCTCGCCATGGGGCCCAAAGTGATGCTGTTCGACGAACCGACTTCGGCCCTTGATCCGGAGATGATCAAAGAGGTGCTGGATGTCATGAAAACCCTTGCCCGGGAAGGGATGACCATGGCGGTGGTAACCCACGAAATGGGTTTTGCCCGCGAGGTGGGCGACAGGGTCATCTTCATGGACGAAGGACGTATCGTTGAAGAAGGGACGCCGGAGGCAATTTTCACCAACGCCCGGGAGGAAAGGACGCAGGCTTTTCTCTCGAAGATATTGTAGCAGGATGCCTTGACAGGTACTGTTTAAACATTGCAATGGTCGTCCCGTCTATTGCCGGGACTGTTTTGCTGCCCAAAAGCATAAAGAGAACAAAGCCCGGAAGGTAGCTTCCGGGCTTTGTTGCATCAAAAGCCAGAAAAACTTGAACTGCGAGCCTTAACGCCGTTGCAGAGAGCGGAACCTCAAGTATTGGGACATCGTAGTCTTGGCATGGAAGCAGGCAGGACTCAGCGCAGCGGCGGGAATTTGATCAGAAACCGCGCGGTATCTGGTGTAGACGCATAGTTGAATTGGTGATAAAATATAAAGTGTAAATTTAAACTGTAAATATGAATAGTTTTAGCTTCTGATTGTAAACAAAGGTGTTTATGAATATAAACTACTTTTTTTTTGCTATTTTCGCACAGGCGACTGCTGCGGATGAGTATTGGTATCGCTTTTTTGCCGGGGACAAAAGCCTGGGAGTAAATTGAAGGAAGTACTTAGGGGTTGGCAAGTACTTTGCCCTGAGTGCAAGCAGAAAAAACAATAAAATATAAGGAGCCATGAAATAAAATGAAAATCGAGAACTTAACTTACCAAGCGGTCCAAATACCGCACGAAAAGCCGATTTTTCCTTCCTGGTTTCCTAAAAAAGAAGAGAAATATCAGTACATATTGCTTGTCGGCATTCACACCGATGCGGGGATTGTCGGTTATGCCTCCATGGAGGCGCCCTTTGGGATTCTGGACCTGCTGGTTGCCACAATGAAATATGCCAGGGAGTTTATTATCGGCGAAGATCCGTTTCATATCGAAAGCATTATCTGGAAGCTCCGCAATGTGGCCAGGATATCGACCAGGCCCTGGATCATCGAAAATGCTCTGCTGGATGTTGTTGGCAAAGCTTGCCAGCAACCGGTCTACAAAGTGCTGGGGGCGATGCGGGATCGGGTGAAGCTTTATGCTTCCTGGGCAGAGCTGCGGCCGAACGAGCAACGCCGGGAAGATGCGCTGCGACTGGTGGCGGAAGGGTTTAAGGCCGTGAAAATCAGATTTACGGCCGATACCCTAAAAGAAGATATTTCTCAGGTGGAGGCGATCCGGGCGGCGGTCGGCGACAAGCTGGAAATCATGGTGGACGCGAATCAGGGAACGGCTGTCGAGCGGAGGAAGGGCGACTTTCCGGTGCTCTGGTCTTACGAGCGGGCCCGGGATACGGCGAAGGAACTGGAAAAATACCATTG
>JARLHX010000368.1 GCA_031292035.1 Negativicutes bacterium | reverse complement strand
GAGGAGGTGGTGTCGCAGGTGCTCTGGTCGCGCGGCATTCGCCACTTGGATGTGGTGGCCCTGAGCCACGCCCACTCCGACCACCTGGGTGGCCTTCCCGCGGTTTTGCGTAACTTTCATCCTGACGAGCTTTGGGTGGGCAACAACCCTCGCGTCGCGGCGTATGTCGCGCTGCTGGACGAAGCGGCACAACTGCGCGTCCGTGTCCGCGACCTGCGCGCCGGAGATACTTTTGCGCTGGGTGACACCCAGGTCCACGTCCTGGCACCGTTCCGCGACTACAAGCCCGGAGCTGAGCCCAGCAACAACGACTCGCTCGTATTGCACGTGGAATACGGCGCCACTTCGGCCTTGCTGGAAGGCGATGCAGAGGAACTGATTGAACGGGCCATGCTGGATGAGCCTGGTCTGCAAAGTTCGCTGCTTAAGGTAGGCCATCATGGCAGCGTCACCTCGACGCGGCCGGAGTTTCTGGCTCGCGTTGCGCCGCAGTGGGCAGTTATCTCCTGCGGCCTGCGCAATCGCTTCGGTCATCCTCGAGAGGAGGTGCTGGAGGCATTGGAAACAGCAAAGGTCCGCACCTATAGCACCGATATCAACGGTGCTGTGTGCTTCCAGTTGGACGGAAAGAAGGTAGTGCCGCAACCTTCGTGCGGATGGCAGCAGATGCCCTGAAGCGTCGATTTCGCCTTTCTTTCGCGGTTTGGGCCGCAGATTTGGGCTCTGCCGGGCTTGATTTCGGGCTGCTGGAGACGGCGCAGCACAGTTTCACAGTTTCACAGTTTCTGTGCTTTTGCTGTAAGTTGTTGATACTGCGTTTGTTAAGGTGGTTTTCACAGTTTCACAGTTTCACAGGCCAAGGGGTAGGGGGGTGGGGGGTACCCTCGGGGATTTATAAGGATTTGATCGCCGAGGTGATTGGCCGGGGTAGTGTCTGACCCCGATGGCGAGGCGGGTCTTCCCCCGGCGGCAGGTTGCATTTCGCTCATGTATGTATTGTGGAACAGACGCAGGGAATTTTGTGCAAAGGCCGGTTGGGGCGTGCGGGTTGTGGTTTCCCATGTCCCAAAAGCGGGACATGGGGCACCCGGCCAAACAGACCGAATTTACAAGCGCGCTATATCGCTTCATTCCTCCCTTTTAAGGAATGACATAAAAAACTGCACGAATCTTTTGTGCCAATCGTTGACATACTATCTGTACTTCTGCCAAAATAGAGAGCATAAATCACGGGGGGTGGCTAAATGGAAGTCTCTAAGATACGTATTAAGATTGGCGAACACGAGTTCGAAGCCTCTGGACCGCCGGAGTCAGTTCAGGCCCAATTTGAGGCATTCCAGAAGCTTATAATCTCGGTTCCAATAAAGCAACCGGAAAATCCTGTCATTCAAGACGAGGAAGAACACTCAAATCAGCGGGTTAGCGGAGGAGTTGCCCATGTTCCATTGGAGAAAATTTTGCGTGTCTCCGGGCGCATTGTATCTCTTACTGCCATTCCCGTGTCAACAGAGGATGCGGCGCTGCTTATCATGCTCGGCCACAAAGACCTTCGAAATAATGAATCGGTGACCGGCCAAGAAATTGGCGATGGTCTCTCGCAGTCTGGTCGGCCTGTTCCCCGGACAGATCGCATCATGGATAAACCCATCGCATCAGCCTACGTTCTCAAGTCCGGATTCAAGCGGTCTACGCGCTACCGGCTTAGCAACATAGGACACCAAAAAGCTCTTGCCACCGCGAGGGAGTTGATTGCGACTCTGCCCAAATGAGAGCACAACGGAGGGAATTACATGACAAGAACTGCTCTAGCTCGCTGCCATCATGCCCACCGCGGCGGCGAGCCTCAACTGAAAGGCCCGAATCGCTGATCTCTTGGCGGGGAGGCGAAACGGGCCGTGGTGGTTCGGGCTGGGAGGCAGTGTAGCCTAGTTTGCTGCGCTGCCTCCCGCTTCGTAATTGTAGGACAAGCAAACTACAAGCTCAAAGGAAATTGAGATGCCACCTAAAGTTCATCCCGTCCCCCCAACCGGAAGGCTCAATGCAAAAACCCGCGAATTTTCGCAAATCGTATACGACATGCGGCATGTTGTTTTTAGCGTAATTCGAGAACGCCAGATGCCAAATGGGATGAGGGGATGCAAGGCTATTGGCACCGGCTTTTTCGTTGCGCGCAATGTTTTCGTTACATGCGACCACGTGATGAATCACCCTAATGACCCGCATCAAAGCGGGGATTCATACCTGTTGGTAGCAAATCTCACAGGGACAAGCGGCAAACTTTATTCACTTAGGAATCCGCAAATCGGCACCGAGATAAATCTTTTCCCAAACCTTGACCTCGCGGTCCTTCGCGTCGCTTCAGCCGCCGCCGATCAGCCATTTGCAGCATTGGAATACGGAGATGTGTACCCAGGCGAAGACATCGGAGTAGTTGGCTACCCTTTGCCGAATCTGCAGGTGATAAATGGAAATATGGCTCTCAACTCTCTTTTATACAGAGCTGCAAGGGGATGTGTGACGGGCCGCTATTTCGCCAACGATGGAGCGTTGCTCAACGTGCCAATCATCGAAGTCAATTTTCTCTTTGTTCCGGGAAACAGCGGAGGCCCGGTATTCTCTGCCGAGACGGGCCGTGTAATGGGTTTTGTTCGCGGGTTCCAGGCTTTAAAAATCCGAGAAAGTATTGCCACGGTTTCTATGATTCAGAATCAGCAATTGCCGCTTGGATTGGGGAATCAATACATTGAGAATCTGAACGCGATCTATTCACTCGCAGTGAAACTCGACTTCATCCGCACCACGATTGAAGGGTTCGGTGCCACTCTCTAAAGTTTGGGCATCATTGATGCCTGCAATACCGCCTGTAAAAAATACGTACTCCGGCCTTTGATCGTCGATGAGGGCGCAGAGATTAGTAGCTTCCAAGGTGATAACCGTCATTTCAGTGCCTCCACGTTGCCTTCTTCGTATGTATCGGCAGTCTAGCTAGTTCTTTCAATACTGGCAAGATCGCTTCCAGACGTAGCCGATTCCGATTAAATCGCACTAACCAACCTTACGTTTGCGCGAATTCTACGTCTATCGTCAAATCAAGATACCACAATATGTATAAATTAGGAACGCTGCCCTGTCACGGTACCTCAGTGTATCATTCAGTCAAGTGTATTATTGCCGCTATAAATTGTTGATACCGCGTATGTTAAGTTGGTTTTCACAGTTTCACATTTTCACAGCCCGGATTTATAGGGGGGGTAGGGGGTAACGGGGATTTATAAAGATTTGATCGCCGAGGTGATTGGCCGGAGAAGTATCTGACCCCGATGGCGAGGCGGGTCTTCCCACGGCGGCAGGTTGCATTTCGATCATGCATATATTGTGGAACAGATGCAGGGAATTCTGTGCAAAGGCCGGTTGGGGCGTGGGGGGTT
>JARLHX010000367.1 GCA_031292035.1 Negativicutes bacterium | reverse complement strand
TTTCTGAACCGCCTCAACGACTCGCCGGCGAAGATCCTCTTGGGACTTCCCCGGCAGCGAGCGAGCATCCTGTTTCTTCATCCCAGGACGATAACAGAATACTCACTGAATGTCATCTATATTATGCTCTGATTAGTAACTCTGACCGTAAAAGACCACACTGGCACCATTACCCAACAGGGAACCGAAACCTTCCCAAAACAATGCCAGGCCACCTACTTTGACGACGAATACACTCTAACTATAAAGCAGCCTACAGACAATCCTTTTTATGTAGGAGGGGTATGAAGTTATCGTCATCTCCGAAGGACACGAAGACACAGCGGTTGACAATGCGGCCACACCTTTAGGTGACCGGGGGCGGAATCCGTCGTCCATTTCTGGGTATCGCAAACTTGAATGAACTTGAAAGTCTCAGACTCGGAACTCGCGCTTTTACTCCAACGCTCACCACCACGGCCTTTTACCGCAGCAGCTTGGAGCGGCTTGAGATCTGTTCCTGAAAACCGATCCCGACGGGGCCTTCCCTCATCTATCGCGCAGCTTATCCAGACGGTCCACCATTAACAGCACAATAGACACCCCGGGTTTTCATCAAAAACTTGCCCGATACAAAACCTTACTCGGCCGCTTGCGAGTTGTGACGCGCAACCCATCTCCAGGTGCCGTCATGCCTGTAAAAGCTATCGGTTGATAGGATGGTTCTGAACTGAAGCGCACCGTTATAAACCCTGTCATAGGTACTCTTATAGGTCGCCACGGCCCAGCAGCAGCCGTAAATCCGCACTTTAAGCCCAGAGAGTTGTTCCATGTTTGTCTTGACCTTGCCGCCCCTCATGTCGGCCAGGATGGATTGCTTGGTTTCCCAGTTGCCCCAGCTCGAACCGCTGGTGAAGTCCTCCTCATAATAGGTAATGTTGTCATAAGGTAAGATTGCCAGAGTAATAATTCTTCTCCACAAATGAGGTGTCTCCCGCCAGATCGGCTTTTACGCCGTCATTCACGAATTGCGTAATCTGGGCCACGGGGTCTGGAACGGTAGGTTTGGTCTTGAGCCCCATTTTTTTATCTTTGCCCAATACACGGGGTCCAACCAGTACTTCGGCGGCATTTTTGATTCGTCGTTACAAGTAATCGACACATGATACCCAGGAACATATTCGCGAGTTACGTATGCGTCAGATACCCAGCATCCAGCTGGCAGCATCAGGTGATAAGAGGACCACTCGTCGATGTAATAGTAATCCAACCCGTTCAAGAACTGATGCAACTCCGAAGTGAACCAGAACCGACCCGAAAGAACGCCCGTACAAAACACTGCAATCACAAGGGTAACCACCCATCGACGTTTCATGGTGTGTCATTTCCTTTCTGTACAGTCGTGCGGTTCCAGTTCGTTTTTTTCCGCCGAAACCGTACAAATACGAAACCCAACCGAGCCAACCGCGATTGTACTTCGTCGGCAAATTGTGAAACAACGATAGAACTAACGATACTTGGTGACCGCCACAGAAATCACGCATGTTGCTGAAATATTAGGCCGGGAGCGTTGCGAATGATTGCACGGTTGTCCTCCTCGCCATCTCATTGTGGTGGAGGCCGCACCTTGAGAGGGTTGGCGTCAGAGTAGTCCCATGAGCGCACGACACCATGCGAAAAATAAACCGTGGACAACCCGTAATCAAATTCGTCCTCAGAGAAGTCCGTCGGGGTACCTTGGATGGCAAGAACGTCGTCCTTGGTGGATCCGACTGTGAAATACTCCGGCCGAAGGATATTAGTCGAAGGCAGCAGCCGCACCTTGAGAGG
>JARLHX010000039.1 GCA_031292035.1 Negativicutes bacterium | reverse complement strand
TTGCCCGCCCGCAAGTCGCGGCTGATGTCATGTCCGACATAACCGATCCGCCGATAGCCGCGCGTCAACAGATGCGAAGCGCTGACCCGGCCGACCGCGTGGTTGGAGAAGCCGACGACGACGTCAATCCCCTCGCCATCCAAATCCATCAATTCGACAACGCGAACACCACAGCCTTTCAACAAAGCGGTGGCCCCTTCGGTATGTTCAACACCGGCGATGACGATACCGGCTGGCCGCCACGCCAACAATGCGCGGATCAGACCTTCCTCCCGGTCGAGATCATACTCGCTGACCCCCACCACCGACTGATAGCCGGCCGCCTCCAGTGCCAAGTTAGTGCCAGCCAGCACCTTCGGAAAAACATTGTTTGACAGCGAGGGCACAATGATGGCGACCAGGGTCGAACCCTCGGACGCCAGCAGTCCGGCAATCCGGTTCGGGACATAACCCAATCTGGCCACCGCCACCTCGACCCGTTGGCGCGCAGCGGCGGAAACGGCACCTTGATTGCGAAGAACCCTGGAGACGGTGCTTTCACCAACCCCCGCTTCCCTCGCCACGTCGCTCACCGTTAGGCGTGGCGGTCTAGACCGCATCGATATCCCCTTCTTAGATTAAGGCCTTATGCAGAAGTATCGCGCCCCCGGTTGTCACATGTCCAGCCACGGTGACGCAATATTTGTGGCAGCGCTGCCAACTCTTTGTTATCATCGCTGGCAGCGCTGCCACAAGCGGCTAAAGAGCTATCAAAGCCACAAGTTCCAAAGAAAGTAACCAACGCGTAACACCGGGAGGATCACACCGATGGAAGCCGTTACATATTCGGAAATAAAAGAATCAACAAAAGAAAGTGGTGCCTATAAAAAGGTATTCTGGAGAATAATACCATTCCTTACCATATGCTACATCATCGCTTATCTTGATCGCGTCAACGTTGGTTTTGCAAAATTGCAAATGGCGAAGGAGCTCGGTTTCAGCGATGCTGTTTACGGACTTGGGGCAGGAGTTTTCTTTTTAGGATATTTTATATTTGAGGTACCCAGCAATCTTATTCTCCATAGAATTGGCGCACGCATCTGGATCGCGCGTATCATGATCACCTGGGGATTGGTTTCCGGCGCATTCATCTTCGTCAACTCAGAATGGATGTATTACATATTTCGTTTTCTTCTTGGCGTGGCCGAGGCTGGATTTTATCCCGGCGTCATCCTTTATCTCACCTATTGGTATCCCTCCAATCGACGCGCCAAGATGGTCGCCATTTTCCAGGCCGGCAATCCCGTATCCGGCATTGTTGACGA
>JARLHX010000366.1 GCA_031292035.1 Negativicutes bacterium | reverse complement strand
CGCCCCGGGTGCTCGCGGACATTATAAAACCAAGCGCGGTAAGCGCGGCACCAGGCGCCCCAAGGTGCCCTCCAAAATTAAAATCCGCATGGATCCCGCCGTACCGGCTAAACAAAATCTTGCCAAAGCGCTCGCGGGAGTCTTTCCTTGTGGGAGATATTTCAGCTTCAATGGCGATGCAACGGAAATACCAGTACGATTCGCTGGGCCAGGTGACCAACGGGGTGAAGTATTTTTACGACAATACGCTCGTGCCGGGGCAGCAGTTCAACTACACCTTTGACACGACTTGCCCCGTGAGATATGGAAAAATTCCATTATGTTTACGTCCTGCGCAGTCTGACCGATGGCAACTTTTACGTTGGCCTCACGCAGGATTTGCGCAACCGAATCAATCAACATCAGGCGGGCGAGGTGCAGTCAACGAGAACGCGTCGGCCATTTGAACTGATTTACTATGAGGCCTGTCAAAATGTTCAGGATGCCGCGCGACGAGAAAAATACCTCAAAACAGCGTGGGGGAAACGCTACCTCAAGCAGCGCATGGCACTTTATCTCACGGGGTAAAGGCAACCGACAGCAAACCAAGGCGGGCGGTGACCAGAATGGGGCAAATCAGCGATTGGCGAATTACATGGTCAACAGTCTTCACCCCGTGAGATACCCTTTTGCAAAAACCGGTATCCAAAGCGCTGAACTAAACGGCGAAGACCCGGCTGAAACGAAGGGGGGCTTATCTCACGGGGTAAACCAGATCACGAGCCGCGATTATCCTGGGACCAACGACGTGATTGGGGTGGCGCTGGCGACGAATTCGGTTACGGTTCACCCCGTGAGATATTGGGTGAACAATGATAAGAGTCCGCGCGCAAGTGGTCTCTCCACGGATAATCCCTGGCACACTCTGCGCTTATCTCACGGGGTGAACGGCCAGACGGCTTGGCGGAAGGGGGAATATTTCTGGAGCACGGTGAGCACGAACAACACGAGTGCGGCGCAATTGGAGCAGGTGACAGTGGCCAGCGGCGGCAGTACGAGCACGGGGGGATTGTTCGTGCCGGAGACCCCCGAGACGTTCACATACGATCTGGACGGAAATTTATTGAGTGACGGCCATTGGAACTACACTTGGGACTTGGCCCGTGAGATAGAAGAGCTCGAAAGATGGTGCTCCAGAGTGGCGGCCTGTGGCTTCGTGAACATTCAAAATGAACAAGGCGGGATTATCTCATGGGCTAAAGAAAATCGCTTGGTTGCCATGACGAATAACACGGGCGTGGGGCCGCTTTACGGGATGACGTTCACGTATGACGCGAAGGGAAGGCGCATTCAGAAGGCCGTGACGACGAACGGAATGACCTTCGCCACGCTGAATTTCTTGTACGACGGTTGGAATCCCATCGCCATCCTCAACCCGCAATCCTCCATCCTCACAGCATTTACATGGGGGAGCGATCTGTCCGGTTCGCAGCAAGGCGCGGGCGGCGTGGGAGGGTTGCTGACGGTGAGCTACCGGGGCACAACGACGACGAATTGTTTCGTGGCCTATGATGGCAACGGGAACGTGGCCAGCCTGATTAATGCGGCGGGCGGGGCATTGGTGGCCAATTACGAATATGGCCCCTTCGGGGAAGTCATCCGCTCCACTGGACCGATGGCGAAGGTGAACCCAATCCGGTTCTCCACAAAATACCAAGATGACGAGAGTGATTTGTTTTATTATGGTTGCCGGTACTACAATCCATCAAGGGGAACGTGGTTGAGCAGAGACCCATTAAATGAGGAAGGCGGGGTCAACCTTTATAACTTTGTATTGGATAATCCATTAAATTTAATTGATAGTGATGGCAAATCAGTAACAGCACCTGCCCCGCCGACTTCCGGCTTACCTCAGAGAGCCACTCGAGTTGTAACGTCAACCAAAATTGCTCCGCTGCCTTGTTGCATGACGGTAGTACAAGTGAACTTCACAATTACAATCACTGATACTAAAGGGGATCCGCTCGTGGGAGCATATACCACGGAGTCGGTTTCGATCCTAGCTGAAGCACATCTGCTTTCTCGGCATATAAGTACGGGTGCAGCTTCGACCCATCCCGGAGGCATACTTTACGATACATATCAAGCCACTTTTTGGACGTGTTCTGGGCCCGCTTTTGTCGATTTAAAGCAAAACCTTACCATCGGCCCTCGCACAGCTACTTTTTATACAGATTTGAGTCCGACTGGCCTTGGTTTGGCAACTGCAACTGCAGCATTTTATTAAATACAATGAATATTTGTTTCCAGAGGCGTTTTGCGTGGACGCTACTATTGACGGTTTCATCGATTTGCATTTTGGCACATTTATTGCAAACAAATTGGACCTTAAATGCACGGCTCAATTTGCTTTTAGACGGTTATGCATTCTGTCATTTGGAACCGGTGAACAAAGCTAAAGAGTTTCCAGCCCCTAATCCAGTTGAATTTAGCACGTTTCTTGTTTATGACGGTGCCAAATATATTGGGTATCTGAATACTGCCGGCGATTTTCGGCCGATATCAGAGAACAATCCCGAAAATATAACGTCTATAAGTTACAAAAATTTAATTAAGTTGGCAGTATTGTTTTATTCACAATGGATATGCTTGTTGTTCTCAGTCGTGATCGCTGTCTGGATATTCCGGCTTGCTTGGAAGGAGAGCAATAGTTTGCGCAGGGTTCAAAATTGAACTCTACACGCCAATCATAAGTAGTACTGTGCGAGCGCCGCGCTGCAAGCGGGATACACCTATGACGCGGCGTAGCGGCTGAAGACGGTGAACGATGGCAACAACGATTTGGCCACGTATTCGTACCTTGCCAATTCGTAAAGGGGTCGGTTCTGAATGGCCCTTAGTTAAGGCCTCGATAATTGCGGGGTCTGCCTTTCCAATACCGGCTGCGATGCGATATTTCCACGAATTTGCGGCGTGGTTGGTTGAGCAGGGGGTAGGGTTTGGGGCGGCGTTTGACAGCGCGCGGCTCCAAGCGGCTGGGGCGTAGCGGGACTAAGTCGCGTGCGAGATTAAGTAACAGATCATCCCAGAGTTGGCGGCGCATTTTCCGGTTGCGCGCCTGGCCGATGGCGGCGCTGTACTGGCGCAGGGCATCGAGCGTTCCCTTGAAACTAATCCGTTCCAAGTCCACGGCGTATTGCGTGACCGCTTCGGCCATCACGCACCGGATCAGTTTGTGGGCGACCAGATATGCCAACAACGCTTTCTCGGCCATGTCCGGACTTTTGCAGCGCAACTGGTCCATGCCCAGGGTGGTCTTGAGATCCCGCAGGCATAGTTCCAGCCGCCAGCGACGGGCATAGAGGGCGGCCAGTTCGTGGGCCGGGTAGGCCACCGGATCCAACAAGGTAGTCACCAAGGTGACGCGGGGGTGCGGAAGCCGCGAATGGTGGCCGTAAACGGGTCAGTTAATAATAACGTCAACTTTGCTTGACGCGCCGGTTGAAGACCCTTACGGTTCGGTCATGGCACGAAAGCTGCGCCTTGAGTATCCCGGCGCGATCTATCAGGTGATGAATCGCGGTGATCGAAGGGAAGCTGTTTTCCAAGACCACCAAGATCGCCAGCGGTTTCTGGAAACCTTGGGGGAGGCTTGCCAGAAAACCAGTTGGCAAATTCATGCCTGTTGCCTGATGGACAACCACTTTCATCTGGTGATCGAGACGCCGCAGGCCAATCTGGTGGTGGGAATGAAAGGGCTGCTGGGGACCTATACGGGACGGTACAACCGGCGGCACAAGGAGT
>JARLHX010000365.1 GCA_031292035.1 Negativicutes bacterium | reverse complement strand
GATAAAAGATGACCCCTGGGAAAAACCCTGCCTCTGCTATGCCCAGAAGGCAACGCATGGCGTAGAATGACCAAGCACCTTTTACAAAGATCATGCACGCGGATATAACACCCCAGGAAATCATGATCCTCGCAATCCACATGCGTGCCCCAAACTTCTTTAACAATATATTGCTAGGAACTTCAAAAAAGAAATAGCCTATAAAGAAAATGCCAGCCCCTGTGGCGAAAGCCGCATCACTTAGAGACAAATCTTTAAGCATCTGCAGCTTTGCAAACCCAACATTTACCCTGTCGAGATAGGCAAGAATGTAACAGAGAAAAAGGAATGGAAGTAAGCGCAAGTCAACCTTGTGGTATGTCTGCGCCTCAAAGCTGCTGTCAGGTTTCACGCTACTCGCCTCCGGTATCCGGAATTTCTGTTTTAGCTCCCATCAACCCCACACTATATCCCCACCGAGGACTTCCAGCGCACCTATTTTTTCCTGGGCTTTGCCCAGCGTTTCGCGCCTGACACCGAGCAGCATTGTGGGCCGGAGTTTTCAGGTTCTGGACTGCCGAGGATCACTCAGAACCACTTTTGGCTTCCCAGAAGCCGGTTTCTGGCCAACTTCGTGGTGCCAAGCCACCAATCCACAATCATTGGTCGGGTGTCCGGAGGTCTTCTGTTCTTGACGACAAACAGCCAATTCATGCGATGCCCTGTTATCGCCAACTGACACTCAACTTCCGGATTGCGTCATCCATGCGCTGGTCGCTTCGCCGTCGGATAAACTGAATTGGTGCAGCTCGAAACCCATACTGAAGGCTTCCCAATGAACGTCCCCTCGCTGAAGCAGCCGAGCGCCTTTTTTCCGGTAGCCATGTCGCACGCCGCCCTGGCCGTGGTGCTTGGTCACGTTTGCAGTATTCGGCGTTGTCCATGAGGCCGATGAGGGAACCGCTGCCCATCTCTTTGAGATACTCATGGCTGGACAGGTACCGGTCGTGGCGTTCTTCGCGATCGAATGGCTGCCGCGGGCTCCCAGACCGACGCTGCGTGTCCTTGCATTGCAAGCCGGAGCCGCGCTCGCAGCATTCGCCGCCGTCTTTTTTCTCACTTAGCAGCCAGCTCCGCCATCAGTGCTCGAAATTGCGGGTTCTGCTGCAGGTTTTGGAAGTCTGGCGTATCCCTGACAATGGCGCGCGAGTAGCCGCCGTCGACGGCCTTCTTCAGGTAAGACAGGGCCTGTTCGGTCTGGTTGAAGTGGTTGTAAACAATGGCAGCCCTGAACAATGCTTCGCCCTTGGCGGGAGTAATTTGCAGCGCCTTTTGCAGATAGCCAAACGCAGCCGGGCGGTCATCCAGCATGGCGGAATAGTTTGCCACATAAGCCAGAAGTTCGGCGTCCCGCGGATTCACCTGAAGCTTGGTAAGTCCGATTGAGATCGCCTGGCGATACTTCGCCGGCGCTTGTGCACGCTGCTCCGGACTCCAGTAAAGCGCATCCCCGAGATTT
>JARLHX010000364.1 GCA_031292035.1 Negativicutes bacterium | reverse complement strand
TGGACGCCACCGTCCAGGCAGTAGCGGGTGATGTTACGCATGCCTTTTTTGTCGATTTGCTCTTCCGCTGTCAGCGGGGTTGCCAGTGCTGGGTATACGCCTTTTAATTCCATTTTTCTTTGCCTCCTGTTAATCACTTCAGCACTATTTTTGCAGGCCTGTCCCGAATGCAGCCCGCGCCATCCTGATATTGACAAAATAGTCTGCTAATGTTAATCTTAAACCAAATTTACTTATTAGTAAAATGACGTATTTCGATTACACTTATAATAAATCTCGATAAGTTGGGAGAAAACAAGATGTATAATGCCGGCCTGGAGGCCTTCCTGGCTGTGGCTATAACGCTGAATGTCAGTCGGGCGGCAGAGCAGCTCAATTTGGCCCAATCGACTGTCAGCAAGCGCCTGAAGGATCTGGAGCGCGAACTGGGAACCTCTCTAGTGGAGCGGGGGCAAGGCTCCAAATCCCTCCGGCTGACTCCGGCCGGCGAAGAATTCTTAGACATCGCCCTGCGCTGGAATTCGCTCTGGAACCAGGCTCAGGCCCTGAAATGCGACAGTCGCAGCCTATCCCTGGCCATCGGCACCCTGGACAGCCTGAGTTACGCCCTCTTCCCGCCCCTATACCGGTCACTAAGCCAGCATCAGCCGAAGATCCATTTAACGGTGATTACTTCCCATTCCCCGGATATATACGACCTTGTCGAGCGACGCCAGGTCGACGTCGCCTTCACGCTGTTGGAAAGAATGCATCCGACCATTTTGGTGGAAAAATGTTATAGTGAACCGATGGTCGTCCTCCGCTCCAGCTCCTTTCCGCCCCCGGAAGCCGGGGCCATCCATCCCCGTGAGCTCGATTCCGATCACGAGTTATATCTTTCAGCCGGCTTGAGTTATAAAATCTGGCATGATCAATGGTGGGATCCGCTGAGCACCAACAGCATCCGTCTTGACAGCGCCCAACTGGTATTCTCCTTTTTGGCCAACGAACAGCAGTGGGCCATTGTTCCATTGTCAGTGGCCAAAATGGCCCAATCGAGAGGGAACTTCAGCATGTTTCCCCTCCTCGAGCCACCGCCTGAGCGGATTTGCTATAAAATCACCCACAAGCATCCCAAAGCCAGCGCGGTCGCCAGCCTCGAAGTTCTCAACCATTATCTGAGCACCTGTCTGCCAGGCAAAGGATAGCTGGAAAATGAACTATGCCGATCAAAGCAACAAGGCCTGTACTTCGCATTAAACGAAGGACAGGCCTTGACTTGTCATAGCCGACTTGCGGCAGAGAGGGTTACTTTTTACCAGAGACCGCATCCGCGCCCGGCCGGATAATATAGGCGACTTTTGCCCAGGCGGCTTCGAACTCCGTCGCCAGGTATTCCCGGTAAACACCGGCGTCGTCAGGTCCGGCCGGGTCGTTGACCAGAACGTACTCCTTGCCATCCTTGACCTTAAAGCCCCGCACCACCACCAGGTGACCGTCAGTAGCCTCGACAGGCGCCCCGTGCAATACCGGAAGTGCCTCTTTTACCGTCTCACTGTTTCGATAGTTTACGGCAGCCACCACCGGATAACCCTGGGCAATTTCCTGCTTCAAATCGGTGATAGAATTCATAAAAGCAACATAGCTGGTTAAACCGCGCTTGCCGGCAAAAGCGGCATTGAACGACCAGTTGCCGAACAGGTCTCCTTTGTGATCATAGCTGCCCCAGGCAGCCTCTTCCGGCGAGACAACCACCCCATGATAGTTCAACACCATGCTGACACTGGTCGGGCTGCAAATCCGCGAAGCGATCTTGGGATCACGCCGGCCCTGCGAATAGGCGGGCACCGGCAGATTTCTTTCCCAGCCATTTCCGGCAGTCTCCGCCTGCAGCGGTACCCGCTGGATCTTACCTTGATCCCTGATGGTCAGCGCGACCAAACGTACCGTCGGCGTAACCTTCGGATCACGGCTCATCAAATTGACCCGATAGCGAACCGCTGTGGCTTTTTTCTCGCCCTGCAGCGAAAGGGTGTCAATATCCATTTTCGCCATCCGGCTGACTACAGTAGCGGCAGAAGCAGACCGGTCGCCCCAGGTTCCCCAGGAAAACCACTCGCTCCACTTTTGCTCCACCAACACTTGCGCCTCTACTGAGATCGTCGTGCCGGCAGGCGTATCGGCGTTCCAGGAGATAATCAGGTCGCGAAACGGCGCTGTTTGAATGACCGGAGACACATATGTCCCGCGCGTCAAATACTTGCCAGACCGAATAGCCAGCCGGAGTGGTCCTGCCTCATCCCGCAAAACCGCCGTTCCATCAGTGGTCCCTGCCGCAAAGTCGGCACTGCCTGTTTGCACAAGAAGGTTTCCCTGCATTGCGACCGTCCGTTCCGCCATCTGTGTAGCCGAACTGCCCACACCCAAAACCACAATAAGTACCAGGGTGTACAAAAAAAGTTTTCGCCTCATTTTTACCACCATTTCCAGCTTGTTTGCTCAGTCGGCGCTTTGGTTCTTATTGATAGAGATTCCGAGGGAAAACAAAAAATCCTGTCGGATTTTCAAACCTCCAAGATTTTCAAGCCGCTTGGCCTATAGTTTCTTCCGCCAGGCAACACGAATATGCTGATAACAAAAGAATTGTGTTGTGAGGATGATATCATGGGCAAAACCTGGTCTGATGCTATGTGGCCTATGGATGAAAACTATGTACCAGCCGCATTGGGCAGCGCGGCAATCGACGCCTACATCTACGGCTACCCCCTGGTATTGGTGGAGATGACCAAGCGGGCGATGCTGGCCAGCGGCTCCAAAATCAATTGCTTCACCAACGAGCGCGCCTTCCCCGACCCCCGCTATACCACCATCGTCAGGCCCAATGTCGATACCCTTTACTCCATGGCCTGGCTTGATCTTTCCGCCGAGCCTGTCATTTTGTCTGTTCCCGATACCCACGGCAGATATTACGTGCTGGAGTTTTTGGATGCCTGGACCAACGTGTTCGCCTCTGTCGGGGCCCGCACCACCGGCACGAGGGAAAGGACCTTTCTCATCACTGGCCCAGGTTGGAATGGAGTCCTCCCGGACGGGATGAGCCGAATCGAGACCCCCGGTGATAGGGTGTGGATTATTGGTCGCACCCAGACAAATGGCCTCCCCGACTTTCCGGCCGTCCATGCCATTCAAGACCAGTATGGCTTGACCCCACTCAGCCGGTGGGGAAATGTTGCCGGTCAAATCGCTCGCGACTGGCAACCTGCCGCGATAAATGAGACTCCGGTAAGTCAGGTGGCTAATATGACGGCGGCCGGTTTCTTTCAGGCTATGACGCAGGCCATGGACAGCAACCCGCCGTGGATAGCCGACCCGGCTATGGCAGATACCCTGGCCGCACTGGGCCTGGTGCCAGCCAAGGCATTTGACTTTTTCCGCCTTAACCCCGCAGTCAGACAGTCCCTGGAATTTGCCGCAGCCCATGGCTTGGGGCGAATACAGGCTGAAGCGGTTGAAAAGTATCTCCAAAATAGCAGCAATGGTTGGAGCCTAATGCGGCAAAATATCGGCTTTTACGGGGCGGATTATTTGCAGCGCGCCGTTGTCGCACTGGTGGGAATCGGTGCAAACCTGCCGCAAGATGCCGTCTACGGCACCGCATTTACGGATGAAGCCGGAGGGCGGCTGGCAGGACGCTATAACTATATCCTGCATTTTGATAAAGACCGTCTACCGCCGGCAAGGGCGTTTTGGTCGATAACCGCCTACAACGACCAGGGTTATCTTATTCCCAACCCGATCAGACGCTATGCCCTCAGCCCCCATCTCGGCAACCTGAACTTTAACCGCGATGGGTCACTCGACATATTTGTCGGGATGGCCTCCCCCGGGAAAAACAGTGCGGCCAATTGGCTGCCAGTATCGGCAGGACGGTTCAATTTAGCAATAAGACTGTATTGGCCCAGCCGATCGGTCCTGGAAGGGCGCTGGAACCCGCCGGGTGTCGCGCGTGTTTAGCGCCGCTAACCACTGCTCCCCACAGGTCAAACACTAAAGCCGAAACTGGCTGACTACCTCCTGGAGGTCCTGCGACAGTTTAGCCAGCGCCTGACTCGACGCGGCGATTTCCTCAACCGACGCCGACTGCTCCTCGGTAGCCGCCGACACCGTCTGGGTCTCTTCAGACACTCTTTTACTCAGGGCGTCAATCGCCTGAATGGACGAAACGATTTCCTGACTGCCGCCGGCCATTTGCCGGATGGCTGACGTGATTTCCGTGATCTGGCCTGACACCTCAAGCACTAAGGTCTCAATCGCCTGGAAGGCCTTTCCCGTTGCGTTGACAACCTCGGCCCCGACCTTGACATCCCTGGTGCCATCAGCCATGGCTTCGACCGCCTTGCCAGTGTCTCCCTGAATCTTTCCGATGAGCTCGGCGATTTTCTTCGCCGCCTCCCGCGATTGTTCAGCCAGTTTCCGTACCTCCTCGGCAACCACCGCAAAGCCCCGGCCCTGCTCTCCGGCCCGGGCGGCTTCAATAGCGGCATTCAATGCCAGGAGATTGGTCTGTCCGGCAATCCCGGTTATCGTTTCCACGATCTGCCCGATCTCCTGCGATCGGGCACCAAGCTCGGCCACAACAGCGGCCGACGCGTTCACCGTGCTCTCGATCTGAGACATCTGGCTGATCGCCTTCTCGACCGCTTTGCCGCCCGCAGAAGCCCGTTCCGCCGCCTGGGCCGACTTTCCGGCGACCGTGTCGGCGGTTGCGGCGATCTGCTGTATTCCGGCCGACATTTGCTGCACGGCGAAGGCTGCACCATCCACGGTGACGAGTTGCTGCTCGGCACTCTGGGCTACGCCGCTGGTCGCCCCGGCCACTTGATTGCCGGCCTGGGCCGCCTGATCAGCGCTGGCGGTAAGCTGTTCGGCCGAGGCCGCGACCTGCTTCGCCGAACTGGCCACTTTTTGAATCAGGGCACGCAGATTGGCTTTCATTTGGTCGAAGGAAGAACCAAGCTGTCCGATTTCATCGGCTGCTCGGGAGTTGATATCCGCCAGCGCGAGATTGCCGCCGGCAATTTCCGTAGCCGCCGCAGCGATGGCCCGCACAGGCCGCGAAATACCCCGGCTGATATATACGCTGACAACCAGTGAAACGACAACCGCCAGCAGGTTGACCACCACCAAAAGCAGCTGTACCTGACCGGCCTTTTTGCTGTTGCTTTCTTCTTCATCGCGAATATGCTCTTTAACTGCAGTCACCAGATCTTTGGTGGCCGCTATCGCGCTCTCCGACGGCTTACCGGCCTGCTGCATATAGGCTACGGCCTGTTCCGCGTTGTTGGCGCGTTTCGCCTCGATGGCCTTGGCAGCGATGGCGTCGAACTCGCTCTTCTCTTTTTTCAGGGTCTGCAGAATGGATCGAGCCTTCTCTGTCGGCAACGAATTTTCCAGATTGCTGATTTTGCTGTCGCCATACTTGCGGTGATTGTCAAACGCCGCCACATCGGCAAGATCTCCGGTCAAATCGAAACGGCGCATTGCCACCGCCTCGTTGACAACATCGATGGCCAATTCCTCCACAAGCTCAATCTCGGCAAGATTTTGCGCCATAATTTCCTGGGCCGACGAATTAAGTTCACCCACCTTGAAATAAGTAAAAACACTGATCAGGGCCACCATGGCAATGACAGCCATGAAACCGCCCAGAATTTTTTTGCCGATTGTCATCTGTAACAATATTTTTGACCCACCGCCAGATATTCTCTTCCTGGCATTCCACCTGACAACCGCTGCCTTCACCCGCTCTGTAGCCCTTTTCATCGCAAGACACCGCCTTATACAAATAATGGTGGTAACAAGTCATGAAGCATTGCCATCTGTCCCGCTACAATCATCTCTGCTGCGTTCAGCCGCAGCTTATGGGTTAAAATCAACACACAAAATATAACGATTGTCGGTACAGTCTTTGAAAACGATCGAGCCTGTGACGCAAAGCTTGCCATTGGCCAAAGACCGATAAACCTCTGTGATATGCCGGTCCAGGCCGGCACAAATAAACACATAGTAGTCTTTTAGCGACTGATCTACCCCGTTGAAGGCGGCTTGAAATATGCCGTGCCTTTTTTCGTCTGTTTCAGACGGTGTTTCGATGGTGTCGGTAATCTGCAGCCCGGCCATATCCAAAATATAAAAAGATTGTAAGCAATCGTGCTCTTCGGCCAGTTCCCGCAATTTCATTTCTAAATGGGCCGGCTGAAGCTTACTCAATTCCCTGACAACCGACTCCAGAACATTGTCATAGCGTTGCTTCTTGACCAGTTTGGCATTAATATGTTCAATCCTGGCATTCATATAATCGGCTACAATCAGATTGATCTTCTCGCCGATACCTTTCTGCAATACATTTGGTAGTGGCTGGGGTTTAGCAAAATAATAGCCTTGCAGCATGTCGGCGCCAAACTCCAGGCAGGCAAGCGCTTCTTCCTTGGTTTCCACCCCTTCGACAACGACAAGCGAACCGATTTTCTTCGCCAGGCCCACAAGGGACTTAAATACTTCCTGTTTATAGTAATCCTTGTCAATTTCAGCAACGAGACAACGATCGATTTTAATAATATCAGGGCGGACATGGAAAATCCGGTCCAGATTCGAATGCCCGTTGCCGATGTCATCCAGGGCGATCAGGAAGCCGTACTTTCGGTAAGCGGCAATAAAGGTTTTCAAGGCTTGTATATCATCAACCCGGGACTCAATGATTTCAATAACCACCGATGACGGGCTCAGGCCCATTTTTTCGACGCTTTGAATCAGGTGCCCCGATCCTACCACCCCTTTGTCGATAATACTGGCATCCAGATTAAGAAACAGTAGCAGCGAATCCTCAGTTGTCCGGATATGCTTGAAATTCTCCAGTGCTTTCTCCCGGCACAGCCTGTCGAGATCAACGACTCGACCGCTTGCCGCCGCCAAGGAAAACAGCACTTGCGGCATAATGACGGCAGCCGTGAGAGGATCCAGCCCCCGCGACAACGCCTCTACCCCGATAACCGACTTTTTGCGCATCGAAACAACCGGTTGAAAGTGGGTTTCAATGGCCCGCTTTTCCAATATGGCGTCAAGACTGGTTTGCCGATAGCTTTCTGTTCTCATTTTGCCGCCTTTTCCCGCAGTGGTCCGATCAAAAAAATAAACCTTCCCTATGCATAGGGAGGGTCATCTTTGACGCCATTTTATCATATCAATAGTCTACTCATCCTTGTCCCAGTTGTCAAGTTGTAAAGGACTTCCCGGCCGCTGAACTTGTAAAAATTAATCCAGCCTTAATGTTCACCGCTGCTTCATCCAGACCATCTGGCCACGCCTGTTCCAGTCGAATTAATCCTCGCCGTTTTCCTATTCAATCGGCTGCCTATCGATTAGTTTCATCATAAACACTTCATTGCCACGACGATTATAAAAAATTTTGTCGCAGTAGGCCTTCATCAAAAAAATCCCTCTGCCCTGTTCGCTCAATCCCTCATCAATCGGATTGTGATTATAATATTCAAGGCGTTCATTTCCGGCAAACCCCTTGCCATCATCTTTCACCCGAATCACTAGCCGCGTTCCGATTCGCTTTACTTTGACTCTGACCCGCGTACCAGCAGCCAAGGCATTGTTGATCGCCTCATTCATTACAAGCTCTGTTTCAAAGGCAACTGTTGGTGAATATAGTTTTAAAGACCGATTCAATTGCGCCTGTAAAAAAGGCAACTCCTTCTGGCTGAAGATCTCATAAGTTTTGGGAAACGAGCGCACCGCTTTTATATGGATGCACAGGGCGGAGCAGTCATCAAATTTTTGCGGACTCCGTGATAAATGTTCCAGTTGGTCCATCGTTAGGGCAAAGTTTTTTAAATCGAGAGACTGATCGCTGATCAAATCCAGTAACCCGTCGGTGCAAAAATAATATTTGTCATTTGGCATGACCGGAATAACCATCATGTCGACATCAGGCTCGTCAAGCAACCCTAGATACCCGCCCTCGATTGTCAATAAATCCTGACGCGTGCTTAACGATACCGGAATTTGATTAATCCCCCCGGTGGCAAGCTTCATCAGCTCGGTATCCAGATCCATTTCAAACAGCAGTAAAGCAATAAACGTTCCCTGTTCAAAATACTGTTTGAGTCTTGCGTTAATCTGCAGCATGATATCAATCGATATATCTGCCGAGTTCAATATCTCATCCAATATCACCCTCACGGCCGCCGTCTGCATCGCCGTGGCCACGCCGTGTCCGGTTATATCAAATAAATAGCCACTTAATACCTTGTGGGACTCATCCCATTTATAGTGAAGAAAGTCGCCGCTAACCTCGGAAAACGGCGAGTATATGATCCTGATCTCGACCTGCTTATTGTTATCATCTTCCGGAAGCAACGCCCGTTGAATACGACCGGCTGCCTGGAGCTCTTTGTAACTCTCGTGTTCCAGCCGCCTTTGTTTCGTTACATCCCGAAAATTGAACAGATAAACCTCGCGATTATCCTGATAAATCACAACCGCAGTACGCTCGACCTCACAGGTATCTCCGTGTTTTGTCTTTAAATGCCGGATGCGCGATGTAAGCCGGCCCTTTCGGTCAAGAACAGTTAACGACTCATGGACATCGGCACCGCCCTCGATAATATCAAATAACGTCAGACGACGAACTTCCTCTTCCGAGAACCCCGCCATCTTCAGGTAACTGGGGTTGACGGCGATGATGCCCTTGCTGGATTTATCGACAAGTACGATGGCCTCAAGCGCCTGGTTGACTACTGCTTCATATTGTTTATGAAGCTGAATACTGTGTTCCTTTTCATTAATCAGTGCCTTGCGATTATAGTCAATACAATTGCTCAGATGATTTGCGCCTTCCGCCACCGCTTGAGCGAATGCCTGGCAACTGCCGTAGCCGCAAGCATAACAATTGATGTTACGCGATTCCTCGGTTGTTTTATATAATTGGCTGAACACCGTTTCAAGGTCCATACCGTCAATACGGTCCAGACTTCCCGACTTGTCCTCATAACCGCGAATAAAATCACCCAGCCGAAGTTCTTGATCAAAAAACTGCAATAGCTGACGCGCCGACCCTGGCCCCGGGTCATCGTTTTGAATGATTTTGCGTTTTAATGCATTCATCTGGCTGTCCATCGCGTCGATGGCGAAGTTTTTCGTTGTTCCCGTCCCTCGGTTGCAGCCATACTGACAGTTCAATATATCGACGATTAACGGTACTGGCTCACCACTTCGTATCCGTTCGGCATATTCATCCAGGTATTGAAATGAATGCGGCGCCCCTTCAATCTGCCTGACCCAGGCATCATCGGTATAATACCGGATATTTTCCCGCAGCCCGCCAGAACGGCTAAATATCAGGCCAATGCCATGGCCGACGCGGTCATAGTCCACTTCTGCCACCCGGTCCAGATCAACATTCCTGGCCTCGATATAGTTTGCCAGTTTAGCAAAGGTAACATTATAATCGACCAGCTCGACAGAAGCGATTTCATCGACCTTCCCGATGCATGGAGACAAAAAAGCGATTTTCCCGTCTTCCCCGGCGTATTTTTTCAGATATATGGCTGTGCACACCATCGGACTATGGATGGGCGACAGATGTTCAATCAGTGTCGGCCGATATTTTTGGATATAGTTCACCACCACAGGGCACGGCTGGGCGATCACTGATTCTAGCTGCCGCTCGTTTATGACCCTGAGATAAGCCCAAACAACAATTTCCGCCCCCAGCGCGACATCATAAATCAAACCGACTCCCTTGGTCCTCAAGTAGCCGAACAGCCTCTTGTATTGGGGAAAATTAAAGCGAACCGCTGGCGCGACCAACAAAGAGATCTTGACGCCCTGCTCCAAGTCGGCAAAAAACCGTTCGGTATCATCGGCAAAGTCCCGTACGCCGTGATCGCAGGCGCCAATACATTCCCCGCAATGAATGCATTTTTCTTGATCCACCCTGACCTTATTCTTGCCGTCATGCCGGAAGGCCACGTTGGCTTTGACTGGGCATTTGGCAATGCATTTATTGCAGCCGACACATAAATCGCTGTTAGTCCGCAGGATCTCGTCACTCATGAACGGCTCCCTCCAGTGTCGCGTACACTAGCTCGTCAGTCACTCCCAGCTTATCCATTGCCTACACTTCAAACTTTTCCACCAAATTCTTCATCAGGTTGGCCGAGCCACTTGTCTCCTCAGCACTGGCCGCAACCGTCTGCATGGCCGCCGACTGTTGTTCGGCTCCGGATGCCACCTGCTGACAATGGGCGGCTACCGTTTCGATCATGGTTGACAACTGATCGATCAGACTGATTATCTTCTCCGAGCTGGCTACTTCCTCTGCCGTAACTTCATTGATATCATCGATCTCCCTGGCTGTGGTTTGAACTGCCGTCAATATCCGGTCAAGCGCCACCCCCGCTTCATTGATGATCCCGACCCCGGCACCCACCTCCGCGGCGTTATGAGTCATCGAACTGACCGCTTCTTCGGTTTTGTCCATTACCTTGTGAATCAGGGCAGTGATCTCCTGGGCCCCTTGATTGGATTGTTCGGCCAACCGACGGACCTCTTCCGCCACCACCGCAAAGCCCCGTCCATGTTCTCCCGCACGGGCCGCTTCAATGGCGGCGTTAAGGGCCAGCAAATTGGTCTGGGCGGCGATGGTCGTTATGGTATTGACAATTTGGCCAATCTCCTTCGAATAGTCGTCAAGTTCTGCGATAATGGTTCCGGTCTTTTCCGTCTGCACTTTGATATTCTGCATCTTAGTGACGGCTTCGGTAACCTTCGTTCGGCCCTCATCAGCCGTTTCATAGGTTGTTTTCGAGGTCCCCGCTGTGGACGCGGCCTTTACCCCGGCAATTTGAATCAGACTGGAAAGTTGCACCAACGCTTTTGAGGTATCCAGCATACACTCGTTGCCTTTGTCGGCCTCCCGCGCAAGGATGTCCATGCTACCGGCTATTTCCTCACTTGTTGATGTAACCTCCTGGCAGGAGGCTGCCATCTCCTCGGAAGCCGCGGCCAACTGGGTACTGGCGACGCGAACCTCCTTGACAATGGTGTTTTGGCTGCTAATCATGGTATCGAAGGACCTGCTCAGATCACCGATCTCATCGCGGCTGCTGAGGGCGCTGACTACCGTCAGGTTACCCAAACCCGCCGCCTCCATCAGCTGGCGCAGGCGCTGAATAGGCCGGACGATCGAGTTGGCCACAAGAAACGCCAAACTGAGAGCAATGATCAGCGCAGCAATAAGGATAATTACCGTGTTGCGTAAAATAGGTTTCGCCGGAGCCATGTATTCGTCCACCGGCGCCGTCATGACGGCGATGAATTGACCAACCGGAACATAAGCGGCCAGCTTCTCGACTCCTTCAAAGGTATAAAAATCCTTACCGGCTTTCCCTTCAACCATTTTTTGCGCCACTCTGCGCACTTGTTCATCTTTATTTTGCAGCAGGTTTTCTTTTAGAATCATGTCCTTGTTAGGATGAAAGACAATCAAACCTGTTTTATCAATCAAATACCCATATCCAGTTTGACCCACTTTAATCGCGCCAACCTTTTTCGCCAAACTGCCAAAATCAATTACCGCCGCGATGACGCCAACGATTTGACCATTCTGTTTCAAAGGCTGCGCCACAACTACCACCGGTTTATTCGTCGTCCTGGAAATGACGACTCCACTGACGCTCGCCTTGCCGCCGATGGCTTCAGAAAAATAGCTGCGATCCTTGACCGAGACCAACGGCCCGCTTGAAGCGAAAACAACTGCATTTCCGGCACTGTTTGCCAAAAAGACATCTTCAATCATATCGGCATTGCTTTGCTGAAGCACTTTCAGCGAAACCAGGGCTGCATCTGAGACTCCGGTGACTGCCGCGGCGGCGAACTCCTCTCTCCCACTGGCCACTTCCAACATCTTTTGCACCATCAGGGTGGACGCTTCCACCTGTCCTGCGGCACTTTTGACCACATCCTGCAGTTGTTCCTCAATACTGTCCTGGAGAGCGTTCCTGGCCTGACGGTAGGATAGATAACCAAGTATGCCGCACGGAAGCGAAATCAAAAGGAAAAAGGCAAGCAACAATTTAGCACGGAGTTTCAGATTCATTGTTAAGCCTCCTAGATTTTCAATTGCAACCTAGTCTTCCGTCTCAAACACCTTGATCAGACGAGTACGTGTAAACACCTCCAAAACTTTTCCTGCCAGCCCCTTCAAGACTACCCGCCCAGCTGTCTCAACCACCCGCGTATTGATTGCGACAAGCACCCCAAGACCTGAGCTGTCAATATAGTCGACGCCTTTCATTTCAATCACAAACAAGTTAAACCCTTTACGGATATACTCGGTAAGCTCTTCGCGCAGCTGGGCCGCATCCTGGACATAGAGGCTGCCGCGCAAATGGACAATGACGCGCCTTCCATCCTCGGTAATCTGATGTTGCATGAAAATACCTCCAAGTTTCCTGTCTTCGATCTGTCAACGGTCAGATAGTGATCAATCTGACCTATATCGTCATAAGTTACCATCATTGATAATTACACACTTCTGATAAATATCCTGCCAAATATCGACAAATACCTCATTCTTTTGTTACAATATACCGACCCATCCAGTACAGTGTTGGTCGTGCGCTTTGTCCCCCCATTCTTCTTCTAAAAAAAGCAAGCAACCCCCAGACGCCTCAGCATCCAGGGGTTGCATTATCTTACAGGGATTTTATGCGGCTATCGCGACCACACCACTGCTCAACTTGTTATCAGTTGGCATCAATCAGCTTTTGGTATTCGGCATTGAGACGCTTAAATACAGGTCCGGCACCGCCTGCAATCGGCTGGTCGCTGATCGACCCGACAGGCACCAAACCGCTGGCTGCCGTAACAAATACTTCGTCAGCACTGGTAAAGAACTCAGGAGTGCAGAATTCTTCAACTACCTTTATGCCCAGTTTTTGCGCGATTTCCAGGGTAACAACCCGGGTAATGCCTGGCAATATCAATTTGCCCAGGGGTGCAGTATAAATGACCCCGTCCTTGACGGCATAGCAGTTGCTATGGGCACTCTCGGTGACAAATTTCTTGCCGCCTTCCTCCCGCACAAAGATGACCTCATAGGCGCCGGCCTTGGCTGCCGCGTTGCTGGCCATGACACTGCCCAAAAGATTGAGGGTCTTGATATTGCAAAAATGTTGCCGATCATCGGGAAAGAAAATTGTTTTGCAGCCTTTTGTAAAATAGTCAGCCGGCTTTGGCGCAACCGCGATGATCGATCCGGTCAGCAGCGGCTTTACATTCGGGGCGGCAACATGGGCCCGGGGCGACTGCCAGCCTCTTGTCCACTGAAAATAAATCATCCCTCTTTCAATTCCCGACTGATCGAGAAGCATGTCACTGAATTTCTCCACTTCCTGCCGGGAATAGCAGGGCGTAATATCAAGCATTTTGCAGCTCCGCTCAAAACGGTCCAAATGTTCTTTCCTGAGAAAATGCTTTCCGTTTAGTACCATCCACGCGTCGTATACTCCGTCGCCAAATTGATAGCCCCGGTCCTCAATACAGATAACAGGCTCATTTTTCTCGACAATTCTCCCATCATAAAAACCCAATTCTTTCATTGTTACCCATCTCCTTACTGCCACAAGTTTGCACTCTGGTCTTTTATTATTATTGTTACTTTACTAGCTACTGTCATCGATTTCCTGCGTTGCCGCCAGAAAAATCTTCCTAACCGAATGATGAATCCAGGCAATGGCGCCGTATCATTGTGGTAGAACGACAATTCTCACCGGCAGATTAGAGCCTCCCGGCGGGCTAAAAGTCAGCCACAACGGCTCATGGGCGTTAAAAATGCCAAGAAGGGCAAAGTCGCTCGCCCCATCGCCGCCAAAAGACAGCCTTGCAGGCGGGGTAGCCACCGGGTCTTGGTCGACATTACGATATTTAATCCCGATAGAACCGGCATAATCGCCGCCGATCGGCGCGAGATAGCAGGCAAATTGACCGATCTTTTTCGAGGGCAGGAATATCCGGTAGACAACGCCATAGTTTCCGTAGTTCACCACTTTGCTATTGTCGGTAGCGTCGACCCCTACCAGGTAAGGATCAATCTGATTGTCGGCCAGGGTCATGGCGATTGCGCTGTCATGCTCCGGATCGAAAATGGTCAGCGGAACGAGCCGCCGGTTGGCCCCCTCGAAGGTACCGCGCAGATGAGGCTCATCAGGCGGGAGGATGGGGGCTTTGCGGGAAAACTCCCCGCTGTCGGCAAACAAAGGCATCTGCAGGACTTTGACGGTTACCGGTCGGTCGGCCACAATATCGAAAATACCATTAACCAGCATATTGGGCAGTACGGCCGTATCGCCGATCCCCCCAGCCAGCGGCATGCTTCCCTTGGCCGGAACACTGACCTGATAACTCTGCCGGCAAGCGAGATAGGAAGTCACCGCGTCTTTTCCCACCGCCATCCAGATATATCCCGGCCCGCCCAAACCGTGCTGGCGGACAGCAACATGGGCCACTTCGGGTCCGCGGTTTTCCAGAATAACCTCCAGCCGCTTGGCGGTGTCGGTTGCATTCACATGATAAAAAAACAAACGGGCCATCCCGTCGACCTGGTCTTGGTAAAGAATACCGTCGGCTGTCACCATCTCCGGACTATCTGACAGCAGCAGTTTACCGCCATAAGTACTATTGGCCACCCGCCACTCCGGCAGATTGTCTACATCCAGCATCTCCGGCCCGGCAGCCTCGACAGCCGGAATCTGATTCAGTCGGCCCAATACCAACAGGACTGCTAAAAAGAGTTTTACAGCAAATTTCATCTTCGGACCTCGCGAGAAACAACTACAAGTTACCTTTTTCGGTACATGTCATATTCTACCACCATTTTCCGCCTGGCGCCACCTTTGGAAGGCTCGTTCTTTTAAACCTTTCTGCCGTTTAGAAATCGGCCGTGCAAAAAAAAACCTGCAACTTGACAAGTTACAGGCTTTTCATTATTTATTTTTTCGCCGAAAATAAGTATCTAGACCAATCCCTGGGCCTTCATCGCCTCGGCCACTTTGACAAACCCGGCAATGTTCGCGCCGACAACCAGGTTGTCCTTTTGTCCGTATTCTTCCGCGGCGGCGCTGGCATTTTTATAGATATTGATCATGATGGTTTTGAGTTTTGCGTCCACCTCTTCGAAGGTCCAGGCCAGCCGCATGCTGTTCTGACACATTTCCAAAGCAGAGGTTGCCACTCCGCCGGCGTTGGCCGCCTTGGCCGGACCAAATAGAACGCCATTGTCGATAAATACCTTTGTCCCTTCAAGGGTGGTGGGCATATTCGCTCCTTCCGCCACGGCCTTGCAGCCATTTTTGACAAGGAGTTTGGCGTCTGTTTCATTGATTTCGTTTTGGGTTGCACATGGCAGAGCGATATCACACGGGATGGTCCAAATCCCCGCACAACCCTCATGATATTTCGCGGTCGGATGGACTTTGACGTATTCGGATATCCGCTTTCTTTCCACTTCCTTGATTTGCTTAATTGTATCAAGGTTAATTCCGGCGGCATCATAGATATAGCCGTTGGAATCGCTCATGGCAACCACTTTTCCGCCTAGCTCATAGACCTTTTCGGTTGCATAAATGGAAACATTGCCAGACCCGGAGCAGAGTACCGTCTTGCCGGCAAATGACATTCCTTTTGCTTTGAGCATTTCGTCGACAAAGTACACAAGACCGTAGCCTGTGGCCTGCGTCCGTACCAGGCTTCCGCCGAACAGCAGCCCCTTCCCGGTCAGTACACCTGCTTCATGGGCGTTTGTGATCCGCTTATACTGGCCAAACAAGAAGCCGATTTCCCGCCCGCCAACACCGATGTCGCCGGCAGGAACGTCGCAGTCCTGGCCGATATGTCTGTAAAGTTCGGTCATAAAGCTTTGACAAAAGCGCATAACCTCAGCATCTGATTTACCCTTGGGATCAAAATCAGAACCGCCTTTGGCGCCGCCGATCGCAAGCCCTGTCAGTGAGTTTTTAAAGGTCTGTTCAAACCCCAGAAATTTGATAATACTGGCGTTGACCGAGGCGTGGAACCGAAGTCCGCCTTTATAGGGTCCGATTGCGCTGTTGAACTGTACTCGAAAGCCTCTGTTGACCCGGACTCGGCCGGCGTCGTCAACCCAGGGAACCCGGAAAAAAATCTGCCGCTCTGGCTCGACAATCCGTTCGACTATGCCGAGATCAATATACTCCGGATGTTTCTCGATCACTCCCACCAATGAATCAAGAACCTCCTGAACAGCCTGATGGAACTCCGGCTCGTTTGGGTTTCTCTCTACTACGCGCCGGTAAAGCTCTTCACAGAATTTTTTTGCGTTTGCCATATCAATTCCCCCTGAATACAAGTTATTTTATTTTTAGGCTTATTGACAGGAATCATGCATTTTTCTTTAGCCGCTTGGCTTTAACGCATCCCGCACCACTATCCCTCCTCTATTTCTCGCCTTCGCTATTGCACTCCCGCAGTCCCAAGAACTCGCATTAAACATTGCCGTGACATCAATAAAATCATGGCTCGATTCCAGCCGCGCCACAAAAAATTAATTGATTATTCAAATAAATTATAACACGAATAATGTATAATGTATACACGATTTTTCATGTATTATCCTGTTGGTTGACTGACGGTCCATGCTGACAGACCACCAAATAAATCAACTTGCCGCTTATTTATAGATGATCCCTTTGAAGCCTCGCCCGTCGATTTTGACCAGAAAAGGCTCTTCCCGCCTGACCAGCCGCACCCGCTTGGTCTCTTTCAATACCGGTTGAGCCAGCAGCCATTCCCAGTCAAACTTAGCCGCATCCCCGTCATTGTAAGCAATATGGAAATATCCCATTTGGGTCGCTGTCAGATTATGAAAAAAGTGACTGCCCAACGATGGCTCCGGGTGCAGGTCCTTCCTGTCAACCTCGACGATCACTTGAGCCTGCGACATTTGCGACCAGGTCGCCGGGATGCCCAGCCAACGGTCAGAGGTCCCCATCCGCCCGAAGCCGATCAGGATGCAGCGGCGCCCTTCCTTGACCAGCAGCTCGTTGAGCTCTCCTATTTCAGCGGCAATCTCGATGCTGTCTTTCAATTCAAAGGTCTCCGGATTGATAAAAATAATGTCGTGGATACTCTGATAGAAACCATTGCCAATGGTGTGCTGACTGCAGCACCAAGCCTCCCGTGCATCATCAAGTTTGACCTGGACCGCCTCTCTTCCCACCACCATCGGCCGGATCTGCAGAAAATAAAACTCCTTGGGTTTTGCTTTATCGCGGGGAATGTTCACCGCGAATTCGATCTCCACATCGGCGCCAAACGATTGTTTCCCGAGCCTGAGCAGATCTTTGATAATGCTGGTCAACGGCAGACGGTTGTATTTGAGGATGGGGGCAAAGGTCACCAGTTTAGGGCCAGGCTGGTTTACATTGTCGTAGATACAATCATCTTCCGGGGAATAGGTGCTGCCAATATACTCCAGCGTTTGATCAACCTGAGCCCGCGAAATCGGCAGCTTTTCGTAGTTATAGTCGTCATCGGCACACAAAACCATATCAGCAGAATCCTGCAGCTTTACTGCATAAAATGTACTCTGCGACTTTTCGAAATATTCCTCTGGACCGGAATAGGGTGGGTTCATTTTCGGATGAGCCGGTGAAAACCGGTATACCCGTTCGCCGCCGACCACCGTCTTCCCCAGACCCAGCGCCAGACTGACTGTCCCCTCCTCCGGTTTCATCGGATAATAGGGGTAAAAATTGTAGGATTGGGCCACTCCGGAAATGGCCGGATAATAAAGATCGCCATAGGTTTCACCCACAAGCTCCTGAATCAACACCGCCATCTTTTCTTCTTCGATCCGGATATCGGCATTTTTCGCGTATTGCACCGGTGCGGCATAGAAAACTGACGCGAAAACCAGTTTTACGGCGTCGGAAAGCTGCTTGAGGCGGATGGCCTTGTCATCATGGCTGTTGGGTACAACATAAGTCTTGTAAATCCCGGCGAACGGCAGAACCCGCGAATCCTCCAGGATACTCGACGAGCGAACCGCCAGCGGACAGCTGACATATTGGGTCAATACCTCAAGATTTTTCTGAATGGCGGCAGGTAGCTCGGCCTCCATAAAGCGGCGGGCGATCTCCCCTTCATCGGTTGTATTGGCGGTAAAGTCATACAGTCGATTGTCTTCGATAAATTTCTCAAAAATGTCGCTGCAGATGACAAAGGACCGCGGCACCTTGACCTCGATGTCGTCATACTTGTCTGTCAGCTGCGCTTTGGCGATCAGCGAATTGATAAAGGCAATTCCTCTCGCTTTTCCTCCCAGTGAGCCGCTCCCCAACCGGATAAACGCGTTCTCCATATCTTTTTTGGTCAGACCCTCAAAATCGAGGATGACACCCGACTGGTAACGTTGAAAATACCCCTTCAGCACCTCAAGGATGTATGCCCTGATATCGGCGATATTAGGAAACTCTGCGGCATCAATGCACCGCAGCTTGTCGGCGACCTCGAACTCGGCACGCGCTCTGAGCCACCGGGAGAAATGATTGTTCGCAGCATGATAATAGAGACTTTCGTCAGGCAGATCCCTGATAATCCTTTCCAGATTGGTGATATCATTGGCTTCGGCAATGATCCTTCCATCCGGGTATTTGAAGACAAAAGAACCGAAGCCATAGTTCTCCAGAATGAAGGTGCGCAGATCATGCAGCAGGTTTGGCGAATTTTTGTTCAGGAAGTGCACATTGCTTTCTTTCGCCCGGTCGGCGTTTTCCATTTGCTCGGACTGCAAAAGGAAGGGGAAATCGGTAATCATCTCGCGGACTCTGTGGGCCAGTTCGATCCCGGCTGATGGGTCTATTTCTCCGTCTTTCGGAAAGCTGACATCAGAAATCACGCCAAGTAAATTATGGCGGTACTTCATAATGATTTCCATCGCTTCTTCATAAGTCTCGGCAAGCAGAATCTTCGGGCGCAGACGCACCCTGAGGAGTCCATGGCTGATATTCATGGCGTGTTGTACCAAGTAGCGGGTCTGGGTCAAAATCTCAGTATAAATGATCGGCAAAATTTGCGAATAGTAAATCGGCGAATCGTCAACAAGCAAGATGGCCTGAACCCCCTGTTTGCTGTCGGCTTCGACATTTTGCTGATCCTCAACATATTTAATAATCGCCAGCAGAATCTTGCTGTCGCCTGACCAGTAGAAAACCCGGTTAATACAGGTGTTTTTTCTGATCTGGGCAATCATCCCGTCGGTTAGCCGGTCATATGACAGCATGACGATCGGGATATGGGGATGGGCTTCTTTTAGGGCTTTCTCAAACTCAAAGGAGCTCAGGTCGCTAATCCGGGACATTGTGATAATGAGATGGAATGTTCTCGTCGCCAGGGCCTGAGCCGCTTCCTCCTGGCTGGAAACTCTTTGGATACGGGGAATGAAAGGAATGCTCAAATCAGCGAACTGATTGTATATTTGTTCTGATAGCTGCCCGTCTTCCTCGAGGACAAATCCGTCGTATGGCGTCGATACCAGCAGTATTTCCGTGATCCTAAATTTCATCAAATCATGAACACCGGAAAAACGGGTCTTCAAATCGGCGAATCGCATTATGCCTTTCCTCCCTATGATTGGCTCGGCAGTTTACTTGTCCTTGAACACAGGCCGTCAGTTCACATTTTATGAATAGTCCGACTATTATAAGAATACCATAAATCACCTTCAGGGAATAGAAAAGAAGCAGGGCGCCCTGCTTCTTTAAAATATCCAATAAAAACAGATTCTTATCCTTGTCATCGAACCGCCCTCACAGCAGTTTTTGGATTTTTCCCGCGACAATTTCGCGATAAGGATGGGCAGGCACCGCCGATTTTAGCAGGGCTTGAAAATCTTCCACGGCCTTCGCCTTCTCGCCCTCTGCTTCATACGCCAGTCCCCGGCGATACAAAGCCTCGGTATTGTCGGCAGCAATTTTCAGAGCCTCAGTATAATCGGCAATCGCCTGTTGCCGGTTGCCGAGCGTTTCCAAAGAACGTCCCCGGTGGTTGAACGAACAGGCGAACCCCTTACGAACTTCGAGCGCCTGGGTAAAGTCGGCAATCGCCAGTTCATGGAGCCCCTGGGCCGCATACAGGAGGCCGCGATTATTAAAGGCCGCGCCATGCCGAGGATTCAGGCCGACCGCCTGCGTCAAATCAGCCATACCCTGTTCCAGTCGTCCGGTTTCAATATAGGAAAGTCCCCGGTTATAGAAACCTTCGGCATCCGCGGGATTTAAAGCCAGCAATGCCGTGAAATCGGCAATTGCTTTATCATGCTCTCCCTGGCTGGCGTGAGCATCACCCCGGCCATCATAGGCTGCTTCATTATCTGGCTCTAACGACAGCGCCGTTGTGTAATCTGCCACCGCTTCGAGATAACAGCCCATATCGGCGTACAGACTCGCCCGGCTGAGGATGGCCTCGATATCTTCGGGAAAAACCGCGATGGCCTGGGTGTATTCAGCAATTGCCTCTTGATAGAGCTCCTGCTCTTCCAGCCACTTTGCGGTTTGATAATATGGCTCTGCCAAATATGTTGCCCCCGTTTCTTCCCTGGTCGAAGTATGCCGCCTTCGCCACCACCAGTGATACGCTTCATGATATCAAGTATAGCGGAGAAACCGTCCTTCGTCATTAGCCGGAGATTGTCCTTGGCAATCTTTTTTTTGTTTGTTATAATAACACACAAAAATGAACAGTTTCCGAATGACTTATCCTATTAAATAACTAGGAAAGAGGGTTTCCCTATGAAATGTATCTCATGGAATGTTAACGGCCTCCGCGCATGCCGCAATAAAGGGTTCAACGATTTCTTCACCAGCATGAACGCTGATATATTCTGTGTCCAGGAGACCAAAATGCAAGAGGACCAAAACGACCTGGTTCTCGATGGCTATGAAATGTACTGGAACAGCGCGGTAAAAAAAGGCTATTCAGGCACTGCTGTGTTCACCCGCCTGAAGCCCTTATCTGTCAGCTATGGCCTGAATCTGGCGCAGCATGATCAGGAAGGCCGGATGATCACTTTAGAATTCGATTCCTTTTTCCTGGTCAATGTCTACACGCCAAATTCGCAGCGGGAGCTATTGCGTCTAGACTACCGGATGCAGTGGGAGGACGATTTTCGCTCTTATCTCCAAAAGCTTGATCAGAGTAAACCCCTGATTGTGTGCGGCGATGCCAATGTCGCCCATCAGGAAATCGACATTAAAAACCCCAAAGCCAATCGCCGAAATGCCGGTTTCACCGATGAGGAACGGGAACGCATGACAGCACTTCTGCAGTCAGGATTTACCGACACCTTTCGGCTCTTGTATCCTGATAAGAAAGACGCCTACACCTGGTGGTCCTATATGATGAATGCCCGGGCCCGCAATATTGGTTGGCGGATTGATTACTTTTTGGTTTCCGACAGGCTCAGGGAGGCTGTCAAAGATTCTGTTATTTATGCTGATATCATGGGGAGCGACCATTGCCCGGTCGGCCTCGAAATCTTTTAAAAAGCAACCCCTCCTTGTCAGACAGACAAAGAGGGGTTGCTTTTATTTTGCCTGCCGCAAGATCAGACGATTCCAAGCCAATGCCAGTATGTCACATAGAACAGCAACAACAGCCCCACCGAAACGATCATCAGCGGCAGTCCCATGCGGGACATGTCTTTGGTTTCGAAGGTCCCTGTAGCATACGGTATCATCGATTGCGGCGCATTCACCGGCAGCAGAAAAGCGAAATACACTGTATAGGTTGCCACCAGGGCCATACCCCACACCGGCAAATCAGCATTTTGCAGACTCATCAAAAAACCCAGAACGGTAGGTATGAGCGCGGCAGTAGCGGAGGTAATGCTGGCGAAGGCGATCCGAATGATGACCAGAGCAATGGTGATGACCACCATCATCATAAATGGCGCCATTGCACCCACGCCGAGCGCGCCGAGGGAATGTTGGGCCAGCCATATCGCCGCCCCGGAGGATAACAGCACTTCACCCAGGGAAATCCCCGCCCCGAACAGGAGAATAGTGCCCCAGTCCACCCGGTTGACGATATCTTTCCAGTTGGCCACCCCTGTATAAGGAAAGAACATCAGCAGCACCGAACAGACCGCGACGCTGTTGGCGTCAACCTTATGGACTGCTTCAGTCGCCCAAAAAACAATGGTCAACAGCAGAATGATCCCGATCTTTTTCTCGCTGGCCGACATCGGTCCCAGCACAGCAAGCTCTTTCGCTACCGTCTCTTTGCCGCCGGGAACTTCGTCAAACTCAAATTTAGTCATCCTGGTCAGAAAGAAATAGAGAATAACCGATAGGATCAAGGCAAACGGTTCGCCATAGCAAAACCAATCCATCCAGGTAATGGTATGGCCGGTCACCTTGGCGATAAACGAGGCCGCCACCGGATTGGGGGCGCCGCCACTCAATACCCCGATACCGGAGATGGAGGAAGATAGGGCAACACAGAGCAGCAAGCTTCTGGCAAACTGACTTTTTTTGTCCACCTTGAAGGCGGCGATCAACCCCATGGCGATTGGCGTTATTGTCGCCGAACGGGCCGAAATCGAGGGAATAAAGAAGGTAAACACCAGCATTACCAGGATCATCCCGGCAAAGATATTATTGGTTTTTGTCCCAACAATACGCAAAATGGTCAGGGCAACACGTTTTTCCAGCCCTGTTGATAAGATACAGGCCGCCATGAACAAGCCAGCCGCCACCAGAACCCAGCCGCTGTTAATAAACCCGCCAAGCGCCACCGGAATGGCCTTGGCAGTCCCGAGCATCGGCCCCGGCGTTGTCCCGGGCGGGGCAAAGCCCAGAAAAATCAGCATAAAGGCGATAATGGCAATCGCGCTGACCGGATAAGATATCGCCTCCGAAACCCACATCGTGACCGCAAAAATCAAAATTGCCAAAACCCGCTGTCCTGCCACCGACAGTCCTGCAGGTGTGGGCATCAATAGCACACCGGCCATGAGTACAAAGCCGAGAATAATCCATACTAGTTTTCTGTCTGACAAGCGAATTCCCCCTACCCAACTATTTTGGCAACGGAATACTCCCAGACGAATTCAGAATTAGTCTACAGCGGTTTAACCTTCTTGCCTAATGGACATTAGCCTGAATGAATTCCACAATGCTGGAAGTCGGCGTACCTGGGGTGAATATCTCGGCTACCCCGGCGGCCTTCAGTCCGGGGATGTCGGCGTCGGGTATCACACCGCCGCCGATAAGCAGCACATCGTTCAGCCCCTTTGCCTTCAATTGAGCAACCACCTTCGGAAAGATGGTGTTATGGGCGCCGGAAAGCAGGCTGAGGGCCACGACATTGACATCTTCCTGCAGAGCGGCTTCAGTAATGAGTTCCGGTGTCTGGCGCAAGCCGGTGTAGATGACCTCGAAACCGGCGTCGCGGAGGGCGCGGGCCACAACCTTGGCGCCGCGGTCGTGTCCGTCAAGCCCCGGCTTGGCTACCAATACTCGAATGCGTTTTTCCGTCATTTCTCTAGCCTCCTTGTTATCGGCTGTTCACTATATATCGGCCTCGGCCTTGTATTCCCCGAAAACCTCACGCAGTACACCACAGATTTCGCCCAGGGTGGCATAGGTTTTCACCGTGTCGATCAGGAATGGCATCAGATTATCGGTGCCCTGGGCTGCTTCCTTCAGTCCAGCCAGCGCCGCCTTCACAGCAGCGTTATCCCGGCCGGCCTTCAATGTTTGCAGGCGGGCCGTCTGTTGTGCGCCGACGGCAGGATCGACAGTCAGATATTCTCCGCCCTGTTTCTCTCTGGTGACAAATTCGTTGACCCCAACCTTAATCCGTTCTTTGGTCTCGATGGCTTGTTGGTATCGATAGGCACTGTTGGTCATTTCACGCTGCATATAGCCTTTTTGAATGGCTGCCACAGCCCCGCCCATCGCATCGATTTTGGCGATATACTCCATGGCTTCCTTCTCGATGCTGTCAGTCAACGCCTCGATGCAGTAAGAACCGGCAAAGGGATCGACGGTATCCGCTATCCCGCTTTCGTAGGCCAGCAGTTGTTGCGTCCGCAGGGCCAGCCGCGCCGAGTCCTCGGTCGGCAGGGCGATGGCCTCGTCCTTGGCGCAGGTGGCCAGAGACTGGGTACCGCCCAAGATGGCGCTCATGGCCTGCCAGGTAATACGGGCAATATTATTGTCCGGCTGCTGGGAAGTCAAAACACTGCCGGCGGTATGAACATGGAAACGCAGCATTTGCGACTTGGGGTCGGTGGCCCCGAAACGTTCTTTCATAATCCGGGCCCACAGGCGGCGGGCAGCCCGGAATTTGGCTACCTCCTCCAGGAAATTGAGATCGGCGGTGAATATCCACGATATTCCGGGTGCGAAGTCATCGACCTTCAGCCCGACCTTCTTAGCGGCTTCGATATAGGCGATGGCATTGGCGAAAGCAAACGCCACTTCCTGGACCGCCGTGGAACCAGCCTCACGGATATGGTAAGCACCGACGCTGATTACATTCCATTTGGGAATGTTTTTGGAGCAATAGTCAAAGGTATCGGTAATCAGCCGCATCGACGGCTCAGGCGGGAAGATGTACGTCCCCCGGGCTATGTATTCCTTGAGAATGTCGTTTTGAATGGTACCATTCAGCTGGCCCGGCGTCGCCCCCTGTTTCTCCCCGGCAGCGATATACATAGCCAGCAGCACCGCCGCCGGCCCGTTGATGGTCATCGAGGTGCTGACCTTATTGAGGGCAATCCCGTCAAACAGTGCTTCGATATCAGCCAATGAATTGATGGCCACCCCAACCTTGCCAACCTCTCCTTGGGCCAAAAGATGGTCGCTGTCATAGCCGATCTGGGTGGGAAGGTCAAATGCCACCGATAGCCCGGTCTGTCCTTGTTCCAGCAAATATTTGTAGCGTTTATTCGACTCCTCTGCGGTGGCAAAACCAGAATACTGGCGCATAGTCCAATGCCGGGCCCGGTACATGGTGGGCTGGACGCCGCGGGTGAAGGGATACTGGCCAGGGAACCCAACTTTGCTCATATAGTCGGAATCCTTTAGATCAAGCGGTGTAAACAGCCTCTTGAAGGCCAGATTTTTTCTTTCCGGAAACCGGGCCAGGCCCTTCTCTGTGGCAGCCTGCCACTGGCTCAGACCCTGTTCGATTTGACTACTTTCTTTTTCAGTTGACATCGTATTGCCTCCTTTTTAACGGGAAATCATCGACCCGTGACGCTTGAGATTGGTGTGAAATTCGAACACTCTTTCCAGGTCGTGCGGAGTATGTCCGCCGCAAGTCCGCTCGGCATCCCTGACATAGTCCAAGAGAAGCGGCCGGTAGTCGGGATGAGCGCAGTTGTTGATAATGACTCTGGACCTCTCCCGCGGGCACAGGCCCCGCACGTCGGCAACACCGTATTCGGTGACAAATACCATGTTGTCGTGTTCGGTATGATCGGCATGGGTAACCATTGGTACGATCCGGGAAATGGCGCCGTCTTTGGCTGTCGACTCGGTGACGAAACAGGTGATATAGCCATTGCGCATATAGTCGCCCGAGCCACCGATGCCGTTCATCATGTGGGTACCGGCGATATGGGTGGAATTGGCGTGGCCGTAAATATCGAATTCCAGAGGGGTATTGATGCTGATGACCCCCAGCCGGCGGATGACTTCCGGACTGTTGCTGATATCCAGCGGGCGAAGGATCATGGCCTTGCGGTATTTCTCGGGATCATTGCGGAAGCGGCGAAGGACATTGGGCGACGGGGTAAATGCGCAGCCCGAGGCTTTCACAACCTTGCCGGCCTCAATCAGTTCAAATACGGCATCCTGCAGTATTTCCGAATACATCTCCAGGTTTTCTAAATCCGATTTGGCAAGCCCCGCCAATACCGCATTGGCGATACTGCCCACACCCGACTGCAGCGGCAGCATTTTGGCCGGAATGCGGCCCTGCTTTTGTTCGTTCTTCAAAAAATCGATCAGGTTGCCTGCCATTTGTTCGCTGAGGGTGTCGGGCGGCTCCAGATTCCGGACTTTATCCGGTATATCTGATTCCACGATGGCGGTAATGCGGTCCAGACCGCATTTGACATACGGCGAGCCTATCCGGTCGCCTACGCCATATATCGGGATTTCCCGCCGATGAGGCGGTTTCGGCAAAACAAAAATATCGTGCATTCCTTCCAGTTCCAGTGGTTGACCGGTATTCACCTCGACAATCACCTTGGTGGCGTGCTTCACCATCATCGGCGTATTGCCCACCCCCGGACCGAGGACAAGATCCCCTTCCGGCGTGATGGCTACCACCTCGACGATGGCCACATCCACCTTCCCCATGAAACCATAGTCAATATACTGGGCAAAGTGACTCAGATGCATATCGGTATAGCAAATCCGGCCTTCGTTGATGGCGGCGCGCATACTTTTATTTGATGCGGCGTAATACGGAACCCGCCGGGCAACAGCCCCGGCCGAAGCCAGTTCCTCCTCGATTTCCGGTCCCACCGACGCCCCCGACCAACAGTTGACCTGACATTGTTTTCCGTCTCGGACCGCCTGCGCCAGAGCCTTGGTGACCGCCTTGGGATAACCGGAGGGGGTAAACCCGCTGACCCCGACCGTCATCCCGTCATCGATCATAGCCGCCGCTTGCTCAGCGGTTACCACTTTGTCAAATAAACTTGGGGTTCGCAATCTTTCGGCGTTGAGCATCTTGCTCCTCCTTTCAATCTGCTGTTTCACCTGATTTAATTGCAAGATTAATGCCAAAAATGGTAAATCAGCAAAATGCCGCAATACCACCATTTTTATGCAAACACAAGAAATAATAGCGTTCAAAATTGAACGCTATTATTATCCTGCATTATTTCAGGCGGCCCTCCTGCTCATTCGGGTTATCCGTTCATTTTTGCAACACCGTTCGCATTCGCAACAGCATTATCATGAATACCGTGTCGCTTTAAGATGCGCCACAGGGTTGTGCGGTTGAGCCCCAATCGCTTGGCCGCTTCTGTTTTATTGTAGTCACACAGCTTCATGGCCCGCAGCACCAGTTCCCGTTCCGCATTGTCCATGAAGGTTTCGTAGAGCGATACCGCCACCCCGCCGCCCCCGTGCTGATTCAGAATATACTGGGGCAGGTACTCCGGCCGGATGGATTCCCCTTCAATGACGTTCAGTACGTGCTCTAAGCAATTCTGCAACTCCCGGACATTCCCCGGCCAATTGTAAGAAGAAATGACTTTCATGGCAACCGGGGTAATGTCGGTCACTTTTTTCCCCATTACCGCCGAAAACTTCTCAATAAAGTAATAGGTCAGACCCAGCAGATCTTCCTTGCGTTCCCGCAGGGGAGGAATGGCGATCTCCATCACATTCAACCGGAAATAAAGATCGGCGCGAAATCTGCCTTCGCGGACCTCCTCGGCCAGCGCCTTGTTCGTCGATACAATGATCCGGACATCCACCGGGATCGACTTACTCGCGCCGACCCGCCTTACTTCTCTCTCCTGGATCACCCGCAGCAGCTTGACCTGCAAATTAAAAGGCATCTCACTGATTTCATCCAACAGCAGCGTGCCGCCGTTAGCCTGCTCAAAAACTCCGGGCTGACCCTGTTTCCGCGCGCCGGTGAAGGCTCCTTCCGAATAGCCGAACAGGCTGGTCTCCACCAGATTATTCGGTAATGCCCCGCAGTTGATGGCCACAAAAGGTTTGACCGACCTTGTACTCAGATTATGAATGGCCTGGGCAAACAATTCTTTTCCGGTCCCGGTTTCGCCACTCAGAAGAACGGTGGAAAATGATTTCGCGGCGTCGCGGGCCAGGTTTTTCGCTTTAGTGATGGCAATCCCTTCGCCGATAATATCCTCAAGCTGATATCTGGCGTACTGATACTGGCGGGCGTTATCCATCAGCCGTTGACGCTGGATGGTGGCCAGCTTGTTGTTAAAGGCCAGGCCGTAATCTTGCGCGAGAGGAATGCGGACCGCCATCGAACCGGGGGATAAAACCGATGGCCCAATACTCGGCCTGGCCTCTTCCATCGCTTTACTGCACAATTCATTCAGCACCCCAACCGCCTCGGGGTTGGGTTTGCCGTCAGGGTGAAAAGCCTTGACCCGAAATCCGAAACGATCAAATAAGACAGCGTCGCCACCAACTGCCTGGGCGATAAACGGCAGCGATTCCTCGATAATTTGTCGGTATTGGGCGGCATCTTCCATTCGTTGCCGGTTCTCCAAGACCAGGTACTCTTCGCCGACCTGAATGATTGCTGTGACGACCCCATCCTTTTGATAAACAGTAACCAATTGTCCTGCCGATGAAGCACCATCTAAATTCACGCCACCGTTATCGATATCTCCAAGCCAACCGTCCCCTAAAAGAACAGCTCCAGGATGATCACAAATCGTAGCAGTTCCACCGGTTAACGCGGCAAATGCAGGGAGAAGTTGCCGCAATTCGTCAGCCATATTTTTGTCCTCCATACCCTACCGACTGTTCGCTCTGATAGCCGATATCCATTAGACATGTTTCTCACCTTCTTAATTCTGGGCATCCATTCATCTCCCCTTTTGTTATGGCAAAATCTTTAATAATCGACCCCCTTTCGGATTTATCTGAAAACAAGTTAAGCATTTGGAAAAATCACGCAGGATATTTTCGTAATATTGAGAATATATACACAAAGTCATCATATCACATGACAACATTTCGGCATAACTATCCAAGAAAATCGCGTTGATAACAGCTCAGTTGCTGGTGCCGCTAAGGAAAAACAGTCGCCAGGCAGACCTGCAAACAGTCTGACGGCAGTGCAAATAAATTGGGAAGGAAGGATTCCAACATTCGGTTACTCGGCAAACACCGAGAGGGTTCGTAAAAAACGGGAGGTGTTTTATGACGATGGAAATGGCTACTCAGAAAATCCCCAACGCGCGGTGGCTTCGAATCATCCCGCCAACAATTATTGTTTATATCATCGCCTATATGGACAGAATGAACATCAGCTTTGCGATGGCCGGAGGCATGAACGAAGCATTGGGTCTATCACTGACAGTATCCGGTTTGTCGGCAGGTATTTTCTTTCTAGGTTATATGGTGCTGCAAGCACCAGGCGGCCATATTGCCGAGCACGGCAGCGCCAAAAAATTTATTCTCTGGACCATCATCGCCTGGGGTATCATCTCTGGTTTGACCGGCTTTGTGCAAAATGACTGGCAACTGCTGACAATGAGGTTTTTGCTGGGAGTGGCTGAGGGTGGTGTATATCCGGCCATTCTTGTGATTATTGCGAAGTGGTTTCCCTCAAAAGAAATCGGCCGCGCCAACGCCCTATTTTTGATGAGTTTGCCGCTTTCCGCCGTTATTACCAACCCCATATCCGGCTGGATCATCTCCGCCTATGACTGGCGCTGGCTGTTTTACATGGAGGGTGTACTGTCTTTGGCCCTAATAGCCATTTGGCTACCGCTTATCAGTGATAAACCGGAAGACGCCAAATGGATTTCTAAAGAAGAAAAAGAGTATCTGGTTACAACCATTGCAGCCGAGAAGGCTGAGCGGGAAGCCTTGTTTAAAGAGAAGGTCGGCAATACTGGCGGTTCTTATAAAGAGCTGCTTACCAATAAGTATCTTTGGATGATGGCCCTCATTTATGTATGTCAGGCCACAGGCCAATACGGCTATACCATTTGGCTGCCTACCCTGCTGAAAGATTTGACCAAACTGAGCTTGACCAATGTTGGCTGGCTATCTTCCCTCCCCTTTGTCGCGGCCCTTGGCGGCCTGTATCTGTTTGGCGCCTTGTCGGACAAATCCGGCAATCGCCGCATATACACCGCCCTGTCCCTTGTGGGCTTTTCCGCCTTTTTTACTATCGCCACCCTCCTTTCCGGGTACATTTGGCTTTCTTATGGGTTGCTGGTTGTCACCGGATTTTTTACAAAATCGATCCAGAGTACCTTTTGGTCGATGCCTTCCCTGCTATTCGCCCCTGGTGTCTCGGGAGGAGCGCGGGGTATTATTAACGGGATCGGCAATCTAGGCGGAATCATCGGTCCGACTTTTGTCGGCTGGGCAACAATGATGACCGGAAACATGAAGGTTGGCATTTATGGTCTGGTCGGTACCATGCTGCTTGGCGCCGTTCTCACCATGATGCTGCCGAAGATTACCGCCGGAGTCAAGCCGGTCACTGGCGGCAAAGAATCTGCAAGCGCCTAATTCTTCCTCCCCTTGTCGGTCCCTTACAGCCTCCGAAATATCAAGTATCATCCAGCAATAGCAGTTGCTGCATTAAGATCAATTCCCACTTATAGGCACAAAGCAAGAAGTCTCCACCAGAGACTTCTTGCTTTTTCCCCTGATGACGCAATCCATTCTGACCTGAATACAGCCGAAACTTGCGGTTACCGTCAAAAACGGGTATAATTTTTCAGGTACACTCGAATAAAATACGCCAACTAGCAGCGCAGAGATTTACTCTGCTGCAAATAATCGGAGGAAAAATGGAAGAATTGATCCAGACCAACCCGCGCCGCACCTTCGCCATCATATCCCACCCGGACGCCGGCAAAACGACACTGACAGAAAAACTCCTTCTCTATGGAGGCGCCATTCATTTAGCCGGGTCGGTAAAGGCCCGCAAAACCCAAAAACACGCCGTGTCTGACTGGATGGAAATTGAAAAACAGCGGGGCATCTCGGTAACCTCCAGCGTACTTCAATTCGACTACCAGGGATATCGCATCAACATCCTCGATACCCCCGGTCACCAAGACTTCAGCGAAGACACTTACCGGACGCTGATCGCCGCCGACAGCGCCGTCATGATCATCGATGTGGCCAAAGGGGTGGAAGAACAAACAAAAAAGCTTTTCCGGGTTTGCAAAGAGAGGCACATCCCGATATTTACCTTTGTAAACAAGCTGGACCGTTTCGGCCGCAACCCTTTCGAGCTGATGGAAGAGATCGAAAAAGTCCTCGGCATCCGGGCCTATCCCATGAATTGGCCTGTTGGCGTCGATGGGAGCTATAAAGGTGTCTACAACCGCCAGCTGGCTCAGGTGGAACTCTTTGCGAAAGACGAGTCTCACGGCCAGCGTGCCCTGTCCTCGACGACCGGCAGTGTACATGACCCGGTTTTCCGGCAACTGCTGGGCGAGGATGTCCATCAGGCCCTCTGTGATGACATCGCCCTCCTCGATATGGCTGGTGACCAATTTGAATACGACAAAGTCGCCCAGGGGGAACTGACACCGATGTTCTTCGGCAGTGCCATGACCAACTTCGGCGTTCAGCCTTTCCTCGAAGAATTCCTCCGCATGGCTCCTCCGCCGGCCCCGCATATCTCCTCGAACGGGCCTGTCAGCCCCGACAGCGAGGTATTCTCGGCCTTTGTCTTTAAAATTCAGGCCAATATGAACCCCGCCCACCGTGATCGCATCGCCTTTATCCGCATCTGTTCCGGCAAATTTGAGCGAGGCATGAATGTGCATCACGTCCAGTCAGGCAAGCAGGTAAAACTGAGCCAGCCTCAACAGTTTTTGGCCCAGGAACGGACCCTTGTCGAAGAAGCTTATCCCGGCGACATTATCGGTCTCTTCGACCCAGGCATCTTCGCAATTGGCGATACCCTGTGCCAACCGGGCCACGAAATACGGTTCGAGGATTTTCCCGTCTTCCCCCCCGAGCAGTTCGCCCGGGTGCAAGCCAAAGACACCATGAAACGCAAACAGTTTGTCAAAGGCATGACCCAGTTGACCCAAGAGGGGGCTGTCCAGGTTTTCCGCCAGCCTGATACCATCGAATCGTTTGTGGTAGGTGTTGTCGGCAGCCTGCAGTTCGAAGTGCTGCAATACCGTCTCAAGCAGGAATACGGTGTCGATATTCTCATGCATTCGTTGCCATACGGCCTCGCCCGCTGGGTAGCAGGGCCAGGCCTCAACCCCAAAGCCCTCAAAAGCATGGACAACGGAATGCTGCTCGAAGATACCAAAGGCCGCCCGCTTGTGCTGATACCGACTGAATGGCAGCTGAACTGGGTTCGGGAACACAACCCCGGCGTCGAGTTCCTTGCTGTGCCGGCGAACGGCCCGGGAAGTGCAAAACCGTCTTCCTAAACACCACAAAACAGGGTCGGAGAATGATATTTGCTCTTTCGAACAGCATCTAAATTCCACCGAATCAAAATGGCCTGAGCCCTCGCTCTGAGGGTTCAGGCCATTTATTTGCCATTTCCAATCATACAGTTCTCCGTTGTCCTCAACTTGGAAAATAGCGGATTCCAGCCGCTAACGAGGGAGTTTTCCCTTCCAGAGTAATCAAATCGATGAAAGCTTGACTGCGGGAAACCGTTTTTACCATGCCTGAGTTATTCTCAATATTTGTGATCAGTTTATCAATTTCGGCCAGAACAAGTCCATCCAACCGCGCTGTAGTCCCAAAATCAAACAGCACCCTTGGCGCTCCGGTTAAATATTCCTCAAGCTCGATGATCAGCGACTGACAGCTGGTTAAGGAAAGGGTAGGGTTTATATTTACCAGGATCAATTTATTATCCAGGCAAATTTGATAGGGAGGCATATATTCTGTGTTACCCCTTATCAGGGAATCCGGATCATCTGCCCCCTTTAATTTCCAGACCAGTTCCATATGTTTTTGATGATCAAAATTTTGTTGGAGGACATTATTTACTATCGACGCGACTTTTTCCTGGGTAATCGGCTTGATGATAAAATGTCTGGCGCCCCGTTCCAATGCGTCGATAACCACCCGACGCTCCTCAATTGCGCTGATCACTATGATCCGGGCTTCGGGGAAGGTGGAAATGATTTTCGACGTGGCTTCAGCCCCACTCATCCCTTGCATCGTCAAATCCATTGTCACAACATCCGGTTTGTGTTTAATGTATTCCACAAAAGCTTGCGATCCGTTCTCGGCTTCAGCTACCACTGAGTGCCCAAGCGATGTCACAATGCCCCGCAAGCTTTTCCGTGCCACTGAGGAGTCATCCACAATAAGAATACGTGCCACCCGATTCTCGTCCCCTTCCGCTAAGCTCCGTTTGATTTCTCCCGACAAGTCGTCAGACTCTTTTAATCTCCGCACAATCTCCGCATATTTTCGCTGATCGAGATTTTGGTGAAGAACGTTGTGCAGAACAGCCGCAACCTTTTCGGCAGTTACCGGTTTGATGATGAAGTGCCTGGCGCCATGCTCCAGCGCGTCCAGAACAATCTCCCGCCCCTCCAGGGCGCTGACCACGATGATCCTGGCCTCGGGAAAGGCGGCGACGATTCTGGCTGTGGCCTCGGCCCCGCCGATACCCTGCATCATCAAATCCATGGTCACGACATCAGGCCTGAGTTGGCTGTATTCACTTAGGGCCTGCGCGCCATCGGCCGCCTCGCCAACCACGGTATGTCCAAGCTCTATCAGAATTTTTCCCAAGGCCTTCCGGGCCACAAGGGAGTCATCTACAACCAGTATCCGTGCCAATCTAATCTTCGCCTCCGTGCTCGATTATGCCCGTTTGTGCAAGACTTCGCTAACGCTTTCGAGCAGACGCGTCCGATGAAGTTTATACTCGTAAAGATCGAACCCTGCCCGCAACCCTTTTTCCTTATTGACCTCTCCTGTTAGCGAGGTAAGGGCGATCACCGGCAAATGGCGCAAGGTATCACTGGCCCGGATGGCACGCACCAGTTCAATGCCGGTCATCAGGGGCATTTCGATATCGCTTACTACAACATCCACCATCTGTCGCGTCAGTATTTCGAGCGCTTCGCGCCCATTTTCAGCAGTAATAACGAAATACCCGTCACTTTCCAAATAGCTCTTAACAACTTTCAGAAAAAACGGCATATCTTCAACAAGCAATATCGTAACCCTACTATTTTCCGGGGTGCTGCCGGCAGGCGTTTCACCGCCGGTTTTTTTCCGCGCAGATAATCGGGTATAGTATTCGGGCGCCGCTTCGGCAAATAGTTCGTGCATATTCAGCAGGGTGACCACGGTGCCATCGATCAGCGCTGATCCCAGTATCCCTTTGCCTGCGACCCCGCCTTGGTCCAATACCACTGTGGTGTATATTGCATCATGAATTTCTTCGGCAATAATCCCGATCGGATATTTCACTAACTTAGGAATGATGATATAGACCTTCGATAGAGTATTTTTCCTGCGGGCAAGCGGCAAATGGTGCTCCGGCCGGATCACTCTGGTTGTCTGGCCCTGGAAGGAAATATAATATTTAGCGCCGATCTTTTGCAGCCGCGACAAATCCACCTCTTCCACCCTTGACACCATCGCCAGATCCAAGCCGAGCATTTCACCACCCGAAGATCTAAACAGCAACATGTATTGCTTTTCTTGGTCGATGTTTTTCGTCCCCTGAACCTCTATCGCCTGGGAAACATCCTCCTCGTGCAAAAGCCCCGCCCTACGCCGAATGCTCTCGGTATCCAAAATCATCGCAATGCTGCCATCCCCAAGAACAGTCACTCCGGAATAGAGACCACAACTGCCGAGAACAGGTGAAAGCGGCTTGACCAATATTTCTTCAGTATCATAAACAGAATCGACTACCAGCCCATAGGCCAGGTTGCCGGCCTTTACGATCAAAACCCGCAGAAGTTGATCGGCGATAGGAGCAGAGGGCGCCTTCATCCCCGGTGTGCTTTCCGGATTGAGCATTTCTCCCAATATGATCAGCGGGAGCAACCTGCCGCGAAGGCGCAGCACCGGACGCCCCTGCACCATTTCAATGCGCTTTTCACTGGCTCCGCCTGGTTGGATAAGCAAAAGTTCGCGAACATTGGCCTGCGGGATGGCAAAAGCCTGATCGTCCACAATAACAATTAAAGAGGAAATAATCGCCAGGGTCAACGGCACAATCAAGCGAAAGGTGGTTCCGGCCCCGCTGTCGGAAAAAATCTCGATTTTACCGCCCAATTTTTCGATATTGGTCTTTACTACATCCATGCCAACACCGCGGCCGGATAGATCAGTCACCCGATCTGCCGTCGAAAAGCCGGGGCTCAAAATGAGGCTCAGAATATCGGCTTCACGCATGACAGCAATGTCTTTTTCAGCAACAAGGCCTTTTTGCAGCGCTTTGGCCTTCACCTTTTCCAAATCAATGCCAGCGCCATCATCACAAACATCTACGATCACCCGCCCGCCCTCGTGATAGGCGCGCAGGACCAAAGACCCTGCCAGCGGTTTATTGTTCATCACCCGGATCTCCGGTGTTTCGATGCCGTGATCCAAGGCATTGCGCACTAAATGGGTCATAGGATCAACCAGCGCCTCGATTAACGAGCGATCCAGCTCGACACTCATCCCCTGCATTTCCAAATCGACTTCTTTGCCCACTTTTCGAGAAAGATCTCTGACAATGCGGGGAAACTTGTTAAACACGTTGGCAATGGGCTGCATTCTGGTTTTCATGACCTTTTTCTGTAGGTTGGTCGTCAGTTCATCAATTCCATTGGCGATCACTTCCATCGGCAGGGACTGTTTGTCGCCGTCTTGGGCAACTCGCAGCAATTGATTGCGCCTGAGCACCATTTCACCGGCCAAATTGAGCAAGTCGTTCAATAAGCCGACATTCACCCTCACGCTGTCTTCCATGAGCACTTCACGGAACTTACTCTCGCGCTCCGGCTGGTGCCCAACAGACATTACCACTTCGCCATCCTTTGGCGCACTCTGCTCCGGCTTATTGGCGAAACATTCGGGAGCAACCGGAGACGGTGCTTCTTCAGCCGGCTCGTCCGCACTGGTAAGCTGGTTCCACAGGTCCCAGGCCGAAAGCGCACCGGCAGAAGTGGCCGGCTGAGCTGCTGGCTGCTGCTGCGAGTCATTTAAAAAGCGCTTGATGGCGGCCACATGCTCAGTAATATCCTGGTTTTCACTATCGCCTGGATTTCTTATAAGCCCCTTCAACATGTCGGAAGCCGACAAAAGAATGTCAATCATTTCCGGGCTGGCTTCCAGGCGGTGTTCTCGAAACTCGCCAAACAGGGTTTCGATACTATGCGATAATTCTACAATCTTGCTCAGTCCAAAAAAGCTGGCCGTCCCTTTGATGCTGTGAGCGGCGCGAAAAATACCGTTAATCGTATCATCGTCACTTTCGCCCTCTTCCATGCGTAAGAGACCGGCCTCCATTGCCGCAGTGTGCGCCTCAGCTTCTAGAACGAATTCGATTAACAGGTCATTGTCATTTCCCAAGCCGATCACCTACCGCACAAATTGGGTCTATACTTTGAATTTCCCCACCAGCACTTCCAGACGATTGGCCAGTTCGCCCACATCATGAGCACACTCACTTACGCTTGAAGCTTTAGCTGCCGTATCATTAGTCGCCTTCTCGGCTTCTTGCATGCTTTGCGAAATGTCCTGAGTCCCGCGCGCGATTTCCTGGGTAGCCTGGGAAATATTATTCATCACCGATTCCATTTCATCCGTACTGCGCGCAACCTCTCCCGCCTTCTGCGAAATTTCGGCGGTGGTATGATGCAAAGCCTCCACCCCGCTGGCCGCTTGCACGGCATTTTTCGAAACCCGTCCGGCCTTCTCGGCGATGGCGGCGACTTCTTTACTGATGGTCGTCGCCCTGGCGGTCCCTGGCGTAATATTGTCCCCTGGATCTGCGGTTTGGGCTTGCTCGCTGACAGCCGCTGCGATGGCCTGGGTGATGTCCATAGACTCGGCAATAACCCCGCTGATCTTGCCGACCACCGCTACCGCTTCACCCATATCACTTTGCATATCTTCGATTTGCCGTGCAATCCGCGCGGCTTCTTCTGCCGTCCGTTTGGATAGTTCCTTTACTTCCCCGGCCACCACGGCGAACCCCTTGCCGGCTACACCGGCACCGGCCGCTTCGATGGTTGCATTGAGGGCCAGCATATTGGTCTGTTCGGCGATATTGCGGATGATATCGACGA
>JARLHX010000363.1 GCA_031292035.1 Negativicutes bacterium | reverse complement strand
GGCTGGACAGGCCCTAAGCTTACCTGCAGGGTGCGCGCGGACGTCACCCACGTCGCGTCCATGCGCCGGGGGTGACTGCTTCGGCATCGTGCCTCAGCCCGCCTTACCCTTACGCAGTCTTCACTAAGGGCCTGCTACCAGTCTCCGCAACGTCGCGGCACGCCCAAGTTTCACCTCAGGAGAGTACCCGTCTTTCCCCATCTGGAGGTATCATCACGGCTTCAGGAACAGACCGCAAAGGTGTCCGGCGGCGTTGTGGACACGCGGATACACGCCGCTTCAACGGTGATGTAGCCGCTTGGGTAGGCGCTGTTGGCGTAGCTGGCAAGGCCGCCGCACGCGCGATCAGGACGATCGCGCGAGGAGCCCTTGAGCATGGACGCTCATGGGCGCCGGTTCGTACAATAAACGCGGCTGACAGGTATAATCACTACCTGGACGGCAGGGAAAATACTGATCCTAGAACGTTGAGCGGGTCGAAGCCACAAGCCCTACAGCGCCTTGATCTGGAACTCCGTCGTCCGGCACTTTTGCGGCCGGGAAAGCGGCATTTACTCAAAAACATTAGCGAACTCTTGGCAAAGTTATTTAACCCGCTATACAAACACCTACTATCGCTTCCTTGCGCTCTTTAATTCTTCCCTGAGTGCCTTGGATTCTTCAATGGAGTTCCGTAATATTTCTTCTAAATCTTTACTCAGGCGGCTTTCACCACTCGTAACTGCTGATTCAGCCGGGTCATAAGTGAAGCCAATATGTTGTTCTGATGGTACAGCAGCGTTGTACATGGTAACTAACTGAACGATACCCTTAACATAACTCTCAAAGGATTCGGGGACAGAATATTTCATCATGCAGGATAATACTGCGGTCCTAATTTCAAAGCACTCACTCTTTCAAAGTCCTTAGGTAATTCCAGCACATACTTAGGAAAGTAGGCATTCAGAATCCGCTCCATTACTTCGATTATATCTGGATTCAAGCAATCTGCATATTTTCTGATGATTCCATCAATCGACTCGGACAACTGCAAGCAATACTTTCCAATGCTTTGATACCAGGTACTTGAAAACTTCGGATCATTCGGGTCAATCGTTTTACCTAAGTCTAACATGATGGCTTGCTCAAAATATTCCGCATCGAAAAAATCCGGTATGGACATCCCTGGTGGTTTGGAATAAACAGGCGCTGTTGCCTTATAAATGGCCGCTAAAGAATAGACCATCATCTGAAGACGTGACCGCAGTAATGTTAAGGCCGTTACCTCTCGCTTCTGTCGCTCATCTTCTCTTATATTGTCCTGCATGCGGTTATAAAGCGCGATGACCAGAACACTACAAATGAGACCCGAGCCGAGATTTAACATACTGCCATTTAGCCACGCTTGTGTCTTTTCACTTAGCCCCATCCAGTTTGGGCATATTTGCTGTATGTAAGCGCCTATCATAAGTGCAGCGCCAACCGCAGACAAGAACAGCAAGTATTTAGTGAGTTTATTCATACGGCGCCTCCTTTTTACGATTACATCTCAATTATAAGGAAATTTCGGACAATTCACAATCAAGGCAATCTCAAAGAAGAACAAAAGGACTGTTCTCCCGTCCCATTGTACCTCGCACATAAACACAAAAAACCCCGGGGGCGTTCACCCTCGGGGTTTTATCTTTACTATGGAGCCGATATGGAGACTCGAACTCCAGACCTGCGCATTACGAATGCGCTGCTCTACCAACTGAGCTATATCGGCAATTAGACCATCCTTATTTTAGCCGTTAGCGGGCAAAAAGTCAACACCATGGATGCGGTAAACTATGGGAAGGCTCATTGGGAAGCTGTGTCCAGGCGGTGGAGGAACCAGGTCACAGCCAGAAGATCCGCGGCTCCGCCGGGGCTGACGTTGTGGTCGATGAACTCCACGTCCAGCGCGGCCACCATCGCCCGACCGGGCGCGCTGTGCATCCCGCCGGCGGCCAGGGCTGCCTCGGCCCGGGCACGCACCCACACCCGCATCTTGTCCGGGTCGTGGCGATGCATCACCGTGGTATCCTCGACACAGGTCATCAGCACCAGCAGCGTCTGCACCAGGGCGTCGTTGACCGGCAGAGCCCCCGCCAGCGCCTGGCGCAGCGCCGGAAGGGACCGCTGCCGGACGCAGGGCAGCCCCTTTTCCATCTCACCCCGGATCCCGCTGATACCGTACTGGCGATACAGCCGTTCGCCGGCGGTCAGCGGCCGCCCAGTCTCCCCGGCCGCGCCGAAATCCCGGGCTATAATGCCAGCCACGACGCCGGCCATGGCCTCCAGCACCCTGTCCGCCGTCAACGTCTGACCGCTTTGTTTCAGCCAGCCGGTCGCCCCTGCCGCCACCCCCAGGGAAAAAATCGCTCCCTTCTGGGTGTTGACCCCGGCGGTGGCTGCCAGCATCGCCTGCTCACCGTCCCGGCCGATCCAACGCAGCACCGGCAACAAGGCCTC
>JARLHX010000362.1 GCA_031292035.1 Negativicutes bacterium | reverse complement strand
GTGGAAAAACAGAATTCTGTGATGACGACTTCGGTGATGCTCGGGGCATTTCGGGACTCCTTTAACACTCGTCAGGAGTTTTTACAGTTGATAGCTGGTAAGTAGCTGCTTCGCTCTATCATATATAGCCAGAACAAATTGGCGCCCATCGTAATGCTATGAAGGATGGCGTCTATAGACCTGCTTCCAGGAAACGAGCAGCTCAGCGGCGTCATCGCTCCACTCCAGCGCCCCGGCCAAGGCGCGCAAGATCTTCGGATACGACTTCTTTTTGAAAAAGTGGGCGAACGGTATAGATGTAGCCGATGACCACGCTTTAGTTGCGCAAGACGGGATACCCGGACGCATACGTTTGTTGAGCCGACTCTGTTCTTGCTGATCTGCATTGTTCCAAATCAGTTCAAAGCGCGCAGCATTCAGTCTCGTTTCCAATTCGGTAGAGGAAGGGCGGATGCTAGCCAGATACACAGCGGCAAAGATGGCCAAGCCACTGACTGCTACGAACGCGGTTCCCATCCACAGGATAAAGTTTCGGGACTGAGTGAATGACTGGCGTCCTCAGCATGTTCCCGATAGGTCAAATAAGGCTCGATTGGGTCGGGTGGCTGAGTTTTCGGTGAGTAATTTCTAGAAAAAAATGGAAATAATCGCCAGATAGCACTCAGAGGCGGGCTATCTACCGTTTACTTCCGAATCTATCCTAAACCGGCACCGGACGGTTAGCAGAGACGTGGTGTGCGCAGTGAGATAGATATCAGCGAGCGATCGCTGTTGATTACCGCAATTCTAACCTCGCGGATTACCAGGTCGAGCAACCTGAGTAGGCTGAACTTGTTGCACCGCTTCAGCATATTGATTTTTCGACATTTTTCCTAAGCAGATTGGGTTTCCATTTGCGGCTATCGCGAAATTATGAGAACTCCCCGATAACCCGCATTTGCTGAGGTCAACCGGCCAAATTTGCAATCTATGAGACTTTTTACCGGATTGTCATTAAGAAAACAAAAACGCGGGAAGCTCTCACGATTAAAGAGCCTGATTGTGGCGAACGACCAACGGTAGGACGTGTGCATCAAGAACTGGGGCGCGTCTGGACGATCTAAACCTAGGCCCAGCGTCGAAGAGCGCTTCCTGAGGGTGATGGAGGCAACAGTGGCCGTTTAACCGCGTTATTCGAGCCATGGGTCATTAATCCGAATAACGCCAGCTCGGCGATTTGCGCACTGTACCTGCCCAATCATCGCGGCTCGAAACGGGTCAATGCCTTTATCGATTTTCTGGGTGAGATTCTTGCACCGAATCGCTGAACGTTGCGGGCGGCGCAATGCTACGTTGCGCCGTCGGTGGATTCTCCGAATGAGCGTGCCGGCCTAACGTGAAGGCCTGAACACCTTCAACGGAGACCACCATGAAACACCAGGCATCCCTCACCGACATTCAAGTGACCTATGATTTCATCTGCCCCTGGTTCTGGATTGGCGG
>JARLHX010000361.1 GCA_031292035.1 Negativicutes bacterium | reverse complement strand
GTGGAAAAACAGAATTCTGTGATGACGACTTCGGTGATGCTCGGGGCGTTTCGGGATTCCTTTTATACCCGTCAGGAGTTTTACAGTTGATAGCGGGTAAGTAGCTGTTCGCTCTATCATATATAGCCAGAACAGATGGGCGCCCAAAGGTGCCGTCGAAATGGAACAGCTTATTTCCCGCACTGGACACTAGGACCGGTCATCGCAAGAAAATCATTCGTGTTCGTGCGTGCTAAAATTTAATGGGGGATTACTTCAACGCTTCCTTTCTATTCAGGAGAGTTACGATGAAAATCTTATCCTCACTGGCGTTGGTGGTAACGGTTGGGTGGATCTCGAGTTGCGCAATAGCCGCTGAAAACCAGATAGTCAACATCCCCCTAAACGCTACTCAGCACAACGCTGGTCATATCGCACAGGCTACATTGGCACCTATGGGAAGCGACACTGATGTGTCATTAATCATTGGCGGAGTCCCGGACTGGACAGCTCTACCCCTCCATATTTACACCTACATCTATTCTGGAACATGCAAGAGCTTGGGTCAAAAGCCTGCCTATGAGATGAATCAGACGGTGACTACCGCGCTCATGTCGTCGCCTTTATGGCAGCTCTCGAAAAAGGTGCCTGTGGCGCTGAGCGAGCTTCGTTCCGGCGGCTATGCCATTGTCTTGAGAGCCAGTCCGGAAGATGGTGGCTTCGATCTTTTCTGCGGCAATATCACCTGACGCCACAGCAAACGACACGACTAGGCTCGATCCACTTGGCCGGTGACCAGGCAAATTCGGTGGTATTACGATTAGACTGATCGGTCGAAATAAGGTGGACCCTAGGGCCTGCTGCCGTTTCACATGGGTAACCAAAGAAAGGCGCAGGCCATAGCCACCACACCCGCTTGAAGATGCGACCGTACATGCCGATCCGACAGCCCTGCGCGGCCTTTGCGCGTGGTGATCAATGGCGTTTTTTCCTGCGGCGAGGGCAGGGGAGAGAGCCGTAGGAGCCAGAAACCAGGTTAGAATGTTCATCAATGTCTGTTCATAAGAGCCTCCACTCGGTTCGCGAAGTCGCGCCAAGCGGTTCCAACGAACGAACCGGGCGACCAGCTGCTCATACGGTTGAACACGCAGCGGACAGCTGTCAGTACTTATATTATATCGTTAAGGAAGCAAGATGCTATTGCACGATTTGAGCCTTAGAAAAACCGTATATCAATCGTTATTTGAAGAATGAATCGTCCGCTGTTTGTTTCTCTAGATGGGCCCAAGGGGACCGGCAAAACCACACTTTTGGAGGCCGTTACGAAAGTACTGAGGGCAGACAACAAGAAGGTGATCCGACTGTGCGAGAAAAAAAGCGATCCCTATAGGGGTGAAACTATGGCCCTCGTTAACAAACTCGTCAGAAATCCCACCCGGGATTTGGAGTTGGGGGTTTGTGAGCGCTTTGCTGATAGCCGTACTTGGATTTCCCAGCACGTGCTGGCTAAACAGCCACCGGGCAGCATCATCTTGATCGATCGCTGGTACCCGTCTGATGCCGCGTTTCGCCGGATAGTCCCGTTTGCAGAGATTCTACGGTTGAACATTGATCGAAACGTGCGAGTGCCAGACCTGCATGTCGGGGTTGTCACCGCCCCTGATATTTCATGGGCGAGGGCAGCGGCACGATCGCGTGGGCTGGGCAGTACTGTGATCCATAACCTGAAAGAGCATGTCGCTTGTACCCAGGCGTTCGAGCGAGCGATTGCAGATAACGGCTGGGTTTTATGCCGTAATGAAGGCACGATCGAAGACGCAACAATGCAGGTGATTTCTGAGATCTATAGACTGCTTCGATGCCCCATAGGCGAAGTTCGCTGCGCCGGCCTTGATGCAGTGGAGATAGCCGTAGATATAGATCGTTAGCAGGATCGCAGGGTGATTTGTCGCTGCAGCGGTAGCCGGCTGACGCTTGGATCTGGGCGCCAATCGCGCTCGTACGCGAATCAATATCGAATATTTCGATACCTATACTCCTTATTTTTAATTTATCAGCAGTCTAGTCAATGGATAAAATGAGAACTCATACAAGCGTTCTCCATCCAAGGGCATCAGAATTTGCCGGTTCTTGCATTTTCCCGACTCAGGCACTCGGGGCTACGCAAGCAAGTCATGTCTCACCATCCAATCACGACGCCCTGCATCGGCCGAAGCTCCACTCTATACGGTGACGCGGTATATCGAGGATGTAGCCGACTTTACATTGATGAACACATGTTCCGGCGTTCGGAGGCGATTCTTTAGCAGAACACTGTCCCAAGCGCTTGAGTGAACCGCCCAAAAATCACGTTTTCAAGTCCCCCTAACCTAGGTCGAAAGCTATGGCTTCCTCGCATGCCCCCTTGAAGTACGTGTTGCTGATGGGGGCCATTGCAGCGCTGCCGCCTCTGTCTATCGACATGGCGCTACCAGCAATTGGCAGCATTGCCAAATCCATGAGCGAGCCGTCAGCGACGGCGGCACAAACTATCAGCCTTTTCATTTTTGGCTTTGTGCTTGGCCCGCTTTTTTTTGGGCCACTCTCTGACCGAGTAGGTCGGCGCCCAGTGCTCCTGGTGGGCCTTGCGATATTTGGATTGGCTGGTTTCCTGTGTGCGCTCGCTCCAAACATCGAGCTTCTGCTATTAGGTCGACTGGTACAAGGCGCCGCGGCGGGCGCTTCGGCGGCACTTCCGATTGCGATCGTCAGGGACATGTTTGCCGGCAATGAAGGGCGAAAGTTGCAAAGCTATCTCGCACTTATCAATAACCTGGCGCCTTTGCTGGCTCCACTGCTGGGTGCGGCGATATTGACCGCTGGCCAATGGCGCGACATCTACGCCATCCTCGGCGTGGCGGGTGTATCGCTGCTGGCGGGATCAAAGCTTGCATTACCCGAGTCGCTCGCTACGCATAATCGCGTCCATGCCCCGCTGTTTCGTCCCTACAAGACAATCCTCAGGAACCAGCGTTTCCTGGTCGCCGCATTGATCCTTGCCTTTAATTTCGCCGGGATGTTCGCTTACATCAAAGCCTCCCCACTGATCTTCATGGAGAACCTGGGGATGAGTGGCAACGGGTTCGCGATGCTGTTCGCGCTGACTGCCGTGGGAACGATCATGGGCTCATGGCTGAACACGCGTCTGATCCACAAGGGCTACGCAGAAGGCAAAATTATTGGAGCCAGTCTGGTGGCTAGCCTGGTGATCAGTTCGGCACTGGCCGTTGTATCCTTCTACGGCCACGATTCACTGTATGGGGTGGCCGGGCTGGTGGTCATCAGCAACATTTGTACTGGGTTGGTCATGCCGAACGCGACGCACGCCTCGCTTGAAGAATTGGCCAACAGTGCCGGCTCGGGTGCAGCATTGCTCAGAGCAATCCAGATGCTTGGAGGCGCAAGCGCCAGCTTCCTTGTCGGGCATTTCTATGACGGCCATACCGCTCATGCGATGGCGACCGTGATGCTGGGCTGTTCGACTCTCGGTTTACTGTGTTTTGCATTGGGTTACAAAGCGTTCGCAATCCCGCAAGAAAACACGCAATCCGCCAACGCACTCGATGCCAGTCAAAAGGGTTAATCCAGTCCGTTAGATAGACGCAGAGGGCTGGTTTTCTCGTTGATGTAAGAATCACGCTTGAGTGAATCATTGATCTTTTTCGGATTGGCTCGATCTTGAGAACGAGCCAATCCGAGATAAGAATCAGGAAAGCTTTGCAGCCATCTCAGCGACACGCTTGCCCCTCAATTTTGCAGTCTCCAAATCGCCAGAGCGCGGAGCCTCATCTGGGGATGCATCCGAAGGGGAGACCGCCAAAGCACCTGCGAAACCTGCAGTCCAGTTCGTCCATTGGTACTTTTCCCCAGAACGACTCGAGAAAGGTCGCGTCACCGACAATGGAGGTCAACGGGACTTGATAAAGATTCTGGCTCATCATCGTCAAGACTTGTGATTTACGAAGAAAGGGCCAGGTGACGGAACCGACAATCCCGCCGCCAGCTTCGAATTCAGGGGATTACAGGCAGTCGCGGGCGGCCTTTTCCAGAGCGTTGGGTCCAAAGGGCAAAACACTGGGGGCTCGTTGGTACAAGGACACCTTGCTGCCGATGGTCGCCTTGTGAACCTCAATGATATCGTCTGCTGAGACCTTGCTCGCTGCCACGATTTTGAAGTGTCCCTGGCTTTCGGACAGGGTGGTGGCCGATTTTTCTTTCTGCCATTTCGGGAAAACGCAGTGTGCGTATTCATCCGGTGTTTTTGTCGTTTCCAACATCTGGTTGGGACTGTTCGGAATAGATACGCAACCGGATAGCAACACCATAGTCAAACCGAAAACTGAGGGAAAGCGCATCAATCTAATCCTGTGAAAAAATGCAGGTAAACCGAAGCTTAAACTGTTTGACCTTTACGGGAGAACCCCTTGCCTCTTCCCGTCATCCACCCATTGCAACAGCGCCAGGCGTTGGAGCACAGCGGCTTCGATACCGGCGGCGTCGAGCCCGCATTCGGCGAGCATGTCGGCAGGCTTGGCGGGTTCCAGGTAGCGATCCGGCAGGCCCAGATGAAGAATCGGCTGGACCAGGTTCTCGTTGGCGAGGAAGGTGGCCACTGCGCTACCTGCACCGCCCATGATGCTGTTTTCCTCGATGGTGACCAGTAGCTCGTGGCTGGCCGCCAGCTTGTGTATCAAGGCCTCGTCCAACGGTTTGACGAAGCGCATGTCGGC
>JARLHX010000360.1 GCA_031292035.1 Negativicutes bacterium | reverse complement strand
TCCCGGCGCAGGCATGGGCAACGTGGGGCGCTGCACACGGAACAGTCGCCGCCGCAGGTACCCCTGTCGCTCTGGGCGCCATGGTTTTTACCAGCGGGGCCGTCGTTATGGCGAATCCGGGCAACACCGCCGGGAAATATGTCTATATTTTCCCCACAACGGGAGGAACCAAAGCGGCCGGTATCCTTCTCGCGCCAGGTGCTGCTGCAAATATTCCTTGCACTAATGCGAATCAAATAACCATCGACGCCGATACGAACGGTGACGGGGTTATTTATTGGGGGGCGAATGGATAATGAATAAAATTAGAGTTTTTGCCGGGCTTATATTCCTACTGCTGCTGACGTTCCTTTCGCCGGCAATGGCAGCGCAACCCGGATACATCCCGGCGCCTTCGCTCGGCAGTACCGCGGCAAACGGTTCTGTCGATATTACTACTTTCGGCGTGTCAGCAACTACCCCGACAGCCGATCAATCTGTCGGCATTCAATTTGCCATGAACAATGCCGTAATAACTGGAAAAGTATTGACGGTTCCTCTCGGGACTTTTGTTTCTCAAAATGTCCAAATTCCTCCCACTCTCCATATGAGTGGATCAGGCCCGGGAACTATCTTTCAACTTCCTCCTGCGGCCTCGCTGAACCATTTCTACAGCGATTGGTCCTGCATCATGGGCACCAACATCACAGCCCCGGGCGGCGTGGCACCGACCAATATTGTATCGGCGTCAAATATCACGCTCGAAAATATGTCGTTCTGGGGAACCTGTGACGATCTAGTCAATTATAAGCCCTTCCCAGCAACCAATACTTTCGAGCATACCATGATGCTCTGTTTTAATGGCATCAACAACAGTGTTCTGCGTAATATCTGGATTTACAAATTCAACGGTGATGGTATCTACTTTGCCGGAAGTTACGCGGCGTCAGGGAATAGCATCTACCAGGTCCACAATCAAAATATCTTTATGGAAAATCTTTGGATAGACGGGTATAATTGGAACAATCGTAACGGTATGTCCATAGAGGATATGGACGGTTTTACCGGTAAAAACCTCTGGTTTATGAATGATTCGCAGCCGGGTGAGCCTACTGGCATGATCGACTTTGAGCCTAATAATACTGCATGGACTGTCCTGAAAAATATCGATATTGACGGTTATCACGGCAGAATGGTAGGCGCTGGAGCCGGCTGTATTAACCTTAAAATCCAAGCCAATAACCCACCGCCCACTAATATCAAATTCCGAAATGTGGACATTGACGGCGTTCTTTGGGGTGGTTCAGTATTTAATTTTAACTATGGTCTGGCATCTGACCCTACAGATGGCGTTGTCGGCGAATCGTTGAGCAATGATATCCTGGTGGATACTTTTAGGGTTAGCAATACATCGCTCTGGAATTATTACGGAGCAGATAGTCCGCATCCTTTCACCTTCAATGGCAGTCCGATCACGGCCGAAGGCATGAAGGGTGTTCGGATTACCCGCGGCGAGTTTATTGACATCGGCGGTAGTCCTAGCCTGATCGGCTATTCAGCCGCTGGAACGAAAGCCATCGACGTAGAAGTTAACGATGTTAAATTTAAGCGTGTCGGAATGAGTCAGGCTCAAGAAGCCTTTATGTGGGGAAATGTCTCAAAGTTCCGGGTTTTAAAATCCACCTTCACCGATTGCGGCAAGAATACGAATATTGCAACCATTGTCGTGCCCTTTGCCACAATCAACGGCAGCACGACCATTGTCCCGAATTATAGCAATATCAATAATGGTGATGCTGTTACCGGCGCAGGAATCCCATCGTTGACAACCGTCACCACGATAAACAATGCTATTACCTCATCGAATGCGACCACGACCAATAACAGCACCACCTTAACCTTGGGAACTGCAAACGCCAGCATATTACCGGGAATGACTATCTACGGCCCTAATATGGCAACCAGGGGCGCGACGGTCGTGTCCAACAGCGGTACCACGGTTGTCATGAGCGGAGCGGCAAAAGGTGCGGGGACAAGCGACTATATCTTTGCCCAGGGTTCAGCCGTTTTGAGCAATCCGGCGACCGCTGACAGCCCGTTTACTACGCTTAGTTTTGGTTCGACTCCGATTAAAATTCTTTGCCAGGTTGTGAAAAACAGCAGTACCGTTAACTTTATAATGCCTGCCGGGCTAATCGGAGGCATGGCAATGACCGGAACCGGAATCCCGAGCAGTACCACTCTGGGTAGTTTATACTCAACATCAACTTATAACATTTTGTCTGGTAAAAGCTCTACGGCAACCAGTACTGGAGTCAACATAACATTTGCAGCGCCTACAGCTTATGGGTACATTTTTGGAGCTTACGGAGGAACGGCCTCGGACAATATTGTCATAAATGATGATATCTTCGAATCACCGACCGGATTTACCGCATCAGGGCTTTTTACCATCAGCAGCACACACTCACAAAGTCCGGCAACGGCCCAGTTTTCAAGAAACACCAATAAATTAACGGCAAATCCCATAACTGGCCAGCTAAAGGTCTATCGAACCGATACGGCTTACATGACTTCGTTTGATTCGCAGGCTACTCCGGCTAGTTTTCCGAATGGAGTTTCGGTTTCTAACCAAACCGTCGCCGAAGGTGCCCAAATTTCAACCATAATCAACAATGGTAGTAATATCATCATCCCTTCCACTCTTGCGGGTATTGGTTCGGTGGGGTCTCCCGTTGTCGGAACTGGAATACCCGGATGGAACGGTACAACCTGGCCGACAATTACTAGTATTGGGACGCAGACAATTGAGAACTGTGTGCTTACTAGCGGGCAGACGGGTATTATTCCTCAGGGAACGGCTGGAAAGATCCTTAATCAGCCGGTCAGCGGCGCTGATATTCCCGCGAACACGGTTATATCGGCAATCAACGTCAACCTAATCGGTGTCAAGCAAATCACTACGGCGGCAAGTGGCAGTACCACGCTTACCCCGACGGCGCTTGATAATATCCTTCCGGGGTCTTTAGCGACAAATTCAAACATTCCGGCAAATACCTACGTTACCGCCGTCAACACTGGATCCGGGACTGTCACGATATCGCAACCGACTACCGGAGCAATATCCGCAGCCTCTGTTTATTTCGGTCCAGCCGCCACGAACTCCGCCGGGGGCAATATTACTACAAGCACAAATACTATTATTTTGTCGCAAGGAGTGGCAGGGCTGTCGACAGGTATGCGGGTGTATTCGGGGTCCGGATGGGGAACAGGTACCGCGACAATAACCAATATTACAGGAAACGTTGTTACCCTTAGCGCGAATTCAAGCAGCACATATGCAACAAGTCCCATGTGCTTCGGCTGGCAATGTTCGACCACCAACGCCAGCACGGCTGTCACTCTGGCCGCACCAAACACGAATCTAGCGGTAGGTCAGGCAGTCTATGGTGCTTATATTCCGGCCGGGGCGACAATTGCGTCTATCACCGATTCAACGCATTTTACTCTTGACTCAGGCCATGCCGCGACGTCTACCCAGGCAAACACCTGGGCTGCGTTCGGTCAAAACATCTTCCTGAATCAAGCGCCGACCGCGACGAATACCGCTGAAGCCTTGACATTCCCAGCTTGCATTACTCTTAGCCAAGCGGCCACAGCATCGAACGCTGCCGCCACTCTGACGTATAGTCGGTTACCGGCCTCCCTTGGTTCACTGACCGGTATGTGGAAGGTGGAAAAGTACAGCGATCAAACGGGCGACATTACGAAATGCTGGCAGTATTTCTACCCGGATAGCACTGATCCCGGGAAAATGATCTTCCGCAAAGCAACTTCAGGAACGACCTGGGGCCCGTGGTATACTCTAACCTCCTCGCTAACGTCGATGGCTGACGAGCAAGAAGAATTGCAAAAGGCGGCATAAGGAGGCTAAAATCGTGAATGAGGCGAGAGCCGACCCCGACAGAATCAAGGAATCTAATCCCAGCCCTAACCGGGCTTTTTTCTTTGCGACAGACCGGGCGTAACCGGCCAAATACGCTGCCGAGCGAAAACGGGAGGTTATATTCATGAACCGCAAGTATTTAGCCGATCAGGGATTCACTCCGGAGCAAATCGAGGTTATCATGGGCGAGCATGGCCGTACTATTTCGCGGTATGTTCCGAAATCCGAGCTTGAAACCGTCAACGGGCAGCTGGCCGCTCTCAATACCCAGCTAACCGAGGCCCGGAGCAAAATTGTCGACCCGAAAGACATCGACGCCCTGAAGGCCCAGGCCGCCAAAGTGACGACTCTGGAAAGTCAAGTCGCTGACCTGACGGCGAAAAACTCAGGAATTCAGAAGCAGGCCGACGCCAAGCTCAAATTATTCCAGGCGAAAGTCAAAGACCCCGACCTGCTTCTGCCGAAAATCGACCTTGAAAAAGACATCGACGAACAGTTGAAAGGTTTCCAGACTTCCCACCCTTACCTGTTCGGCGATCCGGTACCGAATAACCCCAACCCCAACCCAGCAGGGGGAGCCGGTACCGTCGGCCAGGAGGCTGAAATCGCAGCTTTTAAGAAGTTATGCGATGAAACCAGTCTAATTTAAAAAACAAGGAGTGAATTAACAAAATGGCTATCAATATCCTTCAATATGCGCAACTATTCCAGAAGTGGCTTGACGAAGTCATGATCGCAAGAGGGGCGACCGGCTGGATGGAAGCCAACGCAGGCCAGGTTGTCTACATCGGGGGCGCTACCATCCAAATTCCGAAAATCGTCATGGATGGAATGGGCAACTACGACAAGGATAACGGTTATGTCCAGGGCGGTGTAACCCTGTCCTATGAAGCGAAAAACTTCACCCAGGACCGTGGCCGGAAATTCCAGCTGGACCTTATCCAAAGCGACGACACCGCGAAAATGGCGACCGCTTACAATGTCATGGAGCAATTTCAACGGACCAAGGTCATTCCCGAAATTGACGCCTATCGCCATGCCGTAATAGCTACGGCAGCGATCGCGCAGGACGCCGGATCCGGATCAAACGCTCGGACCTATACCCCGGCGACCGCTGACGTTTACGCCACATTGAAAAACGATATCGCTCTGATTCAGGACGTTATCGGCGAAGATTACCCGCTGGTGATCGCCATGTCGATCAGCGCGAATACCATCCTTTCGGAGAGCGACAAGATCACCAAATTCCTGAATGTGCAGGAATTCCCCGTTGGCGGCAACATCAAAACCAAAGTCCAGTTCATCGACGACATCCCCATTATCCGCGTCCCCTCGGCGCGTATGAACACTGCTATTACGCTGAATGATGGTGTTACCGCCGGGCAGACCGGTGGCGGATTCGCGACAGCTGCCGGCGCCAAAGCGATTAACTGGATGATCATGGCCCGGACGGCCCCGATTGCCGTTTCTAAGGCCGATACCATTCGTATCTTCGACCCGATGGTGAACCAGAAGGCGAACGCCTGGGGCTTCGACTATCGGAGATATCATGACATCTGGATTCCGGACAACAAACTGCCGTCGCTGTTCTGCAACCATCAGTAAAACCCCGAATCAATGACAACGCCAAGAGGGGGCGGGCGCAAACGCCCCCAAATAACTCCTAACAGGAGGGAAAAATAATGTTTTACGTTCAAAAAGGGGCTGTGCAGCGGATCGTCGCCTCTCAGGACGAAGTTGAAGCCCTCAAAAAGCAGGGATATGTTCAAATTGACGAAAACGGCGTCCCGATGACCGTCGAAAGCGACGCCGACAAGCTGGCTGCCATGATGGCCGCCGGCGAAGAGTTAAAGGCCGGCTATGATGCCATGGAAAAAGAAAACACCGATCTGAAGGCCCAGGTGGAGAGCCTGAACCAGGCAAACGCGGTCCTGCAAAAACAGGTTACCGACTTGACGAAACAACTCTCGAAAGCGGCCGGCTAGCCGCTGGCCAGTCCCGAAGGGGGGAATAAACCATGTCAACCCCGGCCCCGCAACCCTCCACTCTCGTCGTCGGTACTGACAGCTATATCACTGCTGCAGATGCCGACACCTATGTCGCAGGCTACTATATCAGCACCGACCCGAAAGCTGTCGCCTGGGCCGCGCTGAAGACCGCCGATAAAGACATCCTGCTGCGGCGAGCAGCCCGGCAAATCGATCTTGTTCCCTTCCCTGGCCAGCTGTCCGGATCATCGCAGGCAATGGCATGGCCGCGAACGGTGCAGAACTGGGGGAATGGCTGGTTTCAGACGATAGCCCCGTTTACTTCCTTCCAGCTACCCACTTTTGACTATTCGAATGTCGTATTCGGGGATAACCTCAACTTCGACCCGACAAAGGCCATCCCCGCGCTGGTGCAG
>JARLHX010000359.1 GCA_031292035.1 Negativicutes bacterium | reverse complement strand
CGGACAGGTCAAAGTCGGCGAAACCATCGAAATCGTCGGCATGACCGAAAAACCCAAATCCACCGTCGTAACCGGCGTGGAAATGTTCCGGAAACTGCTTGATTCGGCAGTAGCCGGCGACAACATCCAGATGGCGATTGAGCTGATTACGCCGATTGCTATTGAAGAAGGCCTGCGTTTCGCTATCCGCGAAGGTGGCCGGACCGTTGGCGCCGGTGTCGTTACCGCCATCAACGCTTAGTTCTTGACTGGGTAAGACAGTGCAGCAGATTGTTCCCCTGTTGGTAGTGAAAGATGTTCTGGCCGCAATCGACGACTACGGTCGCCGGCTGGGGTTTACGGCAGAGTTTAGTCATCCGCCGGACAAACCGATGTTCGCTACCGTAAAGCGGCAAATGGTCCGGATCATGTTTGAGGCCGAAGCCTCTTATATGAGCAAGGACGGGACAGGCTTCAAGCCACGGAACCCGCGAGGGCTCGGAATCGAGCTTCACCTGGTGATGGCCGACGGTATAGATGCCTATTACGAAACCGTGATGGCTGCGGGTGCTGACGTCATCCGGCCGCTCTTTACTACTGAATATGGCATGCGTCAGTTTACAGTCCGTGACGCCGCCGGGTACCTTCTGACCTTCATACAACATATGACCGGCTAGCGTCGCTGAATGCCAGGCGAATAATTTATGCTATCCAGGGAATGTATATAAGGCAGGGGAGAACCCCTGCCTTATAGTATCGGTCGCTGACAATATGCATCTGGCGGTGTGATCCGGGAGATGCATATTGTCAGCGACTGCGCAAAATATAATATGCCCGGATACGTGTGCTATTGACATGCCGCTTGCAATTATGATACATTATATTAGCGATATTTTTGAGACCATTGGTAAGTGAGGTGTAAACAAATGCGCAACGCTGTGACACTTGCTTGTACGGAATGCAAGCAACGTAACTACCAGACCAACAAGAACAAGAAAAATGATCCGGACAGACTGGAAATGAACAAATTCTGCAAATTCTGCCGGAAACAAACCCCACACAAAGAGACTAAGTAGAGAATTAATATTGCCTTGACATATGTAGGGGCATAGCTCAATTGGTAGAGTAGCGGTCTCCAAAACCGTTGGTTGAGGGTTCAAGTCCTTCTGCCCCTGCCAAGAATCCTTATGTCAGTCAGCGTCGGCAGTATGGAAACGGGGATGTGAAAAAATGGCTGCCCAAGAAATGGCGATCCAAACTAGGTCGTCCCGTTTGAAGCGATTTATCCGGGAAGTCAAAGCCGAGATGAAAAAAGTGTCATGGCCGGACAAGAAAGAACTCTCCGCCTACACGGGAGTTGTTTTTATTTCTGTACTCGTCGTGGCCGCTGTGATATGGGGAATTGACAATGTATTTACCTGGCTGTTAAAAGTTTTGATCAAATAGCCAAACGAGCTGTCTAGAGGGGGTGGGGGTCGCGCTCGCGGCCCTTGGTCGATGGAATCAGAAAAAAACTGGTATGTAATCCACACCTATTCCGGATACGAGAATAAGGTGAAGGCCAACCTGGAGAAAAAGGTCCACTCCATGGCGATGGAAAATGAGATTTTCCGAGTCATGGTTCCGATGGAAGATGAAGTGGAAATCAAGGATGGCAAAAAGAAAATATCCAAAAAGAAAATATTCCCCGGGTATGTATTGGTCGAGATGATCGTCAATGACCGCTCATGGTATGTGGTGCGTAATACCCCGGGAGTTACCGGTTTTGTCGGTTCCGGCACCAAACCCATTCCGCTTACCAGCGCCGAAGCCAAAAATATCTTAAAATCCATGGGCATGGATGAAGCGAAACCGAAAATGATCGATATTCAATTGAAAGAGGCAATCCGGATTACTTCCGGTGCTTTCGAAAACTGGACAGCCATCGTTCTCGATATTCATCCCGACCGCGGCAAACTGAAAGTACTGGTCAACATGTTTGGGCGGGAGACGCCGGTGGAACTGGACTATACTCAAGTCGAAAAACTCTAAGAGCTTTAAGCTCCTTAAAAATAGGGCTGCCGTTGCAGCCAAAGAGTTTAGTGGGAGGGCTTTGGCCCGTTTACCACATTTTGAGCGTAAGGAGGTGTAACCATGGCTAAAAAAGTTATCAAGCTTGTTAAATTACAGGTTTCTGCCGGCAAAGCGACTCCGGCGCCTCCCGTTGGCCCTGCGCTTGGGCAGGCCGGTGTCAATATCATGGCTTTTGTTAAGGAATTTAACGAAAGAACTGCTCAACAAGTCGGTTTGATTATCCCGGTGGAAATCACCGTTTTTGAAGACAGATCGTTTTCCTTCATCACCAAAACGCCGCCGGCAGCAGTGCTGCTGAAAAAGGCCGCCGGGATTGAAACCGCATCCGGCGAACCGAACAAGAAAAAAGTTGCCAAAGTTTCGCGGGCCAAGGTTCGCGAGATCGCTGAATCCAAAATGCAAGACCTGAACGCCGCTAGCGTTGAGGCTGCCATGCGGATGATTGAAGGCACAGCGCGCAGCATGGGCATCGACATCGTCGAGTAATTTGCGTAGTGCATTACTACGAACTGGGACGACCGTCCCGAGTCTGGCTACAAGTGGTTAGCCGCAACGCCGCAGATTGTTACCGCCTAGCCGCGGCCGAAATGTGGGAGGATTATCCGTTATTACCACATAAACTAGGAGGAATTAGATCATGTCGATACACGGTAAAAAATATCAAGACGCAGCCAAACTGATCGAAAAAGATAAACTTTACGATCCGGAAGAAGCTGTCGATGTCGTCAAAAAAACGGCTAGCGCCAAATTTGACGAAACGGTGGAAGTAGCTGTGAAGCTCGGGGTTGACCCGAAACACGCCGACCAGCAGGTGCGTGGCGCAGTTGTACTGCCGCACGGCACCGGGAAAACCAAACGGGTGCTGGTATTCGCCAAAGGCGAAAAATCCAAGGAAGCCGAAACCGCCGGAGCCGATTTTGTCGGAGCCGAAGACATGGTGGAAAAAATTCAGGGCGGTTGGACTGATTTTGACGTGGCTGTTGCCACCCCTGATATGATGGGCATGGTAGGTCGACTGGGTAAGATTCTCGGACCTAAGGGTCTGATGCCGAACCCCAAGGTTGGTACCGTCACCATGGACATCACCAGAGCCATCAATGAAATCAAGGCCGGTAAAATCGAGTATCGTACCGACAAGGCTGGCAACATTCATGCTCCCCTCGGCAAGGTGTCGTTTGATAATGTCAAACTGCTGCAAAACTTCCAGACCTTGCTGGACACGCTGATGAAAGTTAAGCCGACCGGTGCTAAAGGGCAATACCTCAGGGGCATCACCCTCAGCACTACCATGGGACCTGGTGTGAAAATCAACACCCTCAAGGCGACTACTGCTAAAAAAGAATAATCTTCATATAGAATAGTAGGCTGTAGACAGCAGGTATGTATAATGGACTAAGGTCCGCCTGCCGAGGCCGGGGATGAGTAAGTATGGCTTTGCCATCGACGACCTCCGGTATATACAGCCGGCAGGTCGTTTTATTTTCTTAACGCAACTTTTTAGAAGGAGGTGGAATTAAAATGGCTGTAACAACTGAAAAGCAAGCAATAGTAGCTGAATTAAAAGGTAAACTCTCCGGTATCAAAGGAGCGGTTCTTACCAGCAACCGAGGCCTTAACGTCGCGCAGGACACCAAACTGCGGCGTAAACTCCGGGAAGCCGGCATTGAATACCGCGTTGTCAAGAATACCCTGACCCGCATCGCTGCCAAAGAGCTTGGCATCGAAGGGCTGGCCCCGTACCTCGAAGGCCCGACGGCAATCGCCATGTCGACTACCGATCCTGTTGCTCCCGCTAAACTGCTGTCTGACTTTATCCGGGAAAACCGGCTTCAGTCGGTGGAAATCAAAGGTGGCTTAGTAGAAGGCAAGGTAATTGATCCTAGTGGTGTCAAAATGCTGGCCAGCTTGCCGCCGCGCGAAGTGCTTATTGCTCAATTGCTGGGCACCATGCAGGCGCCGATTGCCGGTTTTGTCCGTGCTCTGAACGGCAACCTCAGCAACTTGGTGTATGCGCTGGAAGCGATTCGCAAACAAAAAGAATCGGCATAGTCGACCGCCGCAAACACGCACTTGCTGCAGTAGCGTCTGCGGCTGTATTCAAAAAAATAATGATGAATAAATTTGGAGGTATTTAAAATGTCTAAAGAAACCATTATGGAAGCCATTGAAAAAATGACCGTACTCGAACTGGCCGAGCTGATTAAAGCTCTGGAAGAAAAATTCGGTGTTAGCGCTGCTGCTCCGGCTGCTGCCGCTGCTCCTGCTGCCGCCGCTGCTGCTGCTCCTGCTGCTGAAGAGCAAACCGAATTTGATGTAATCCTCACTGCTGCTGGCGCCGCTAAAATCAACGTTATCAAAGTCGTTCGCGAAATTACCGGCCTGGGTCTGAAAGAAGCGAAAGACCTTGTTGATGGCGCACCGAAACCTGTCAAAGAAAAAATCTCCAAGGCTGATGCCGAAGCTCTCAAAACCAAACTCACCGAAGCCGGCGCATCTGTCGAAGTGAAATAAGATACGCCATTTCAGTGTCAGACACAAAACGGAGAGTGCCCGCTGGCGGGCGCCCTCCGTTTTTCCTTTCCAAGTGTAGCTGAATACCCCTCAATTAGCTTAGGATATTGTTTCTAAACTTGGACATTTTTCCTTGACAGTGATTGTACGGTATGATATCATCATAAAATGCGGTATGTATCTCCGTAATTATTTTTGAAGAATTGCCGGTATAATTTGCTGACTGGCAGGAAATAGTAATATAATGGAGGATGAAACATTTATTTCATCAGAAAAAGAGCAAGGTTTTTCATTTGAAAACTGACTAACCTTGCTTATTTTTCGCGTTTTATTATTTCCTCCCAGTAAAACTGTTGCGTGGCAAAGATGCCGCTTTAATTTGGGCTAAGGGGTGAAGGCTTTAATGTTCAATCCTGTTCCGGTGGGCAAAAGGGTTAGGTACAGTTACGCTAAGATTCGCGAAGTGCTGGATATGCCCAACCTCATCGAAATCCAGAAAAATTCGTACAACTGGTTCCTCAAAGAAGGATTGCAGGAGATATTCCACGATATTTCGCCGATCCAGGATTTTACGGGTAATTTGGTTCTTTCCTTTGAGAATTTTACCCTTGGTGAACCCAAGTACGCAGTGGAAGAATGTAAAGAACGCGATGTGACCTATTCGGCTCCGCTGAGGGTCGGTGTCCGGCTGATTAACCGTGAGACCGGCGAAATCAAGGAGCAGGAAGTCTTTATGGGCGATTTTCCGCTCATGACTGACAACGGTACCTTTATCATCAATGGTGCCGAGCGGGTTATTGTCAGCCAGTTGGTCAGATCTCCTGGCGTCTATTATGGTGAATCCATTGATACAAGCGGCAAGAAGCTTTATAATGCCACTGTCATACCCAATCGCGGTGCTTGGCTGGAGCTGGAGACTGACGCCAACGACGTCGTGTCGGTTCGGGTCGACCGTACCCGCAAGCTGCCGGTCACGGTTTTGGTTCGCGCCCTGGGGTATGCCTCCAGCGGCATGGTGGCCGAACTCTTCAACAATGACATGCGGATCCGGGCCACTCTCGAACGGGACAATACCGACTCCAGAGAAGAGGCTCTGGTTGAAATATACAAAAGACTCCGTCCCGGCGAGCCGCCGACGGTGGAAAATGCAACCCAGCTCTTAGAGACGCTGTTCTTTGATTCCAAGCGCTATGACCTGGCGTCGGTCGGTCGCTACAAGCTTACGAAAAAACTCGGCTGGCGCCGCCGCCTGATGGGTAAGACCCTGGAAGCGCCGCTGGTGAATAAAACGACCGGCGAAATTGTCGTTGAAGCCGGTACCGTTGTCGATGACAAAGTGATATCACGGCTCGAGGAAAGCGGCATTTTTGACGCTAGCGTGCTGGTGGAAGCCAAGATCAGGCAAAAAGACGGCCAGGTCGTCAAATTGCTTTGCAATCCGACCCTGCCGTATACCCATAGGACCATTACCCCGGAAGACATCCTCGCCGCCGTCAGTTATCTTTTAAACCTGATGGAAGGCCATGGCAATGTCGACGACATCGATCACCTTGGTAATCGGCGTCTCCGGTCGGTCGGCGAATTGCTGCAAAACCAGTTCCGGATCGGCCTGTCCCGGATGGAGCGGGTTGTCAAGGAACGGATGACCATTCAGGATATCGATGTCATCACCCCGCAGGCCTTGATTAATATCCGGCCTGTTGTTGCGGCTATCAAAGAATTTTTTGGCTCCAGCCAGCTGTCACAGTTTATGGACCAGACCAACCCGCTGGCCGAGCTCACCCATAAACGGCGTCTCAGCGCCCTCGGACCAGGCGGTCTGAGCCGTGAGCGCGCCGGCTTTGAAGTGCGCGACGTTCACCATTCCCACTATGGCCGGATGTGTCCGATTGAGACCCCGGAGGGTCCGAACATCGGTCTGATCGGCTCGCTATCCACTTTTGCCCGGATCAACGAGTTTGGCTTTATTGAGACCCCCTATCGTAAAGTCGATAAGGATAATCGCAAGGTAACCGAGCAGGTATTCTACCTCACCGCTGACGAGGAAGACGAAATGATCGTCGCCCAGGCCAACGAAGAATTGGGCCCCGACAGCTGGTTTGCCGAGTCGCGGGTTACGGTCCGCTACAGGCATGACATCCTGGTTGTGCCTGCGGAAAATGTCGACTATATGGATGTATCGCCGAAACAGGTCGTATCGATCGCGACGGCGCTCATTCCATTCCTGGAAAACGATGACGCCAACCGGGCCCTGATGGGTGCCAACATGCAGCGTCAGGCCGTACCCCTCCTAAAAACCCAGGCGCCGCTGATCGGTACCGGGATGGAGTATAAAGCCGCCCGCGACTCTGGTGTAGTTGCTCTGGCCAAAAATGCCGGCGAAGTTGCCAAAGTTACGGCCAACGAAATTCATATCCGCACCGCCAATGGCTCGCTGGACAGCTACAAATTGCTGAAATACATCCGTTCCAATCAAGGGACTTGTATCAACCAAAAGCCGGTGGTCTATAAAGGCGAGCGGGTGGAAAAAGGCGGTGTACTGGCTGACGGTCCTTCCACTGACAACGGCGAACTGGCCCTCGGCTACAACGTGCTGGTTGCCTTTATGCCTTGGGAAGGTTACAACTACGAAGACGCCATCTTACTCAGCGAAAAGCTGGTCAAAGAAGATATTTTCACTTCGATTCATATTGAAGAATATGAATGCGATGCTCGCGATACCAAGCTTGGGCCGGAAGAGATCACCCGTGATATCCCCAACGTGGCGGAAGAAGTGTTGCGCGACCTTGATGACCGCGGTATTATTCGCGTCGGCGCCGAAGTTCGTCCCGGCGATATTCTGGTTGGCAAGGTAACGCCGAAGGGTGAGACCGAGCTGACTGCTGAAGAGCGTCTGCTCCGGGCCATCTTTGGCGAAAAGGCCCGTGAGGTCAGAGATACTTCGCTCAGAGTACCACATGGTGAAGCTGGCAAAATCGTTGACGTCAAAGTATTCAGCCGCGAGAACGGCGACGAGCTTCCCCCTGGTGTCAATCAGCTGGTTCGCGTCTATATTGCCCAAAAGCGCAAAATTTCCGAAGGCGATAAAATGGCTGGCCGCCACGGTAACAAAGGGGTTGTTTCCCGGATTTTGCCGGAAGAAGATATGCCTTTTATGCCAGATGGCACGCCGATCCAGATTGTACTCAATCCGCTGGGGGTTCCCTCCCGGATGAATATCGGCCAGGTGCTGGAGACTCACCTGGGCTGGGCTGCAGCCACTCTGGGCATGAAAATCGCCCGGATGGATGCCGACCTTGAAGATAATCTCCGCGATTGCGACTACGAACTTGCTAAACATGGCATGCCCAAGCAGGATTCTGCTGGTCTTCATATGGCGACACCGGTATTTGACGGTGCCACCGAGCAAGAAGTATTTAAAACACTGAAATTGGCAGGACTGCCTGAGGAAGGCAAGAGCACTCTTTATGACGGCCGCACCGGCGACCCGTTCGACAATCCGGTCACGGTTGGCTATGTCTATATGCTCAAACTGGCCCATTTGGTCGACGACAAAATCCACGCCCGTTCGACTGGCCCGTACTCACTGGTCACCCAGCAGCCGCTGGGCGGCAAAGCCCAGTTCGGCGGACAGCGGTTCGGCGAGATGGAAGTTTGGGCCCTTGAGGCTTATGGGGCTGCCTATACTCTGCAAGAGCTTCTCACCGTCAAGTCTGACGATGTGGTCGGCCGCGTAAAAACATATGAAGCGATTGTCAAAGGGGAAAATGTTCCCGAACCCGGCGTGCCCGAGTCCTTCAAAGTGCTGATCAAGGAATTGCAAAGCATTGGCTTGGATGTCAAGGTGCTGACCGAGGACGCCCAGGAGATTCTGATCCGGGAATCGGACGAAGATATTCACGAGACGGCGAAAGAACTGGAACTCAGCATCGGCGGCGAAGAGGGCGAACGGCCACTGCCGCATGAACGCAAAATCGCCGATTTTGAAGCCGACCTGGTGGATGAACTCGAGGCCAGTGATGATATCGAGCCCATCGAAGAAGAGCTTGACATCATTGCTGAGATCGGCGAAATGTCGCCAGATCAAGTTCCTCCCCGGGATGTGGAAGACGACTTCGCTCGCAAAGGCGTGAAGAAGGCAGTCAAAAAAGACAAAAAAGTCGATCCGCGCGAATACATAGAAGAGCTTGATGAGGATTTCGAGTAAGAGTGAAGGGAGCGATACCTCCTTGTTAGATGTTAATAATTTTGATTCGATGCGTATAGGGTTGGCTTCGCCGGAACAAATCCGGGCCTGGTCCCACGGCGAAGTGAAAAAACCGGAAACGATAAATTACCGCACACTCAAACCAGAACGTGAAGGCCTGTTCTGTGAAAAGATCTTTGGCCCAACTCGCGACTGGGAATGTCATTGCGGTAAATACAAGCGCATTCGTTACAAAGGCATCGTCTGCGACCGTTGCGGCGTGGAAGTGACACGCTCCAAGGTTCGCCGCGACCGGATGGGCCATATTGAGCTGGCAGCGCCGGTATCTCATATCTGGTATTTCAAAGGCATCCCCAGCCGCATGGGCCTGATCCTCGATATCTCGCCTCGTTCGCTGGAAAAAGTGCTTTATTTCGCATCGTATATCGTACTGGAACCTGGTGACACCCCGCTGATGAAAAAGCAACTGCTCACCGAAAACGAGTACCGTGATTACCGCGATAAATACGGCAGCGCCTTCAAGATTGGCATGGGGGCTGAAGCCATCCAGCGCCTCTTGGAAGAACTCGACCTGGAAAAACTCAGCCGCGAACTGCGCCAGGAACTCCGCGAAGTCAGCGGCCAGCGCAAAGTGCGGGCCATTCGTCGACTGGAAGTGGTAGAGGCTTTCCGCAAATCGGGCAATCAACCGGAATGGATGATCCTCGGCGTTGTGCCGGTCATTCCCCCCGAACTGCGCCCGATGGTGCAACTGGACGGCGGCCGTTTCGCCACCTCTGACCTCAATGACCTTTATCGCCGGGTCATCAACCGGAACAACCGCCTGAAAAGGCTCCTCGACCTTGGCGCTCCTGATATCATCGTTCGCAACGAAAAGCGCATGCTCCAGGAAGCAGTCGACGCCCTGATTGATAATGGGCGCCGTGGCCGTCCTGTCACCGGGCCGGGAAACCGCCCCCTGAAATCGCTCAGCGACATGCTCAAAGGCAAACAGGGTCGTTTCCGTCAGAACCTGCTGGGAAAACGGGTTGACTATTCCGGCCGTTCGGTTATCGTTGTCGGTCCGGAACTCAAGCTTCACCAGTGTGGCCTGCCCAAAGAAATGGCACTTGAGCTGTTCAAACCGTTTGTCATGAAAAAGCTGGTCAACGCTGGCCACGCCCACAATATCAAAAGCGCCAAACGCATGGTAGAGAGGGTCCGGCCTGAGGTCTGGGATGTACTTGAGGAAGTTATCAAGGAACATCCGGTTCTCCTCAACCGCGCCCCGACGCTGCATCGTCTTGGCATCCAGGCTTTTGAGCCGGTGCTTTCCGAAGGCCGGGCCATCAAAATTCACCCTCTGGTATGTACTGCATACAACGCTGACTTCGACGGCGACCAGATGGCGGTCCATGTACCGCTGTCGGCTGAGGCTCAGGCCGAAGCACGCCTATTGATGCTCTCGGCGCATAACATTCTTTCCACCAAGGACGGCAAACCGGTAGCCACTCCTACCCAGGATATGGTACTTGGCTCCTACTATCTGACCATCGAAAAAGAGGGCGCCAAGGGAGAAGGCAAGATATTCGCCCGTCCGGATGAGGCTCTCCTAGCTTATCAACATAAAGAAGTGACCCTGCACGCCAAAGTCAGGATCAGATTCCCCGAATACGGCCTGGTGCACACCACCGTCGGCCGCCTGATCTTCAACGAAGGCTTGCCGGAAGAACTGCGTCACTACTTCAAGCAAGACGACGGCTGGCACCTTGGCATCCTGATGGACAAAAAGCAGCTGGGTAAACTGGCGGCTGATTGTTACCGCCGCCTTGGCACCGCGAAAACCGCAGTGGTACTCGACAGTATCAAACGCCTCGGTTTCTCGTTTGCCTGCCGGGCCGGCATCACCATCGCCATTGCCGATATCAAGGTTCCTGCTGCAAAAGTCGAAATCCTGGCCAAAACCGAAGGCCTGGTTGATACCATTGACAAACAATACCGTCGCGGCCTGATTACCGACGACGAGCGCTACAAACGAATCATCGAACTGTGGACCAAAGCCACCGATGACGTTACCACCGCCTTGATGAACTCGCTGGACCGCTTCAATCCAGTTTATATGATGGCGACATCCGGCGCCCGCGGTAACATCCAGCAGATCCGTCAGCTGGCCGGTATGCGCGGTCTGATGGCTGACCCATCTGGCCGGATCATCGACCTTCCGATCAAAGCCAATTTCCGCGAAGGTTTGACAGTGCTCGAATACTTCATTTCAACCCACGGTGCGCGGAAAGGTCTTGCTGACACCGCCCTCAGGACGGCCGACTCAGGGTACTTGACCCGTCGTCTTGTCGACGTCGCCCAGGATGTCATCGTCCGGGAAGAAGACTGCGACCTTGTCGGCATCAATATCCTGCGGGAACGGGCCCGTCTTGTTCAGTCCAGCGCCAGCGCCATCGCTTTCCTGCGGGACACCCTGCTTGGCCGGGTACTGGCTGCTGATGTTGTCAGCCCACATACTGGAGAGACACTGCTGCTGCAGGACACCATGCTCGAAGACGAAGGGCTGGAACTGCTTGGCGCCCACTATGTACCCTCCATCATTCTCTATACTGCAGTCGATGCCGATGGAGGAGAGTTGGATCCTTCGGCCACCGAGTCGATCCTGCTCAGCGAACCGGAGGAAAAACTCAAACTGGTGCTCCGGGACGCCATGATGAAAGAAATGCTTGGCAAAAATACTACCGAGGCGGTGAGAGACTTTGCCGGTGAGGAAATTGTTCCCGCAGGCGCAGTTCTGACCGAGGAAAATATTGACGCCATTTTGGCCAGCGACATCCGCGAGGTCAAAGTGCGTAACAACAACATCAAAGGGATTGAAGTCGAAGCCATCACCGAGGGCAGCGGCGTCATTGAAGCCCTGCGCGATCGGATTATCGGCCGGGTGGCCGCTGAGGACGTCGTCGACGCTAACGGCGAGATCGTTGTTCATCAAAACCAAGAGATTAATGAAGAACTTGCCGATCGTGTCGTCGAAGTCACCAATAAGGTTTCCATTCGTTCGGTACTGACCTGCAAATCGCAGTACGGCGTATGCATCAAATGCTACGGCCGCAATCTGGCCACCGGCGGCATGGTTGATGTTGGTGAGGCTGTCGGTATTATCGCCGCTCAGTCCATCGGCGAGCCGGGTACCCAGCTTACCATGAGAACCTTTCATACCGGCGGGGTTGCCGGTGACGACATTACCCAAGGTCTGCCGAGGGTTGAAGAATTGTTCGAAGCGCGCAAACCGAAGCGCCCGGCGATTATCACCGAGGCCGATGGGAAGGTCGAAATCAAGGAGATCAAAGGCCTTCGCCGGGTGACCATTATCCCGCCTGCCGGCGAAGAGCGTGTATATCAAATCCCTTACGGGGCCAGAATAATTGTGAAGGACGGTCAGACCGTCCGCGCCGGAGAAAGGCTGACCGAGGGTTCGGTCAATCCTCATGATATTCTGCGGGTCAGCGGTCTCCGTGACACCCAACGCTATCTGGTGTATGAAGTCCAGAAGGTTTATAAATCCCAGGGTGTGGAAATCAACGACAAACATATCGAAGTCATGGTCCGCCAGATGCTTCACAAGGTGAAAATCGAGGAGCCGGGTGATACCGAACTCTTGCCAGGCGAATATATCGATATCAATTCGTTTGAAGAAGAAAACGCCCGGATTTTTGAAGCCGGAGGGGAACCATCCGTAGCCCGGCCGATCCTCTTGGGCATCACCAAAGCGTCCTTGGCCACCGACTCATTCCTGTCGGCCGCGTCCTTCCAGGAGACCACCAGGGTTCTCACTGAGGCGGCTATCAAGGGTAAAGTCGATCCGCTGCTCGGACTCAAAGAGAATGTTATCATCGGCAAGCTGGTTCCTGCCGGCACCGGCATGAGCCGTTACCGTAACATCAAGATCAAAAGAACCTAAGCAGAGATTTTCGTTGGGCCAATAATCAAAAAAACAACCGGCAAGGGGATTTTTCCCTTGCCGGTTGATGACTAAATGACACTCACGGCACCGTGGGCATAAAAAATGCATTTAGACCGCAAATATGCTTGACATGGGTATGGCATAATGCTAAAATGTTAGAGCGTCCATGGATTGCTTGGGATTTCTTTCGTGCTAAAGGAGGGACATTCCATGTCGGTTGATACCCTGAAAAATGCCCTGAAAGCCGTAGGGGCCAAGCAGGCGACAAAAGCCATTGATAAAGGCCTCGCGGCCCTTGTCTATCTGGCTCAGGACGCGGATACAAGAGTTACAGCGCCCATTCGCGACCTTTGCGACCGCAAGGGTGTGGCGGTAGAATCAGTACCAAGTATGGATGAACTGGGTAAGGCCTGCGGAATCGAAGTCGGGGCCGCAGCTGTCGCTTTACTGAAGGGTTAGCCGGGTAATGAGGGTTATCATTTTACCCCTCGCTTAACCGCCTGGGGTAAAATTATTTTATAACAAACAATTTTGGGAAGGAGGTGTACTTATGCCGACAATTAGTCAATTAATCCGTAAAGGCAGAGAAGAACTTGAAAAGAAGTCCACTGCGCCGGCGCTGAAAGAATGCCCGCAAAAACGGGGTGTATGCACAAGGGTATATACAACCACTCCGAAAAAGCCGAATTCCGCACTGCGGAAGGTAGCCAGGGTGCGTCTGACCAATGGTCTTGAAGTGACTGCCTATATTCCCGGCATCGGTCATAACCTGCAGGAGCACTCTGTGGTACTCATCAGAGGCGGTAGGGTTAAAGACTTACCAGGTGTCCGTTATCACATCATTCGTGGCGCGCTTGACACCGCTGGTGTGCAAAAACGCGGCCAGGGCAGATCCAAATATGGGGCGAAGCGTCCTAAGAAATAATTGATTGTTAGCTTTTGATAAAGGAGGGATATGAATGCCAAGAAAGGGTCCTGTACCCAAGCGTGATGTGTTGCCTGATCCGGTGTATAATTCCAAGCTTGTCACCCGGTTTATCAACAAAATCATGATGAAGGGCAAAAAAGGCGTTGCAGAAGGCATCGTTTATGATGCATTTGATATTATGCGGGCTAAAACCGGCAAAGACCCGTTGGAGCTATTCGAGGCGGCGCTTAAAAACGTCATGCCAGTATTGGAAGTTCGAGCCCGCCGCGTCGGTGGTGCCAACTATCAAGTTCCGGTTGAGGTGCGGGCTGACCGTCGCCTGTCGCTGGGCATCCGTTGGCTGGTCAATTATTCCCGGTTGCGGGGCGAAAAAACCATGCATGAGCGGTTGGCTGGCGAACTTTTAGACGCAGCTAACAGTGCTGGAGCATCGGTAAAGAAAAAAGAAGATACCCATAAAATGGCAGAGGCGAACAAAGCTTTTGCACATTACCGCTGGTAATTCCGGACTTCGGGGAAGTTCGATCAAGGAGTGATGATGGTGGCCAGAAAGCTTCCACTAGAAAAGACGCGGAACATTGGCATCATGGCACACATTGACGCCGGCAAGACTACTACAACCGAACGCATCCTATTCTACACCGGTAGAGTACACAAAATAGGTGAAGTGCATGATGGCGCTGCGACTATGGACTGGATGGTGCAGGAGCAAGAACGCGGCATTACCATTACTTCTGCCGCCACTACCTGTCAGTGGAACGGTCACCGCATAAACATTATCGATACACCAGGACACGTGGACTTTACCGTTGAGGTAGAACGTTCCTTGCGAGTGCTTGACGGAGCTGTCACAGTATTTTGTGCCAAAGGCGGGGTTGAACCTCAGTCTGAAACTGTGTGGCGCCAGGCCGATAAATACGGTGTTCCCCGTATGGCCTATGTCAATAAAATGGATATCCTCGGCGCCGATTTTTATCGGGTCGTTGATATGATGAAAAGCCGGTTGGGGGCCAATGCCGTTCCCATCCAATTGCCCATCGGATTTGAAGATACCTATATAGGGATCATCGACCTGGTGGAGATGAAAACCCTGATCTATACCGACGATCTCGGCAAAACGAGTGAGGAAGCCAGCATACCCGAAGAGTTGCAGGAACAGGCCGAGCTATACCGGCAGAACCTTCTTGACGCCGTGGCCGAGAGCGACGATGAACTGATGCTGAAATACCTTGAGGGTGAAGAGCTCACCACCGAGGAGATCAAGCAGGGCATCCGAAAAGCGACCATCGCTGTCAAAATGATTCCGGTCCTGTGCGGGTCCTCATATAAAAACAAAGGCGTTCAACCGCTGCTCGACGCGGTGGTGGAGTACATGCCTGCTCCCACAGATATCCCGCCCATTAAAGGGATCAACCCGGACGACGGGTCCGAAGACGAACGTCCGGCCAATGATGCCGCACCGTTCTCCTCGCTGGCCTTCAAGATCATGACCGATCCCTATGTCGGTAAACTCTCTTTCTTCCGGGTATACTCGGGTAAACTTGCGTCTGGTTCGTATGTGTTCAACTCGACGAAGGGCAAGAAGGAGCGGATTGGTCGCATCCTCCAGATGCATGCCAATCACCGCGAAGAGATCGAAGAAGTATACACCGGTGACATCGCCGCCGCCGTGGGTCTCAAAGACACCACCACCGGCGACACCCTCTGCGATGAGAAAAATGTGATCATTCTTGAATCCATGGTCTTCCCCGAACCGGTCATCTCGGTGGCCGTCGAGCCCAAGACCAAAGTCGACCAGGACAAAATGGGGATCGCGCTAGTCAAGCTGGCTGAAGAAGATCCGACATTCCGCATGCATACCGACACCGAGACCGGTCAGACAATCATCTCCGGTATGGGCGAACTGCATCTGGAGATCATCGTTGACCGGATGCTCAGAGAGTTCAAGGTAGATTGCAATGTCGGCAAACCGCAGGTCGCTTATCGCGAAACCATTCGTAAGACGGTCAAGGCGGAAGGTAAATTCGTCCGTCAGTCCGGCGGCCGCGGCCAATACGGCCATTGCTGGCTGGAACTTTCGCCCCAGAAACACGGCGATGGGTTCGTCTTTGAAAACAAAATTGTCGGCGGTGCGATTCCAAGAGAATACATCAACCCGATCGAGGCTGGCATAAAAGAAGCCATGGAAACCGGCGTCATGGCCGGCTATCCGATGGTAGACATCAAGGTTACTGTCTATGACGGCTCATACCATGATGTCGACTCTTCGGAAATGGCCTTCAAAATCGCCGGATCCATCGGCTTTAAAGCCGGAGCCGCGAAAGCCGACCCTGCCATCCTCGAACCGTATATGAAAGTCGAGGTTCAAGTTCCGGAAGAGTATATGGGCGACGTTATCGGCGACCTTAACTCCCGCCGGGGCCGCATTGAAGGAATGGAATCCCGGTCCGGGGCGCAGGTCATCAGATCCTTCGTACCGCTGGCCGAAATGTTTGGTTATTCCACCGACCTCAGGTCAAAAACCCAGGGACGCGGCAACTACTCCATGGAATTTGACCACTACGAGGAAGTGCCCAAAAGCATTGCCGAAGGTATTATTGCCAAGGTAAAAGGCGCTTAGTTCGAAGCTTAACTATAATCGACCAAAGTAAATATTAGGAGGCTAGTAAAATGGCAAAGAAAAAGTTTGAGAGGACCAAACCGCACGTAAATATCGGCACCATCGGCCACGTTGACCATGGCAAGACCTCGCTGACCGCAGCGATTACCCTCGTTCTTTCCAAGGCAGGCGGCGCCGAATTCGTAGCCTATGACCAAATCGACAAAGCCCCGGAAGAAAAGGCGCGCGGAATCACCATCAACACCGCCCATGTCGAATACGAAACCGCAAAGCGCCACTATGCCCACGTTGACTGCCCAGGCCATGCCGACTATGTTAAAAACATGATCACCGGGGCCGCCCAGATGGACGGAGCCATCCTCGTAGTCAGCGCCGCCGACGGCCCCATGCCCCAGACCCGCGAACACATCCTCTTGTCCCGTCAGGTCGGCGTACCGGCCATGGTCGTCTTCATGAACAAAGCCGATATGGTAGATGATCCCGAGCTGATGGAACTGGTAGAAATGGAAATCCGCGAACTTCTCTCTAGTTATGAATTCCCCGGCGACGACATCCCGGTCGTATCCGGTTCGGCCACCAAAGCCCTCGAATGCGGCTGCGCCAAACGCGAATGCCAATGGTGCGGCAAAATCCTTGAGCTGATGGATGCTGTCGATGAATACATCCCCACCCCGGAACGCGCCACCGACAAGCCCTTCCTGATGCCTGTCGAAGACGTATTCACCATCACCGGTCGCGGCACCGTTGCCACTGGCCGTGTCGAGCGCGGACAGGTCAAAGTCGGCGAAACCATCGAAATCGTCGGCATGACCGAAAAACCCAAATCCACCGTCGTAACCGGCGTGGAAATGTTCCGGAAACTGCTTGATTCGGCAGTAGCCGGCGACAACATCGGCGCCCTGCTGCGCGGTGTAGATCGCAAAGAAATCGAGCGCGGCCAGGTATTGGCCAAACCCGGCTCGATTAAACCCCACACCAAATACAGCGCCGAAGTTTACGTCCTGTCAAAAGAAGAAGGCGGCCGGCACACCCCGTTTTTTAATGGCTATCGCCCGCAGTTCTACTTCCGGACTACCGACGTAACCGGCGTGGTCACCCTGCCGGACGGCGTAGAAATGGTTATGCCTGGCGACAACATCCAGATGGCGATTGAGCTGATTACGCCGATTGCTATTGAAGAAGGCCTGCGTTTCGCTATCCGCGAAGGTGGCCGGACCGTTGGCGCCGGTGTCGTTACCGCCATCAACGCTTAATACAGCCACACCAAGCATTAACCCCGGAGGGGGCGGTCGATCGGCCGCCCCTGTCCGGGTGAAGTGACTCAATATGCGATGAAGTGGAAGGTTGCCTGCGGGCGCAGGGAGATTTCCATGGAGAATGTCCGTTCCAGAAACCGGGCGATAAGGAGGAAATACTATGGCAAAGCAGCAAAAAATTCGGATTCGTTTGAAAGCATATGACCACAAGGCGCTTGACGCCAGTGCAGCCAAGATAGTTGATACCGCAAAGAGGACAGGTGCTTTTGTTTCCGGGCCGATTCCACTTCCCACCGAAAAAAATATTTTCACGATTCTGCGTTCACCCCATGTCAATAAGGATTCCCGCGAGCAGTTCGAAATGCGCACTCATAAACGCCTTATTGACATTATCGAGCCGACACCCAAAACGGTCGACGCCCTGATGCGTCTCGACCTGCCGGCTGGTGTGGACATTGAAATCAAGCTGTAGAGGAGGTGGCAAGAATGGCTAAAGGAATCTTAGGGAAAAAACTTGGTATGACGCAGATTTTTACGCCGAAGGGCGAAGTTATCCCTGTTACGGTGATAGAAGCAAGCTCCAGCGTCGTACTTCAGAATAAAACAATGGAAAGCGACGGCTATAACGCCGTGCAGCTGGGATTTGGAGCCGTCAAAGAAAAGAAGGTAACCAAACCCATGAAAGGTCATTTTGCCAAGGCTGGCGCGAAACCGGTCAAATTTATCCGGGAACTTCGCCTGCCTAGCGCACCGGAATACAAAGTCGGCGATGTGATCGGAGTCGATCTCTTTAGTGAAGGAGACATGATCGACGTCACCGGCACTGCCAAAGGCAAAGGATTTGCCGGCGGCATCAAGCGCCATCATTTCTCCCGTGGACCTATGGGCCACGGTTCCAAGTCCCACCGCGAACCCGGTACCATTGGACCCCGGATGAGCGGCGGTGGCGGCAAAGTATTCAAAGGCAAAAAACTCCCCGGTCGGTTGGGCGGTAACAAAATCACCGTGCAGCGCCTGACGGTCGCCAGAGTCGACACGGCGCGCAACCTGATTCTGATCAAGGGCGCCGTTCCCGGCCCTAAGGGAAGTTTCATCATTATCAGAAATACGGTTAAACCGAAAAAATAATCCGCGAATTCTGGACCGCGAAAGGAGGATGCGCACATGCCGAAAGTTGCAGTATACAATATCGCCGGTGAAAAAACCGGTGAAATAGAATTAAATGAAAACGTGTTTGGCGTTGAAGTCAACGAGGCTGTCCTGCACCAAGCAGTGGTAATGCAGCAAGCCAATCAGCGTTTGGGCACCGCGGCCACCAAGACCAGAGCTATGGTCCGGGGTGGCGGCCGTAAACCCTGGCGGCAAAAAGGAACCGGACGGGCTCGTTCCGGTAGCCGACGTTCCCCCGTCTGGGTGGGCGGTGGCATAACCTTTGGGCCCCATCCGCGCAGCTATGCTTTTTCGATGCCGCGCAAGGCGCGCCGCCTGGCCATCAAATCGGCACTGTCCGCCAAGGTTGGTGCTGGCGAACTGTTGGTCATGGAGGACATCAATTTCAGCGAACCCAAGACCAAGAATGTGGTGACCATGCTCGACAATCTCAAGCTTGGCTCCGACAAAGCTCTCATCATCTTAGGTGAGTCGATCGAGAATGTCGAAAAGTCGTCCCGTAATATTACGGGCGTCAAGAGCATCACTTCAATGGGACTCAACGTCATCGACCTCCTGTACCATGACAAGATACTCATCACCAAGGATGCGGTCAGCAAGATAGAGGAGGTGTTGGCATAATGTCAAGCCCGCGCGATATTCTGATCCGCCCGCTGATCACTGAAAAAACTACGGCTATGATGCAAGACAACAAATATACTTTTGTTGTGCCGCTAAAAGCCAACAAAATCGAGATTAGCCAAGCAGTGGAACAAATTTTCAAGGTGAAGGTATTAGACGTCAACACCATCCGGGTAATGGGGAAAGTCAAACGGATGGGTCGAACTCAGGGCAAACGTCCGGATTACAAAAAAGCCATCGTCAAGCTGGCGCCCGGTCAAACCATCGAGTTCTTCGAAGGCTTATAATCGATTGAAGGAGGAGCACCCATGGCAGTAAAAAGCTTTAAACCATACGCTCCGGGCCGACGGTTTATGACGGTGGCGAGTTTCGACGAAATTACTACCGACAAGCCCGAACGCTCACTGGTCGAACGGCTGCAAAAGCACGCCGGGCGCAACCAGCAGGGTCGTCTGACAGTCAGGCACCAGGGCGGTGGCCATAAACGCCTGTACCGCATTATCGACTTTAAACGCAACAAAGACAATGTTCCGGCCAAAGTGGCCAGCATCGAATATGACCCTAACCGCAGCGCCCGTATCGCCCTTTTGAACTACGCCGACGGCGAAAAGCGCTATATTCTGGCCCCTAATGGTCTCAAGGTTGGCGATTCGATTTTGAGTGGCCCAGAAGCCGACATCAAGGTCGGCAACGCCCTGGCCCTCAAAAACATACCGGTCGGCACCCAGGTCCACAACATCGAGATGAAAATCGGCAAAGGCGGCCAAATGGTCCGCAGCGCCGGCGCATCGGCCCAGCTGATGGCCAAAGAAGGCGACTATGCCCTTCTCCGTCTGCCGTCTGGTGAACTTCGCAAAGTGCATGTCAATTGCAAAGCGACCATCGGCCAGGTGGGCAATCTCGAACACGAAAACATTACCATCGGCAAAGCCGGTCGTACTCGCTGGCTGGGCATTCGTCCCGCCAACCGCGGTGTGGCCATGAACCCGATCGACCATCCGCACGGCGGTGGCGAAGGCCGTTCACCTATCGGCCGCAAACATCCGGTTACCCCGTGGGGCAAACATGCTATGGGTGCTAAAACCCGCAGCAAGAAAACGACCGACAAACTGATTGTTAAGGGTCGGACGAAATAAGCATAGCGAAAGGAGGCCTATAAGGTGTCCAGATCAATAAAAAAGGGTCCATATATCCATGCAAGTCTCCAGAAGAAAATCGTAGCCATGAACGCCAAAAACGAGAAAAAGGTCGTAAAGACCTGGTCGCGTGCATCTACCATCCTCCCTGGGTTTGTCGGCCATACCATCGCGGTGCATGACGGACGTAAACACGTGCCGGTCTATGTTACTGAAGATATGGTGGGTCACAAACTGGGTGAATTTGCCCCGACCCGTACGTATAGAGGTCATGGCGGCCATACCGAAAGGTCTACTTCACTCAAATAAGGCGCCGAGAGGGGGTTCAACCATGTCTACAGAAGCCAAAGCAATTGCGAAATATATTCGGATCGCACCACGGAAAGTTCGCATCGTTATCGATCTCATCCGCGGCAAGAGCGTCGGCGAGGCTTTCGCCATTCTAAAGTTCACGCCCAAGGTTGCGTCTGAAGTAATCGAGAAAGTGCTGAAATCTGCGGTGGCTAACGCCGAACATAATTATGATATGAACTCTGACAAACTATTCGTTGCGGCCGCTTACGTCGATCAAGGTCCGACTTTAAAACGCATCCACCCGCGCTCTCGCGGGCAGGCATTCAAAATCTTGAAACGTAGCAGCCACGTAACGTTGGTCGTAAAAGAAAGATAACTGGCGAAGGAGGGAAAACAGTGGGTCAAAAAGTTAATCCTCATGGTCTACGGATCGGTATTATTAAAAACTGGGATGCCAGATGGTATGCTGATAAGGATTTTGCCAAATTTCTGCACGAAGACGTCAAAATTCGCAAATTCCTTAAGAAAAAGCTGTTTACCGCAGGGGTCTCCCGTATTGAAATAGAACGCGCCGCGAACCGTGTCAAGGTGACCATTCACACCGCCAAGCCCGGTATGGTTATTGGTCGTGGCGGCAGCGGGATCGAAGATTTGAAAAAGACGCTGAAGCTGTTGACCGACAAGACCATCGACGTCAATATTGCTGAAATCAAACAAGCCGAGCTTGACGCCACGCTGGTCGCGGAAAACATCGCCGCTCAGCTGGAAAAACGCATCGCCTTCCGCCGCGCCATGAAACAATCGGTGCAACGTACCATGCGTATGGGCGCCAAAGGCATCAAAGTTACAGCCGGTGGTCGTTTAGGCGGCGCCGAGATCGCCCGGACGGAAAGTTACCGCGAAGGAAGTATTCCTCTGCACACCCTACGGGCCGACATTGATTACGGCACAGCTGAAGCTGCAACCACCTACGGCCGGATCGGCGTGAAGGTCTGGATCTATAAAGGTGAAGTTTTACCGGCTGCTAAACCGGTAGCCAAAGTTGAAGCCAAGGTTGAACCGGAGGTCAAGAAGGACGCTGCCGCTGTCGAAGGGAGCGAAGCATAATGTTAATTCCGAAGCGCGTGAAACACCGCAAACAGTTTCGCGGACGCATGAAAGGTAAAGCCAACAGAGGCAATACCGTGACTCATGGTGAATTCGGTTTGGTTGCTTTGGAACCGGCCTGGATCACCAACCGTCAGATTGAAGCGGCCCGTATTGCAATGACCCGTTATATCAAACGTGGTGGTCAGGTTTGGATCAAGATATTCCCTGACAAGCCCATTACGGCCAAACCGGCTGAGACCCGCATGGGTAGCGGCAAAGGTTCGCCTGAATACTGGGTGGCGGTAGTTAAACCGGGCCGGGTTATGTTCGAACTGGCCGGAGTACCGGAAGAAGAAGCGAAAGAAGCTCTGCGTCTGGCTGCTCATAAGCTGCCGATCAAAACCAAATTCGTCAAAAAAGGCGAAGAATTACCGCAAGTTCAGGAAGAAGTGGGTGAAGCAGATGAAGGTTAAGGACATCCGCGACATGAGCGCAACCGAACTTGACCAAAAATTCCTTGGATTGAAAGATGAATTGTTCAATCTCAGGTTTCAACTGGCTACCGGCCAGCTGGAAAACCCGATGCGGATCAAAGAAGTCAAAAAGACCATTGCCCGCATCAAAACCATCCAACGCGAACGGGAAATGAAGGCTCAGGCCTAATAATAAACCCAGTCAGGTCCGTGTCAAGTGTGCCATTTATCTGGCACAAGTCGGAAGGAGGGCTAGTAAAACGTGACTGAAAGAAACGAACGCAAAACCAGGATTGGCAAAGTCGTCAGCGACAAAATGCAAAAGACGGTGGTTGTGGCCGTGGAGCGTTTGGTCCAACACGCGCTTTATAGCAAGTCGATTAAACAAACCGATCGCTACAAGGCTCATGACGAAAACAACGAAAGTCATGTCGGTGATACGGTAAAAATAATGGAAACCAGGCCGCTGTCGAAAGACAAGCGCTGGCGTGTCGTGGAAGTGCTGGAAAGAGCGAAATAAGACAAGCGCCAACCGTGGTCGGCAGTACTTGTCTATTTGGTATGCGAAGGAGGGATAACGATGATCCAACAGGAGTCAAGACTGAATGTTGCTGACAATACCGGAGCCAAGGAAATCCTGTGTATCCGGGTTTTAGGCGGATCCTTCCGCCGATATGCAAACATCGGCGATATCATTGTTGCGACAGTCAAAGCCGCCAATCCCGGCGGGGTAGTCAAGAAAGGCGACGTGGTTAAAGCCGTGGTTGTCCGTTCAAAAAAGGGACTTCGTCGTCCGGACGGATCTTATATTCGTTTCGATGAAAACGCAGCAGTGATCATTAAAGACGACAAAAGCCCTAGGGGTACCCGTATTTTTGGACCAGTGGCCAGAGAGCTGCGCGATAAAGACTTCATGAAGATTATTTCGCTGGCACCGGAAGTAATCTAGCTGTAAAAGGAGGTATCCGGAAAGATGTCCGAGACCAACAAACTGCACGTCAAAAAAGGCGATACAGTTGTTATATTATCCGGCAAGGATAAGGGCCAGCAAGGCAAAGTCATTGAAGCTCTGCCGAAAAAAGGCAAGATCGTCGTCGAAGGTGTCAACAAGGTTAAGCGTCATGCTAAACCGACCCAGAAGACGCCCCAGGGTGGCATTATGGTTAAAGAAGCAGCCATGAACTCCGCCAAAGCGATGTTGGTTTGCCCGGCCTGCGACAAACCCACCCGCATCGCCAAATCGCCGCTAGCCAGCGGCAAAATGGCCCGTGCTTGCAAAAAATGCGGTGAAATCATTGATAAAGATAAGTAATCACGCGGAAAGGAGGTAACGATATGGCCAGACTGAAAGACAAGTTTTTAACCGAAGTAGCCCCGGCCATGACCGAGAAGTTCGGCTACAAAAATGTGATGCAGATCCCCAAAATCGAGAAAGTCGTCGTGAACATGGGCGTGGGTGAAGCGGTTGCTAACCCGAAAGTGCTGGACGCAGCAGTAAACGACTTGATGACCATTGTCGGTCAACGGCCGATTATCACCAGGGCCAAAAAATCCATCGCCGCCTTTAAGATTCGCGAAGGGATGGCGATTGGAACCAAAGTTACCCTGCGTGGCGAACGGATGTACCAGTTTTTGGATAAACTGCTCAACGTTGCCCTGCCGCGGGTGCGCGACTTTCGTGGAGTGAGCCCGCGGTCCTTCGACGGACGCGGTAACTATACCCTCGGAATCAAGGAACAGTTGATTTTTCCTGAGATCGAATATGACAAAGTGGATAAAATCCGGGGAATGGATATCATCATCGTGACTACCGCCAAAACTGACGAAGAGGCGCGGGAATTATTAGCACTGATGGGAATGCCATTTAGCGCGTAAAAAGGAGGGACACTTGTGGCCAAAACAGCGCTGATTGAAAAATGGAAGCGTGAACCGAAATTTAAAGTGCGTAATTACAATAGATGCAAGATCTGCGGTCGTCCGCACGGTTATTTGCGCAAGTTTGAAATGTGCCGGATTTGCTTCAGGACATTGAGCTATCAAGGAGCCATTCCTGGAGTTACTAAGGCAAGCTGGTAGAAAGATTACCGAAAGGGGGTTATATCTTATGGTAATGACCGATCCGATCGCCGATATGCTGACGCGCATTCGCAACGCAAACTCGGTTTATCATGATAAAGTTGAAATTCCTGCCTCCAAGATCAAGCAGGCCATTGTCGACATCCTGAAACTGGAAGGATTCGTCAAGGACTACGAGCTGATTACTGATGGCAAGCAGGGCACGCTCCGGGTAGCGCTGAAATATGGTGCCAACCGGGAAAAGGTTATCACCGGCATTAAACGGATTTCGAAACCCGGTCTTCGGGTTTACGCTAAAACCGAACAATTGCCGCGTGTATTGGGCGGGCTGGGCATCGCCATCGTTTCGACTTCCAAGGGGATCATGAGTGACAAGCAGGCTCGTAAAGAAGGTCTGGGCGGCGAAGTCATCGCATACGTCTGGTAATTTAGCTTTGTAACAAGGAGGTGCACACATGTCGAGAATTGGTAGGATGCCGATCGCCGTTCCCACGGGCGTAACCGTGAAAGTCGACGGCAATCTGGTTTCCGTCAAAGGACCAAAAGGCGAACTCAGCCGGACCATTCCCCAAGCGATGATTCTGGATATCGCTGACGATGGCACGATTTCGGTCAAGCGGCCTTCAGACGAGAAACAACATAGATCACTGCACGGTTTGACCCGCACCCTTGTCGCTAATATGGTGACTGGGGTCACGCAGGGCTTCACCAAAACTTTGGAAATAACCGGTGTCGGTTACCGGGCATCGAAATCAGGAACCAAGCTGAATCTGACTTTAGGTTTTTCCCACCCGGTGGAAGTAGAACCGCCTACGGGACTTACCATTGATGTTCCTGCGCCGAACCGGATTATCGTGGGCGGAATAGACAAAGAGGCAGTCGGAGCTCTCGCTGCAAAGATTCGCGGTTATCGCGAGCCTGAGCCTTATAAAGGTAAAGGCGTACGCTACGAAGGTGAAATTGTCCGCCGCAAGGCTGGTAAAGCTGGGGCAAAAGGTAAGAAGTAAAGGTTAGAGGAAGGAGTGAACACCTTGCTGCGTAAGGGAAGCAAGAACGACGCCAGGCAAAAGAGGCATCTTAGGCTGCGCAAAAACCTGATCGGTACGGCCACAAAGCCGCGCCTGAATGTGTTTCGCAGTTTAAATCATATGTATGCGCAGATTATTGACGACAACAGCGGAAAGACGCTTGTTGCCGCCAGCACAGTAGATAAAGATGTCCGTGGCTCTGTCGAGTACGGCGGTAATATCGAAGCAGCCAAATCGGTCGGTGCTGCCATCGCTAAAAGGGCGTTGGAAAAAGGCATCAAACAAGTGGTATTTGACCGCGGTGGCTATATTTATCACGGCCGGGTGGCTGCACTCGCAGCAGCGGCACGGGAAGCTGGTCTGGAATTTTAAGACAAAGGAGGGAAATAAATGGCCAGAATTGAATACGGTAGTCTTGACCTGAAAGAAAAGGTCGTGTTTATAAACAGGGTTGCCAAGGTTGTAAAAGGTGGTCGCCGTTTCTCCTTCAGTGCGCTGGTTGTCGTCGGCGACGGTAACGGCCATGTCGGCATGGGTCTGGGAAAAGCTGCCGAGGTGCCGGAAGCCATTCGTAAAGGCATTGAAGACGCCAAGAAAAGCTTGATCAAGGTTCCGCTGGTTGGTACGACCATCCCGCACCAGATTACAGGCATCTTTGGAGCCGGAAAAGTACTCTTAAAGCCGGCATCAGAAGGTACCGGCGTTATCGCGGGCGGTCCGGTTCGCGCCGTCCTTGAGCTTGCCGGCATTCATGATATTCTTACCAAGTCCCTTGGTTCATCCAACGCGAATAATATGGTACGGGCTACTTTAAGCGGTCTGGAGCAACTGAAGCGGGCCGAAAAGGTTGCAGAACTCCGTGGCAAGACCGTTCAGGAACTTTTGGGCTAAGGAGGGATATCATGGCTAAACTAAAAATTACTCTTACCCGGAGCCTGATTGGCAGACAACAAGACCAACGTGCTACCGTTAAGGCTTTAGGCTTGGGTAAAATGTATAGCTCGGTCGTACAAGAGGACAGTGCGGCGATCAAAGGCATGATCCGCAAAGTCGAGCATCTTGTAACAGTAGAAGAAGTCTAAGACTACTAGCTAAGGAGGTGCGACAATGAAATTACACGAGTTAGCTCCGGCGCCCGGTTCGAAGAAAAAGCCCACACGTGTTGGCAGAGGTCTCGGTTCGGGACTCGGCAAAACATCAGGCAAGGGCCATAAAGGTCAGAACTCTCGTGCCGGCGGCGGTGTCCGTCCCGGTTTCGAAGGCGGCCAGATGCCCATCTATCGCCGGTTGCCCAAACGTGGTTTCTTTAATAAATTTGGCAAGGAATATACCGAAGTCAACATTCGGGAACTCAATCGTTTTGAAAACGGTACAGTAGTCGATCCGGTACTGCTGGTAGACGCCGGCGTGATCAAAAATGTGCGGGACGGCATCCGGATTCTTGGTACTGGTGAACTGGAGAAAGCGCTGACCGTAAGAGCCAATGGCTTTACTAAATCAGCTGCGGAAAAAATCCAGGCCGCCGGTGGCAAAGTCGAGGTGATCTAGGTGCTTGCAGCCCTGTCGAATATACTCAAAATCACCGAACTCAGGCAAAAGGTCGTGTTTACCCTGGCGATGTTCCTGATTTTTCGCGCCGGTACACATATTCCTGTTCCTGGGGTCAACGCCGCGGTCATCGAGCAGTTGTTCACTTCCGGCAACCTGTTTGGCCTGCTGGACTTATTCTCCGGTGGTGCGTTGAGTAAATTCTCGGTGTTTGCCATGAGTATCACTCCCTACATCAACGCTTCGATTATCATGCAGCTATTAACAGTGGTTGTGCCGAAGTTTGAACAGTGGGCCAAAGAGGGCGAAGAGGGACGGAAGAAGATTACCCAAATCACCCGGTACGGCACGGTGCTGCTCGGCTTTGTGCAGGCAGTCGGCATGGCTTTCGGCCTCAAATCGGCGATCATCAATCCGGGGATCGGTTCCATCCTCTTAATCGCCATTACCCTGACCGCCGGAACGACCTTCTTAATGTGGCTCGGCGAACAGATTACAGAAAAGGGCATCGGTAACGGCATCTCCCTCATCATTTTTGCCGGCATCGTGTCTCGTTTGCCAGACGGACTTAGCGTCATTTACCAGTATTTCAACGCTGGTACCATCAATATCTTTAACATTATTTTGTTCGTGATTATTGCCGTGGCCATGATTGTTTTCGTCATCGCCATCCAGCAAGGTCAGCGCAAAATCCCGGTGCAATACGCCAAACGGGTGGTCGGGCGCAAGATGTATGGCGGCCATTCTACCCATATCCCGCTGAAAGTCAATCAGGCGGGCGTAATTCCGATTATCTTTGCGTCATCCGTGCTCATGTTTCCGGTGACTATTGCCCAATTCATTGAAGTCGAATGGGTTAAAACCGTGGCAGGGTGGTTCGCGTGGGGAACACCGCTACAGACAACGCTGTATGCGCTGATGATCATTTTCTTCACGTATTTCTACACTGCGGTCACCTTAAACATATCGGATATGGCAGAGAATATGAAAAAATACGGTGGCTTTATTCCGGGCCTCAGACCGGGTAAACCGACCGCTGACTATTTAGATCGTGTTATGACCAGGATCACTCTTGCGGGTTCGATTTTTCTCGCTTTCATCGCCATTTTGCCGAATTTCGTGGTATGGGCGACCAATATCCAAGGAGTGTATTTTGGTGGTACGGCTCTCTTGATTGTAGTGGGCGTCGCACTGGATACAATGAAGCAGATCGAAGCACTTATCCTGATGCGCCACTATCAAGGCTTTATGAAGTAGGAGGTGGCCGGGAGAGTGTATATTCTGTTAATGGGTCCTCCGGGTGCCGGCAAAGGTACTCAGGCGGAAAAACTAGTAGAGAAATATAAGACGCCTCACATATCGACAGGTGATATCTTCCGGGCTGCGGTTAAAGAGGGCACTCCCCTCGGGCGCCAAGCCAAGGAATATATGGATGCCGGCCAATTGGTACCTGATAGCGTGACCATCGGCATTGTCAAAGAGCGACTGGCCAAGGCGGACTGCCAGACAGGATTTATCCTGGATGGCTTTCCCCGAACACTGGAACAGGCGGCGGCGCTCGATGTTACCTTGGGCGAACTTGATATCAAGATCGACCAGGTTATCAACATCACCGTGCCTGACGATGAACTTGTTCAGCGGGTAACCGGTCGCCGCATCTGCCGAAACTGCGGGGCAACCTATCATGTAGTCTTTAACCCGGTGGCCAAGCCGGGTGAGTGTGACAAATGCCAGGGCGAGATTTTTCAACGTGCCGACGACCAGGAAGAGACGGTGAAAAAACGCCTGACGGTATATGGCGCCCAGACGCAGCCTTTAATTGAGTATTACCGCGAAAGAGGACTGTACAGTGAAATCGACGGCCGCCAAGCGATTGATAAAGTGCTTGAAGACATTGAAATTAGTCTGCGGGGCGCAAGGCGATGATCTTTCTTAAATCAGAGCGGGAACTCAACTATCTCCGCGATGCTGGCAAAATTGTCGCAAAGACACTGGAAGAAATGAAAAAAGCGGTAAAACCCGAAATCACCACGCAGGAACTGGACAGCATAGCGGAAGATTATATCAAACACTGTGGTGCCATACCGGCGTTCAAAGGGTACCATGGGTTTCCGGGCAACATCTGCGCTTCGGTTAACGAAGAAGTGGTGCACGGCATCCCGGGAGTAAGAAAGTTAAAAAATGGAGATAATCTCAGTATTGATATTGGAACGGTAATTAATGGATATTATGGCGACGCTGCCATCACCGTTCCGGTGGGTGAAGTAGACGCCGAGGTCCAAAAGCTTCTGGACGTAACCGAAGAGTCTCTCTATAAAGGGATCGCCCAGGCGATAGTAGGCAATCGGCTCAGTGATATCTCGCATGCCGTTCAATCTCATGCTGAGGATCATGGCTACGGCGTAGTCAGAGACTTCGTCGGTCATGGTATCGGCCGCAGTATGCATGAAGATCCCCAAGTTCCTAACTACGGTATCCCCGGCCGCGGCCCGCGCTTGAAATCTGGCATGACCCTCGCGATCGAACCGATGATAAATCTCGGGACACACGAGGTTCGGACGCTGGATGATGGGTGGACAGTGGTAACAGCGGATAAGAAGCGGTCGGCCCATTTCGAACACACTGTTGCGGTGACTTCAGACGGACCGGAAATTCTGACCAAACTATAGGGAGGCATATTCCGTGCCGGTTGAGAAGATATCACTGGGTCAGCTGGTTCGCTCCAAGGCTGGACGCGACAGGGGGCAAGTTTATCTGGTAGTCGGATTTGCCGAGATATCGCTGCTTTTGTTGGCGAATGGCAGAGACCGCAAGGTCACCAAACCGAAAAAGAAGAATATCCGGCATATCAGCGTTCTGAAATCCATTGACAAAGGTGTAGCAGCAAAAATTGCCTGCGACCAAGCGGCAACCGACGAAGAAATTCGCCACGCCATCAGCGCTTGGATAAACACCGGAGAAGAGTGAGATGCGGACGAGGAGGGGAACTCATGTCGAAGCAAGATGTAATTGAGGTTGAAGGTATAGTTGTTGAGGCATTGCCCAACGCGATGTTTCAGGTTAAACTGGAAAACGGGCATGTCGTAATGGCACACATTTCCGGTAAAATCCGCATGAATTTCATCAGGATTTTACCTGGCGATAGAGTCACTGTTGAACTCACGCCATACGATCTGAAGCGTGGTCGTATCACCTACCGCTTTAAATAGTAGGGATTAAGGAGGTTTTTAACATGAAGGTTAGGCCGTCGGTCAAACCGATCTGCGAAAAATGCAAGATAATTAAACGTCATGGCAATGTAATGGTGATTTGCGAAAATCCAAAGCATAAACAAAAACAAGGTTAGGAGGTGCATGCTAAATGGCTCGTATTGCTGGAGTTGACCTGCCGCGGGATAAGCGGATCGAAATTGCTTTGACATACATTTTTGGTATTGGTCTTACGCTTTCCAAAGAAATTGTGGCCACTACCGGTATTAGTCCTGACACAAGGGTACGCGACCTAACCGAGGAAGAAATTTCTAGGCTTAGAGAAACTATTGACAAGAACTACAAGGTGGAAGGCGATCTTCGCCGGGAAGAATCACTGAATATTAAGCGTCTTGTCGAGATCGGATCCTATCGCGGCAAACGCCATCGTATGGGGTTGCCGGTTCGTGGCCAACGGACCAAGACCAACGCCAGGACTCGCAAAGGACCTAAAAAGACCGTCGGCGTAAGACGTAAAGCAGTCAAGTAAGGGAGGGATAAGTTTGGTAGCCAAGAGAGTTGCAAGACCAAAACGGAAAGAGCGGAAAAACATCGAAATCGGTGTCGCTCATATTCGTTCTACCTTCAATAACACCATCGTTACCATCACCGACGTCAAAGGCAACGCCATTTCTTGGGCCAGTGCCGGCGGACTCGGTTTTAAGGGCTCACGCAAAAGCACTCCTTTCGCGGCCCAGATGGCAGCTGAACAGGCAGCCAAAGCCGCGATGGAACATGGTATGAAAACCATCGAAGTATATGTAAAAGGCCCCGGCGCCGGCCGTGAGGCAGCCATCCGGTCCTTGCAGGCCGCTGGCCTCGAAGTCAATATGATCAAGGACGTTACGCCCATTCCGCATAACGGATGCCGTCCGCCCAAACGCAGAAGAGTATAATTTTTCGGGAGGTGTTAAACAAGAATGGCAAGATATATTGGAGCTGTTTGCAGACAATGCCGCCGCGAGGGCTCAAAGCTTTACCTCAAAGGCGATAAATGTTATAGCGACAAGTGCGCTTTCACCCGTAGGGGCTATGCACCTGGCCAGCATGGTCAAGGTCAGGCCAGAAAAAAAGTTTCCGAATATGGCATCCAGCTCAGGGAAAAGCAAAAAGCCCGTCGTATTTACGGTATTTTGGAGCGCCAATTCCATACCTACTTTGAAAAAGCCGATCGCCAAAAAGGCATCACCGGTGAAAACCTCTTGGTCATGCTGGAAAGAAGACTCGATAACGTCGTCTACCGCTTGGGATTTGCCGAAAGCCGCACACAGGCCAGGCAGTTAATCCGTCATGGTCATTTCACGGTAAACGGACGCAGGGTCGATATCCCGTCCTATCTTGTAAAACCGGATAATGTGATCGGGGTCAAGGAAGGCAGTAAGGATTCGCCGGTCTTCAAAGAAATCCTCGAAAACGTTGCCACCAAAACCGTGCCGGCGTGGCTCGAACTGACCGCAGCTGATGCCACCGGCAAAGTAGGTCGTTATCCTACCCGGGAGGAAATCGACATTCCTATCCAAGAACACTTCATTGTTGAATTGTACTCCCGTTAATCTGCCCTCAACAATGGAAACGGCGTAACTTTTACGCGAAGAGGAGGGTTTTTCCGGATGATCGAAATCGAAAAGCCGAAGATTGAGATAGTTGAAATTAGCGAAGACAACCGCTACGGACGATTTGTGTGCGAACCGCTGGAACGGGGCTATGGTATTACCCTCGGCAACGGTCTGCGCCGGATACTTTTGTCGTCTTTGCCGGGAGCAGCGGTAACTTAGGTGAAAATCGACGGTGTCCTGCATGAGTTTTCCACCATCCCCGGTGTGCGGGAAGATGTCACCGACATTATTCTCAATCTCAAGGAACTTCATCTGAAACTGTACGGCGACGAAACCAGAGTGGTACGGATTGAAGCCCAGGGCGAAAGCGAAGTCAAGGCCGGCGATATCATTACCGACCCTGATGTTGAGATTCTCAACCCTGAGCTGCACATGGCAACCCTGGACGCCGGCGGGACACTACGGATGGAGATCACCATCGAACGCGGCAAAGGCTATGTGCCTGCCGACAAAAACAAAAAAGCCGATCATGTCATCGGTGTGATTCCCATCGATTCCATCTTTTCGCCCATTCTGCGGGTTAACTACAGTGTCACCGATACCCGGGTCGGCAATGTAACCGACTACGATAAGTTGACGCTCGAGGTCTGGACTGACGGCAGCGTCCGTCCGGAAGAAGCGGTATCCAAGGCTGCCGCTGTTTTAGTCCATCACCTGAAGCTCTTCCAAAACATTGCGGGCAGCGGGGTAGAGGACGAAAATGGCGAAGGACTGTTTACCGAGTCGGCGGAAGAAGCAGGCGCCAAGACGATGGAAATGACCATTGAGGACTTGGAATTATCTGTCCGGTCATATAACTGCCTGAAACGCGCCGGTATCAATACCGTCGCCGAACTGGTACAAAAGACTGAAGACGACATGATGAAGGTCCGTAATCTTGGCCGTAAATCGCTGGATGAAGTGAAGAAGAAATTGGCTGAACTAGGCTTATCATTAGCCGAAAATGAGGACTAAAGGAGGGAAGGGGAATTATGTTTTATCGTAAGCTAGGACGCGACAGCAGTGCCCGTAAAGCACTTTTTCGCAGTATTTTGACTTCCTTCTTTGCGCATGAGCGTATTGAGACGACAGAGGCAAAAGCGAAGGAAATTACCAAGCTGATCGCCAAGATGATCACACTGGCTAAGCGGGGTGACCTGCATGCTCGCCGCCAAGTCCTGTCATTCCTTATGGACGAAGAAGTCACCAAAAAACTGTTTGATGTAATTGCGCTGAAATATAAAGAACGTCAGGGCGGCTATACCCGAATCATGAAACTGGGGCCGCGCCGTGGCGACGCTGCGCCGATGGCTATTATCGAATTAGTCTAAGGTTTGCAGTCCCAGGTGACACTTGACAGAGTTCTGTAGGTCGCCTGGTTTTCGTTTTGCCGCATCGAAAGGGACAATCTTTTGGCGGCGGATAGAACTCATGCTTTTCGGCTTGAGTTGAATAATTCATTACTTTGCTGCAAACAAAGCAAGCGCATCGTCCTGAAGAGGGTGAGCGCCTGTTGATAGCGAAGGAAAGTCTTTTCTATAACAACAGAAGTTACACGGGGCGGCCGGGAGGTCGCCCTTGCCGTGCTTAAAAGTGTGACAGTCTGATGGAGAGGTCAAATGATGGGAGAAGTCATTCGAACAGAAAATCTGAGCCACTGCTATCCCGGCCCGGAAGGCGAAGAAATCGAAGCCCTCGAGGCAATCAATTTAACGGTGCGCGCAGGGGAATTCGTTGCGATCATCGGCGCCAACGGCTCAGGGAAATCGACATTGGCCAAACATTTTAACGCTCTTTTGATTCCGACCGGCGGTGATTGTCTGATCGATGGTCTGAGTACTCGTCAGCCTGAAAATCTTTGGCGTATCCGCCAAATGGTGGGCATGGTCTTTCAGAACCCCGACAATCAGTTGGTCGCCGCCATTGTAGAGGAAGATGTGGCTTTTGGTCCAGAGAATCTGGGGGTCGAACCGGCGCTCATTTGTCAACGAGTCGAAGAGTCATTGGCCATGGTCGGTATGACCGATTATCGCCTTCACGCGCCCCATCTTTTGTCTGGCGGACAAAAACAGCGAGTAGCCATCGCCGGTGTACTGGCGATGCAGCCCCGTTGCCTGATACTGGATGAACCGACAGCAATGCTTGATCCGCTCGGCCGCCAGGAGGTGCTTGCCACCGTAAGGCGATTGAATAAAGAACAAGGGATCACAGTAGTCTATATCACTCACTTTATGGAGGAGGCGGTAGCCGCCGACCGGGTGATCGTCCTTGAGGACGGCAGAACGGTTATGGAAGGCAAGCCGTCTGACGTTTTCAGCCAGGTCGAGCGCCTCAAAGAGTTGGGACTTGACGCACCGCTTGCGGCTGAGGTCGCCTGGCAGCTGCGCCAGCAGGGGCTGGACATCGCCGCCGATGTGATTACCGACGAACAACTGGCGGTGACATTATGTCCATAGAGATGCGGGATCTCAGTTATATTTATATGCCTCAAACACCCTTTGAGAGGGTGGCATTGAAAAACATTAACCTGACTATCCAACAGGGGGAATTTATCGGGATTATCGGCCATACCGGTTCCGGTAAGTCGACCCTTGTGCAGCATATGAATGGTCTGCTAAAACCGACCCATGGCAGCGTAATGGTGGACGATGTTGACCTTGGTGCCAAACGCTCCGCCGCTCGGTTGGCCCGCCGCAAGGTGGGCATGGTCTTCCAATACCCTGAACATCAACTGTTTGAAGAAACAGTGTTTGCCGATGTGGCTTTCGGTCCGCGCAATATGGGGGCAGATGCAGACGAGATTGAACGGCGGGTGAGGAGATCACTTGCTTTTGTCGGCCTGGACTATGACGATTTTGCCAAACGGTCACCTTTTCGCCTCAGTGGCGGACAGATGCGACGGGTGGCGATCGCCGGTGTTATCGCTCTTGAACCTGAATATCTAGTTTTGGACGAACCGTCGGCCGGCCTGGACCCCCGCGGGCGGGACGAGATCTTCGCCGAGATTGTAAAACTCCATCAATCCACTGGGATTACCGTCATCCTTATCTCCCACAACATGGAGGAAATAGCCCGTATGGTCAAACGGCTGGTGGTCCTCCATAACGGCGAGGTCAGTCTGGATGGAACGCCGCGCGAAGTCTTCGGCCAAAGTCGCGACAGGCTGACGGCCGCCGGAGTCGATGTCCCCAACGTCAGCGCTCTTTTGCAGCGGCTGCGCCAACGAGGGCTGGATGTCGATCTTTCGGCCCTTACTGCCGAAGACGCCTCCCAGGCAATCTTGGCGGCGCTGGGGAGGCAAAAAAAATGTTGACAGATATCATTCTCGGTCAGTATTTCCCTGGCACTTCCTTTGTCCATCACCTTGATCCCCGCACAAAACTGCTGGGTACGATTGTATTTATTGCCAGTATCTTTTTGGCTGAAGGAACTGCCGCCTATGTCGTCCTGACCCTTTTTGCCGCCTTGGCCATTGGGATTGGGCGAATTCCGCTAAAGATGGTGCTCCGGTCGCTGCGGCCGCTATCAATCATTATTGTGCTGACTATGGTCATTCATCTCTTTTCGACACCCGGCACAGTCCTTTATCATCTTGGGCCGCTCACCATCACCGCCGAAGGTATCCGGCAGGGGATACTGATGACCTCCCGGCTGGTCTTTTTAATCCTCATGTCATCACTGCTCACCTTTACGACCTCGCCCATCATGCTGACCGACGGCATCGAGCGACTGCTCAATCCCTTTCGACGGATCGGCCTGCCAGCCCACGAGCTGGCGATGATGATGACCATTGCTCTTCGTTTCATTCCCACCTTGCTGGAGGAAACCGACCGGATCATGAAGGCTCAGATGGCGCGGGGGGCTGATTTCGCCGAGGGTAATCTGCTCAGGCGGGCCAAAAGTATGGTGCCCCTCTTAGTGCCGCTGTTTATCAGCGCTTTTCGCCGGGCAGACGAGCTGGCAGTGGCCATGGAAGCTCGTTGCTACCAGGGTGGTGCCAACCGGACCCGGATGAAGGAACTGCAATTCGCTTTCCAGGACGGAGTGGCGTGCGCCGCCATTTTGGCCTTGACGGCCTTGTTGGGAGTACTCCGATGGAACGCAATCTTAAATTAACGATTGCCTATGACGGCACAGCTTACCATGGATTTCAGCGGCAGGCAAATGCACTGGCTGTCCAGGAGGTGCTGGAGGAGCGGCTGGCCAAGATTTTCGGCCACCCGCTGAAAATGGCCGGCGCGGCGCGGACCGATACCGGGGTGCATGCCTATGGTCAGGTGGTGAGTTTTGTCACCGCCGGCTCGATTCCTGTTGACCGGATTCCGGCGGCGTCACGTGGTGTCCTGCCTGACGACATTGTCATTGTTGCCGCCGAGGAAGTTCCCAGGGTGTTTCATGCCCGTACGGCAGCAAAAAGTAAAATCTATTGCTACCGCATTCACACCAGTCCAACGCCTGATCCGCTACTGCGCAACTATGCCTGGCATTTGCTGCAGACCCCGGACGTGGCGGCCATGAATACAGCTGTCAGGCACATTGTCGGAACCCACGACTTTTCTGCCTTTCGAGCAGCCGGTGGCGCGGCGAAAAGCCCGGTACGCACCATGATTGCCGCCAGCTGCCAGCAGGAAGGCCAAATACTGGAATGCCGATTCTGGGGTAATGGCTTTCTCTACCATATGGTGCGCAATTTGGTCGGCACGTTGGTGGAAGTCGGACTTGGCCGAATGACGGATGAAGAGTTTGACGCCGTACTTGTCGGCCGGGACCGGCATAAGGCCGGTGTAACTGCACCGCCGCAGGGTTTATACTTAAAAGAGGTATTTTATAAAGACATCGATTCTGGCAGATAATAAAAAAAACTGGCTCTGGCAAGGGTAATGCCTTGACATTGACAACCCTTTTTATTACAATGATTCTATGACTATGATTCTGTGACCATGATTCCACTAGCCCCGGAGTTCGTGGTAAAGAATATATTCCACGGTTTATGCTTGTTACAAGGAGGGATATACGCATGAAGACAACATTTATGGCAAATCCGGCCAAAATAGAACGCAAATGGTATGTAATTGACGCAGAAGGAAAAACGCTGGGCAGATTGGCAGCGGAAGTAGCGAAGCTTTTGCGTGGCAAACATAAGCCGATATTCACGCCTCATGTGGATACTGGCGACCATGTCATCATCATCAACGCTGCTAAAGTCCATCTCACCGGAAACAAATTGGCACAGAAAACCTATTTCCGTCATTCCGGTTATCCTGGTGGCACTACCTTTATTACTGCCGGCAAATTACTGGCCCAACGGCCGGAGCGACTGCTGGAACTGGCTGTGAAGGGCATGCTGCCTAAAAACACGCTGGGACGCCAAATGTACCGCAAACTCAAAGTCTACGGAGGGCCAAGCCACCCGCACGCAGCGCAGCAGCCTGAAGCCCTCGAAATCAATATCCGAGAAGTCAATAACCGATAATTACCGGAAGGAGGAACATAAATAATGGCATTGGTTAATTACTACGGCACAGGCCGCAGAAAAACCTCGGTTGCCAGAGTTCGTCTGGTTCCGGGCGAGGGCAACATTGTCGTCAACGGACGCCCTCTTGACAAGTATTTCGGCCTCAAAACCCTTGAACTGATTGTAAAGCAGCCGCTTGGCGTTACCGATACAGTTGGCAAATACGACGTTCTGGCTAAAGTTGAGGGCGGCGGCCCCACTGGCCAAGCTGGTGCGATTCGCCATGGGATCGCGCGCGCTCTGCTCCGGGTGGATGCAGAATATCGTCCTGGCTTGAAAAAAGCCGGCCTTCTGACCCGCGACCCGCGGGAAAAGGAACGCCGCAAATACGGCTTGAAAAAAGCCCGTAAAGCATCCCAGTTCTCCAAACGTTAATCCTGTTTCTGGCGTCCGGAAAGTTTTTCCGGACGTTTTTTATTTGGCCCCTTATCCCTGATTGACGGCAGGAGAACGGGGGACAATGTGTAATATCCTAGCATAGAAGTATTACGCTGGAGTGTGTAAAATGAAAAAATTAGTTGCCGCATGTCTGTTTGTCGCATTGGTACTATCCACCGGCCAGGTTTTTGCCAACCTGGATGACAATCGCGCTTCCATAGCCGCCAAATATGGCGAATACCGCCTGGTGGTCGACGAAGATGGTCAGCTCTGGACCAAAGCCGACTGGGAGGGCGGCGGCTCAGTCAAGGCCAAAGCCGGGTCGTTCGTCTATTACTTCACCAGAAACGGTGTAAACATACAAATGGAAGTGCTTTATGATTCTAAAAAAGCTGAAGCACTGGTAAAGAGCCAGCGGATTACTCCCGATGTAGCGATCAAAATCCAGGATTTCAAAGATTACTTCCCTGAGATCAATGCCCTTGTTACCGGTCCTAAGGCCGAAGCTTTTGCCACCTCTGAGGAACTGACCCGCAACTTCCGTGATGCCCACTCGCCGGTGACAATGGGTGTCGTGATCAAATCGCAAATCATCAGAACTTCTTCTTATCCGCTACTGGCCTTTAATATAAAAGATGACGGCCGGCTGATCAGGGATGCAAAATACATCGGAAAAGGCACATATATCCATGAATTTACTCTGGAGCGGATTAGCAGCATGGATGTCGATGATCCATACGCCCAAAAGGATTGGGAATGGCTGAAAAATCCATTTAAATAAGCGAAGGGACTGTCTAAAAAAAGACAGTCCCTTCGCTTATTTCCTCAAATTCGTTATGTCTGCCTCAGCGGGCCATGTGCAGCGACTCATCCTTGGCCGCCTGTGCCAGTCCAGGGCCGATATAGCCGTAGCGGACCATGGCTGCCAGCACCACTGCCTGGCGTTGCTTGGCGGCGGCCAAGTCGACATACGGTGAGAACGCCGACGGGGCATTGGGCAGACCGGCTAGCATGGCGCTTTCCGGCAGGGTCAGACTAGCTGGAGTTTTGCCGAAATAAACTTTGGCGGCATTGGTAATGCCATTCGCTCCCGAGCCAAAGTAAATGGTATTCAGATAAAGTTCCAGGATCTCTTCTTTTGAATAGCGCAGCTCCATATCGACAGCCAGGACGACTTCTTCGGCCTTACGCCCCCAAGTGCGCTCCTGGGTAAGGAATAAATTTTTAACCAGTTGCTGCGTAATTGTACTGCCGCCCTCTTGCAGGGCCCCGGTTTGCAGGTTAACCAGCGTCGCCCGCAGGATTCCTTCGATATCAAACCCCGAGTGACTGTAAAAGCGGTTGTCCTCCACGGCGATGATGGACTGCTGCATGATCAGCGGAATGTCTTTCAGACGGGTATAGTTTTGTTTATCTACTTTAGCCTGGACCGCATCCTTCAGGGCGAACACGCGGTGAACCCGCTCCCAGGTTCCGCCAATAGCCGGGAGGGCAACCGGTTTCGGCAGGAATGGCTGGGCGAGGTTGCCGCCGCCAGCCCACCAAAAGGCAATGACAAACACGGCCAGGAGCATAAGCCAAAACGTCTTGTTCGCCACAGATACCTCCAGCAGATGTCATTCTCGCAAATGGGAAACAGACTTCCCACTAGTATTTTAGCGTACTTGTCCCCATTTGGCTATAGTTGCCACCCCATATTCGGGACATATGCGGCCAGACAGCGGCATATTGTTCTTTAAGAATGGCGGGGAGGGATCATGGTGCGCGTCCTCAGGCTGCGCTGGCAGAGTCTCAAGCTGCTGGCCGCTTTCGGAGTCGCTGTGTTGGCGACAATCAACCTCATGGTGGCCGAGTACCCGATAACAGATGGAATCGAAAAAGCCGATCTTACGGTGCTTGCCGGCAAGGTGATCGTTGTTGATCCCGGCCATGGCGGCATCGACAGTGGGGCCAAATACAGCGGACTGGAAGAAAAGGACATTGTCCTGTCCCTTTCCCTCAAGCTGGGGGAATTGCTCCGGCAATACGGTGCGACAGTCATTTTCACCAGGGAAAGCGATGTTGATTACTATACCCGCGGCAGAGGCGGCAAACGGAACGATTTGCTCTACCGGGTTGACTTGATCAACAAATCGGGTGCCAATCTCTATATCAGTATTCATACCAATGCCATTGCCGGATCGCGCTGGTCGGGGGCTGAGGTCTACTACAACTCGCGGCTGGCAGAAAACAAAAAGTTGGCAGAGATCATGCAACTGGCTTTGCAGGGCTTTCCCCCTGGGAATAAAAGGCAGGCCAAGCAGGATTCCAATATTTTGGTGTTGAAGGATACAAGCATTCCAGGAATTCTGGTAGAGGCAGGTTTTTTAAGTAACCCGCAGGAGGCGGCAATGCTGGCTGACGGCGCCTACCAGCAAAAAATAGCTGAGCATATCGCCCGGGCTTTAGCGTATCATTTCAGCTCCAATGTGGCAAGATAACCGACGAAAGGAGTGGTGTTGTGAAGAATCTTGTTGGCTGCGCCCTTATGCCTCATCCGCCAATCATGGTGCCGGAAGTGGGAAAAGGCGAACTGAGCAAAATTAAACATACGGTTCAGGCAGCGGAATTGGCAGCGCAAAGGCTGAAAGATTGCAATCCGCACACCATTGTGATCATCACCCCGCATGGCCCGGTTTTCCAGGATTCCGCGGGCATCAGCGTTTTCCCGCGACTCAAGGGAAACCTTGCTGCCTTTGACGCACCGGAAGTGGCATTAGGCTTCGAAACAGACGGATTGCTGGTTCGGCACATTTTGCGCAAAGCGGAGCGCTTAGGAGTCAGCCTGGTGGAGTTGACCGACGACCTGGCGAAAACCTATCGCTTCCCCTTGCAGCTCGACCATGGCGCGATGGTTCCGCTCTATTATCTGCACAAGGCTGGCTTCAAAGGCCAGTTAGTCCATATTTCGATGGGCATGTTGCCTTACGCCGAAATGTACACCCTGGGCAAGGCAGTCCAGGCGGCTATCGGCATGGCGGACAAGCGGGTGGCGGTCATCGCCTCCGGGGACTTGTCCCATCGCCTTACCCCGGATGCTCCGGCTGGTTACAGTCCGCGCGGCGCCGAATTTGACCAAGCACTGATCGCGGCCATCACCAATCTCGATGCCAAGGCGCTGCTGAACATGGACCCGGCGCTGGTGGAAGAGGCCGGCGAGTGTGGGCTGCGGCCAGTCTGTTTTCTGATGGGAGTACTCGGAGGACTCGAAGCCGCGACCGAGGTTCTTTCCTATGAAGGACCCTTCGGTGTGGGCTATGCCGTCGCCCTGTTTACAGTGAAAGAGGGTGAAAATAATGGCTGACAGGAGTGCGCCGGTCGCATTGGCCTGGAAAAGCTTGGAGCATTATCTTAACCGGAGTGAACCGCTGCCGCCGCCGACCTCCCTGCCGACTGAACTGGCCGGCAAGGCAGGAGTGTTTGTTTCCTTGAAAAAGGGCGGGCAATTGCGCGGCTGCATCGGCACCTTTGCGCCGACCCAACCCACCATTGCCGCCGAAATCATCCAAAACGCCATCAGTGCCGCAACCCAGGATCCCCGCTTTGCGCCGGTGGACCTTAAAGAGTTGCCTGAGATCGTCATTTCAGTGGACATCCTGTCCGAGCCTGAGCAGATCGACAGCATCAGCCAGCTCGACCCCAAGCGCTATGGTGTCATCGTTCGCTGTGGCCGTCGTTCGGGGCTTCTCCTGCCCGATCTTGAAGGGGTGGACAGTGTCGAGGAACAAGTAGCTATTGCCATGCAGAAGGCCGGTATCGTCCCCCAGGGGGAAGTAGAATTATATCGCTTTAGCGTGACCCGCTACCTTTAGGAGTGATATCGTGCATGAAGCGCTTTATTATGAACCTCATCAACATGGGGTGATCTGCCGGCTATGCCCCAAAGAGTGTATCATCGCCGAAGGATCGACCGGTTTTTGCCGGGTGCGCCGCAACACCGGCGGCAGGCTCTATAGTGAGAACTACGGTGCATGCTCGGCCAAGGCGCTCGATCCGATCGAGAAAAAACCACTCTATCATTTCTATCCCGGCAGTTACATTCTTTCGTTAGGCACCTGGGGCTGCAATTTTTCCTGCCGCTTCTGCCAAAACTGGCATATCGCCCAAAGCCAACCAGAGGCTACGACCCTTCCGCCGGAAAACGCAGTGGAAACCGCCGCCAGCCTTGGGCCGCGCAATATCGGCCTGGCCTATACCTATTCCGAGCCCAGTGTATGGTTTGAATATGTCCTGGACACGGCGAAGATCGCCCGCTCCCGCGGCTTAAAAAACGTGCTGGTAACCAACGGCTTTATCAACCCCAGGCCACTTGCCGAACTTTTGCCCCATGTGGATGCCCTGAATATCGACGTAAAGGCTTTCAACGACCACTTTTATCAAGAGGTGTGCGCCGGGCGGCTGGCTGACGTTCAGCGGACGGTGGAAATGGCTGCAGCGGCCGCCCATGTCGAAGTGACCTGCCTGGTGGTGCCCGGATTGAACGACTCGGTTGCCGAACTGACAGCCCTGGCTGAGTGGCTGGCAAGTATCAGTAAGGATATTCCCCTACATTTCTCCCGCTACTTTCCCAACTATAAAATGACGGTTCCGCCCACCCCTGTCGCCACACTGGAGATGGCCCAGGACATTGCTTTCAAGCATCTCAGCTATGTCTATCTCGGTAATGCCGGTGCCGAAGGGGTTAATACCCATTGCCCTGCTTGTGGGCGGCTGGTGATCGATCGGCTGCGGCGGTGCAGCCACCTGGCGGAAAATAAAAAATGCCCCCAATGCGGGAGCAAGATAACAATCATCGGAGAGGTTTCTTTTTAACGAACCTCTTCTTTTATTTTGCGCCGTTTATGATAAACTACAAATAAGGCGCAGGACAAGATGATCCCGAAGATGGCGAGGATGATATAGTGGCCAAGCTCGGTGAAAATAGCGAGGAGATTCTGCCAGTTCTGGCCGAAGTAATAGCCGAGAAAGACGGATAACGAACACCAAACCGCGATGCCCAGAGCTGTATAGGCAGTAAAGATGACATAGCGCATATCCATAAGGCCGGCGGCGATGCTGATTTTGGTGCGAATGACCGGAAGTTGGCGCCAGGGAATAATCAGCGGCGGACCGTATCGGTTGAACCAGTCCCCGATGATGTCCAGCCGCCGAGGTCCAAGACCCACAACATGGCCCCAGCGATAGAGATATTTCCGGCCGCCCTTACGGGCCAGCAGATAAATGCTGAAAGAACCCGAAAAGCTGCCGAGCCAGCCGGCCAGAATAGCGCCGGTCAGCGAAAAGTGACCTTGATATACCATATAGCCGGCAAACCCCATGATCAGCTCGCTGGGAATCGGGATGCACATCCCTTCCAGGAACATGGTGCAAAACACGGCCAGGTAGCCATAGTCGGCGACTATTTTTGTGAGAGCGTCAAGTTCAGTCATTATTCCCTCCAGTTAAAAAATGTAATGGTATTATTGCATTTTTATACAGTATGCTGTATAATTATAAGCAACAACAAAACTCTGTCGCTGCTATTTTAAGCGACAGAGGGTTTTTCTATCCACGGCGGGCTTGGCCGAAAAACGCCAAAGGAGGCAATGAAATGAAAGTCAGCATTATTGGAGCAACAGGATACACCGGGGAAGAACTGCTGCGTATCATGGCAAACCATCCGGCGATCGAACTGGAGTATATTACATCCGAGAGTAGCACCGGCGAGGATATCGGAAAGATATATCCTCATTTTAACCGATTTTATCATAAAAAACTAGCGAGTATGGGCCAATTGGCAGAGATTGGCGCGTCCAGCGACGTGGTATTTCTTGGCCTGCCCCACGGGCATGCGATGGATGCCACCAAAAAATTGCTGGAGTGTGGCGCCAGAGTCATTGATCTTGGGGCAGACTATCGCTTCAGCGATCCGGCTGTTTATGAGAAATGGTATAAGGTACCTCATACCCACCGGGACGCGCCGTCAGTCTACGGCTTGACCGAGCTCAACCGCGCCAAGGTGAAAGACGCGGTCCTTGTCGGTAATCCCGGCTGCTATACCACTGCCAGCATTTTGGCGCTGGCGCCGCTGGTCAAGCACCGATTGGTGGACCTGGGCTCGCTGATCGTCGATGCCAAATCGGGAGTTTCCGGTGCCGGGCGAAGTCTTAGTCTGGGCAGCCATTTCAGCGAGGTCTTTGAAAGTGTCAAAGCATACAATATCGCCGGCCACCGGCACACTCCCGAGATCGAGCAGGCCCTTGGCGAACTGGCCGGCACCGAAGTCATCATCAGCTTTACGCCCCACCTTATTCCCATGACCCGGGGGATACTGAGCACCTGCTATGCCCAACTCAAGGCCGGGGTGAGCGCGGCCGACGTCGATGCCGCTTATGAGACCATGTACGGCGATGAATACTTTATCCGTCTGCTGGGCCGGGGCGGTTACCCTGCCACCAAAAATACCCGTGGTTCCAATTTCTGTGATCTGGGTTGGCACCTCGACAGCCGGACCGGGCGGGTAGTGGTGGTTTCGGCCATCGACAACCTGGTCAAGGGCGCTGCCGGGCAGGCCATCCAGAACCTTAACGTCATGTTCGGCCTGGATGAACGGACTGGACTGATGCAGGCCCCAATGTATCCCTAAATAAGACGTGGAGGCTGATCATAAGCATCATAGCCTCGGCTGAATAACTTTATTGAAGTGAACCAACATCAGATATATTGGAGGTAATACTATGTTCAAGGAGATAACCGGCGGGATTACCGCGCCGAAAGGGTTTAAGGCCGCCGGAGTAAAAGCCGGCATCAAAAAAAGCGGCAAAGAAGATGTCGCCGTCATCTATAGCATGGTGCCAGCCTCGGCGGCAGCGTTATTCACCACCAACGCCATGGCGGCCGCTCCGGTCGTTGTGTCCCGCCAAGCCGCCGCCAAAGGCACAGCCCGGGCGGTTGTAGTCAACTCCGGCTGCGCCAACGCTTCTACCGGCGAGCAGGGTCTCCTCGATGCCAGGGCGATGGTCCATATGACCGCCTCCCTCCTCGGCATCGCCACCGACGAAGTGCTGGTGGCCTCTACCGGGATTATCGGCGTCAACCTGCCGATGGGCAAGGTGGCCGACGGCATCAAACAGGCGGTGGCCGAGCTGTCCGAGAAGGGGCACGACGCGGCCCTGCAGGGCATTATGACCACCGATACCTTTCCCAAGGTGTGCGCCCACGAATTTGCGCTGGACGGCGTAACGGTCCGCATCGCCGGCATCGCCAAAGGGGCCGGCATGATCCACCCCAACATGGCCACCATGCTCGCCTTCGTTACCACCGATGCCGCCGTCGCCGCCCCGGTGCTCAAACAAGCACTGGCGGAAGCGGTCAATCTTTCATTTAATATGATCACCGTAGATGGCGACACCAGCACCAATGACATGATTGCCGTTATCGCCAACGGTGAGGCGGGCAACGCTGTCATCGACAGTACCGATAGCGAAGCTTACCGGCAGTTCACTGAAGCCCTGCGGCAAACCTGCACCTACCTGGCTCAGCAGGTGGTCCGCGACGGCGAAGGGGCCACCAAATTCTTGGCCATCACCGTCAAAGGGGCCAAGAGTTTTGCCGATGCCAAAATTGCAGCGATGGCGGTTGCCAAGTCACCGCTGGTTAAAACCGCTTTCTTCGGTCAGGATCCCAACTGGGGCCGGATCTTCTGCGCTGTCGGCTACTCCGGGGCCCAGATCGAACAGGAAAAGACCTCTCTAGTCATCGGCGGTCTCACCGTTGCCGCCAAGGGAACCGACGCCAAACCTGACGCCGCCGCCCTGCAAAAAGTGATGGTAGCCAAAGATATCGACGTTGTGATCGATTTGGGGATGGGAACAAGCCAAGCTACAGTTTGGACCTGCGATTTTTCTTATGAATATGTTAAAATAAATGCAGATTATAGCACCTGATTTGTAAGGGAGAGGAACGGCTATGCTTAGCACGGTAGAAAAAGCGGCGGTGCTGATCGAAACACTGCCCTATATCAAGAAGTTTGTCGGGAAAATGGTGGTCATCAAATACGGCGGCAACGCCATGATCAATGCCGACCTAAAACGCAGTGTCATTCAGGACATCATCCTGATGAAGTATATCGGCCTGAGGCCGGTGGTAGTCCACGGCGGAGGGCCGGAAATTACCGCCATGCTCAAACAGCTGGGCAAGCAGTCCACCTTTGTCAGCGGCCTTCGGGTGACTGACAGCGAAACCATGGATGCGGCGGAGATGGTGCTTGTCGGCAAGATCAACACCGAAATTGTCGGTCTGCTAAACCTATATGGAGCCAAAGCGGTGGGACTCAACGGCAAGGACGCCAGCCTGCTGATGGCCGCCAAACATCTGGCCAAGGTCTATGAAGGCGATAACGTTAAAGAGGTGGATATCGGCTTTGTCGGCGATGTCACCAAGGTCAATCCGGAGATCCTCCTGACCCTGCTCGACCAGGGCTACATCCCGGTCATCGCTCCTATCGGTGTGGGCAGCCAGGGCGAAAGCTACAACATCAACGCCGACTATGTAGCCGGCGAGATTGCCGGAGCGCTGGAGGCCGAAAAACTGCTGCTGCTGACCGATGTGGAAGGCATCTACCGCGACTATCGCGACAAGAGTACCTTCATATCCAGCCTTACCTTCGCCGAGGCGCAGCAGATGATCAAAGACGGCAGCGTTGACGGCGGCATGATTCCCAAAGTGGAAGCCTGCATCCGGGCGCTGGCAGGCGGCGCGGCCAAAACCCACATTATCGACGGCCGTCAGTTGCACTCACTGCTGCTTGAAATATTTACCGACACCGGTATTGGTACCGAGGTCGTCAAAGAAAGGGGCGAATAAAATGAACGCCAACCAGGTTATTGCCACTGACAAACAACACTATATGCCGGTGTTCAGCCGCTATCCGCTTGTGCTCTCCCACGGCGAGGGCCCGTATGTGTACGACATCAACGGCAAAAAATATATCGACTTCCTGGCCGGCATCGCGGTCAACATTCTCGGCCACAACCATCCCGCCCTGGTAGCGGCCATCGCCGCCCAGGCCGGTAAAATCATTCATTGCACCAATCTCTACTACACCGTCGAACAGGCCCAGCTTATCGAAGCTCTGGCCAAACTGAGCGGGCTTGACAAGGTATTTTTGGCCAATAGCGGCGCCGAAGCCAACGAAGGGGCCATCAAACTGGCCCGGAAGTTCGGCAAGACGCTGAGTTCCGACCGGGTGGAGATCCTGACCGCCGAAAACTGTTTCCACGGCCGGACCCTCGCCACCCTGACCGCTACCGCCCAGCCCAAGTATAAAGAAGGCCTCGAGCCGCTGCCCCAGGGCTTCGGCCACGTACCCTACAACGATCTTGCGGCCCTTGCCGCTGCGGTGTCGGCCAAAACCTGCGCCGTCATCATCGAGCCCATCCAGGGCGAAGGCGGCATCAATATTCCTGATCCTGGCTACCTCCAGGGCGCGCGGGAGATTTGCGACAAAAACGGAGCCCTGCTGATTTATGACGAAATCCAGACCGGCATGGGCCGGACCGGCAAGATGTTTGCCTTCCAGCACTCCGGTGTCAAACCTGATATCATGACCCTGGCCAAGGGCCTGGGCGGCGGGGTGCCGATCGGCGCCTTCCTCGCCAGCGACAAAGTCGCGGCCGTATTCCATCCCGGCGACCACGGGTCGACCTTCGGCGGCAATCCGCTAGCCTGCGCCGCCGCCAACGCCGTGCTGGCCGCCATCGCGAGCGAGGGCCTCGAAGCCAACGCTGCAGCCATGGGACAATATATGTTGCAAGAACTGGCTGGACTCAAAGCCAAATACCCGGCCCTGATCACCGAAGTCAGGGGACAGGGGCTGATGATCGGCGTCAAACTGACCTTTCCGGGCAAAGACATCGTCACCGCCTGCATGGAGAAGGGTGCGATCATCAATTGCACCGCCGGCGACATCCTCCGTTTTGTTCCGCCGCTCAATATCACCAAAAAACATGTCGACGAAGTGGTGACGACACTGGATCATGTTTTAGCCGCCATATAGGTCGCGCATTATTTGTTTTACTGTTTTATGTACAGGGGGAATTGTTTTGAGTTTGCAGAAGAAAGATTTGCTTTCCATACATGATTTATCGGTTGATGAAGTGTATCAGATCTTTGATCTGACCAAAAAACTGAAAGCCATGCAAAAACAAGGGGAAGAGCACCATCTCCTCAAAGGGAAAACGCTCGGCATGATCTTCCAGAAGGCCTCTACCCGCACCAGGGTGTCCTTTGAGGTAGGCATGTGGCAATTGGGAGGCACAGCCCTCTTTCTCAGCGCCAACGACCTGCAAATCGGTCGTGGCGAGCCGGTAAAGGATACCGCTCGGGTATTGTCGCGCTATCTGGACGGCATCATGATCCGGACCTTTGCCCACGCCGAGGTCGAGGAACTGGCCCGCTACGCCGATATTCCCATCATCAACGGCCTGACCGACTACCTGCATCCCTGTCAGGCGCTAGCTGACCTTTTTACCGCCATCGAACACAAAGGCGACCTCAAAGGCCGTAAACTGGCTTATATTGGCGATGGCAACAACATGGCCAACGCCCTGCTACATATTTCGGCCAAGGTTGGGATGGACATCGCAGTGGCCTGTCCGGCCGGCTATGAACCCCATCCGACCGTTCTCGCCGAAGCCAAGGCCGACGCGGTTGCCAGCGGCAGCAAGATCACAGTGACCGCCGATCCCCAAGCAGCGGCGGCTGACGCCGACGTCCTCTACACCGACGTCTGGGCCAGTATGGGTATGGAGGCTGAACAGGCTCGTCGCAAGCAGGCCTTCGCCGCCTACCAGCTCAACGGTGCCCTGATGAAGGTCGCCAAGCCGGACGCCATTGTTATGCACTGTCTACCAGCCCATCGCGGCGAGGAAATCACCGATGAAGTATTGGAAGGACCGCAGTCGGTCGTCTTCGATGAAGCGGAAAATCGCCTGCATGTCCAAAAAGCCATTATGGCCCTGCTGATGGGCAAGAATTAAGGAGGAATGTTGGATGAGCAAAATTAAAAAAGTAGTGCTGGCCTATTCAGGTGGGCTGGATACCTCGGTAATCATTCCCTGGCTGAAGGAAAACTATGACTGTGAAGTTATCGCCATGTGCGCCGACGTCGGCCAGGGGGACGAACTGGCTCCTGTTCGCGAAAAAGCGCTGAAATCTGGTGCCAGTAAAGTCTATATCCAAGACCTCAAAAAAGAATTTGTCGAGGAATTTATCTGGCCGGTGCTGAAATCCGGAGCAATATATGAAGGTAAATACCTGCTCGGTACTTCCTTCGCCCGTCCGATCATCGCCAAGGCAATGGTGGAGATCGCCGAAAAAGAAGGCGCCGACGCTGTGGCCCACGGCGCCACCGGCAAGGGCAACGACCAGGTCCGCTTCGAGCTGACTGTCAAAGCTTTGGCGCCCCATCTTGAGATCATCGCCCCCTGGCGGCTGTGGGACATCCGTTCCCGCGAAGACGCCATCGATTATGCCGAAAAACACAATATCCCCATTCCGGTCACCAAAAAGCGCCCCTACAGCATGGACCGCAACATCTGGCATCTCAGCCATGAGGGCGCCGACCTGGAAGATCCCTGGAATGAGCCTAAAGATGACGTATATCTTGTGACCAAGACGCCGGAACAGGCTCCCGACAAGGCCGCCTATGTGGAAATTAGCTTTGAAAAAGGGATTCCGGTGGCTGTTGACGGTGAGAAACTGAGCGCCGTGGAACTATTGGAAAAACTCAATGCCCTTGGGGCGACCCACGGTATCGGCGTGACCGACATCGTCGAGAACCGTCTTGTTGGCATGAAATCCCGTGGTGTGTATGAAACTCCGGGCGGGGCCATTTTATACTACGCCCACCGGGAACTGGAATATCTCACCCTTGACAGGGCTACCCTCCACTACAAGGAGCAGGTGGCAGTGCGCTACGGCGAACTGGTGTATGACGGCATGTGGTACTCCCCCCTCAAAGAGGCGATGGACGCCTTTGTCGATTCTACCCAGCAAACGGTCAGCGGTCTGGTGCGCCTCAAACTGTATAAAGGCAACATTATGAGCGCCGGAGCCAAATCGCCCTTCTCGCTCTACCATGAAGGCTTTGTGACCTTCGGTCGCGACGAAGTATACAATCAAAAAGACGCCGAAGGGTTCATCAACCTCTTCGGGCTACCCCTGAAAATCCGGGCGCTGATGCAGAAAGAGGCGAAAAAGTAATGAGCAAGTTGTGGGGCGGTAGATTCGCGAAAAGCACCGATATTGCGGTGGAGGAATTTACCTCCTCCATTTCTTTTGACAGCCGACTTTACCGGCAGGACATCGCCGGCAGTACCGCTCATGCCAGGATGCTGGCCAAATGCGGCATCATCAGCCAGGCGGAGGCTGACACCATTATCCAGGGGCTGGAAGGCATTTTGGCTGATATCGAGGCCGGTAAATTCTCGTTCGAAATTGGGCTCGAAGATATTCATATGAACATCGAAAAACGCTTGACTGAACGTGTCGGCCCGGTCGGAGGCAAGCTCCATACCGCCCGCAGCCGCAACGACCAGGTGGCGCTCGATACCCACCTCTATATGAAACAGGAAATCATCACTGTCGGCAAGCTGCTGTCCGACCTGGCGGCGGCGGTGCTTGAGACCGCCGAAAAACATCATGATGTCATCATGCCGGGCTACACCCATCTCCAGCGGGCCCAGCCCATTCTCTTCGCCCAGCACATGCTGGCCTATCTGTTTATGCTGCTTCGCGACTTCAGCCGCCTGCAGGGGGTGTGGGACCGCGCCGACCTCATGCCGCTGGGAGCCGGAGCCCTGGCAGGCACCACCTTCCCCATCGACCGTCATTTTGTAGCCGAGCAGCTGAAATTCGGCGCCGTCTATGACAACAGTATCGACGCTGTCAGCGACCGGGATTACATATTGGAGTTTCTGTCCTTCGCCTCCATTCTGATGGTCCATCTCAGCAGGCTGAGCGAGGAAATCATCCTCTGGTCCAGTGCCGAGTTTTCCTTCATTGAGCTGGACGACGCCCACTGCACCGGCTCCAGCATCATGCCGCAGAAGAAAAACCCTGATGTGGCCGAACTGGTGCGGGGCAAGAGCGGCCGGATCTTCGGCCACCTGATGGCCCTGCTGACAGTTGCCAAGGGATTGCCGCTGGCCTACAACAAAGACCTGCACGAACATAAAGAAGGCCTTTTTGATACCATCGATACCGTGAAGTTCAGCCTGTCGGTTTATGCCTCCATGCTGAGAGGCATGAAGATTAATGCCCCGCGGATGCTGGAAGCGGCCCGCGAGGACTTCTCCAACGCCACCGACATGGCTGATTACCTGGTCAAAAAAGGGCTGCCCTTCCGGCAGGCCCATGAAGTAGTGGGCAAAAGTGTCCGCCATGCCATCGAAGAAGGGAAAAAACTCACCGATTTTTCTTTGGCAGAATTCAAACATTTCTCGCCATTATTCGAGGACGACATCCTGGAAGCCATCCAGGTGGAAACCTGTGTCAATGCACGGAATTCCTATGGCGGCACCTCGCCCGAACAGGTCGCCGAGGCCATTGCCAGAGGCCGGAAAGCCCTGCAAAAGCAGCTTTCCCTGCTTGACACCTACCAGCAAAACAATATATAATTTTCCGTAAGATCTTCTGGATCGGATGGATATTATTGGTTGGTGACCATGAAGAGGGGGCTTTCAAAATGGTTGATATGACGGTTACTAAAGTTGCTAAACCCGGTGTAATTCCTGACACCGACAAACTGGGATTTGGCAAGTATTTTACCGATCACATGTTTGTTATGGATTATGAAACCGGCAAAGGCTGGTTCAATCCCCAAATTATCCCGTATGGCGAAGTTCCTATACAGCCATCGGCAATGGCGCTTCACTACGGTCAGGCGATCTTCGAAGGAATGAAGGCTTTTCGCAACACGGCCAACGAGGTGGTCATCTTCCGGACCATGGACTACCTCAACCGGTTCAACCGCTCGGCCGACATCCTGTCCATTCCTCAGATGGATACAAAAGTGCTGCATGACTGCCTGTGCGCCCTGATCGACCTTGATAAGCGATGGATTCCCGGCAAAGTCGGCACTTCGCTGTATATCCGGCCGTTTGTCATGGCTGTCGATCCCTATGTCGGGGTCAAAGTTTCTGACACCTATAAACTGTTCATCATTCTTTCGCCGGTCGGAGCTTACTATTCCTCTGGTTTCAGCCCGACAAAAATCAAGGTGGAAGACAAATACGTCCGGGCTGTCCATGGCGGTCTGGGCGAAGCGAAAACGCCTGCCAACTATGCAGCCAGCCTCAAGGCTCAGGTGGAGGCCAAAAAAGAAGGCTATGATCAGGTCCTCTGGCTGGATGCCGTGGAACGTAAATATGTTGAAGAAGTGGGTACCTCGAACATCTTCTTCAAGATTAACGGCGAAATTATTACCCCTGCCCTTACCGGCAGCATTCTCGGCGGTATCACCCGTCGGACGGTCATCGAACTTGCCAAGGACTGGGGCGTCAAAGTCATCGAAAGAGTCATTACTGTGGACGAGATTTTTGCCGCCCATGAAAAAGGCGAACTGGAAGAAGTCTTCGGTTCAGGTACGGCGGCCGTTATTTCTCCGGTTGGTGAGCTCTCCTGGAAAGGGCAGAAAATCGTTGTTAACAACAACAAAACCGGGCCATTCTCCCAAAAACTGTTCGACCATGTAACCGGTCTTCAGTATGGGACAGTACCAGACAAATTCGGCTGGGTGGAAAAGGTGGCCAAAATATAACGCAGTGATGAATGCCTCCCGCAGGTAACTCCGGGAGGCATTTTTAGGAGTTTTTCTTCAGAGATGGTCTTTGGCAAAAGGTTTTTCCTGTTTTTGGGTAGAATAGTTGTAGCGAATATGACTGCGAGGTGCGGCTATGCTGCTGCAAATCCGAGGGATTATATCGACGATCACTCTGCTTGACATCGTCGATATCGTTCTGGTGGCTCTTGTACTTTACAAGCTATATTTTATGATTCGGGACACCCGGGCGGTAGCACTGCTCAAGGGTCTTATTGTGCTGCTGGTCGCCACCCTTGTCAGTAAGTGGTTCGGCCTCAATGTCATCAATTGGCTGCTGCAGAAAACCATGACTGTGGTCCTGGTCGCGTTGCCGATCGTATTCCAGCCTGAACTGCGTAGGGCGCTGGAACAACTCGGCCGGGGTAAATTGTTTTCTAAGAGCGCTTTTTTGAATGAAGAAGAGACGAAAGTTTTGACGGAAGAGCTTGTCAGGGCAGTGACAGTGCTGGCCAAGAATAAGATCGGCGCACTGCTGGTTTTCGAGCGCGAGACTGGGCTCAATGACTATATCGAAACAGGCATCAAACTCGATGGGCTGGTGTCCAGCGAGTTTCTGACCAATGTCTTTATTCCGAATTCGCCCCTCCACGACGGGGCAGTGATTATCCGCGGCAACCGTGCTATGGCGGCAGGGTGCATTCTTCCCCTGTCTGACGACCGCAGCCTGGGCAAAGAACTGGGCACTCGGCACAGGGCGGCCCTTGGTCTCAGCGAGCAAGTCGACTCGCTGATAGTGGTGGTCAGCGAAGAGACCGGCATCATATCGGTCGCTGAGGGCGGCCAGCTGGTGCGCTATGTCGAGCCGGAGCGGCTGGCCGCTTATCTCATGCCGGTATTTGCCACCAAAGCCACTTCACTCAGCGATATTTTCAATTGGAGGCCGTCGTCATAATGGACAGAAGACGCGGGAAAAATATTACCGCTAAAATTTTGGCCCTCATCCTGGCGTTGGTGCTGTGGCTATATGTCACCAACGAACAAAATCCGCCGGTGGAGGCGTCGCTCACCGTGCCACTGGAGACCCGCAACGTCGTCAGCCCGCTGGTGGCTGTCGATTCTCCTGATGCGGTGCGGATCAAGGTGCGCGGCTCGCGGAGTATCATCGCCGGACTGCAGGCCCAGGACATCAAAGCCTATCTCGATATGAAAGGCCTGGGCGAGGGCCGGCATACCGCCAAAATATCGGCTCAGGTGCCCCTGAGCCTGGAACTCATCGAAGTCAGCCCTGATAAGGTGCAGGTCAGGCTGGACACTGTAGTCAGCCGGAAACTGCCGGTGGAGATCAGACTCACCGGGACGGCGGCGACAGGCACCGCGGTGGCCAAGGTTGTGGCCAATCCGGAGCAGGTGACCATCGAAGGGCCGCGGAGCGGCGTCGAATTAGCGGATAAAGTGCTGCTGCCGCTGGAACTCGCTGGAAGAAACGCCGACTTTATTGTTGGCGTCCTACCGGTGGTCATCAGCCGGGACGGCAAGGAAGTCGAGGGACTGACCCTTTATCCCGATAAAGTCAATATTTCGGCCACGCTGGTGCGCGGCCTCAATCAAAAAGCCGTGGACGTCAAGCCGATCATGTATGGTGAGCTTGCTCCGGGCACGGTCCTCAGAGGCATCACCACCAAACCGACGAAAGTGGAAATCAGCGGCGACCCGCAGACACTGGAAAAAATCGACGTTGTTTACACCGAGCCCATTAACCTTGCCGGTCTTACCCGTGACACCATTAAAGAAGTCAAGCTCCAACTAAAAGAAGGCATGCTGGCTTCGCAAAGCACGGTCACAGTACAGATCAGCGTAGTTGCGGGCCGGTAGAGGGGAAAATCATTGCTGCGCATTATTAATTTTCGTGTCCCGGTGGAAGAGAATACGCCGCTGACCGAGCTTGCCGCCCGCCGGCTCAGGCTGCCGCCAGGGGGCATCGCGACTGTCGCCATTGCCCGTCGGGCTGTTGACGCCCGGCGCAAGAGTAATATCGCTTTTGTCTATTCCCTGGATGTAGCGGTGCATACGGCTGAGGGACAGGTCCTGGCCAGGCTGAATGGCGACAAGGACGTGAGCATCAGGCCGGAGACCAGGCCCGACCCGCTTGTGTTGGGCAGCGAAAGCCTTGAACACCCGCCGGTCATTGTTGGCGCCGGACCGGCAGGACTATTGGCAGCCCTGCTGTTGGCCGAACACGGCTATCGGCCGCTCGTGCTGGAGCGGGGCCGGGACGTCGACCGGCGCAGCCGGGAGGTGGCCCAGTTCTGGCAGAGCGGGCAATTTGATCCAGAGTCCAACGTGCAGTTCGGCGAAGGCGGGGCCGGTACCTTTTCCGACGGCAAGCTCACCACCAGGGTGAACGACCCGCGGTTGGGAGAAGTGCTGGACAGGCTCATCGCCGCCGGCGCACCGCCGGAAATTAAATATTTACACAAGCCGCATATCGGCACCGACATGCTGCGGCGGGTAGTGAAAAATCTTCGCCAGCAGATTGTCGCTGCCGGCGGCCAAGTCGAATTCGAGGCCAAAGTCACCGATATCGAAGTGGTTGATGATCGACTGACAGCATTAGTGGTCAACGAAAATCGCCGTATTCCTTGTGCTGTCGCCTTGTTCGGCATCGGTCACAGCGCCCGGGATACATACCAGATGCTTCATCGGCACGGGCTGGCGATGGAGGCAAAACCCTTCGCCATCGGGGTTCGTATCGAACACCCCCAGGAAATGGTTGACCGCGCCCAGTACGGCGATATGGCCGGACATGCCAGTCTTGGTGCTGCCGACTACTCTTTGGTCTATCATGAGAAAACCAGCGGGCGCACCGCCTATTCTTTTTGTATGTGTCCCGGCGGCCTGGTGGTGGCTGCCGCCTCTGAGGCCGGCGGGGTTGTCACCAACGGCATGAGCCATTTCAGCCGGGCTTCGGGACTGGCCAACAGTGCTCTGGCAGTCAACGTTACCACTGCCGATTTTCCTGGGGTGCTGGGCGGCATCGAGTTTCAGCGGCGTTATGAAGAACTCGCCTTTCAGTGCGGTGGCGGCGGTTATGCCGCTCCGGTCCAGACGGTAGGCGATTTTCTTGCCGGAAAGGCTTCCGGGCAGCAATTCTTGAGCAAACCGAGCTACCGTCCGGCAACACAGGCCGCCGATCTAAGGAACTGCCTGCCCGATTTCGTGGCAGCCACCCTGGCCAGAGCCCTGCCGGATTTTGGCCGGCGGATCCGGGGGTTTGACCATCCTGGGGCTGTCATGACCGGAGTGGAAACCCGAACCTCGGCCCCGGTCAGACTATTGCGCGGTGAAAATCAGATGTCGCTCAACATCGCCGGTTTATACCCGGTGGGTGAGGGGGCCGGCTATGCCGGTGGCATCATGAGCGCAGCGCTGGACGGAATGAACGCGGCGGTGGCAGTGATAAAAGAATATCGACCGTTTTGAAGGGAGTCATCACATGGGAAAATTATTTGGTACCGACGGCGTCCGCGGCGTCGCTAACAGCGAACTTACCCCCGAACTGGCTTTTCGCCTGGGCCGGGCAGCAACCTATCTTTTTGGGCGGGAATATCGCCGGCCGGTATTTATCATTGGTCGCGACACCCGCATTTCCGGCCAGATGCTGGAGGCGGCTTTATCGGCCGGCATCTGCTCCGCCGGCGGTGACGCCATCAATGTCGGGGTCATTCCAACGCCGGCAGTCGCTTACCTGGCCCGCAAACTTTCGGCTCAGGCCGGGGTGGTCATATCAGCGTCACACAATCCTTTCCCCGACAACGGCATCAAATTTTTTGCCGGTACCGGCTACAAGCTGCCGGATGCCAGAGAAGAAGAACTGGAGAAACTTGTTTTAGCGGAAGGCGATCAGCTGCCGCGACCGATCGAAGATCATGTCGGGACAATCCGGCAGCGGCACGACTTGATTGACGCCTATATCGACTATGCCATTGCCACCGTGAACACCGATTTTCACGGCCTGAAGATCGTGCTGGACTGCGCCAATGGGGCGGCCTATGAGGCCTCGCCCGCCATTTTCCGGCGTCTGGGCGCCGAAGTGATTGTGTTGAACGATCAGCCTTCCGGCTTGAATATAAATAATTGCTGCGGCTCTACCCATCTGGAGGGATTGCAGCAGGCGGTGCGCGACCACCAGGCAGATATTGGTATCGGCCACGATGGGGACGCCGATCGCTGCCTGGCGGTTGATGAACAGGGCCAGATTGTTGATGGCGATCAGATCATGGTGATCTGCGCCCTCGATCTGATGAAAGAAGGCCGGCTGCCAGACAATACCCTGGTGGCTACAGTCATGAGTAATATCGGACTCCACCAGGCCATCAAACGGGCCGGGGGGAAGATTGTGGTCACACCAGTCGGCGACCGCGCTGTCCTTGAGACCATGCTGACCCATGGCTACGGCTTGGGCGGCGAACAATCGGGCCATATCATTTTCAGCGAGCACAGTACTACCGGCGACGGTGTCGTGACCGCCCTGCAGTTTGTCGCGGCGCTCAAAAAGAGCGGCAAAAAACTGTCAGAACTGGCGGCACTGATGACCCGGTTCCCGCAAGTGTTGTTCAATGTAAGGATAAAAAGCAAGGCTGGCTGGGACGAGAACGCCAACATTGCTGCAGCCATCCTGGCAGCGGAAGCTGAATTGGGAGAAGAAGGCCGGGTATTGGTTCGCCCCTCAGGCACCGAGCCCCTCATCCGGGTCATGGCCGAAGGACCCTCCCTGCCCCAGCTCGAGCGGCTGGTCGAGCAGATCGCTGTAACCATCCGCCAGGAACTGGAAGGTTGACCAAATAGGGTTGGTATATTACAATAAGGATATACTTGCAAGGGAGCACTGGGGTGCTCCTTTGCATATGTATAAAACCGGGATTGGGAGGTGAAAAAGGCTTTTTATACCGGAAAGGGAGGTGAAGGGATACGAAGAGCAGATTTGAAAAAACTATGAATAGCGCTGGCGCTTGCCTGACAATTTAGGCAAGCTGACGAGGGAGAGGTTTATCGAAAAAGTCAGCGGATGCCTCTCGGCTAACTGCGGTCGTCAGCAGTCCGACAAATCCGCCGGGTGACCGGCGGGACAAAACGGCTGTAGCAGAGGAACTATCATGATGAAATGACGATTTTTTGTAATATATGGGAGGAATTTACACTATGTGTGGTATAGTTGGATATGTTGGCCCTAAACAGGCTACCCCATTCTTGATCGAGGGACTGAAAAAACTGGAATACCGGGGCTATGACTCTGCTGGCATCGCCGTATTTGACGGTACCCGTACCAGAGTGGAGAAAAGTGTCGGCCGGTTGAGCATACTGGAAAAATTGGTGGAGCAGGATGAACCACAAGGTCATGTTGGTATCGGTCATACCCGCTGGGCCACTCACGGCCGCCCTTCAGACGCTAACTCCCACCCCCATACCGACTGCACCGGCAAATTCGTAGTTGTTCACAACGGCATCATCGAAAACTACCTGCACCTGAAGGAGAAGTTGACTGCCAAAGGGCATGTATTTACCTCGGAGACCGATACCGAAGTGGTGGCTCACTTATTAGAAGAGCACTATCAGGGCAATTTCGAAGAAGCCGTCAAAAAAGTGCTTTCCGAAATCGAAGGCTCCTATGCGTTGGTTTTCTTCACTGAACACGAACCAGATAAAATTATCTGCACCAAACAGGACAATCCGCTGGTCATTGGCCTGGGGGAAGGCGAAAACTTCATCGCCTCCGATATTCCGGCCATCATCAACCGGACCCGGAAAACCTATATTCTGAGCGACGGCGAGATGGCTATCGTCACCAAGGACTCAGTCTGGGTGATGAACCGCCAGGGCGTACCTGTCAGCAAAAAAGTGTTTGAAGTCCACTGGGATGCCGAGGCGGCGGAAAAGGGCGGCTACGAACACTTCATGATCAAGGAGATCTACGAACAGCCCAAGGCCATCCGTGAGACCACCACCGGCCGTCTGGCCAAGGATGACAGTGGTATTCTCTTCGACGAACTGAAATGGACAAAAGACGATGTCGCCGGCATCCGGAAAATCGTCATCGTCGCCTGCGGTACCGCCTATCATGCCGGTATTGTCGGCAAATACTATATCGAGCAGCTGGCTCGCATTCCGGTCGAGGTGGACGTTGCTTCCGAGTTTCGCTACCGTTCCCCGCTGGTGGACGAAAAAACCCTCGCCATTGTCATCAGTCAGTCCGGCGAGACCCTCGACACCCTGGCAGCGCTGAAAGAAGCCAAAAAGCTGGGAGCCCGGACCCTGGCCCTCACCAATGTTGTCGGTTCTTCCATCTCTCGCGAAGCCGACCAGGTTGTCTATACCTGGGCCGGCCCGGAAATCGCCGTTGCCTCTACCAAGGCCTACACCACCCAGCTGATCGGCATGCTGATGCTGGCCATCTACCTGGCCTCGCTCCGCGGCACCCTGCCCTGCGAGCGGATACGCGAACTGATCGGCGGTCTCCGGCGTCTACCGGATCAGGCCCACGAACTGCTGGAAGACGTTGAACCCATCAAGACCTTCGCCCAGCAGTACGGTTTCAACGAAGACGTCTTCTTCATCGGCCGGTCGCTCGACTATGCCGTCGCACTAGAAGGTTCGCTCAAACTGAAAGAGATTTCCTATATCCACGCCGAAGCCTATGCCGCCGGCGAACTGAAACACGGCACCCTCGCCCTTATCATTGAGGGCGTGCCGGTTATCGCCCTGGCCACCCAGCGAGACGTATACGAAAAAATGCTGAGCAATATTAAAGAGGTCAAGGCCCGGGACGCGGTGGTTATCGGTCTGGCGATGCAGGGCGACGAGCAAATCAAAAAATACGTCGATCACACCATCTTCATTCCCGCCACCGAGAAATACCTGGCCCCCATCTTGGCAGTCATTCCGTTGCAACTGCTGGCCTATTACGCAGCAGTCACCCGTGGCGCCGACGTCGACAAGCCCCGCAATTTAGCAAAAAGCGTAACTGTAGAGTAATCGGCCAGTCGCTTTTAATTGTAGGAAGGAAATAAAGTCTGTTCCTGCAAAATAAAGTGCGTTACTCAATAAAAAAGGTTGTTACTAACACGAAACAATAATTGAATACCTCTAAAATGGAATTTATTCCAATCTGAAATTAGAGGAAAGATTTGTGTTGTAGAATTAAAATAATAACGGTATTTAAAAATATAAACCGTATTTGCATGTGCGGTTTAGAGAGAACAACGAGGAGTGATTACACTCCTCGTTGTTCAATGAAATGGAAATGTTGCCTTTAGGAAACGTTAACGTGAGGAAGAAGTACTCTTTTTTCAGGCATCATCATCCCTCGGATCAGCAGTCTTATCATCCCAATGCACGACATCATCACCATTTTCGTGCATTTTCTCGAAGGCTTCTGCCCAACCGGCACGAGGTTCGATTCCTTCACCATAGGTTTTCTTGGCATCCAGGATTTCGATCCCGATTACCCGCCCGGTACTATCAATGTCTAAAATAAAATCGTCGTTAACATGTTGCTGCTTGGCAGGTTCGGCCTTCACCAGTGAGATATAAAGAGCATCGGCTATTTTATCATAGGTTATTTGCACCGCAGCATTCCTTCCTTTTCTGCGAAATTCAAATGGTTCGGACGGGGAGCTTGCGGAAGATAATATATCACAGATGAAATCTTTCGGTAGGTCGGGGTTATCTTTTTGTGCTCGATCGAGCTTATCCTTCCGGAAGGCACGCTCTTTGGGTTTTGTCGGCCTCTTATCAGACATAGGCTATACCTCCTTACAGGCTCTATTGATAGCTTCAAGTAGGCGGGGGTCATTATATTGTTTTCCATGTATGCCATTTATTATGTGACTGTTAGACAGTCAGGATAACCCCCCTTTATTTGTACAAATTATTTTGGGTAGGATAATACAACTAATATCAGGGGGGTTGTTCTATGGCAAAGCGGCAACGAGGTATGACAGAGAGGAAAATCGTGAAGTGGCTAAAGGAAGGCCGTGGACAAGGGATCGGTGCTGAGTATAAGCCTTGGCTTACTATTCAAGATGTTCCGTCTATAGGATGTGCTTCCCGTATTTTTGGGTGGAAGACAAATCGTATTCACCACTGTATGTCGAAGAATGAGAAAAACTATCTCTATTGTCTTGATTGGGCCGACGATGTCCTTGATATTCGGGAACAATTTCCGCTAAGCATTGATGTGACTATGCAGATTGCCACTGAAATCGGAGTATCGCACCCTCGTGACCCTAGAACGAAAGAACTTATCGTCATGACGACTGACTTTCTTATTACCGTATTACGTGACGGCAGGCCAGTGATAATTGCCCGCACTATCAAACCCAAGAAAAAATTAATGGAGAAGCGCGTTCAACAGAAATTATTAATTGAGCGTATTTATTGGGCACGGCAAGGAATTGATTGGGGCGTTATTACAGATGAAGATATTCCTCTAACCGTTGTGAAAAACATTGAGTGGCTTCATAATGCCTATTGGGCAGAAAAACTTGATGATATTCAAGCAAGTCATATTAGAAGTGTTTATAAGGCTTTTAAAACGGCGACAAATTCGCCAGCGTGTTCTGAGCGTCTTTCGTTATTTTTGAGGCGCATGGATGAGACCTTATCTATGAATGCGGGAACGGCGTTGAAAATTATCAGGCATCTCTTGGCGCGGAAGATTATTAAAACAGATATAACACGTAAAATTGTGATCACAGATTCGCTTTCCCAATTCGAAGTAACTGACATTTTCGTCAGAGGAGGCTAAGAATGATGCTCTCAGTAAACGAACTGATCCAACATAGCAATCAAGGACAAAACATTACGGAGCGTATTCTTTGGCTGGATAAAGAAAACGATGTTGCTATTACTATGAATACTAGTTTGGCTCAAGCTCTTCCGGTTACTAAGAGATTGTCGGAGATAATAGAAGGACTGCAAAGTGAAGAAATTAGGAAAACTCTAGAAGATCCATGGGGACGTTATATTGATGAATCTTCTTTATCCGAAAAAGAAAAAAGCATTCGTGAGCGGGGATGGAAAATAATTGGTCCAATGATTACTCCTGACAATGAACCATTCATTTATGATTCTGTTTTGCGAGGGAAAATGGTAAGGGAAACCATGGCGCGTTGCGAAGTTGCAAAAATTGTAGTATATCGATTGCTCAAGCGCTATTGGCAGCGAGGAATGACTCCCAATACGTTTCTCCCTGATTATGATAAATCTGGAGGACGCGGCAAGCGCAAAACCAAAGGAGATAAAAAATTAGGACGACCACGGAAGTATTCTACGTTTATCGGCGGTGAGATTGATGAAGAAAGCAGAAAAATCATGGATATATGCATTGTGCGGTTTCTTCTCCGTAAAGGCAAGAAAGTAAAACCCAAAGACGCATATGACATGATGATGCTCAATTATTTTACGAAGGAAGATGCCGAACTTGATCACAACAAGATTTACAAGGCTCCCACTTTGGATCAATTTACGAAGTATTTTAGGAAGGAATTCAAGATTACCGGAGTGACTAAAGCCCGCGAAGGGGAAACAAATTACGCCCAGAATTTCCGAGCCATTACGGGAACATCCCAGCAGGAAACATTTGGACCTGGGCAACGGTTTCAGATTGATGCCACAGTAGCCGATGTTTACCTGCTGGCTGAAGCGGATCGCAAAAGCATCATCGGACGGCCAATAATGTATATCGTAGAGGATGTATTCAGTCGGATGGTTACGGGGCTTTACATCGGGCTGGAAGGACCATCGTGGACAGGCGCCATGATGGCTTTGGCCAACACCGTAACGGATAAGGTCGCCTTTTGTAAGGAATATGATATAGCTATAACTCCAGAACAATGGCCGTCTCGGCATTTGCCGGAAAACCTTTTGGCGGACCGGGGGGAACTAGAAGGATGTAATGTGGACACGTTGATTCACGGCCTAAAGGTTAATGTCGAGAATGCTGCGCCCTACAGACCAGACTGGAAAGGCGCTGTGGAACGTTTTTTCCGTACCATTCATGACCGCGTTCGTCCAGAAGCGCCAGGCTTTATTTTGCCGGACTACCGTAAGCGTGGAGAGCATGATTACCGGCTAGATGCCACTATGACCCTTAAAGATTTCACTCAGTTTGTCATCGGTATTATTCTAACGCACAACGATGATGTCCTTTCTTCCTACGAGTGCGATGCGCAAATGGTCACGGATGGCGTTACCCCAACGCCTGTAGAGCTATGGAATTGGGGCGTGAGAAAAAGATCAGGTAGCTTACATGTGCTTCCGGAAGATATCGTAAAACTCCACCTACTACCTACCAGTAAAGCATCAGTTACTCCTAAAGGGATCCAATTTAAGAAAATGTATTATTCCTGCGAAAAAGCCTTAGTGGAAGAATGGTTTGATCGGGCTCGAATCAAAGGAAACTGGGCAATTGATATTTCCTTTGATTATCGCAATATGACTTATATATACATACGGGATGAAAACGGCAGAGGATATACCGTCTGCCGTATGCTTGAACGGTTGGACAAATATTTTGATCGCTCCTATGAAGATATTCTTTTTCTTGACGAACTGGAAAAAAGCCGACGTAAAGGACGAAACGACCAAAGCTTGCAGAGTCGACTTAAACGACTAAAACAATCTCAACAGGTCATTAATAATGCTATAGCAAAGAAAGCTGAAACGACAGAATCTAATCGACAACAGGTACAGGGAATCCGAGATAATAGGAAGCTAGAGAAAGAGAAAAACCGAGAAAAGGAGGCGTTCGTTCTGGTAAACGAGGAAGCGGTAGAATCCTCGGAACCCGTTCCGTTGCGTCCGATTCAAACGGCAAGTGCTGCTACAAAGAACCCCAAAATGCTGGCGATTCTTAAACAGGTACAAGAGGAGAAGACCAGATGAGTAACAAAATGGCGTTTTCACCGCCCAAAATCTTTCAGGGCAGTACCGTGAATGCGGCCTATTTAACTTCTCTTATCGTAGAGCACCAGGGAAATCCACTAATTGAAGCCTTGCCACCGGTTTTTTCGTATCTGGAAGTCGCCGAGAAAATGGCCCGATATCTTCCATTTGACCCTTGGGAGCGGGAAATGGAAAGCCATATCCGACTCTATTTCCCGCTGCGGTTATATCATTACTACCAGCCACTGGAGCAGCATATTGAGCTGGAAAGTAAGATATCCCGTATGATCCGTCAGGGCTATCTCTCGCGTAATCCCATGACGCCGGATTTTCCCCAATATTTAGGAACGGTAAGGAAAACTATGCGCAGTATTGGGCAGTACGAATTATCTGAGGATATGGGGACGGATGCACATGCCATAACTATTATTGGTTTTTCTGGTATTGGGAAGACTCGTGCCATGAACCGGATTCTAAATATGTATCCCCAGGTTATCATACACCCGAAACCCGTAAATCTTCTCCAGGTTGTATGGCTTAAAATTGATTGTCCTTATGATGGTTCACTGCGCGGCCTTTGCATCTATTTCTTTCAAGCGATGGATAGGGTATTGGGGACGAATTACTATGAAAAGTTTGTTTCTCCGCGTACGTCAATAGATATGATGCTCGCCCACATGGCCCAGATTGCAGCACTTCATTGCATTGGGGTTTTGGTGATTGATGAGATTCAGCACCTTGATATGGCCAAAGGTGGCGGTTCGGAAAAGATGTTGAACTTTTTCGTTACCTTGGTTAATACCATTGGAGTCCCGGTGGTGTTGATCGGAACGATGAAAGCACTCGGTGTCTTGCAGCAACAATTCCGTCAGGCCCGGCGCGGATCTGGACAGGGAGACGTTGTTTGGGAACCTTTGCCCCGCGACGAACTGTGGGATTTGTTATTGGACAAGATGTGGCAATACCAATGGACAAAGAAGCCTGTCCCGTTCACCGATGAAATTAGCGCGATAATGTACGAAGAAAGTCAGGGGATTATTGATATTGCCGTAAAGTTATTTCTACTTGCTCAATTAAGGGTTATCTACGATGAAACCGAAAAGATCACGCCGGAGGTAATCAGCCGTGTATCCAGGGAAGATCTTCAGTTGGTGCAGCCCATGCTGGATGCACTTAGGTCCGGGGATCTTGAGCGAATCAGGAAATACGAGGATATTCGTCCCCTTGATACTAAACAAATGGTGCAAAAGTATATGGCCAAACATAGAAGTATTAGTTTGGAACAGTTGCAACAATTAGAGTCTACCGCTCCAGTGCAGGAGGAAGATATTTTAAAGAAGGTACTGGAACATTTATTCTCAATGGGGATTGACCAAGGGACAGCGCAGCAGGCAGTGAAGAACGCTTTCAAAGAAATGGATAGTCGTGCGAATTTAGCGGAGGCATTACGTCGAGCCACAGTACTGGCCTTAAATCCCGAAGAGATGAAATTATCAAAGAAGACAAAAAAGAAAAATACTACAGTGGAACCTGAAACGATAAGTGGCCCGCTGGGATATGAAAATCTTAAAGCCAACGGATTTATCAAAGATCCGCTCAAAGACTTTAGCTTGTAAGGATGCAACATTTGATTAGTCACTTTCCGCACCCCTATCCGGATGAATTGTTTTACAGCATTTTGGCCCGGTATCATTCCAGAGTGGGTAATCGGTGCCATCGGACTACCCTTTTGGAGTTGTTCGGATCACGGAATGTCATGGTGAGTGCGGATCTGCCCGGACATATTTCGTTATTGGTTGAGCGACTTCCTCAGGCTATGAAATATTCAGCGAAAGAGTTGGTATACGATCATACCCTTTATCCTTTTTACTCACCATTTCTTCCGCAAAATCGGGCAGAAAAGGTGATTCAATGCATGTATTCGAATGGTGGTCGGAGCATTCATTATACAACAGGCCTTATGTCTAGCCGTATTCCCTTAGCACCTTTTTTGCGCTTCTGCCCGGAATGCATCTGGGCTGACCGGCACAATTTTGGTGAAGCTTATTGGCACCGTAGTCACCAAATACCGCTTTTACCGATATGTTGGTTTCACGAAATCATGTTAGTAGATACTACCGCTTCTGCTTTTGGATCAAAAACAGATGGTTTCATTCATCTGGATCAATATGAAGCCTTAGGTAACCTTAATGGCAATGACATAGCATCGGACATTGTCGATTCGCTGAAAAAGTTAGCTGCAGATGGCGCATGGCTTTTGAAGTATCCGCAGCAGCCAAAGCATCTGCAGTATTATAGGGATCGATATCTCAAGGAGTTGGACCGACGTGGACTGGTTAGCCGAAACGGTAAACATGTAGACCAAGAAGCCTTGCAAGATATCTTCCACCAGATGTATCCGCAGCGGCTATTACAGTTTCTTGGTATTCCTATCGATGATAAAGATGATCATAATTGGCTGCGGGATATGGTGCGGAAATACCGCAAAGCAGTGCATCCCCTCCTCCACCTTCTTGTTATTCGTTTATTGTGGGGATCTTTAGAAGAATTCAGTTATGTTGGAAGCAGAAAGAGTTCATCTCCCCAAAACCCCGAATCTTTTTGCCGCTCAACTAAACCTAATTTAATAGAAACGCCGCAACTGAAAGAAAAACGGCATCAATGGATGGCTCTTGAAGGCGCATATCCAGAAGTCGGCCGGACCGGACTTCGTAATCAAATGCCAGCATTATATGCATGGTTGTATCGAAATGATCTTACATGGCTAAGGGAAAGACCGATTGAACGGAGTAAACAAAAGTCAACCGTGCAGCGGATTGACTGGTCCGGGCGGGACAGCGAATTATTTAAACAGGCCCAAGCATGGATGGCGCAGGAACGTTGTCGGGTCGGGAAACCAAAGCGAATAACCGTTTTGCGAGTATCAAAAGATTTGGGCGCACGTGCGTGGATAGAAAAACATCCGGATAAGCTGCCATTAACTATATTTTTTTTAAAACGCGTAGAAGAGTCAGTTGAAAGATTCCAAATTCGACGGATATTCTGGGTAGTGCAGAATATGAAGGATAAAGGAATACAAGTCAATGAATGGCGGATTCGTCGTATGGCAGGCCTGCGACCGGAACTTGAGCCTGACGTAGAAGAGGCGCTGAGAAATGTTCTGGATGATGCGATAGCTGGAGGGATTGTTCAATCATGCAATTCAAGAATTGGCCTTTTGGCAGTAACGAAACCCCAGTTCTTTACTGGATGACATCTCCAAGGAAAAGTGCTTCCGGGTGGGTTATGGATGCTGTGTTCAAACGACAACCTGAGTTTTCACCGCGTATAGTCCGTGTAGAAGTTCCTTGGGGTACATTGCCCTATTTGCGGATTGGCAGAACTTATTATGATAAAGGGCGGTTGGATGAAACATCTAAGAGTGGACTGGAAAGTACCCTTATACTATTACCTGAATATAGGGGGAAACTCATGCCGGCACATGCCATGCCCCGAGAATTGCGTTCTTTCTATGGGGATAATCAACTTTCAAAAGAAATGGTTTGGGTAATTGGAGATGGGCATAAGACCTATTATATTCCCTGTCTGGAGCTTATTCGTGCGTTTTTGGCATCCTCGGTGTATATGACAAATCACCTCCTCTTCCCGACTGCTCTTGAAGACATGGTGTCGAAAGAAGAAGTGGCGGGTAGCGTTTTAGAGATGGTTCTGAACTTGCGGATTCCCACAACCATTGCTAATAATTCGACAGCATTTCATATTGCATGGCTGCGGCACAATCAGACAGCCAGACAAATGTGGAATGGGATACTGGCTACCCAACGGTATAAAGCAAGGGCTAGACAATGGGAAACCCTTGAGGAAGCGTTACAATCAGGAGTTCCCTTGGAGTGTGAACCACCGAACGATACTAAATATGTAGTTAACTATCGTGGATTTTACAGTGGCGACAACTGGTTGGTGCAAGAAATCATATCAGTTCAAGGATTTGATATTCCTTTCGAAGAGGTGAATTATTCTCATCCGTTGTTGAAGACAATACGCTTTGAAGACGACGGAAACAAAGCATCACTGACGAGAACGAGAATAGTTGAACCTGGACAAGAATATGAAATGGATAATCAAGGGGGACCGGCAGGACCAAAATCATTTCAACCAAGAATAATTGTGTCTGCTGTTGAATTTTTGGCCAAGAAAAAAATCAAGATTAAGCGTGTTTCTGATCAGGAACGAACCATTAAGAGGAATAAGGATAACGGTCAGACAAAGGATTGGCGACCGTCCCATAAGGTGACGACACAAGATGGGCAATATGGTGGAACTTTACGGCCGGTTGAGGTGCGCGGCATTTCTTTTGTTGATTATAATAATCTGAGTCTCGAAAACCAAAAGGGACTGAAAGAGTTTATGGATGCTGTAAATTTGATACAGGAATGGCAATCGGAGTGGAACATACAAGTGGAATTTGTGCCCGTACCTGAAGGAACGCGAATCTCGCAGTATCCTTCAGGTGAGCGGCGGATGTGTGCGATTATAAAGATAGCACGACAAAGCAAGGCACTAATGTGGCTTGCGGAAGTGGCAAGACCAGACCGTTGGCAAATTTCTACGCTATTACTCGGGGAAAACCCATGTGAAGTACTGGCGGAAGACGTGCAGCTTAAATGGCTTAAAGTCGATGGGCATTGGGATTGGGAAGGCTTCATAAAATATCCAAACATTACGTTTAAAAAGATTAAGCATTCAAGTTGTACTAATAAATGGTGGGCGGTACGGATGAGTCGAAAGATTTTAGAAATTTAAGCGAGTAAATTAAAAATCCCTTAAATTGAAGGATATGATATTTTAACGGATAATGTATATAAAAGCTAAATAGTATTTACGCAGAGAGATTTGAGGCCTAAAGGAGTTGGTTAAACATGAGTGGGTCAAAAAGTTTTCGAAGAAAATTAAATGATAGCTTCAGTTTAGACGATGTAGGATCGACTTTATTAGAAGAATTAGCTAAAGGACTTTACCAACCCGAAGAAGTGTTACGGGAATATATTCAGAATGCAATCGATGCCCATAGAATGTGGAAAAAGGAAACTGAGTCTGAGCCAGAGGCTGCAATTCAAATTGAAGTACAAGGGAATAAAATATCGATAATTGATAATGGAATTGGAATGGATGAGCAAGAGATTAAAAAGGTGAAGGCCATTGCAGTTTCAAAAAAACGCGATGCTGACGTTTTGCTGACAGGGCACAAAGGCGTTGGGATTTGGGCAGGATTATCATATTTTGATAGTCTGACACTCTATAGTACTAAGTATGGTTCAAATTTAATGTATAAACTTACTATATATTTCAAAAAGATAGTAGATTCAATAAATGAGAATACCAATATTGGCGAAGCGCTAAATCCTAACTATTCGATAGAGGAATATGAGGAAAACATTGAAGATCATTATACTATGGTTACCTTGCAAGGACCGACTAGAGCGATAGAATTTTTTACAGACGTTACCCAAATCAAACAAACAGTTTCCAAAAATTGTCCATGTAAAATTCACGAATCATTCACATTTAACGATAAATTGATGGATTGGCATAAAGAAAATAAGATTGAGCTTTACGAAATCACGGTCAATGGAGATGAAGTTTTCAAATATTATCCCAGTAATATTACTGCTTTTAAAACGGATGTAATTTCAATTAACGATATAGTTGTCGCAAAATGTTGGTATGCTTATCATGAAGAGAAATCAGGAAAATTACCTATCAAACCCGGAGAGTTATTGGGTTTCCAAATAATTCAAAACGGATTCGCTATAGGAATTCAGAATTTATATAGTGATGATCACTTAGTCGGATACGAGGCAATTAAAGTTATGAGTACATCACTTGATTGGTTTGTAAGCGAAATTCATGTAATAAATAAGAATTTGAGGCCGAATCTTCGAAGAAATCAATTTGAGGAGTCAGAGCCCACTAGGCAATTTATTAATAAATTAAGAAATTGGTATAAAGATCGAGAAGCTCAAGCTAAAATAGTTTCAGCAGAATTTAATCTTAAGAAAAAGTATAATAAATATGAAGAAAATATAACAAAATATAATCAAATGAAACAAACGGAATGTCTGGAACAAGAAATTTCGCAATTGTTAAATGAAATAAAAATTAGTAAACAAGAATTAGAAGAGCATGAAAGCTCTGTTGCTCGTGCTAAGGGGAAGCACGACATTGGACATCAGATAGCTGCCCAAAGAAAATTTTCGGCAAAAAGAAATAAAATAATAGCGGATATTCAAAAGATACTAGCAGAAATTGAAAAGATAGCCAATGGAGTGTCAACTTGCGAAGGCGATCCGAAAAATCAACCTGAGGAAAAGGCGCAGCCAAGTCCAAGTGTATCAAACAATGAACCGGTTTACACAAATGTATCATTTTCAGGAAGTGGAGCTTCTAATCATTATCGGGAAGGCACCTGTAACGAGGCTACTTATAACGATTCATCTGAAATAGACGTGAATTCTAAAAGTGACAAACGAGTCCTATTTGGGATTTTCGTTGGGATTTTAGAAGCTATTTTAATTGAAGAGCAACTAGACTTAAAAGTTAAAAATGCAATCATTGAAAAGTTGAACAATCAAATAGAAGAGGTTATTGATAATGTTTAGCCAGAATCCATTTCCCGAGAGCCGTGAAAAAAACTATTTAAGGAAGTTGCATTTTATATATTTAAACAAGTATAAGCAGTTTATAGGTAGGGATCTAGTGTACTTTGGATTGCCATCTGCGGAAATGCTTGATGTAGTATTATGGAAAAGTGTACTTTCAAGAATAATTGCCATTGAAAGAGACTCGGAAATAGCCTTAGTTATGTATCGCAAATCTCAGCAAGTTGGCATTAGAAATAGAACTGTAATTATTGAGGGAAATTTATCAGAAGTTATGGGGCTGATGGCATTAGAAAATAACTATGCCGAATTACACTTAAATAAGTTGTCGATACCTGAGCGAAACAATATAAATTTTGCAAAAGAAAAACCATTTGATGTTGTCAATCTAGATTTGTGCGGAGGTTTTCTATATCCTAAACAGACAGGAAGTAGCGAGAATTCGGATTTATTAAAGTACCTAATAGATTTTCAATCGAGACGCAGACATCCTTTTTTGTTGTTGCTAACCTTTAGTCTTCGAGATACCGGTTGGGAACAATATGATAACTTTATTGGAGAGTCATTAAAGGCCTTGGAAAATCAGAATATAAAGACGGATCAGATGAAAGTATATTATAATCCAGAAACGACTGTTCCAGATCAACCACAAAATCTTAGGAGATTAAGATTCTGTTTACCCATATACCTACATAAATTAGCTTTTGACTATTACCAAGTTAGAATTGTTGGGTCGTGGTATTATAAAACTTTTTACCATGCTGCATTATTCTTTGAGCCACGAGTGGGAATAAGCACTTTGGGGACTCCTTGGCCACCCATCGATGAAATAAAAGACCTTTTGGGGAGTAAGCTATTTCGTATAGATGACAATGGAGATGAAAGTGTTACTTCAGTGGAGTTAAGTGCGCCTGATATAGAATAAGCATAAATTAGAAGCTAGGAGGGATAACCCATTGGGCTCTCAATCCAAGATCGAATGGACGGAAGCTTCTTGGAATCCAGTAACCGGTTGCGATAAAATTAGTGACGGATGCCAAAACTGTTATGCTTCCCGCATGGCCATGCGCTTACACGCAATGGGTAATATTCGATATAAAAACAGTTTTTCTGTTACATTGCATGATGATTTATTGGAATTGCCCCTTTTGTGGAAGAAACCAAGAAGAATTTTTGTTAACTCAATGTCTGACTTGTTTCACGAGCAGGTCCCAAAAGAGTTTATTGAAAATGTTTTCAGAACAATGAATGAGGCATATTGGCATAGCTTTCAAATACTTACAAAAAGAACTGGTAGGATGGTAGACTTGTGTTCTAGTCTAAAATGGACTCATAACATATGGATGGGGGCAACAATTGAGAATAATAAAGTAATTTCCCGAATTAATGATTTAAAAAGAATACCAGCTAGCATAAGATTTTTATCACTGGAACCTTTGCTTGGGCCAATCTCAGAATTAAATTTAAGCGGTATATCATGGGTTATCGTTGGGGGTGAATCTGGACCAAAGGCGCGTCCTATGGAAGCAGAATGGGTTCGGACTATCCGTGATATTTGTTTATATCAGAAAGTTCCATTCTTTTTTAAACAATGGGGTGGCACAAACAAGAAGCTTACAGGGAGGCTTTTGGATGGAAAAACCTGGGATGAATATCCCAGGCCCCAATATTAGCTAATAAGTTTTTTTCTATCTAAGGATAGTACTAGATTTTTCTACTTAACTGTGCCAGGTGATAGTGAAGGTAAGTGCTTTTGCTTTTGACCAGATTTTAATTCATTTTTGTATTTGATTTTATAAAATGGTAATATTTTATTAAGGCTAGGATTACTTGAATTATAACTAATATTGCTTAGATGAATAAGAAGTTCTTGTAATTCATGCTTATTTAGATCATAATAAAGTTTTTCCCACTGGGCAGTAATTCCTAAGTCCTCGTAGTGTTTACGATACGTAATTAAGTCCTTTGGCATCGCTAGAAGCTTAAAATATTCATCAAGATTTCTACCGAAGGCTTTTTCGAAAAAATCACGATTTCCACCGAAGACACCCTTGGAGACATTTAGTATTGCTCTTACATTTCGCAAATATTGAACATTCCAGTGTATTCCTATATAGTTTCTATTTGTTTCATCGGTTGGCGCGTATAACATTGGAAAGGAATATATATGCTTTCCAAATTCTTCGGAAAGAGAAATATTAACTTGCATTCTATGATATAGATCTTCAGGTTTATCCTCAAAATTATAAAGGAGATAGTTTGAAAATTCATATGCGTCATATTGATGAGCAAGACGAAGAGCTTTTTCATAAATCGGAGTGTATTCAACGGAATCATAGGCTATCCTGAAAGGTCTTATGGGTAGTCTCGACAGCACCATCATCTTCTCTTCTGTAAGTTGACGTGCGTCCATTCCTTGATTAAAGTCGATATATCGTTGCAGAGTAGGGCGACGGGTTATTTTACTTTCTATATCCCTTAAAAGAGCAGAATTATGAATAATGCATTCTATCTCGTCAACATATAGTACTCCAATATTATCTAATGCTTTTTCTAGTTCTAATTTATTGTCCCTAGAACGAACTTTCTCTTGAAGTTTGGTTAGTAATGCGCGCAGCTGGTCAATAATTTGTCCAGGGTTTCTACCATCATCCAGATGGCGGAAGTAGGCCTCGATCAAAATGTCGGTTTGAAATGGCTTGGTATAATTTGGGATTCTAGTGAATCCCGCTCGGTTAAGATCTTCTACTATGGTGTTTAATTCATCGACAGCGAGACCTAGAATGTTATTGTCTAGCAGTAGGAGATTTCGCTTATCTCCAAATTTATTGCGAATGGTCTCAATCTGATTATAAATATGATTAGTTAGTTGTAATTTACCCTCTAGACGTGGTACTGCACAAAATCGACACTTATTAATGCATCCCCTAGTAGTATAACCGAAGAAGTTGTCCCCCGCACGATATGTAAACGGTGTATCATATAGAATATCATAATCTAGAGGTAGTTCGTCGATGTTAACATCATCTTGAAAACCAATCATAGAGGAAGATAGTAATCGACCCGAAATGATATTTTGTAATTCAGTTGCTTGGCGAAGTTTTTCAGTCATTATTGATGCCATAATACCACCAACAAATATATCATCTGGGCTGGCGACTTGTGATTTATAATAGTTAATCGTGTCTATAGTAAGGTCAAAATCAAAAGTAAATAAAGTTGTAATATAAATTCTGTCCCACAACCGAGAGTTGGCATACTTGCCTTTATAAAAATAAACATAATCTCCGCGCCCCTTGTGGTAATTGCTGAGTTTCATCAATCCCATCGGGGGATATTTGTTGTCATAATTAGGTTCTACAAGTAAAATATTCAAATTCGGCACCTCGTGGGGTAATTAGATATTTTCATTAGATTAACTATAGCATGGACTGATATGTCAGTCAATCGGTTAACAAAAAAATGAGCGAGATTTGTCAATCTCGCTCATTTTTCTAAATTATTTATGTAATTCCATAGTGTTTCTAAAAACGGTTTATAATTATTATAAATTTGGACAAGTTCTTTTGAAGTAGGATGATAATTGTAGTTATGAACCAGTATATTTAGTACTGGAATAGAATCAATACGCATAGAACTTTTATACGAACCAACAGCAGCATAGATAGACGGAAACTTATAAAGCAATTCATCTTTTCCATGTTTAGACTCAAGAATAGAAATGGCTTTTTCCAATTTGTTTTCCAGTGTCTCATGTCTATTATTAAATAATTTATTCTTACATCGTTCGAATAAAGCATTAATGCTAAATTCTACAAGACTCCGAAATACAATTGAAATAGCATTTATATACACAATATTTATGTTCTGAAGATCGCGATACAAAGCTGCAGTTCGAGGGTTTGTTATATTAATATAGTCTTCCCGTGGAATCAAAGTAATTAGCTTGCGAGAATAAAGTTCCTGAGCTTGAAGAAAATGATTACTACTAATCTTGTCTGTAGTAATTGTGCTATCTATAGTTGGTTTAGCATGTTTTGCCGTATCACCAAAGTCGTCTGATGAAATATTTGATGCGGTATCTAAGCAGTAGTTAGGATCCTTAATTTCTTCTCCATATTCAAAAGTGTTATTAGAAATGTTAAAACATGTACTACGAGTAACCGTTTTCTTTACATCCGGTTTTTTGTTTGTCGGAAATTGTTTTAAATAGTTACTTTGGTTTTCAAGTGTTTGAAAAAACTGGGAGGATGGGTACTTTCGTTCGTCAATAGCAAGATCATAAATTACCTGACTTAACCCTTTTATAACTTCTTCTTCTTCTAGGTATAGAATAACGTCACTTGACCCGTGTCGAAAATCTATTCCCAAAAAGCGTCTAATCTCTTTGTTCCGAAGTATTCGCCCAAGTTTCGAAACCCACCGACTTGTCTTTAACGCTTCTTTAATTTCAAACGGAGTCATTGAAGAATATCTTAACATAGAAATAACGGCATATCGGTGAGTAACCATATTGCTTTTTTTTAGTTGATGTTTATCTCTCGCTTGAGCATCCCATTGCAAGCGACTAATGCCCTCCGGTGCAGTATGAATTTTTTCTAACAAAAGATCAACTTCTTCTTCTGAGGAACCAACAACACATTGAATACTTTTTTGACTGAATTCGAGAGGTTTAATTTTAATTGCTATACTTTTTTTGATACCTATTTCTTCTAATTTTGATTTATACTGAGTCATTAACTTAATACTTGTTATTCTGCGATTTCCATCCATAACATTGTACTTATTAGGAATGGTATGATGTGGAAGTACAATTGGTATTTCAGTGGCGTTCAAACCATTAACTGCGATGTCTTCGGCCAATTTGACAATATGAAATTGCTTGTTATTCGCCATATATACTAGTACGTCTTCTTCTTGCTCAAAAATATTATCAGGATCAATAAACCTAGCATTATTAGTATTTAGCAGTAAATCTTCAATTGAAATATTTACATAGGTTTGCAATGAGATAGACCTCCCCTTCTTTGGCGAAGATTTGACTAAATTATACATGAGTTAATAAATTTGGTCTAGACATACGAAAAAGGCAGTAATTAAATAAATTTATTCTGCTTCAAGAAATAGGCTGTTAGAGGTAAACCCTTAATGCTTCAGCTTTGATTTTCCCGTCGTAATATTTGACAAATTACGACGCCTGACAAAAGGACTATATTTCTATAAATGGCAATGTTCCGATGCCAGTCAAAAAGGGAGATGTTGTATATTTCGCAGTATCTCAGTGGATTTGGATCATTTTTCTAGAAGGAGTGAGACTATGACTATTCCGTCTAATATTAAACCGGTTGATATTTATCATGCAATCAAGGAAATTGACTGTTCGAGGATTGCTTCTTATCGCGAGCCTACAGGTTATGATTTGTTATATAAAGATAAAAGATATCCGCCGAAGAACGTAATTTCTGTAGCAAACAGTTACGCAAATAGTGTTGAGTTACCTCCAAGTGACTTTGGAGAAGAGTCGTCTAACAAGTACCTTCGGGCGAGAGGATTCAAGATAGTCAAAAAAAATACCGACATTTTCCCATTGAAGTTTGATTCCTGGGAAATTGTTGGCAGATCTAAATTTTTAAAAGAAATGGATAAATCGACTTTCTTACACCAGGGAACTAGTATACCTATTGAAATTAGAGATTATTTTGATATTGTTGATATGCAACCTGGGGAAAAGCGACATGCCCAGTTAATATATAAGGGCACTTTATACAATGCCTCAGTAGAAATGGATAAGCAACCTACTCCAAGGACGAGACTATTATGGAAATCAGACTTTGGTAGCGTTTTGAAAGAAGATTTGGCTTGGTGGTATAATTTGTTCTCCAAAGATCTTGAAGTAACACAACCTCCAATAATGTATTTTGAGAGCAATGAGAATGAGAGCTTAGAACTTTGGGTTCAGTTCTTAACTTTTTTAGACCGGGGTCTTGATAATACTGAGGAACAATACCAGTCTCAAATGACGGCTAGTGTTAGTTCCACTCAGTATCCACCGCCCCAAAGAAATGATGAGTTTAAGAGCAAAGCTTCTTTCATACAGCCGCCTAGAAGTTCCAAGGAAGGCAATATTGCGTTATGCAAAGCAGATTTCTCATGCGAGTTAGATGCCTTACATACGACCTTTAAAACTGAACAAGGCCAGTGGTATCTGGAAAAACACCATCTGATTCCTATGGAGTATTATTATGATTATCAGTCTTCAATCGACCATTACAGCAATATTTTCTCTTTGTGCCCAACATGCCACAGAAAAATACACTATGGATCTATTGCAGATAAAAGAAGCCTAATCACAGAGCTCTATAACCAGAGGAAGGACAACTTTACAAATATTTACCATACGAAGTTGTCGAAGATTCTTTCTTATTACAGCATAGAGTAAGCCCTTACCGTCCTGAAATGAGTAAAGGTAACAGTCTTTATTTTTGCTTAAATAAATAACACCGATGAAGTTTTGTAGGAGAGTAACTAACTTTGTTTTCTGTTGAAAAAGTTATATTGTATTGCAAAATGGCTATATTAAGGATGACGCGGTAACAAACATTATTTCCGTTCTACATTAATAAGTATTGTTTGTGAGTTGTAATAACCAATGGCCCACTGTTTCGAGACCCGCGGCGCAATATAAGGCGTCGCGGGTTTGGTTATTTGTTGGTATTTATCTTAATAGGTTGCGCAGACATTTTTGTCATAGAATAACAAATGTCCTATTTTAAATTCGGGTCTGATGTTTCGATTTTCGGGATTATCAGCAATATTGACAGCCCCTATCATATATAATATATTATATATGATAGAGGCTGTCTGATAGCCGGATGAAATGCCAAGCTGGATTGCCTTGATGATATACTAAGGCCATAAAGCATCTATTCAGACCCTAAAATGGAGGGTATCCATCCTAGATAAGAACGCTAGGATATTCAAATAAGAAACTGGGGAGGAAATAAAATGAAGATTACAAGTGTAGACATTATCGATGTGGCTAATGACCTTCAGTCGTCGACCAGCAAATGGAGGCCTGTTGTGGTGCGGATTAACACAGATCAGGGAATTTCCGGTTTTGGTGAGGTCGGGATGGCTTACGGCGTTGGTGCCTCTGCGGGCCTCGGAATGGCGAAAGATTTGTCCAAGATCATTATTGGCATGGACCCCATGAAAAACGAAGCCATTTGGGACAAGATGCAAAAGAAAACGTTTTGGGGACAAGGCGGCGGTACCGTGGTATCCGCTGGAATGAGCGCCATTGACATTGCTTTATGGGATATTAAAGGGAAGGCCTTAAATGTTCCTGTTTATCAATTGCTAGGCGGTAAAACCCGGGATCAGGTCAGGACATATGCCAGCCAGTTGCAGTTTGGCTGGGGTACCGCTAAGGAAAAAGCCATCCTGGTTGAACCAGAGCAATATGCCGATGTAGCTCTTCAGGCTGTTGCCGACGGATATGACGCCATAAAGGTAGACGTCAATGAGATGGATGCTTTTGGGAATATAAAAAAGCAAAACCTTTGCGGTCCTCTCCCCGCCAAGACGCTCCGCTTAGGCTACAATCGGTTGAAAGCAATGCGTGACGCGGTGGGACCTGATGTTGATATCATAGTCGAAGCTCATGCCCTTACCGATACAACGGCTGCCATTCAATTCGGTAAAATGATTGAAGAATTAAATATCTTCTTTTATGAAGAACCGGTTATGCCGCTGAATCCCAAGCAGATGAAAAAGGTAGCGGATAACGTAAATATTCCTATTGCAGCCGGCGAGAGAATCTATACTCGCTGGGGTTTCCTTCCGTTTTTCGAGGCGGGTTCACTCTCTGTCATACAGCCTGACCTTGGCACCTGCGGCGGAATAACAGAAGGTAAAAAGATTTGTGATATGGCTCATGCTTATGATATGACAGCCCAGGTGCATGTTTGCGGCGGCCCCATCATGACTGCGGCGTCACTTCATCTTGAATGTGCAATCCCCAATTTTGTTATCCATGAATTACACCGTTATGCTCTATTGGAGGCAAATACCAAAACTTGCAAATATAATTATTTGCCGAAGAACGGTATGTACGAAATCCCCGATCTTCCGGGGATAGGGCAGGAACTAACGGAAGAAACAATCAAAGCATCTATTGTTGAGACAGTGAAATAAGGCGTGACTATTGTAGCCTCATTCCGGTAAAATCGAGATGAGCGACAGGTACTGATAGATAAGGAGTGTGAGCAATTGTGGCGAATTTTAATATAACTTATGAAGAAGTGTACGCTTGGGTCAAGCAAAGCTGTACACATGTTTCGGCTGATAGCCTTGAATTGCTAAAAAAGGCCCAAGCGAGCGAGATCAATCCCGGAGCTAGTGCCATGCTGTCATCCATGCTGGAAAACGTCGATATGGCTGACAATGAGGATAAGCCGGTCTGTCAGTCGCCAGGCTTTCCAACCATGTATATTCGTTTTGGCAGCACAGAAGGGGTCGATTTACTTACCCAATATGTACCCAAAGCGATGGTTGAAGCAACGAAACAAGGCTATGCCCGTCCTAGTATCGTGCATTCCTTGACAAGACATAACCCCGGCGATAATTCTGGAAGCGGGGTTCCGAATATTGAATATCAGTATCGTCCTGGGCAAGAGTATATTGAAATGGTTATCAGCTTTAAAGGCTGTGGGGCTGAGCTAGGCAATATTTTTAAAACTATGACAACTGCGCAACTAGGAACCGATCTCAAAGGCCTCAAGGACCTTGTGTTTGAAACGGTGATCAATGCAGGCGGGATGCCCTGTCCTCCTTCCGCCATAGGAATCGGAATCGGCGGGCAAATGGATGTTGCAGCCAAGCTTAGCCGTGAAGCCATCAGTACGCGAGATTGGCGGGATAAAAACCCTGATCCGCTATTAAATCAGCTAGAGGAAGAATTGTTGGGGAAAATCAATTTGCTCGGACTGGGCCCTGCAGGAATTGGCGGCAAAACAACGTGCTTAGCCGTAAAAATCGGTATGGCAGCCACCCATACGGCAATTTGCCCGGTAGCCATTAATTTTCATTGTTGGGTTGCGAGAAGAATCGGTGTTCGACTGTATCCGGACGGACGGCGTGAATACATGTTCGCAAAGGGGGAGTAGAGATGGCCACTCATGAACTGACTATTCCATTGTCGAACCAGGACATGGAGAAACTGCAGGCAGGGGACACGGTGTATCTTACCGGAGCGGTCTTTACGGCTCGGGATATGGCCCATTTAGAGGTGAAGAAGTTATTGCAGGAAAATGGCAAACTACCTGTTGATTTTTCCGGGAGCGTTATTTTTCATGCAGGACCGGTGCTCAAGAAAAATGAGCAAGGTTGGGACATGGTAGTTGTTGGCCCCACTACCAGCATCCGGATGGAACCTTATGCCGAGATGGTTGGTCAGCTTGGGGTTAAAGCGATCATTGGAAAAGGCGGCATGAAAGAAGATAGCCTTAAAGCCTTTCAAAAATATAAGCAAGTCTACCTCCAGGCGGCACCGGGCTGCGCCGTAAAACTTGCTTCTGCCGTTCGTTCTGTTGAGGGTGGATACTGGCTGGAAAGAGGCATGCCGGAAGCCCTGTGGATATTGAATGTGGAGAAAATCGGTCCTTTTGCGGTTACAATGGATTCTCATGGGAAGAGTATCTATCAAGAGTTAAAGGATCAGGCTTTAAGAATTATGGCGACATTTTAAAATCCATTTTACATACTTAGCAACAACATCACAGCGAAACGCAAAGACAACTTATGGAGCAAAAAGTCCACAGCTTATCCGAGTTGCGGGTCTTTTTGCCCATGTTTTTTTGCGTTGCTGTCAAAGGAAGCCTTTCATACCGCTATTATATTTAAGGGGTGTTCGTGATGGCAAAGCGGGTTTTAATCACAGCCATGTCTTTCAGAAGGTCAAAAGAAGCGATGGCTTTACTACAAGATCATGGCTATGAGATTATTCTAAGTCCCTATCATCGTGCCCTGGAGGAAAATGAAATGCTGGAACTGATGACGGGTGTTTCTGCGATGGTGGTCGGTAACGACGCTGTGACGGAAAAGGTTATTGCTGCCGGGGTGCCCAGTCTTGAAATTATCGCGAGAAGCGGAGCCGGATATAATACTATCGACGTCGCCGCTGCCCGGCGCTACGGCATACCGGTGACCTATACTCCGGGCGCTAATAATAAATCAGTAGCCGATTTGACATTAGGACTCATGATTTCTTTGGCTCGCAGTATTCCTCGACTCAACAATGGCGTCCATTCCGGAGGCTGGGAAAAGCACGTCGGACAGGAATTGGGAGGAAAGACGCTGGGAGTTGTCGGTACCGGCAATATTGGCGCCGAGGCTATTAAACGCGCCGTGGCCTTCGATATGAAGATTGTGGCGTATGATGTCCATCCTCGTGCTGACCTTATCGAAAAATATGAGGTCATTTATTTACCTTTAGCTGAAGTGATAGCCCAGTCCGACTTTTTGTCACTGCATGTTCCGGCAATACCGGAAACGGTCAATATGATCAACAAAACGACGCTGCGGGCAATGAAGCCGACAGCCTTCTTGATCAATACTGCGCGGGGGGAGTTGGTCGTAGAGGCGGACTTGGGCAATGCCTTAAAACAGGGAATCATAGCCGGAGCAGCCTTGGACGCTTTTGTCAAAGAGCCTCTAGAGGACAGTTGCTTGTACAATTTGCCGAATGTCATTCTTACGCCGCATATTGGGGCCAACACTGGGGAAGCATCCGGCCGGGTCGGTATCATGGCGGCAGAGGAGGTAATTGGAGTGTTGTCCGGTTCAGCTCCCCGCCATCCGGTGAATTAACTTTTGTTGAATTTTGCTTGTACGGGATCTAGAATTGACATTGTAAATGGTATATTATATATTTTATTAGGTGTATGTTTCATTATGCGGTAATATGGCTATAAGGTGCTTTTTGCAAAATATATGTTCAAATAGCTGATTAACGCTAAAACGTTTGGTTCGAGGTGTATATATGTCAATTTCGCCAATGACAAAATCTGAGTCTGTTTATCAGGAAATAAAACGAAAAATTATGGAAGGCGAGCTCGAGCCAGGAACTCATTTGATCATAAAGCAGATTGCAACTGACTACGGAATCAGCGATATCCCTGTGCGCGAAGCATTGAAAGAATTGAATGCCGAGGGTTTGGTCGAGACGATACCGCATGTCGGTTCCAGAGTGAAGAGCTTTTCCATCGAGTACATAAAAGACATGCTGGAGATGCGTGAATATCTGGAACCGTTTGCGGCGGAACTGGCAGCCGTGAATGCGGATGATGATGTGATAAAACGTTTGGAAGACTACTATGCTGAGTCTGCAAAGGCCATTGAGGCTAATGATATACAAAAATATGGCGAAATTAATAAAAACTTTCATCATTTAATTATTCAAGCAAGTGGAAATCAAATATTGATCAATTCAATCTTTGATTTGATTGAATCCGAGAAAAGAATGCGGATGGTATTTCAGATATTTCCAGAGATTATCAAAGATTCACTTAGCGAACACTATGAAATGATTACTTTCATAAAAGAAAAAAAGCGAAAAGCAATGGGTCGATTAATGTATAATCACAAGAAAAGGTCATTTGATAAAATGAGAAAGTATTTCCAGATAGATTAATAGGGTTTCCACAAGGATGTTATTATTAGCTGGTCAGAAACACTGAAGGTTAATTTTCCGCAAGGATAATTAGCCTTTTTTGTTTGGGATCAGTTGTAAGATTCAGAAAAAATAAGATTGACATTAAAAATGCCGTTATATATCATATATAATATATAATAAATGATAGTACCGTGAAACGAAACATAATATGAGAATGACCGCGATTGTGAAAGGGGGAAGGTAAATGCAAGAAAAAAATAATGTTCTTCAAGCGAAAATGGCTGCGTTTATAGCAGAATTGCGGTATGAGATGCTACCGCCTGAAATTGTGAAAGATGCGAAATACCGGATATTAGACTGGCTTGGAAGTGCATTGGCAGGTATACGCTATAAACCATCGCAAATTATTACCGAATTCGTAAAATCAACCGGAGGTGTGGCCCAGGCTACGGTACTCAAAGGGGATGTGAAAGTCCCCATTTTTCAGGCCGCGCTTGCGAATGGGGTTATCGGGCATGTAGCCGAATTTGATGATGGACACCGGCTGGCGATTGCCCATCCCGGGGCAGTCACAGTTCCTGCCGCGCTGGCGGTAGCCGAGGGCTGCAAGCGGAATGGGAAGGAACTGCTCACCGCGGTTGTTGCTGGTTATGAGGTCTTAATCAGGCTGGGAATGGCCATCAATCCATCGCATTATAGAATTTGGCATGCAACAGGCACCTGCGGGGCTTTTGCCGCCGCCGCATCGGCGTCATCCTTATTAAAGCTGGATAAAAACAGCGTGCAGGCGGCTCTCGGTATTGCGGGAACAATGGCATCCGGGCTGCAGGAAACATTCGGCACACACGCCAAACCGCTCAATGCCGGCCATGCGTGTCAAAGTGGTGTCAAAGCCGCTCTATTGGCACAGCAGGGCTTTACAGGACCGCTAGATATTCTTCTGGGTGACAAAGGCTTCATCAAGGCCACCTCCTCTGAGTATCATACCCAGCCCCTGGCGGAAATTGGTGAAGGCCCACTGCTGGCAAATACCGCGTTTTATAAAGTCTATGCATCCTGTGGTCACACCAACTCGCCGCTTGATGCGATGTTTAAGATCATCGAAAAGAACGACATCCCGCTGCATTCCATTCGGCAGATACAGGTCGGCACTTACCGGATCGCGGCTGATCTGACAGGCCAATTGAAAAATTCCAGCGAAGACGAAGCCAAATTTTCGTTGCCTTATTGTCTGGCTGTTGCGCTTGCCTGTAAAAAAGTGACGTTGGAAGAATTCACCGTAGATAAATTGAATGATCCAACCATTCTTGAACTCGCAAAAAAAATAATGGTGGTCGAAGACCCGGCGGCCACTGCTGCGTTTCCCAAACGCAGGGCGACGCTCCGGATAGAACTCAAGAACGGTGAGGTGCTTGAAGAAAGCGTCAACACATCGAATGATACGCCCCAATACGACGCCCTTGAGGAGAAGTTCCTGTTCTTGGCGGCGGGATGCTTTGATCGGTCGACCGCGCTGAAGATCAGGGATGCGGTATTGGATATAGAGAACTTGGATGACCTGAATGGCCTCATGCAATATTTAGGTTGATTTTCCAGCCAGGATCAGTATTTCGTTAGATACACAAGCAGCGACACGTTACCCAGGCGTAAAGTTTTTTCATTCGGGGAGGAAGATGCTGATGTTAGGACTTTGGATAGGGGCGATTGTAACAATCTGGGTTGGCTATATGCTATATAAAAGATATAAGCCGCAAGGGGTATTGCTGACCGGCGGCATTGTTTTGATGGTTTGCGCCGTCATATTCGGGACAGGAGCAATATTGCCGGCCAAGCAGGCGACAGGATTCATTTGGTTTGATATATTTGACGCTGTAAAGAGATTGATGAGTGATCGACTCGCGGGTCTAGGTCTGACCATCATGTCGATTGGCGGATTTGTCAGGTATATGGAGCAGTGTGGTGCCAATCAAGCGATGCTGGAGGTATCCACCTATCCGCTCAAGCTCGTGCGTTCACCGATAGTGGTCATGATGGTAGGGTATGTTATTGGCCAGGTGGTGGATGTATTTGTGCCGAGTCACGCCGGTCTGGGATTATTACTAATGTTAACGATGTATCCCATTTTGGTTAAAGCAGGCATAAGCAAGCTGACGGCGGTCACTATTGTTGCGACATCGAAGTTCACAGACATCGGCCCCATTTCTTCCAATGCCATCCTGGCGGCACACAGCGCCGGCCTTGACCCGGTGATCTATTTCATGCAATGGCAGATGCCTGTCATTATTCCGCCGATCATCGTCGTGGGTATTGCCCATTATTTTATCCAACCGTGGTGGGATAAACGGGAAGGATATATTGCCGGAATCACTGATGCAGTGGAGCCAGAAGCCGCAAATGAAACAGCCAGTGAGAAAAAGGTGCCGCGTATTTATGCGATTTTACCTACCTTGCCGTTGGTATTGGTGATGGTATTCTGCCCTTTGTTCATTAAGTCGATAAAAATGGATGTTATCACAGCAATGCTTATTTGTACGGTAGTCGCGATGATTTTTGAATTTATTCGCCTGAGAGATATCCGTCCCGTCATGGATAATGTGATGACCTTTTTCGATGGGATGGGCAAACAGTTTGTTGTTGTTATATCACTGATTATCTGTGCTGAGACATTTGGTATGGGGTTAGTGAAGGTTGGCGCGGTGGATGCGCTGATTCAAAGTGCACAATCGGCAGGCCTTGGTTTGGGGGCAACGGTTTTTATCCTTAGCATCATCATGGTCGTTTGTTCCTTTATTATGGGATCTGGTAATGCCTCTTTCTTTGCCTTTGCCAGCTTGGCGCCGAAAATTGCCGCATACCTTAATGTTGAACCAGTGCTGATTCTGTTGCCTATGGAAATTACATCAGGCTTCGGGCGCTGCATGTCGCCGATTACTGCTGCCATTGTAGCCATAGCCAGCATAGCCGGGGTATCGCCTTTTCAGGTTGCGAAGCGCTGTGCGATACCCGTGATGCTCGGTCTCATTGCTAATATGCTGGCTACATATATCATCTATTTGTAAAGGTAATAATTATTAGGCAGTATCAGGCTTTACAGATTTTCTGTAGAGCTTTTTTCTTTTTCCATCTTTCTGGCGCGCCATAAGCATATGATAGGGTGGATATTAACCTACCTACCCCTTGTTAGCCAGGGGTAATATTTTAGGAAGGACGGGATGGCATGCCACAAAAGATAATGACCGTTTGCGGCCCGATCTCACCGGATCAGCTAGGTTTTACCTCGATGCACGAACATGTTCTTGTAGACTGCTCCATGTTTCGTGGCAGGATGAGAAAAACATGTTTCGCCTCAATGCGTCAAAACATTGTACCGGAAGATCCATTAACACTCGAAAATCGCTCAATCCTACGTCATCATATCGCTTTATCGAAAGATAACATGAGACTGGATGACGAGGAGGTGATGACTGCCGAAGTTGGCGATTTTAAAGCCGGTGGCGGCGACTCGATCGTCGAAGTCAGCGCGCCTGGTATCCGCAGCTCAGCAGATGACCTGGCTGCCCTTCGGCGGATTGCTGCGCGGACTGGAGTTCATCTTGTGGCTTCCACAGGACTCTATGCAGAATACACCTGGCCAAGTTCCTATAGAAATATGACATTTGAGCAGTACGCCGGCTTCCTTCGCAATGAAATTACTAAGGGTATCGGTGATACCGGGATTTTCCCTGGACATATTAAAGCAGCCTATGAGGTCTACTCGCGGCACCTTGAAGACTATTTACAGGCAGCAGCCTTCGTCGCCGGCGAAACGGGCCTGTCGCTTCAGATTCACCTAGGACCGGACGTCACCAAGGATGAGGTGCGGCAAAACGTGGTGCAGCAACTGCTAAAAGGAGGATGCATTCCCGAAAGAACCATCTTGTGTCACGTCCAACTTTTGCTGGGACTGCTGTCGATTGAACAGCTTGTTTGCAATCCTGGGCGAGTACCTTTTGACATCAGCCTTCACCGAGAACTACTCGACAAAGGTTTTGTTCTTTCTTTCACTCCGCTGGGCTTCGAAGCAGATGACGAACCGCTGGGGATTGCCAACTATTCCGATTGGTATATTCTATCGGGCATGGTGGCCTTGGTCAATGAAGGATATGCGAAGCAGATCGTTATGGGAAATGATATTTTTACCAAACTCGCTACCCGGCGCGGCGGCGGGGAGGGATATACTCGCCTTACGGATTTCGTTGTACCTGCACTCAAAAAATGCGGTGTTTCTGATATAGACATCAACGCGATAACGGTGGAAAACCCGGCAAGGATTTTGGCATATTAGAGCATCTAAAAGCGGCCTGAGGCAGAACAACAAAGTGGTACTTATGCCGTTGTCGGCCAACGGCATAAGTACCACTTTTTATATTTCCTGCTTTCCCAAAACCGGAGCACGACACACAGCTACAGAAGGATGATCGTAATTCCGGCATTGCCACGTTCGAAATCTCTGTCCCGGTTGAGGTCGGGATGTGTATCAAGAATCCGGCGGGCTCCGTCGTCAAAGATGCTCCAGCTTTCACCAGGCACTACTTCCCTGATCTCGCCCCGTCTTTTTCGGCTGGCCAGTGCAGCCCGGATACCGATGCGGAGAGCGCCGCCGACCCCCGAAGAGCCGTAGCCATGAATCAGTTTGACTACCTTCGCTCCTTGGGCGCGAGCCCGGATCAATTCTCCGACCAGCCGATGGCTTGCCTGTTCCACTGTTGGCATGCCGTGTTCCAAATTGATGATTATCATTTTTGTCGCCATAATAGTCGAGTTCGTGCGATATCGTCTTTTTCCTGCAAGAAGAAACTAGGATACATTAGACCCGTCGCTTGGCAATCGCCTGGCGGATTCTTTGCATATTATTGGTGATGCGGGCCGGCTGCCTTAACATCGCCCCCACGTAAAGAACATCAACAAGCGCCAAATGAATTAGCCTCGACGACATAGCTTCCGAACGGTGATTAATCTCTCTGGCCATGCCATTTAATAAGATATCTGCGATCTTACTCAGCGGCGACCGAATATGACTTGTTATAACGATAATGGTTGCGCCGCTTTCTTTGGCGACTCGGACAGATTCCAAAACTCCTCGGTTTGAGCCGGTATGAGAGATGGCAATGACAACATCACCCGGGGCTAACAGCGAGGCGGATATAACCTGCTCATCCTGGTCAGAGTTAGCCTTAACGGGGATACCAAACCGGGAAAAACGATGCTCGACATCGTGGGCCATAACCGATGAACCGCCTGTACCATAAACCTCAATGCGACGCGCGGTTAAAATTGCGGTAATAGCCTGGTCCAAAGCCTCGGCATTAAGAATTTTCAAAGTGTCCTGCAGGGCTTCGATGATGGTTTGAAAGACCTTGCCGGCGACAACGTCAATGGGATCTTCAGGATCAACCTCGTTGATCACCGACTCAAAGGGTTCATATAAATCACTCGCCAGAGCGATCTTCAAGCTTTGGAAACGGGGAAAATTCAATTTTTTGCAGAGGCGGGAGATGGTGGCCTCTGCGCTACCAACAACCTCTGCCAGGTCGGTGATGGTCATATGAACCACTTCAGCAGGGTTGGCTATTATGTATTCAGCAACTTTACGCTCTGTTTTCGTCAAGGATTGGAACATATTGTGAATCAAGGTCAGGCATTTGGATTCGCGTATGGTCATATCGATCTCCTCATAAAGCTTCTGCGTATACTTATCGCAGTTTCAGTATAACAAAAGGAGATACCTACAACAAGATGCAGCAGAAACATAGGGTTAAATAATGAAATAAAGTTTCATAAATAGTCGAATAATAATTAAAGTAAGTTTCATAAATATCTTGCGTTGAACTCCGAAAAGTAATACAATTTAAATTGAAAGAAAATTTAATTTTACGATCTATAAAATGAAAATAAATTGCAAAATTCGACAGCCGGCCTTTGTTATTATAATTACGCTTGAATTTACGGCCAGGAAACTGACCGGTTTTTACTGAAGATTGGCCTCCTTTGAAGGCAGGGCCGCCGAGTGTCTTTAGGTGGACGCAGAGAGCGGAGAAGGGGATAAGATGATGAAAGCAGCAATGTATCAAGGAATCGGCGAAATAACAATTGAGGATATTGCCAAACCAAAAATTGAAGCAGGAACGCTATTGCTCAAAGTAAAGGCCTGTGCGATCTGCGGCGGAGACTTGCGAACTTTTCGGCATGGGCATGCGGCCATCAAACCGCCGATTGTTTTAGGTCATGAAATCGCGGGGGAAATCGTGGAAGTGGCGCCAGACATCAAAGGTTTTTCCGTGGGGGAACGGGTGATCGTTGCTCCGGCCATCGGCTGCGGAGCATGCTCCTACTGCCTGTCAGGCTGGCAGAATATGTGCTACACCCGCAAAACCATCGCTCATCATTATAACGGCGGCTTTGCTGAATATGTTCTTGTTCCAGCGGGAGCGATCCGCGCTGGCAATATCAATCGCATTCCGGATGAAGTCAGCTATTTGGAGGCGTCGCTGGCAGAACCCCTGGCTTGTGTGCTGAATGCCCAGGAAGTAATGAATATCGGCCTGGGTGATTCGGTGGCTATAATCGGTGCCGGCCCGATAGGGATCATGCACGCCGAACTGGCCCGGGCCCGGGGAGCAGGCAAGGTGTTTTTGATTAATCGCAGTGCCAAACGGTTGGAAGAAGCCAAGTCTTTCGGTTTTAATGCCTATATTAATCTAAGTGCTACCGACGGAGTGAAAGCGGTGATGGACCTGACGGGAGGACTCGGAGCGAATATTGTCATCGTCACGGCAGGAGCGGCCGAGGCCCAGGTGCTCGGTATCAACATGGCCAGTAAAATGGGTAAGGTCTGCCTGTTCGCCGGCCTCCCGAAGGATGAGCCGATGATCAACCTTGACGCTAATCATGTTCATTATCGCCAGATTGTTGTTTACGGCGCCTTTTCTTCGGCGCCGCGCCATAACGCCCTTGCTTTGGAGATGATTCGCAGCGGCAAGGTGTCTGCCAAGAAGATATTGACTCATTTGGTAGCACTGGAAAAGATCCACGCCGGGATGGATTTTGTCGATGGCCGGTCAGGCTTACGGGTGACGGTGTCGCCGTTTATTGACGAACTTAAGGAAGAAATTGATCGGCATTCTGGGCTGGTGGTATTGAAATAAATTGATGGCTTTGCGTCATTTCATTGATCTGTTTCGCGTCATTCGGGCATGGTGTTAGAAGCGCAATCGATGAAGAGCCCTATTTAAAGATTTAGCCTGGGCTGCAAGCGACGAACTACAAGATCGACTATTTGATGATGAAGGAGGACTAGGATATGAAATTTCTGGTAGTTGGAGATCCAATGTTGTTAGCGGCCACTTTGGCTGATGCCGTCCGGGATGTATTTGGCGCTGATGTTGAAGTAAACGGGTTGGATTGGCAACCAGCAAGTGAAGAAGAATTTTGGTTTTTGCGCAGCCAGGTGGAAAAGCACGGTCCTGATGCCGGCAAGCCCCCGGCAGGGCTGGCCGAAGCCGCGTGCGACGCAGATGTGATCATTACCCACCATACCCCGCTCAATAAACAACATATTTTGCAAAGCGGCGCAGCCTATATCGGTGTTTGCCGGGCCGGAACAGAAAATGTGGACATCAAAGCAGCCACGGAAAAGGGCGCAAAGGTAATGAAGACCATGGGCCGCAACGCTGAAGCAGTGTCTGACTTTACGATTGCCCTTCTCCTTTCGGAATTGCGCAATCTGGCCCGCGGTCATGCCGCCCTTGTTCAGGGGGAATGGAAAAAGAAATATCCTAACTCGGCTTTTATGGGCGATGTGCGCGGCAAAACAATTGGTTTAGTTGGGTTTGGCTATATTGGACGGTTGGTCGCAAAAAAGCTTGCGGCCTTTCAGGTTCGCGTCCTTATATATGATCCCTATGTAAAGAAAGACAGCTTGCGTGAATTCGGGGCAGAGTCGGTCGCCCTGGAAGAATTATGCAGACAATCGGACTTCATCAGTATTCACGCCCGGCTCAGCCAAGATACCACTGGCCTGATCGGGAAAGAAGAGCTGTCCTGGATGAAACCGACGGCCTATTTGATCAATACTGCGCGGGCCGGTTTGATTGACGAAGCGGCATTGGTGGAGGCCCTGGAGGAGAAGCGAATCGGCGGGGCGGCCCTTGACGTGTTCTGGACGGAGCCGATCCCAGACAGACATCCGCTGCTCCGCATGGAGAATGTGACCCTTACGCCGCATTTGGCTGGCGCCACTCAGGATACCTTCCGTATGACGCCCTATTTGCTTTTGCAGGAATTAAAGCGAGTTTTAGACAGCAAAGCCTCCTCGGACTGGATTGTCAACTAGTAGTCCGGCCATTAGGCGGATAATTGGTTTTGGAGGTGTAGGAATCCATGGCAAAAGTATTGGTGACAGCCCGCTCGGTGGCGGCAAGTGCGGAAGGAAGGGCGATATTGGAAGCCGCAGGCCATGAAATGATTGCTCATGTCGGCGACGGTGTTTGGCCCGAGGCAGAGATGCTGCGCGTTATCACCGGCATGGATGCTGTGATTGCCGGGTTGGATGAGATGACTGCCAAGGTGATTGAGGCCGGCGCGGCTTCTTTGAAAATAATCGCCAGGAACGGCGCAGGCTACAACAATGTCAATGTCGAGGCGGCAACCCGGCTGGGAATACCGGTGACTCTCGCACCCGGCACCAATACCGTTTCGGTGTGCGAATTGGCCTTCGGCTTGATGCTGTCGCTGACCCGCCACATTCCGGCCCAGAACGCAGAAGTGCGGCAGGGTGGATGGAAGCGGATTTTAGGCGGTGAATTGTACGGCAAGGTTTTGGGTGTGATCGGTACCGGCCATATCGGCAGTGAAGTGATAAAGCGGGCGCACGCCTTCGGGATGAATATCGTGGCCTTTGATGTAGCGCAGCGGCCAGAGCTGTGCGAGAAATATAACGTGAGGTACATCGAGCTGGAAGCGGTTTTTCGCGAAGCTGATTTTCTTACCTTGCATGTGCCATCCATCCCGGCTACCAAAAATATGATGAACAGACAGACATTAAAACTGCTAAAAGAAACCGCTTTCGTCATCAATACAGCCAGAGGGGACTTAGTCAATGAGGAAGACTTGTATGACGCTCTGGTTTCAGGCAAGCTAGCTGGCTATGGTACAGATACTTTTGTGCAGGAACCTCCAGTTGAGGATAACCGGTTGCTGAAACTGGCCAATGTGATAGCCACTCCCCATTGTGGAGCTTATACCAAAGAAGCGGTTGCGCGGTGCAGCGTCACCGCGGCACAGGAAGTAGTACGTGTTTTGGCCGGACAGCCACCGTTATATGCCGTCGTCCGGCGGTGAGGTTGAATAAATAGGGCAAAAACACGTGGAAAGGAGTCTGAATTTTCGTACAGACAAAGGGTAGTTACTAAGAAAAAGGAGGTAAATTTATGAATGACCTGGCGATGGAAAAAGCGATCATGAACAAAGTTACCTGGCGTCTTATCCCATTCTTAGTTCTAGCTTATCTTCTGTGTTATATCGACCGCACTAATCTTGGTTTTGCCGCATTGACCATGAACAAAGACCTTGGATTTACCGCAACCGTTTTTGGGTGGGGTGCAGGCATTTTCTTCATCGGCTATTTTTTCTTTGAAGTCCCCAGCAACCTGGCTTTACAAAAATTCGGCGCTCGGATCTGGATCGCCAGAATCATGATCACCTGGGGCATTATATCAGCCGCCATGGCTCTGGTATCAGGCACTGTCAGCTTTGTCATGACCCGTTTTCTGCTTGGCGCCGCCGAGGCGGGGTTCTTCCCAGGCATCGTTTACTATCTGACTTATTGGTACCCGGAACGGTACCGGGCAAATGTGTTGGCCCGCTTCATGTTTGCCCAGCCCATTGCCCTGATGATCGGTTCAGCCGTTTCCGGCTTGGTGCTTAATATGGACGGGGTCATGGGGGTGGCCGGCTGGAAGTGGCTGTTTATCATCGAAGGCATCCCGGCCGTTTTTTTAGGATTTTTCACCCTGTGGTATCTGACCGAGAAGCCGGTCAACGCGACCTGGCTTAAACCCAGCGAACGCGAATGGCTGCAGGCCCAAATCACCGAGGAACACAAAGAGATCGAATCAGTCCGCAAATATACCTTCTGGGAATCCCTGACTCATCCCAAGGTACTGCTGCTGGGTCTGGTGTATGTCAGTTCAGCCCTCTGCAATTACGGCACTAATATGTGGCTGCCGCAAATGGTAAAAGCCCTTGGCGATTTTTCCAGCAGCCAGATCGGCTTGATCAGCGCTATCCCGTATGTCTGCGCAGCCATCGGCATGCTGATCATCGGGTACTCTTCCGACCATTTCATGGAACGCAAATATCATTTGACCGGCGCCATGGTGATTGCCGGCTGCGGCCTCCTTGGCAGTGCCTTGTTCACTTCGAACGCCGTCCTCACCATCGTCTGTCTTTCGGTTGCGGCTATCGGAATTTTTGCCGCCATCCCGATTTTTTGGACACTGCCATCCCGCTTTTTGACTGGAACGGCATCGGCTGCCGGCATCGCGCTCATTAACTCCATCGGTAACCTGGGCGGCTTTGTCGGCCCCTTCGGTGTTGGCTGGATCAAAGACGCTACCGGCAGCTTTGCCAACGCCTTGGTATGTCTTGCCATCTATATGCTGGCTGCGGCCGCACTGGCGTACTGGATCTGCGGTCAAACCGAAAAGACAAAATCGGCCGCCTCTGTGGCGACCGGCTCGGCAACCCCTAAATAGTAAATATAAATACCCACTGCAACAAGCAGACCCGTCAGCCGACTGAGGGTCTGCTTTCCTTATTCCTGTGCTGTAGAGCTGCTGCTACACTCCTGCTGAACAGGAGTTTTTCTTGTTATTTATTATTTTGCTTTATTAAAAAGTATAGTATAATTTGCCATAATAAGGAGGCGCCGGCATAGGTCTTTTCCAAAGCTCGAAGAGCTCACTATGAGATGGCTTTTATTCAACGGCAGGCCAACTTTATAATACATCATGAGTGGAGATGATTCTGAATGGAAAAAGTGATACTGGGACGAACCGGGCTTGAAGTATCGGTGGCAGGGCTGGGTTGTGGCGGATTTAGCAGGCTCGGGATGTTTTCAAAAGGGATTGATAATGCCTGCAGCATCATCAGATACGCCTATGATCACGGGGTAAATTTCTTTGACACGGCATATAGCTACGGTACACAGCCGGCTGTGGGACAGGCTCTTGCCGGCATACGTCGCGACAGCTATATTATTTCCACAAAATTTCCCTATAACGTTGACGGAAAGCTTAAAGCGGCCGACGAACTGGAAAAGAATGTGGACGATTGCCTGAAAGAACTGCAAACCGACTATATCGATATCTATCATCTTCATGGCGTTAAGCCGGAAGACTACATCGCGGTTCGCGACCAGTTTTATCCCGAGCTTATCAGAATGAGGGAAAAGGGCAAAATTCGTTTTACCGGCATTACCGAACATTTTGGTACTGATACAACCCATCAGGCTTTGAAAGTGGCGTTGGCTGATGACCTGTGGGATGTCATCATGGTCGGATACAATCTGCTCAATCCGTCTGCCGCAAAAACACTTCTGCCAATTACCATGGAGAAAAAAGTTGGGACCCTCTGTATGTTTGCCGTCAGAGGCTCCTTGTCAGATCCTGAGCAGTTAAAAATCGATGTAAAAAAAATGCTTGCGGCAGAGCAGGTAGACAGGCAGCTCGTAAAAGAGGATGGAACCATTGAATTTCTCGTTGACGGCGGATATGCCCAATCCATCATCGAGGCGGCGTATCGCTTCTGTCGTCATACAAAAGGAATCGATGTTACATTGACAGGGACAGGTACCCTTGAACATTTGGCTGAAAATTTTAATGGTTTATCGAAGCCGCCGTTGCCGAAGGTTGCTCTCGAGAAACTGGAAGCGATGTTCGGCCGGGTTGACTGCGTGAGTGGGCAACAGAGCTCCCCGGGGAGATAGCGGGAATGAGTATTCGTAATGGCATTAGCATAGAATAGAGTCAAGATTCTAATTAGGAGTGATGGAATGGACGACCGGCTGAGAAAATATGCTCGCCTTATCACTAAGATTGGCGTAAATATTCAAGCAGGACAAACTTTGGTGATAACATCGCCGATTGAATGTGCTGATTTTGCTCGTCTGATTGCCGAGACCGCCTACAAAGAGGGGGCAAGGGAGGTGGTCATGCAGTGGCAAGACGAGCTATCCGCCAAAATCAAGTTTTTGCTTGCTCCGGATGAGGTGTTTAGCGAATTTCCGAACTGGCGGCGTGACTTTTATCTCTATTACGTCAAGCTGGGAGCCGCTTTTATATCGATTGCCGCTGAAGATCCCGAACTGCTTAAAGAGGTAAATCCCAGCAGAATCATTACCCAACAAAAGGCCTCCAGCGAGGCCCTTGTCGAATATCGCCAAAAACTGATGAATCACGAAAATTCCTGGTGCGTTGCATCCATGCCCACCAAAGCCTGGGCAGACAAGGTGTTTCCTGGCGAGGCGAAGGCCGAAGAACTTCTTCTTGACGCAATTTTAAAAACCGTCAGAGTGGATACAGCCGACCCTGTGGCGGCCTGGGCTGAACATGTGAACATGCTTCAAACTCGGCGGGAGTTTTTGAATACCCATCACTTTCAATTCTTGCACTACCAAAATAGTCTGGGTACCGATCTCACGATTGAGTTGCCTGCAGGCCATATCTGGCAGGGGGGGGCTGAAAACAATGCTGCTGGCATTGAGTTCATGGCGAACATGCCGACCGAAGAAGTCTTCACCCTGCCAAAACGAAACGGCGTGAATGGCAAAGTTTTCGCGTCAAAACCACTGATCTATAACAGTACAATGATTGACAAGTTTTCACTCACTTTTAAGGATGGCAAGGTCATCGACTGTTCGGCCGAGGTTGGCCACGATATTTTAAAAAGACTGCTCGAAACAGACGAAGGGGCAAGCTACCTTGGTGAAGTGGCCTTGGTGCCTTACGATTCACCGATATCAAATGTCGGCATCCTTTTTTATAATACCTTGTTTGATGAGAATGCCTCGTGTCACTTAGCGTTTGGTAAAGCATACCCCATCTGTGTCAAGGGCGGCGAGAAACTGGCTAAAGAGGAACTTGTAAGCCATGACATTAACGACTCGCTGGTCCATGTCGACTTTATGATTGGCACTGAAGATCTGACCATAACCGGAATAACCGGGGATGGCAAGAGAGTGCCGGTATTCAGCAAAGGAAATTTTGCCCCATTATAGCCATCGCAAGGAGCCCTGAGTAAGAAGAGGCTTTCTGCTTTTTTGAGCAGAGGGCCTCTATTTCTGTTGGCAAATACACAAGATGATCATATGATGTGACAAAAATTTTGGAAGGAAATGGAATGCAAGACGTGGAATGGAAAATCACGGGCAAGAGAAGGGACTGGGAGGTGGAGGCGGTGTAAACATCATTCTTCGCGATTATTTGCGGATTATGAAAGTATTTCAATACGCGGAAGGTAAAGGCGGGGGAGGAATTGTCAATGAAGAGTTATCAAATGTTCATCAATGGCGAGTTTGTTTCTCACGCAGGCAATAAGATTGCTGTCATCAATCCGGCTACCGAGGAAATCATCTCAGAGGTTCCCGACGGAACGCTAGCCGATGTTAATCTTGCAGTTGCCGCTGCCGAGCAGGCCCAAAAGTCGTGGGCAAAACTTCCTGCCATAGAACGGGCCGGTTTCCTTCGGCAAATAGCCAGTGGGGTTCGGAAAAGAGCGGATGAACTGGCGGAAATCATTTCCGAGGAGCAGGGGAAAATTCTGCCGTTGGCTAAAGTGGAAGCGAATTTCACTGCCGACTACATTGATTACATGGCCGAGTTCGCTCGCCGCTATGAGGGCGAAATTATCCAAAGCGATCGGCCGAATGAAAACATATTTCTCTTTAAATCGCCCATCGGGGTGATTGGGGGGATACTGCCGTGGAATTTCCCGTTCTTCTTGATTGCCAGAAAAATGGCTCCGGCCCTGGTAACCGGCAATACCATCGTAATCAAGCCAAGCCGGGAGACGCCGAACAACGCCTTTGAATTCGCAAAAATTGTTGCGGAAACCACCTTGCCTAAAGGGGTATTCAATCTTGTGTCAGGCAGCGGTGCGGTGGTTGGGAACGGTTTGGCCGGACATAAAAAAGTGGGAATGGTGAGTTTCACAGGCAGTGTCGAGGGTGGAATCGCCGTTATGCGCGCGGCGGCCGAAAATGTTACCAAGGTTTCCCTCGAACTTGGCGGTAAAGCGCCGGCAATCGTTATGGCTGATGCCGACCTGGATATAGCTGTGCCTGCCATTCGCAACTCGCGGATTATCAATACCGGCCAGGTTTGCAACTGTGCCGAGCGGGTATATGTCCACAAGTCAATTGCCGATCAATTTATCGAAAAAGTTACGGTAGCCATGAAAAATACCAAGTATGGCAATCCATTGACCGAGTCTGATATCGAAATGGGCCCGATGGTAAGCAAACAGCAGCTTGAGCAAGTGGAAGCGTCTGTCAGCCAGGCTTTGGCAGACGGGGCGGTCCTTGTTCTTGGCGGTAAAAGGGCTGACCGGGCAAAAGGATTCTACTTTGAGCCGACGGTGCTCATCAACTGCCGGCAAGACACCGCGATGATGCAAAAAGAAACCTTTGGTCCAGTACTGCCGATTACAACGTTTACCGATCTGGATGAAGCCATCGAGATGGCAAATGACTGCGAATATGGGCTCACTTCGTCGATCTATACCCAAAATATCGATGTGGCGATGCGGGCTTGTAACGAAATAAAATTTGGCGAGACCTATATCAACAGGGAAAATTTCGAGGCAATGCAAGGTTTTCATGCCGGCTGGCGCAAATCCGGTATCGGTGGTGCGGACGGCAAACATGGCCTGGAAGAATATCTTCAAACCCATGTGGTCTATCTGCAGTACAACCGAGAGGCAAAATAGTGCTGCCTGGGACCGCACGAACGCAGGAGGAGCGATCTTTGCAAAGTTTCTTTCCGGCTGAAAGACCACGTTGGATAGACTGATGTTCCGCCTGGAAAAACCAACATATCCAACATAAAGAAAATGATTGCAAATAGATTGCTGGAGTGTTACAATAAAAAACAATTAAATATACGAATTTTAAATGCGAAGAAAAGGAAAAGTAGCCAGTTCTGCTTTGGCCCAGAGAGCCGGGGATGGTGTGAGCCCGGTCTGAGGCGTTCCGGTGAAGTTCTCCTTGGAGTTGCCAGCTGAAGGTTCTCGGTAGAACTTGTAGGTTGCGCCGGTTGCCGCCGTTATCGGGATAGGATATCGAAGTAGGTTGCTTCCGTATCTGAAGTGGTAGCAATACAAGTTGGGTGGTAACACGGGAGTAAAATCTCGTCCCTATCAAGGGGCGGGATTTTTTGTATTTTCAGCGCTGCATAAACACAAGGAGGGCTCGTATGAAAAACATTATTTTAGTAGGCTTCATGGGTACCGGGAAAACCACTGTCGGGCAACTTTTGGCAAAGAAGCTGAATCGCCAGTTTATTGACGTCGATCGCAAGATTGAAGCATACTGCGGTATGCCGGTGGGCGATATATTTAAATTGCAAGGTGAACTGTTTTTCCGGCGGCAGGAGCAGTTGATTATCAAAGACTTGCTGCCCCACAGGAGCGCCGTAGTGGCTACCGGCGGCGGCGCCATTTTATCCTCTGAAAATGTCAGCAATATGAGAGCTCATGGGGTCATGATCTGCCTTGAAGCCAGTGTCGATGAGATCATTAAGCGCATCGGTCTGGATGCAAGCCGGCCGCTGCTGAATGCGCCGAACAAAGAAGAGCGGGTAGCAAAATTGCTGGCAGAACGGGCCAACCGTTATCAATTGGCTGATTTTAGTGTCGATACAAGTGCCCTGGCCCCTGAGGAAGTAGCCGAAAAAATCATCGGATATTTTGACATCAAGCAATACGGCTATGAACACACAGTTTGAGTTTCTAAGGCAACAGGGGTGAAAAATCAGAGTTAAAGCCCGCGCCGCATTGGCCGGGCTTTGTTGCTATAAGACAAGGTAAATGTAATTGTGTTCAAGCCGGATTACTCCGCGGGCGGGGTAGCTTGGTATTGGATGCGATCCAGGACGAAATCGCAGAAAGCCTTCACGGCAGGAGGATTAGGGGAATTTTTAGACAAAGCCAAGGCAATATGTTTTTTGATTTTTCTTGCCAACCGGACGATGGAAAGACCGTATAAGCTGCCAACACTGGTCAACCCGTACAAGGCGCTTGACCGCAGTGTGTCATATGGAAAAAAGCCAATCCCCATACCCACGCCGACAAGGGCGAGGCTGGTTTCCGAGTGGCTGCTCTGACATACGATTTTCGGAATAAAGCCGGCATCACGGCAAGCTTGAAAGTATATGTTATAGATACTTTGGTCAGGACTGGGAAAAATAAAACTCTCGTCAGCGGCCTCGGCCAAGTTGATCGTCCCTTTTTTGGCCAGAGGATGGGAATTGGCGGTGACAAGGACAAATTCGTCATCTGCCAAAGGGAAAAAATAGATATCATCGATGTCTTCATTTACCGGAGGGGTGAGAAGAGCCACATTGATTTCCGACAGGCGAAGCAGCTCAGTCAGTCGGCGGCTGCCGTCCTGATGGATGTTCAAATATAACCCTGGATAAGCATTGTGAAAAGCGGTAATGAGAGGGACAAAGCCGATGCTCTCCAGGGTAGTGATGGCGCCGATATTGATTGTTCCCTTGGTGAGTCCGGCATGAGCCTGCATCGATTGCTTGGCGGTCTCGATTTCGGCTAATATTTTCCGAGCATAGATAATGAATTCAGAGCCGGCCGAGGTTGGAACAACCGAGCGGGTGGTGCGGTTGAACAGCTTGATCCCCAGCTCATCTTCCAGCTTGTTGATTTGCTGCGACAATGAGGATTGGGAAACAGAGATTTCGTCAGCGGCACGGGTAAAATGCCTTTGATTCGCAACTTCGACAACATATTGCAGCTGATGAATTTCCATCGAGAGCCTCCCGATTAATTACTTTTACTTATTAATTGTATCATAACCATAGATTGCAAAGATAGAATAATTTAGCTAATATTTAGACAATAGAATAAATTTAGATCGTTCTAATAGCTAGCACCATTGCCCCGAAACTGAGAAAGAACAAGCTATTTGTACAGATATCGCAAAATTCTGAAAATATTTCCGGGGTGACTATATGAAGTATGTGCCTGTTCAGGGACTTGCACGCGGATGTTCGCAAATCGTAATGGGATCTTCTCTGTTTGGGCTGCGAAATAAAGCGGCGATCTTCGAACTGCTCGACACCTATATCGAGCAAGGCGGCAATACAATCGATACAGCGCGGATTTATCAGCGCGGCGAAAGCGAACTTGTTCTGGCGATGTGGTTAAAATCACGGCAAAATCGCGGCAATATGATCGTTATTAATAAAGGCGGACATCACCATATCGACTCCCAGGGGATCCATCACCCGGCGCAAAAGCGGGTAACACCGAATTGTATCACCCAAGATTTATTGGATAGCTTAGAAAGCATGGGTTTGGACTATTTGGATATCTACTTGCTTCACCGCGACGATCCGGCGGTTCCGGTCGGTGAGTTGATGGATGTGCTGGAAGAACACAAAAAAGCAGGGCGTATCAAAACATATGGCGTCTCCAATTGGTCGGTCCAGCGCATTGAGGAGGCAATCCGCTACACCAGTCGCAAAGGTTATGCAGGCATTGCCGTCAACAGTCCCAGCTTGAGTCTGGCGAGAATCAATGAACCGCGCTGGGTGGGGTGCGTTTATGCTGGTCATGAAGATATCAGATGGCACGAAGAAAGTCAAAAACCGCTCCTGGCTTGGGCATCGCAAGCAAGCGGTTTTTTCGCCGGTATTTTTTCCGCAGAGACCGTCTCCAAAGGAGAGATAGCTCGCGTATATCATAACGAAGCCAATCGGGAGCGCCTTTTCCGGGCGCATCAACTGAGCAAACTGAAAGGAACCCGCATTACTCCGACCAACATTGCCTTAGCCTATGTTCTGAATCAGCAGTTCCCTGTCTGTGCGATCATCGGACCGCACCAGACCGACAATCTGCTTTCAAGTCTCCGTGCGATGAACATTGAGTTGACGGAAGAGGAAATGCTGTGGCTTGATCTTAAAGACGATTATCGCGCAATCGGATAGCTATAATGTTGCGCGATGCGAACAGGATTCGCGGATAATCAGTTCAGGCTGTAAAACAATATCTTGCGGTTCGACATCAAGGTCGTCCATGCGGCTTCGCAAAAGAGCCGCGGCGTGGTATCCCATGAGGCGGATGGCTGAGGAAACGGTGGTCAATTTAGGCGAGAATATCGCGGCTTCCGGAATGTCGTCGAACCCGACGATCGCGATATCGCGACCAGGCGAAAGCCCCATTTCTTTCATTTTCATCATTGCTCCGATTGCAATTACGTCATTATAGCAAAAAATAGCGGTCGGCGGATTTGGGATATTTAAAATTCGTTGGATGAGCTCAGGGCCGCATTCTCTTGTGGCCGGGCTTTCAATAATCAAAGAAGGATCGACGGCTATACCCGCATTCTGGAGGGCCTGATCATACCCCTGCTTTCGTCCTTGCCAGGAGGATAGTTTGGCTGATCCACCCAAGAAAGCGATGCGGTGATGGCCGCTGCCGAGCAGATGCTCTACCGCCAATTGCCCGCCGGCGACGTTATCTATTCCTACATAATCACAGGTGACCCCTGCGACCCGTCTTCCCACTAATACCACAGGGATTCCCCAGCGCCTGACCCGCTCGATGGACTCGCTGGAACTGCCTGAAACAGCCGACAAAATAATTCCACCGACACGATGCTCAAGCAAGGTGGAAAGAAGCCGGTCCTGGATGGCAAAGGAATCAAAGGTGGTACCTAAAATGACGGTTTGTCCGGACTTGTCCAACTCCTGATGAATGCCTACCAGCAGTTCGGAATAAAACGGATTGGCCAATTCCATAATAATCAGCCCGACGGTTGAGGAAGATTTCGAACGAAGGTTAGCGGCAATTCGATCATAGACATAACCTAATTCCCGGATCGATTTCATTACTTTTTCCCGCGTCGCAGCGGAAATGCTTTGACTGCCGCGAACCACCAGCGAAGCGGTAGCGCGTGACACACCGGCATGCTTCGCCACCTGCTGCAAAGTGATGTGTTTTTTCTGGTTCATAGCTTCACCGCCTGTTCTCGCTGTTGATAATCCGCAGTAAATGCTAGGCCTATTATATGATGAGGGTTATTGTATGTCAATTTGCGCCAAAATTGACAAAATAACAAGATTACTTGACTGTTGACAGCTATTTCCAGTATCAATATATTTTCATTAGATCGATCTAATGAAACCTCAATAACAACAGAGCAGGTTGCAATATGCAATGACTGGCACCTTCCCGTAGCCTGCTTCAGCGAAGACATCGGCTAAGGATCGCCTTGCGGATTGACTATAATGCAGTTTCGGCAAATGATTGCTTGATCGATTGTGAACATGTCTGCCGGTTTCTCTGGACGGAAATTCGGTATCGATTTAGAGGAAGGAGGATTTTTATGGTCTCGTCCAGGTCTATGTTTTGTCAGCGGAATCATTCTAAGTGGTCTTTGCGATGTTGAGGTAGTAGGATTTCCGCCAGCACGGTGGCGACAATAACCTCGAAAAACTGAAAGCAGGCAGGCTTTTGCTGCTCATCGCCGGTTTGTGTCCTGCGCTTTCAGCCCCCCTGGATGCCATGAGGCAAGAAAAATAAAGGAGGCACGTCAATGATTACTCAGCCGGTGTCCCCGATGGTAAAAACTACGAATGCCCGATGGTTTATTCTCTTCTTAGTTTGTCTGGCAACCTTTATCAACTATCTCGATCGCTCCAATCTTGCGGTGGCTGCTCCCATTTTATCAAAAGAATTAGGCTTAAATCCTGCACTAATGGGTCTTATCTTCGGCGCTTTTGGCTGGTCCTATACGGCCATGCAGCTGCCAGTCGCCTTTTTCATTGACCGTCTCGGACCCCGGATGCTATACACTGTGGGGTTAATCGGCTGGTCAGCCTTTACCGGATTTATCGGGCTTTGCAACAGTTTTACCAGCCTGATCTTTTGCCGGCTCGGCCTCGGGGTTTTTGAAGCTCCGGCCTTCCCGATCAATAATCGCGTATGCACCGCCTGGTTCCCGTCCAAAGAACGCGGTCAGGCCATTGGTTTATATACAGGCGCGGAATACATCGGCTTAGCTTTTTGCACCCCCATCCTCACCTGGCTGATGGTGACCTGGGGCTGGCCGGCCATCTTCTTTGCCACTGGGTTCTTAGGAGTTCTCATCGGGATTGCCTGGTGGGTGTGGTATCGCGATCCGGCGCAGCACAATGGGATCAACAAAGCGGAAATGGATTATATCAAAGAGGGCGGCGGCCTTGGCGACTCTGTGGCCGAGTCCAAGAAAATCAAATGGTCTGAAGCCAAGGAACTATTTAAACACCGTTCACTATGGGGAATGTATATTGGCCAGTTTGCCAACACCTCGACCTTGTTCTTCTTCATGACCTGGTTCCCGACTTATTTAGTGGCTGAAAAAGGTATGGCCATGCTGAAAATGGGTATCTACGGAGCCATCCCCTTTATCGGCGCCATCTGCGGTGTACTGGTCGGGGGCAAGTGGTCGGACTGGATGATTGCCAAAGGCTACTCGGTAGGTACCTCCCGGAAGCTGCCAACCATCACCGGCCTGCTGCTGTCGATATCGATTATCGGCGCCAACTATACTAATGATTTTAACATCGTCATTGCCTTTATGTCGGTCGCCTTCTTTGGGCAGGGGATTGCCTCGGCTGTGGCCTGGGCCCTGTTATCGGAAATCGCTCCGCGCAGCATGGTTGGCACAACCAGCGGAGTATTCAATTTAGCCGCCAACCTTGGCGGAACCACCTCGCCGATGGTGGTCGGGTTTATTGTCAACTATACCCATTCCTTTACCGCCGCCCTGGTCTATGCGGCATCGGTCGCCCTTGTCGGTGCCTTGTCCTATATCTTCATCGTCGGCGACGTCAAGCGGATTGAAATTCCCGAGTAACAAAGTACCTATGATTAGGAGTTAGTTTTGTCTGGAGTCCGAGGGGGAGGTTCCCCCTCAGGCTCCCTTGCAACATCAGATTCAGCGAACCGAGCGGTCAAAGGAGAGAAGATGCAGATGAAACCTAAGCTGATTGGCGACGGAACACAGCCCCTGATATGCACCCCCCTGGTCGGTAAGACGAGGGAAGCCATCTTCGCGGAATTGGCCGCCGTATTGGAAAAACAGCCTGATGTCATTGAATGGCGGGCCGACTTTTTTGACAATATCGCGAGCCCCGATGCGGTCATCGCGCTGGCGAATGAGATCAAAGAAAAGGCGGGTGGTATCGCCTTGATCTTTACCATCCGGTCGGTGCGGGAAGGCGGTCAGCCGGTAGCCTTATCCGACCGGGAGGCGATCGAACTGAATGCAGCCATCTGTGAATATACCAACATCGACTATGTCGACTGTGAATTGAGCAACAAGCCGGAAGACATCGCATATTTGCGCGCAGTGGCGCTGAAAAGCAAGACGAAAATCATTGCGTCTTATCATAATTTTGGTTGTACGCCCCAGCGGGAAGAGTTGGCTGCGAAGTTTGACGAAGCCGACCGCTATGGACTGGATGTCGCCAAAGTGGCGGTCATGCCAGAAAAGCTGGAAGATGTATTGACCTTACTGGCGGCAACACTGGAAGCGAAACAGAGACTGAACATACCGTTGATCAGCATGTCGATGGGCGGCTATGGAGCAATCACCCGGATGATGGGTGGTGTCTTTGGCTCTTCGCTGACCTTTGCGGTGGGGCAAAGCGCTTCAGCCCCGGGCCAGGTGCCGATTGACGATTTGCGGACTGTCCTTGATATTGTCGAAAAATCCCTAGCGAAAACCTGTTGACGATTCCAAATTATGGTAGTACAATAGAGCTAACGGTATTTCCGTTAGAAGCAGATGGCTGTTTGGGATCTGCGTATTTTGACAGGCAGTTTGGGGACAAGGAGGGCGACGGCTTTGTGCCAAACGGGGAAAAGCGGGTTGAGAAACCAGTGGTCAACCGGAAAGCCGGGACAATAGTGGTGAAGGATGTAGCTGAACAGATCAGGGAAAAGCTCAGATTATTGCGCTGGGGGAAAATCGAGATTATTGTGCGGGATGCGCGGGTGACACAGATCAATACAATGGAAGAAGAGCGGCTATAACTCCTGGGCGACAACGCAGGGAGCTAAAGGGAAACCTTTAGCTCCCTGCTTATTTATCAGGGGGGCAGAAGAAGCTGGGGATTTTACAATACGCATGCAATCGGAAAGAAAAAACAATTTTCAGGGGGTGATCAGATGTTTAATTTCAAGGAATTGTTTTCCGGGCTGGATCAAAAATCGCTGTGGCTAAGATGGCGCTGGGCGGTGGGGCTGGTTTTGCTGCTTTCGGCGCTTTATTGGGGCGGTCATTGGCTGGGGGAGACCTTCTTTGCCAAGCCGGCAGGACCTGTGACCGGTAACAGCGGAGACGACAAAGCGGCCAATTTGCCCCAGGTGGTCTATGTACAGGGGCAAAACACCAATACCAGAGAAATTGTCTATACACCCAAGGAAATCGATCCGACCACAGGGGCCAAAGAAAAAACCGACATTCAGTTTGACAAACGGCAAGGGAAGATCTACGTAAAAGTCAACGGCCAGGATTACGAGGTACCCTCAGATGTGAAGGAAGACGCCAAGTTTGAAAACGGCAAACTGGTGGTCACCGAACAAACCGAACTCAAGCTCAATATCACAACGCCGAAGCCTTCCACCAATATCGGTCTGGGGTGGTCGCTGCACGGGCCTGCGGTCCAGCTCAACGGCCCGTTATACAAGAATCTGGGCTGGTGGCTTTATGGCGACAGAAAAACGTTCGGCGGCGGCATTCAAGTTCCGATAATGAAGTAGTAATGGCGTTCTGGCCGACAGTTAGTCCTGGGCGTAGGCCACCTGTTCCAGTTTGTGAGCCGGCTGCTGCTTGAACTTCAGGAAGGCCGCCACCACCAAAGACAAGATGAAGCAGAGGGAGAAAATCACCAAAGTATCGTTATAACTGTTGGTCATCTCCCGCACCCTAGACACCAGCAGCGGACCAACAACTCCGGCTGCCGCCCAGGCTGTGAGAATTTTGCCGTGCACTGCGCTGAGCTCCTTTGTGCCGAACAGGTCGGACAAAAAGGCTGGCAGCGCGGCAAATCCGCCGCCATAACAGGAGATGATCAGATATACCAACAGTTGAAATACGGTGCTGTCGGTTGTTTTCGCCAACAAGAAAAAGGCGAAGATCTGAATCGCGAAAAAGGCGAGATAGGTATTGGCACGGCCGATATAGTCGGAAACCGTCGCCCAGGCAAAGCGGCCAAGGCCATTTACCAAACCGATCATCCCGACCATGGCCGCGGCGGCGAGCGGCGACAGTTTGACGATCTCCTGGGCCATGGGTGATGCCACGCTCAAAAGCCCGATGCCGCAAGTGATATTAGTGAACAGCATCCACCACAGGGCATAGAAGCGCCAGGTTTTCGCGGCTTCTCCCGCAGTCAGCTGGCTTGCCCCGGTAATCGGGCAGCAGCTGCCGGAAGCCGCAATCATCTGGTGCATTTCCGCTGGCGCCTCAAGGTAGAGGGCTGCAGGCAGCATGACCAGCAAATAGGCGCAGCCCAGGATTTCAAAAGTAGCGACAAGGCCGTATGCTTCAATCAGCAGCTGGATGGCCGGTCCGGCGATCAGACTGGCGAAGCCGAATCCCATAATAGCCACCCCGGTGGCGAAGCCCCGTTTTTCCGGAAAGCACTTTACCAGGGTCGATATCGGGGTGATATAGCCTGTTCCCAGGCCGATACCGCCGATTACACCGTAGAAAAGGTACAGTAGCGGCAGGCTTTTCAGCGCGACCGCCAGCCCGGTTCCAAACATCCCGAGGCAGAAAAAAGTTGTTGCTAATAGGCCCGATTTTCTTGGACCGTGTCTTTCCACCCAACCACCCAAAAAGGCCGCTGAAAGACCCAAAAATAAAATGGCCAGCGAAAAGGTCCACTGGGTCTCCTTGAGGCCGAGACCCAGTTCGCTCATAATAGGTTTTGTCAGTACGCTCCAGGCGTACACACTGCCGATGCAAATGTGAATTCCTACTGCTGATAGTGCGATTAGCCACCGATTTTTCATCTTGTCCACATCTCCTCTGCCCTTTTTTGGTCCAACCCTGAAACTGTCATAACCTAATGAAAATACAAAAACCGCCTGGGAAAAAATAAATTTTGCCCAGGCGGTCGACTTTGAGTTCCTGCGATACGGTCCACGTGGTGACTCCACATTATCCGCCAGTCCCGTACCGCGTTTATGTAATTTTCAGCCCAAAACAAAAACCACCTGGGAAAAAGTAAATTTTGCCCAGGCGGTCGACTTTGAGTTCCTGCAATACGGTTCATGTGGTGACTCCACTTATCCGCCAGTCCCGTATTGGATTATTTATTTATAGTGCGATTATAACAAGGCAAGATGGATTTGTCAAAGGGGTAAATGTCTGATTTAAGAAATTCCGCGCCAAGCACCGCACCCAAATTCCACTATAATTGGGACAGGTCGAAGGGAGTTTCCTGGTAGACATAGTAGTTCAGCCAGTTGGCAAACAGCAGGTTAGCTGCGCTGCGCCAGAGGACGACAGGCATTTGTCCCGGGTCGTCACCAGGATAGTAATTGAGCGGGATCTCAATCGGCAGACCTTGGGCGATATCGCGGTCATATTCGCCTTTCAGTGTCAACGGATCGTACTCCGAGTGACCAGTGATGAAAAACTGGCGGTGATCAATGTTTGCTGCGGCATAGACACCGGAAATGGCCGATTCGGAAAGGAGGCAAAGCTCGGGGACCTTTTCAATGTCCTGTCGCCGGACTTCAGTGTGCCGGGAATGGGGCACATAGAAAATATCGTCAAAGCCGCGAAACAGTTTTTCCTGCTTGACCGCAAGGGTGTGGGGGAAAACGCCGAACATTTTATTGGGGAGAGCATGCTTGGGGACGCCGTAGTGGTAGTACAGGCCGGCCTGAGCGCCCCAGCAGACATGGAGGGTGGAGTAGACATTCTTTTTGCTCCATTCCATGATGCGGCACAGTTCGTCCCAGTAAGCCACCTCTTCAAAGGGGATCTGCTCGATCGGCGCACCGGTAATGATCATCCCGTCGTATTTGCGGTCTTTTATATCATCAAAAGTCCCGTAAAATTTCACAAGATGTTCTTGGGCGGTATTTTTCGGTTCATAGGAAGCCGTATAGATAAAATCGACATCCACCTGGAGGGGGGAATTGCCGAGCAGACGAAGAAACTGAGTTTCGGTAGTGATTTTGGTGGGCATAAGATTGAGCAGCAATATTTTCAGCGGGCGTATATCCTGGGCATAGGCGCGATTTTCGTACATGACAAAGATATTTTCGCCTTCCAGCGTGCTGGTAGCAGGCAAATTGTCAGGGATATTGATCGGCATGGTCAGAACCTCCAGTTCAGTAAAATGAAAAAAGTAAGCATTCAAATTTTCGCTACTGCGAAAATCTGAATGCCGCTGGTATCTCCAGTTGGCATTTTACTAGTTATCATTCTAGATTTTTCCGCTAAAATTGTCAATATAGCATCGGCGATAATGCATGGACGACACTGGCTGGCAAGCCTGTCAACACAGACAGAACGACCCCCTATCATCATGATAAGGGGTCACTTGTATTTTGTGTGGTCAAATTTGGCCGCCATTGGCCTGAATGCGCTTTATCAGTCGTTCCTTAGAGTCGTCAAGATGCATTTTGATTGCCGCCTTCACCGCGTCATAATCTTCCCGCTGCAGCGCATCCACCACCGAATAATGCTGATCGACGGCGCTTGTGACCATTTCTTTGGTAAACAGGGACTGTTCAACTGCGAGAAAATGATAATTCATCATTCCCAGATAAATATCGACGTTTTTCCGGTTGTCGCCGAGTTTGATAAATTCAATATGAAACTGCAGGTTATAGTCCGATTTGAGGTAGGTTTCGAGTGGTACCTCCCGCACGGCGACAGCGGCCTGCGCCAAGATATCTTCCAGTCTTTTGATTTTTTCGATTCGCGAAGATTTCGGCAGAGTCGGGAGCTTTTCGACTACCCAAAGTTCCAGCATCAGCCGGGTGTCGATCATATCCAGCACATCTTCGACTTCAATGGCGTTGACAAAGGTACCAACCTTGGACACCGTCTTTACCAGGCCATCCATCTCCAGCCGGTTCAAGGCGTCGCGAATGGGGGTGCGGCTCACACCAAGCCTGGCCGCCAATTCAGGGATGGACAGTTTTTCGTTGGGTTTAAATTCTCGCCGGACAATCCGTTCTTTCAGGAGCATATAAGTTTTATCCCACAGATTGGTATTGTCAATTTTGGGCAGATCCACCATTTACACCTTCTATCCCGGTTACCTTATATCTTATATATAACAAAATAGTAGTGTAAAAGACAGATTCATGTCAATGACAATTTGAGAATTGCTGTTGTCAGTAAATTTGAATTATTCCCGATATTCATATTGACAGGGGTTGTTTTGATGATATAACATGTAATTATTAAACGTTGTATACAACATATAACAAATAATTTTGTTTTATGACCCAACCGGTGATTACCTGGCCGGATGAGGGGTCAAAATTTTAAAGTGAGGAAGGCGAGTCAACATGTTGAAACCTCAGGGTATTATCACTCCCATTGTGACACCGATGACCGAAAAGGAAGAAATCAACGAAAAAGAGCTGCGGGCTCAAGTCAACCGGCAGATCGCCGCAGGCATCAGCGGCATATTTCCGCTTGGCACCAACGGCGAATTCTATGCGTTGACTACTGAAGAAAAGCTGGAAATTCTGAAAATCGTCATCGATGAGAACAAGGGAAGGGTCCCGGTGTATGCCGGCACAGGCTGCATCAGCACCAGGGAAACCCTCGCGCTGTCGCTAAAAGCTCAGGAGCTGGGCGCAGATGCTCTATCTGTCGTGTCGCCCTTTTTTGTAGCCGTGTCCCAGGAGGACATCTACCGTCATTTTAGCGCCGTTGCCGAGGCCGTCGACTTGCCCATCATTCTCTACAACATGCCGGCCCGGACCGGGAACAATATCGACTACACCACCGTCCGCCGGCTGGCGAAATACGAAAATATCGTCGGCGTCAAAGACAGCAGCGGCAATTTTGACAACACCCTGAGATATATCGAGGATACCGATCCGAGGCTGGCCGTCCTGGCCGGTAACGACTCCCTGATCCTTTGGACCCTGCTGGCCGGGGGCAGAGGAGCCATCGCCGGTACCGCCAATGTGTATCCTGAAATAGCGATAAGCATCTATAAACTTTGGCAGGCCGGACAGATAGAGGAAGCCAATATCCAGCAAACCAGACTTCGGCCGCTGCGTGATGTGATGAAGCTCGGCAATCCCAATTCGGTCGTCAAACGAGCCATGAACCTTTTGGGCTATCCTGTCGGTCCGGCGCGGGAACCGGTCAGCGGCTTGAATTCGAAAATCGACGAGGCATTGCTGCAAGCCTTTGAATTTTATAAGTAGCGCCCTTTAGTGGGGCTCGGAAATAGTCGAAAATAGCAAAGAAGGGATAACTACATGAAAAAAGTGGTTCTGACCCACAGACTGCATGAAGACGGCATGAAAGTCCTTGAAGGAAAAGTGACCGTCGCAATCACCAATACCGGCAAGCCTGAGGAAATGCTGCCTGAGCTGGTGGACGCTG
>JARLHX010000358.1 GCA_031292035.1 Negativicutes bacterium | reverse complement strand
CGTTCGCCACTAGGAGTTATTGCTAACTCCCCGTTCGACTTGCATGTGTTAGGCACGCCGCCAGCGTTCGTCCTGAGCCAGGATCAAACTCTCCAATAAATTTATCGAAGAGCCAATTGGCTCGTCTTTAATGCTTTTTTCGCTAGCTTTTCATCTAGCCATGGATCACATCAATACTTACGCACTGTGTGTCTGCTTATTTTGTGCTTCTTCTTACGGAAGCATTGCACATCTGGCTTTTTTACCTACATTGTTCAGTTTTCAAGGAACACTGTCACCCCGTCCGCTTTACGCTGCATCGGTGACGTTATTACATGTTAACATCCTCTTGCGATTTCGTCAACACGTCAGTTTCTGGAAATTTCGCCGCTGCATTACGGCAACAAAAAACGCCCTGAGTTTCCTCAAGAGCGAGCTAGTCGCCTCTTGCTGTGACTAGATTATCATAGCATATAGGACCATCTCCTGTCAAGCAAGAGAACCATCAATTTTGCTATTAAGCAGCGTCGCAGTAACGAGCAATGTATACTTCAGTCAACTCGTCCAGTGACTGGCGAAGTTCTGCGATACAGTCTGCAGTCAGATTAAAGTCGTGCAGGTCGGTACCGTGTACTAAAGACGACAGCTTCTGAATGCGTTTGTACAATTCGAGTTTAGCCATTTTGATATCAACTCCTCTCTCCTGATGTCCAGTACTGATAGTAACAAGAAAAGAATCACTTGTAAATAGAAAAGATAATACGCAGAAAAGCCGGTGAATTTAGAATTGTATGCAAAATACTCGCCAACAAGTATGGCTGCTGGATTTGTGCAGTTTTATGTTTACATTTATTTAATAATGCACCGCGTAGACAGGCGCAAAAAAACAGGCTTCATCAGCCTGTTTTCGGGTTTTGCCCTGATGCTGCTACGGAGTAACAGAGTCCTTTAACGCGACCTTGACGATAGCGCTCACCGTATTTCCGGTAAACTGCAGACTGGAGTTTCCATAATACCAAGTTGCAGTTGTTGTATTGTTTTCATCTACCCGGACCGGGTTGCCCCAGCTCAACCGGACCTGGTCTTTGGACATGCCCTCTTTGACGTCGCCAGCGCTAACCAGGTTCCAGTCTTCTTGCGACCAGCCGGCCTTCTCGCCAGGCTTTTCCAGGAAGAGAACCTGTTGCCAGGGCGCTCCCATCGACCACTCGTCGGTCGGTTGGTTGGTCCAGCTAAATGCGATCGGCAGGGCGGCTTTTTGGCCGTTTACCAGAACAACCAACCAGATGGGTTCGGAGGAACAAAGACCGTCCCATACGTCGACGACAGCCAGTGGTGTACCCAGCGAAATGGTCAGCGACACCGGCGTCTGTTTCGTAAGCGGGTCATATACGCCAGTCAAAGTCATATTTTTGGTATAGATGGTATGGCCGACGAATTGTTTGCGGGCATTTCCCAAGTCTGTGGCCAGCGCCACACCCTCCAGTTGGCCGCGAATGGTTCGCCCGGCCAATTTCTTGCCTGTGGCTATTTCCGTCATATAGACAATATAGTCAAATACCCTGTCCCCAGTTGCGACCACCTTAGTGATCCTAATCTGCTTGGCAAAATACTCGGCATAGGGAATTCGAGCCGCCCGATCACCCTGAAGCCCTCGTGACAGCTGTTCTTCGGCAAAGACTTCATACCCTTCTGCCTGTTTATCGGCCGGCAGCGGCAGAAAAATAAAATTGTGGCCAACCCAGTAATCGACTGTCAGGTTGCCAAAAGAGGTCTGCGATGGCGACTCTGCCCATACGGCACCACAAATAGACAGGATCATCAAGCTGACTACCATAATAATACGCAAAACCATTGCCCGCATACCTTCACCTCCAGATTAAATCAAGAGACATCGCTTTGTAAGACAGACCGTCATACCGGTATGGCATTTTTGCGAAACCAGGTCACAAGATGATCGACTGTATATTTACCGGCACTGGCGCCTTCCATCAACTCAATAATCCCGCCATGGGTGGCAATAACATTGTAGCCATTTGAACGCAAAAGAAACAGTGCGCACATCAAAGCAGTCTGTTGATTGGCCGAAGCGAAGGGCTTGTTGACAATCATCGCATACAGCAACACGGCAACTTTGGTAAAGATGTCGGGATAAAGTTCTTCGCCTTCAAAGGTTACCAGCGGTTTATTCAGGATATTCTCCAGTGCAGCCTCGTCTTTGATGCCGGGGATATCGCCGGTGCGCTGGACCGTCTCAGAATAAATGTATATGACTTCTTCCTGCGTTAAATACCTCATTATCGACCAAGCCTCCTCAGCACAGGCTCATAGTCGACCATCAACTTGTCCACCACCCGCACGAAATCAATCGCCATATCATTATTCTTGACGATCACCGGCTTTAAGGTCAACTCCCGTCGCTCGCGATTGACTTCCACCGAAACATGCGACCCGTCCTTCAGTCCCAGTGCCTTCAACATACTGAGCGGCAAAGAAACCACACAGCTATTGCCGGTTTTGAATATCTTCCGAACTTCCACGGTAGCCCCTCCCAAATCCCCGGTAATAATTGTATATACAGTTTATATTTAATTATAACAAAAAACCTGTTTGCGGAATAGGCTTGGTTGACGTACTTTGTGTTAAGAAAAGGCCCTGAAGGTTAACTTTCGGTTAAGGCAGAAACTTCTGCACGGCGCGGCCGTTGAGGTAGTCGCAGAGGCGGCCTTGCCTGGTATCGCGTTCGTCCAGCCCCTTCTCGATGGCTTCGCGGATTTTCCACCAGCCGGTCTGCCAGTTGGAGAACAGGGTATTGGCCTCCGGAGCCCGTCCGACCAGCCTCTGGACGACAATATCGGGATGGAGGTATTCCAAAAAGGTAATGACCCTCTCGATATACTCCTCCCTGCTAATAATCTCGATGGCCCCGGCCTGGTACCAGTCGGCCATCACCGTCCCTTTCACGATATATAAGGCATGCAGCTTCACCTGTTCGATGCCCAGTGCTGATACGATTTTGGCATTCTCAACGACATCGGCGGCATCATCCCAAGGCAGGTTGAGGATAATATGGGCGCAGGTTTCGATACCGTATTTCTTAGCCCGCAGCACGGCGTCGATAAATTCGGCCAGGGTATGGCCGCGGTTTATTTTCGCCAGAGAATGATAGTTCACGGTCTGCAACCCGAGTTCGAGAAAAACGTCGATCTGGCGAGCCTCGCGGATTTTCGCAAGAACCGCTAGATGGTCCTCACTCACACAGTCGGGCCGTGTAGCCAAAGCCAGGCCAACAATATCCTTTTCGCAGGCTTGCTCCAGATAATCAGCCAACGCTGCAGGCGGCAGATAGGTGTTACTGAAATTTTGGAAATAGGCGATAAATTTATTGGCTTTGTATTTGGGACTGATGTGCAGCCTGTTGGCGGCGATCTGTTCCCTGACAGTCATCGAGGCCGGCAAATTCTCATAGCCGGCGCCAATTTCGCCGCAAAAAACGCAACCGTTCACGCCGCACGTTCCATCCCGGTTGGGACAGGTAACCGGCAAAGCGACCGGCAGTTTATAGACTTTTTCTCCATAGCGCTCCCGTAAATATTCGGAATAGACGCGATAACGCATAACCTCACCCCTTCCCCGGCCAAAAGTCGGTCACCGCAACCATCTGATACTCGACACCTCGGTCAGAATAGGAAAACATCACTGCGGTGGCTTCAGGTCGCATCTCTCCCGGCTGGGTCAGATAGCCGGGAAGATCAAACGGAAAGACCTCGATATGGTACTTATTATTAATATCTCGCCAGGTGGTAAAACGATAGTCCGGCAGATAGCGACGAACCAGCGCCTCGTCCCGCCAGAAAGAGCTCTTCTGGTCGGCCCACTGCCCTTCGCTCCAGGGCAGAAAGGCTGGCCGGGTCGTCCCTTGCTCACTCATCAAAGCATCAAACCGCAGGAAGGCCATACAGGTCTCCTTCGACTCAGGCCGCACTGCGGCGGAAAAATCAGCAATATAACGATATAACGCCTTGGCGCTGTGGGCCACCCGGTGGAGGCCGCGTTCTTCCCAGTAGGTTGTGAGAGCATCATATAATAAGAAGGCTTCGCCGCCATACCCGGACACCAGCCACGCTAGCGTGGCGCCAAAGCGGCCGCTGTTGTATAGCTGGTTAAACAGTTCCTCCATGATTTTGAGGCGACGGATTTCTGCATAGGTCAAGTAGTGATTGGCCAGCACCTCATAGGGCGCGTCATCCATAAAAACATAGCCATGTATTGCTACCTGCTCGCGAATGGCCGAACCTTTCAGCATTTTGAGAAAACCGAGCTGCAGCATATGGGGCTGTAACTGATAGACAGTGTTAAAAGATTGGCCGAACTGCTGATAGTTTTCAAAGGGAAGTCCTACGATCAAATCCAGGTGCAGATGAATATTGCCGGCAGCCCGCAGCGCCCGGACGTGCCGCGTCAAACGCGGCCAGTCATTTTTACGATTGATGGCCTGCAAGGTGGCGTCATGGGTCGACTGGACACCGATCTCAAACTGGAAGCGTCCGATCGGTGCCGTGGCCAGAAATTCAACGATGTCGTCATCCAGTCGATCGGCAGCAATTTCAAAATGAAAATTGGTCCGGCAGTCGGCAGCTGCCAGAAAGCGCAGTATAGGCCAATAGTGCTCCCGCCTGGCGTTAAAGGTCCGGTCGACAAACTTTACCTGTCTTACATCATGGCTGATAAAAAAGGCCAACTCCGCCAGAACCCTGTCGGTGTCGAAAAACCGCACACCCCGGGTCGTGCTGGAAAGGCAGTAAGAACAGGCGAAGGGACAGCCGCGGGAGCTTTCATAGTAGATGATTTTATCTTTCAGTTCTGCCATATCGTCGTCATAAGGAAAAGGCAGTCTGGCCAACCGTGCCACCACCTGCGGCTCACTGGCCACGCTCTCGCCCTCCCGGCGGAAGGCCACTCCGGCGATACCCTCTACCGGGCGACCCACACTCAGAACTCCCAGCAAGGCGGCAAAGGCTTCTTCGCCCTCCCCCTGGATGACAAAATCCACCGCCGGGTTTTCCTGGAGGACTGCGGCAGCGTCATAGGTCACTTCCGGCCCACCGAGAACGATCGCCGTCCCTGGCAGCACCTTTTTGACCAAAGCGGCCAACGCCAAAACAGCCTCACGATTCCAGATATAACAGACCAGTCCCAGCACATCAGGGCGCGCCTGAAAAATGTCCCCCAGAATATAGAGTCCTTCGTTGTTAATGGTATATTCTTTTATCGTGATTGCAGGATGGGCCGCTTGACAATACTGTTTCAGATAACGCAAAGCCAGGGAAGAATGAATAAATTTGGCGTTTAGGGTTGCCAGAACCACTTGCATCAACACATCACCTGCCAATATTATCTTCCCCATCGACTTGCCATATCCCTTTCAGCAGGGTTCGGCGGCAATTCACCGCCGCTTTCCCGGAAGCATACTATAAGTAGAGCATCTGTAAGGGAAGTGAGAAAGTGCGGATCATCATCGATGGGCAAAGAATCCCGGTCAATGCCCGGACCTCAAAGGATATACTGCTCACTCTGCGCAGCATCGGCAAAATACTCAACTGGGGCATGTTCTACGATGCCGCCAAAGAGGTTGTCTACATCAACTCCAAGAGTTCCTCGCCACCGGTTCCTCCTCCTGACCGCCAGCTGTCGGGCGACACCATTGAAAGCACCCGGCTGGTGGGCAAGACCATCTGCCTTGATCCGGGGCACGGCGGTGCTGATCCCGGCACGACAGGCGGCACCGGCACGCGGGAAAAAGACAATACCCTGGCCATTGCCTTGCTGCTGCGCGACAGGTTGGAAAAAAACGGTGCCAGCATCATCATGACCCGTGACAGCGACAAAGAATCTTTTTATCCCGGCTCCTCGGCCGACGAAGAACTGGGATCGAGAGTCGACGCAGCCAACGAAGGCGGTGCCGACATCTTCGTGAGCATTCACAACGACTCCTTCACCAATCCTTCCACCTCAGGCACCACCACCTATCACTACGGCGACGCCGAATCCACCCGGCTGGCCGCACTGGTACAAAAATGCCTGGTGGAAGAGCTGGGAACCCGCGATCGTGGCGCCCGTTACGCCAGTTTCTATGTCATCCGTTATACCGATATGCCAGCCATCCTGATCGAAGTCGCCTTTATCTCCAACCCGGAGGAGGAAGTGCTGCTGGCCAGTGTAGACGGCCGCTACAAGGCGGCGGAGAGCATCTTCCAGGGCATTGTAAAATACTTCAAAGTATAGCCGATAAGATTTCCCGGGTAAGCTATACAGGAAGTTTGACCCACTTTTGCTAATATATTATGATAGAAGCAAAAGTAGGTTTAGGAGTGTGATCATGTTCAAGATGGCCAAACTATATCCGTTTCTCATTAGCGCCTTCCTGATAAGCAGCGCCGCCGCCGAAGCCGGTCCCGGCGACAATACACAGGTTCCGGAGCGAAAAGACATCCCGGCCCAATACCAGTGGCATCTTAACGATATTTATGCCACTGAAAAAGACTGGCAGGCCGACTACGACAAGCTCAAAGCCGATCTGCCGCAAGTGTCCCAGTACAAAGGCAAGCTAGGCGACTCCGCCGCCGGACTAGCGAAATGTCTCAAACTGCGAGACGAAATCGGCATGGTCAGCGGCAAACTCTTTGGCTATGCCCGGATGCACCGCGATGAAAACACCGCCGACGCTAAATATCAGGCTCTCACCGGCAAGACCGAGTCTCTCCTGACTGAGGCCGGTACCGCCACCGCCTTCGTCGAACCCGAGATTCTCGCCATACCTGACGAAAAGCTGGCCAAATTCCGTCAACAAGAGTCAGCCCTGAAGGAATACTCCTTCTATTTTGATAATTTGGCTCGCCAGAAGAAGCATGTCTTGTCGCCGGCTGAAGAAGAAATTCTCTCGCGTTCCGCCGAAGCCACCCAGGCACCGGAAAACATCTTCAATATGCTGGCTCATGCCGACCTGCGCTTCCCGGAAGTCACCGATGAAAACGGCAAAAAAGTCCAGCTCAGCGAAGGACGCTACCGCACATTTATCATGTCCCCGGTCCGCAGCGTCCGCGAAGAGTCCTTCAAAACTCTGTTCGGCACTTACAATCAGTTCCGCAACACCTTTGCGGCCACTCTGAACGGCAACGTCAAAAAGAACATCTTTTACGCCAAGACCCGTAAATACCAATCGGTGCTGGAATCCTCCCTGGAAAGCGACAACGTCCCCCAGGAGGTTTATGATAACCTCATCACCACCGTGCACAACAATCTCGGGCCGCTGCAGCGTTATGTTTCCCTCAAGAAAAAAGCCCTCGGCCTCAGCGACATTCACATGTACGACCTTTATACCCCGATGGTCCCCAATGTCGAGCTGACCTTCCAGTACGAGGACGGCCTGAAAAAGATCAAATCGGCCCTCACGCCGCTTGGAGCGGAATATGCGGGCATCCTCGACAAGGGCCTGACCTCGGGCTGGGTCGACGTATACGAAAACAAAGGCAAACAAACCGGGGCCTATTCCTGGGGAGTCTATGGTGTTCACCCCTTCGTCCTCCTGAACTTCCACGACCGCTATGACGACGTGTCCACCGTCGCCCATGAGATGGGTCATGCCATCCACAGCTTCTACAGTCATTCCAGCCAGCCCTACGCCACTGCCAGCTATGCCACCTTCACAGCCGAGGTCGCTTCTACCACCAACGAAGTGCTGCTGATCGACTACATGCTGGCCAATACCACCGACAAGCAGCAAAAACTCTATCTCCTCAATCAGTATCTGGAGTCCATCCGGGCCACCGTTTATCGCCAAACTCTGTTCGCCGAGTTCGAAAAAATGCTGTATGAAAAAGCCGAACAGGGAGAAACGCTGACCGCCGACCTCCTGGACACGATGTGGCACGACCTCAATGTCAAATACTACGGCCCGGAGATCGTTGTCGACAAAGAAGTTGACGTCGAGTGGGCCCGTATCCCTCATTTTTACTGGGACTTTTATGTCTACCAGTACGTCACCGGTTACTCGGCTGCCACCGCACTGGCCGAACAGGTGCAAAAAGAAGGCCTGCCTGCTCAGCAGCGCTATATCGGTTTCCTCAAAAGCGGCGGATCGGACTACCCCATCAATATTCTCAAAAAGGCCGGGGTCGACATGTCCACCCCTAAGCCCATCGAAGTCACTTTGCATAAATTTTCGACCCTGCTGGATCAGCTGGAAACTATTCTCGCCCAGCCTTGACAATCTAAATTCCTAAAGGCCGGATTATCCGGCCTTTTTTTGTTTACCGCCATCGGCAGCAAGGCATGATATTTTCTGTTCAGTGCAACACTAAAATGAGAACTGCCTGCAAAGGAGGCACATCATGCAAAGGCCGGTATGGAAAGGTTGGGTCAGTTTCGGTCTGGTCAACATCCCGGTTCGCCTATTTAACGCCATAAAAAAGAAAACGGTCCATTTTCATCAATTGCGGGCTTCTGACAGCTGCCGGATACGCCTGCAAAAGGTCTGTGCCGCCGACGGAGCCGAAGTCCCGAATGACGAAATCGTCAGCGGCTTTGAAATCGCCCCTGACAACTATGTGCCAGTCACCGCCACGGAACTTAAAAGCCTCTATCCCGAGGCCAGCCGCACCATCGAAATCTACGGCTTTATCGACCCGGCAGGCGTCGAATTTGGCGCCTTCGATCAGTCCTACTACCTCCTTCCCGACACAGGCGCCGCCGCTACCTATGCCTTGCTGCTGGCAGCTTTGCGCGAATCGGGCCGGACCGCCCTGTCGCGGCTGATTCTGCGCAACAAGGAGCACCTTGCGCTATTAAAGCCGGCTGGCGAGATACTGGCTCTGTCGACCCTGTTTTTTGCCGACGAACTTGTCACGCTGGAAGAATTGGCGGAGATGCCGGCTACCCAACCCGAACTGACGCCGCGGGATCTGGCGATGGCCGAGCAGTTGATCGAATCCCTGGCCGCCGATTTCGCGCCGGAAAAATATCACGATGAATACCACCGGCGGATCATGGACCTTCTCGAACAAAAAGCCGCCGGGCAGCAAACCGCCGGGCCGGCAGAAACAACCGCGAAAGCCAACGTAATCGACCTGACCGCCGCTCTCGAGGCCAGTCTGGCTAAGTTACGTAAACCTGCGTCTGCTAGCAAGAGGAGGCAGGCCCATGCCCACTAAGACATTAGTGCAGATTGCCGGCCAGCAGCTCAAACTTTCCAACCTGGACAAGGTATTTTACGCTGCAACCGGGTTTACCAAAGGCCAGGTGCTGGATTATTATCGCCAGATTGCCCCTGCGCTACTACCCCATTTGATTGGCAGGCCGGTCACTTTGAAGCGTTATCCGGGCGGCGCGGCCGACAAATTTTTCTACCAGAAGGAGTGTCCTGTCCACCGGCCTGCATGGCTGCCCACCGCTCCGGTATGGAGTGAGGCCAACCAGCGCCATGTCAACTACTGTTTGCTCCAAGACCTGCCGTCGCTGGTCTGGGCCGCCAACCTGGCGTCGCTGGAGTTGCACACTTCGCTGTCATTGGCCGAGGCCATCGCGACCCCCACCCTCCTGGTCTTCGACCTCGACCCCGGCCCGCCGGCCGCCATGCTGGAATGCGCCCAAGTCGGACTGTGGCTCCGGGAAATATTTTCCCGCCACAACCTGCAGAGTTTTCCCAAGACCTCGGGGTCCAAGGGTCTGCAAATTTACGTACCCCTCAACACCCCGGTCAGCTACGATGGAACCAAGACCTTTGCCCATGCGGTGGCCCAGCTCCTGGAAAAACAGCACCCGGAGCAAGTAGTGTCAAAGATGCGGAAAGACCTCCGCACCGGCAAAGTGTTTGTCGACTGGAGCCAGAACGATGAGCATAAGACCACAGTCTGTGTTTACTCTTTGCGGGCCAAGGAGCGCCCCTTCGCCTCCACCCCGGTGACCTGGGATGAAGTCGAAGCCGCCTGGGACGAACGCGCCCCCGCCCTCCTCGCCTTTGAATCCCCCCAGGTGCTGGCGCGGGTTGAAAAACATGGCGACCTTTTTGCGCCGGTTTTGCGCCTCAGACAGCAATTGCCGTCACTATAAAATAAAGATGACTGCGCCCATTGCCAAAAAATACAGGGCATCAAGAAACCATTTTATCAGACACTATAGATGACGACCGCGCAAAGGAGGAAAACCGGCATGAAACACAAGCGATTCCACAAAGGAATCAAAAGAAAATGCAAACACTTTGCGTCCGCGGTCGCCGGGGCGGCCTTAATGTCCACGGTGGTCTTCACGCCCCTGGCCGCGGCAGCGGCGCCGGATGCCGCCACTCCTGACAAGACTCCCACCGACTACAAACAGTCGCTCGACATCACGGCCACCGCCTACGCGCCCGGCCCCCACGACAACGACCAATGGGGCAGCAAAACCTTTTTGGGCACCCAAATTCGCCCCGGCGTCATCGCCGTTGATCCGAAAATCATCCCGCTGGGTTCGCGGGTATATATCAAGTATCCCGACGGACATGGCGTATACGCCGTAGCGGAGGACACCGGCGGCGCGATAAAGGGTAACCGGATCGATGTCGCCAAATGGTCGGTACCGGAAGCCGAGAATTTCGGCATCCAGCATGTGAAAGTTTTTGTTCTGAACAAAACGGAAAAGGCCTAGAATACGAAAGGAGCAGACCCGGCAGGGTGCTGCTCCTTGTTTTTGATTGCGGCAAAAAATCAGTCCAAGTCCAGTGAAAAGCCGCTGTGGGTCTGGCGCCAGCCTTGCCGGCGATAAAATTCGTGGGCATCCTTGCGGATCAGATTGCTGGACAGTACCAGTTTGTAGCATTGATGATCCCTGGCGATCCGTCCGGCTTCGGCCATCAGGGCCTTGCCGATTCCCTGCCCCTGAAGGCGGCTGTCCACCACTACATTTTCGACCGCTGCCCACGGCTGTCCGTGATGCCCAAGATTGGGGATGATAATCAAAGTCAGTGTCCCAACCACCACCGCCGCCTGTTCGGCAACCAGAATATGCTGCCGCGCATCAGCCGCGACTTCCTGCCAGAGTTTTTCCTCTTGGCTCGCGTCTTCCGAAGTCCCTCCGTAAGCGCCGGCCAGTTCGCGATAGAGGGCAAAGATCGCCCCGGCGTCACTGTCACTCGCCCTTCTGATTGTCACCGCTCCGGTCATCAGCTCAACATCCCGGCGACAATGCCAGCCATCTCTTCTTTGTCGCATACTGTCTGGTGCTTTGCCGCCTTGCCTTCCAGGCCTGCCAATGCCGGCGGCACAGGACAGCCGGTCAGCCGGAACAATTCGCGGAGAATCTCAAACTCGCTCTTGCCGGACAGCCCTTCTTCGCCAGCGACGGCGGCAAAAACACTTTCATTGAATTTGAAGGGGCTGGCGGTGGAAATGATGACCGCCGGAGCCTCGTCTTTGGTGGCGCAGCGGTATTTTTCATACACGTTCCAGGCCACCGCGGTATGGGGATCAACAAGATAGCGGTGCTGTTCATAGACCGCCCGGATGGTGTCAACCGTTTGGGCGTCATCGGCCCAATCGGACCAGAAGGTGGTCTGGATGGCCTCAAGACAGGCCGGGTCGACCTGATAGCGGCCGGTTTCGCTCAATTGCCGCATCCAGCCAGCTACTTTGGCCGCATCGCCGCTGACATGATACAGCAGTCGTTCCAGGTTGCTGGAAATCAAAATATCCATCGACGGCGACAGAGTTTTATAAAAGCTGCGCTGGCGATCGTAGACTCCTGTGCGCAAAAAATCAACTAATACATTGTTGCTATTGGCGGCGCAGATCAGGCGGTTGATCGGCAGGCCCATCTGTTTGGCGTAATACCCCGCCAGGATATTGCCGAAGTTGCCGGTGGGGACGACAAAGTTCACCGCTTGCCCGGGCAGGCAGCGGCCCCCTTTCACCAAATCGGCGTAAGCACTGAAATAATAAACAATCTGTGGCAGCAGCCGGCCCCAATTGATCGAATTGGCTGATGACAGCTTGAAGCCCCGTTCTTCCAGCCGGCCGGAAAAGGGTTTGTCACTAAAGATATTTTTGACCCCTGTCTGGGTATCGTCAAAGTTGCCCCGGACGGCGATTACGGCGACATTGCCGCCTTCCTGGGTCACCATCTGCAAGCGCTGAACGGCGCTGACCCCCTCATGGGGGTAAAAGACGATAATCCGGGTCTGGTCAACATCACGAAATCCTTCCAGGGCCGCCTTGCCGGTGTCACCCGAAGTGGCCACCAAAATAACGATCTCGGCTTTTTCGCCGGTTTTAGCCAGAGCCAAAGAGAGTAGCTGCGGCAATAGCTGCAGCGCCATATCTTTAAACGCGCTGGTCGGCCCGTGCCACAGTTCCAGCACACATGGGCCGCCTTTTAAAGTCACCAGCGGCGCCACAGCGGGGTCATCAAATTTTGTCTCCGGATAAGCGGCCCTGACACAATCCTCAATCTCCTGGGGGCTATAATCCTCGAGGAATTGGCGCAAAATCCGGACAGCCCGGCGATGATAATCCAGCGGCACCAGTTCGGCCAAAAAGCCGCTGTCAACCGGCGGTATGGCTTCCGGGACCAGCAAGCCCCCATCTGGGGCAATACCGGTCTTGATCGCCGCCGCTGCCGAAAACCGTTCTCGACTTCCCCTGGTACTGATATACATAGATTCTGTCTCCTTCGTCATTTGCTCACGCCATCCCGGGCCTATCCTCTGGCGATGGCCGCCGTCTGGCCAGTCACCGCCCTGAGCAGGTCGGCAGGCTGGACGATCAGCTGGCAGCCGCGGATCCCCGCACTGACGGCGATGGTCGCCCAACTGACCAGGCTCTGATCCATGAATACGGAATAGCGTTTTTTTGTCCCGACCGGCGACACTCCGCCCCGGATATAGCCGGTCAGAGGAAGGACCTCCTTGAGGGACACCATTTCGACCTTCTTGTTGCCGCTGGCGGTCGCCAGGGCTTTGAGGTCCAGTTCGGCCGAGCCGGGAATGCACGCCAGCAAAATCCCGGTTTTATCGCCGCGAGCCACCAGGGTCTTGAAAACCTGCCCGGGCGGCATGCCGATTTTGGCGGCGACATTCTCGGCGCTCAGGTCGCTTTCATCGACCTCATATTCGCAAAGTTCGTAGTTTATCCCCAGCCCGTCCAGAATACGGGCGGCATTCGTCTTCACTGTATAGACCTCATTTTACTTCGATTAATTCGTATTCTAAAGAGCCCATGCCAATTTTAGCGGCATGTCCGACTTGGACCATGGCGTCATGCCGGGTGTAGGACATCTCGGCCAGCGTCTTGCCGTGGGCCGCGGCCGTCAGGTCCAGTGTTGCCTTGTCGATGGCCACCGGGTCGGCGGAAGCCAGTATCCCGAGATCGGGAATCATTTTCTTCTGCACGGTGTCAAAACAGTCACAATCCTTGGTCATATCGACCAGGACGTTGAAATAGAAACACTTGCCCGGCTTTTCCTTGACCACGCCGTAGGCATGCTCGGCCATACTGCGCTGCATGAACCCCGACTCCGCGCCCCAGTCATATTTCACGGCGTCAAACCGGCACATAGCCAGGCATTCGCCGCAACCGATGCATTTTTCGCTGATAATGTACGCCTTGCCGCCCTTTTCCACAATGGCGTCCTGGGGACACCACTTGATGCATTTTTGGCAATAGGTGCATTTATCGTTACTCACCTCTGGCATCATCGCCGAATGTTGCCGCATTTTTCCCATCCGGCTGGCCAGTCCCATGCCAAGATTCTTGATGCAGGCCCCGAGGCCAGCGGCCACATGACCGGTAGCATGAGAAACAACCAACAGGGCGTCGGCGCTCAGAATTTCCCGCGCCACCTTGACGGTTTCGTGAAGCTCGCCCCCGACAGCAACCTCGTGTTCGGTGTTGCCAGTCAGACCGTCGGCCATAATGAAAGGCGCGCCGACGTTCTCAATACCAAAGCCGTGGCGATGGGCGTGCATGAGGTGCTTGACCGCATTTTCCCGTTCCCCTTTGTACAATGTCGACGTTTCGGTCAGAAAAGGAGCCCCGCCTTGGCTTTTGACCTTCTCCACCAGTTCCCGGATAATCTCTGGCTTCACATGGGTGATATTTTTTCTTTCGCCGACATGCAGTTTAATAGCCACAAAATCCTTGGCGGCTACTGTCGCCGCCGCGCCGGCCGCTTCATAAAGCCGTTTCATTCCCAGCGCCTGTTCGGCTGCCCCCGAGCCGTCCGCCAGACGCAATAAGTACACTTTTGCTGCCATGATTCAAACCTCCTCGAAATATATCTTCCCTATTTTCTCCAAGCTGCAGGATCTGTCCTTTATTTTTTTCTCCTATTTCCAGTCAGAGGATAAGCGCGGTCGCCCGCGCTTATCGTTAAAATTCCAAAGACATGATCTTTACTTTGACATTGGTGATCGCCTGCAGTTTTTGCTGCATCTCCTCGATTGTCCCCTTTTCACCGCAGCACTGCAGCAGAATCAGGCCCGTATTGCTGCAGGAATCCATCGCGGCGTCGTGCAGACCGAGGCGGACGCGGATGTAGCAACCGTATTCGGTAAGAACGTCTTGCACTTTTGACGCGGTTTCCACGCGCCGTTCCTGGAGGATGGCCACAATTGTCGAACATTCAGACATACCGCCAATCACCTCACAAAAATTTTCGCTAAATATTAGCCTTACCCAGAAAATTCTTTTTTATGAGCCGCAAATCCTTCTTCAGCGAAATTTTCGCTGCCAGAAAATAAGATTCGCCTTTGCTTTTGCTGTTTCCGTTAATAAAACAGCCTATTCCCCCAATAATTAACAATTAGTTGCAGGATTTGTCTGCCTGTATGTATAATTTTATCATGTCAAATGGTTCCATACTAAAGGAGTTGCACCATGGAAAAACCCCAGGATTCTTCTGCTAAAAATGCACAAATTGCGGTGAACCATTTGGTTCCGGGCATGGAAGTCGCCCGGGATGTTTATTGCGACGACGGCAAAGTATTAGTGGGCGCCGGTGCGGTTCTCAGCAGCTACACCATCACCAAACTGAAAAAGTGGCATATCGACGCCGTTCATATCCTGTCTGAGGTTAACGTCAACCCTATCCTCGACCCCAAAGTGCAGCAATTTGTCAATACCTACAATAAATCGGTCACAGTTGTGCAACAAGCTTTCGAAAATATCAGGGCCACCCAGGAAGTGCCGCTGGATACCTTCTCGGCGACTGCCGGAGAAATCAGTGAAAATGTCCGCTCTGTCGGAAATGTCATTGACCGGCTGTATGACCTGCCTGCATCTGACGACTGCACCTTTCAGCACAGCGTCAATGTCGGTGTGATCGCCGCCCTGATCGCCACCTGGCTTGACTATCCCCAGCCTGTAGTCAACGCCGTTTCCCTGGCCGGACTGCTGCACGATGTCGGTAAAGCCCAACTGCCGGTCGCGCTGCTCAACCAGCCGAATAAGTTGCCGGCGGCAGACTATGAGCACTATAAGCGGCACTCCGCCTACGGCTACGAGATGGTGCGCGATCTGCCTGATCTGTCTGAAAGCATCAAATCAACAATTGTCCAGCACCACGAGCGGAATGACGGCGGCGGCTACCCCTATAGACTGACGGCCGATAAAATTCATCCTTATGCCAAAATCGTCGCCATCGCCGATCAGTATGACGAAGCCCTGACGGTAAATCGTGAGCCGGAAATTACCTCCAGCCCCTACAACGGACTGGAACAGCTTGATACCTTGAAATATCGCCTGGATGTGGAAATTTGCCTGATGTTCATCAACCGGATGCTCAACTGTCTGTCAGGCAATATCGTCGCATTGACCGACGGCCGCCAAGGAAGGGTTGCCTTTCTTAATACCGTCCAGCCCTCGCGGTCGATCGTTCAACTGACAGATGGCACTGTTTTGGACCTTAGCGACCATCCCGATCTACGCATTCACTACGTCATTCGTTGAACGGATGTACGCCGCCAGCCCTCTCACCGCCTTCATCACATCCCGGAAGTTGCCCGGATCGAGCGACTGCGGGCCGTCAGATAGCGCCACCGCGGGGTTGGGGTGCATCTCGATGATCAGTCCGTCCGCCCCGGCTGCCACCGCAGCCAACGACATTGGCTTGACCAGCCGCCACCGGCCGGTCCCATGACTGGGATCGACAATGACCGGTAGGTGGCTTAATTGTTTCAGCGCACTCACCGCGCTCAGGTCCAGGGTATTGCGGGTATATTCTTCAAAGGTGCGGATTCCCCGCTCGCACAGCATCAAATCATAGTTGCCTTCATTCAGGACATATTCGGCGGCATGCAGCCACTCGCTCAAGGTAGCGGCAATGCCGCGTTTGAGCATTACCGGTTTGCCGGCACGGCCTACTGCCTTGAGGAGCTGGAAGTTCTGCATATTGCGCGCCCCGACTTGCAACACATCGGTATATTCTGCCACCACATCCACCGAGGTCACATCTGTGACTTCGGTGATTATTTTCAGGCCGGTAAGTTCGCGCGCCTCGGCAAGGAACTCGAGCCCCTGTTGCTCCAAACCCTGAAAGGAATAGGGGGAAGTCCGGGGTTTGTAGGCCCCGCCGCGCAAGAACTGCGCCCCGCCATCCCGGGCAATGGTCGCCGCCTCCAGCAGTTGTTCCCGGCTCTCGACCGCACACGGTCCGGCCATAACCACCAATTCCCCGCCGCCGATTTTCACGCCGCCCACATCGATCACGGTGGGCGCCGGGCGAAACTGCCGGCTGGCCAGCTTGTAGCTGTCAGTCACCGGCAACACCTTTTCGACCCCCTCCAGCACTTCCACCGGCAAAGTAGCGATCATCCGTTTGTCGCCGATCACGCCGATCAAGGGACGGGGCTGCCCTGGAACAATCGATGTTTTCAGTCCGGCAGCCTCGATGCGGTCAGCCACCCGGCGTACCTCCTCGTCGCTGGCGCCTGCTTTCATTACAATAACCATAACTCACCCTCCTAACGATAATCTTCCATGATATAGACCGGATAAGAACCCAGTTCTTTGAACCACAGGCTCTTCTCGCGGACCGATTCCACCGCCGCCCGGACATTGGCATCCTCACCGTTGCCCTCGATATCGAAGAAAAAGATATACATGCCCAATCCGGTTTGGGCTGGGCGGGATTCGATTTTAGTCAGGTTGACATTCCTTTGAGCAAATTCCCCTAAAATCTCGTAGAGGCTGCCCGGTTTTTCGCCATTGATCCGGCAAACCAATGAAGTCTTGCGATTGTCCTGCTGAGCAAGAGCCGGCTGTTTGGACAGAACCACAAAGCGGGTGGCGTTGTTCGGGCTGTCCTGGATGTCGGTCGCCAAAACTTGCAACCCGTAAATTTCAGCTGCCCGCAGACTGCCCACCGCCGCACAGTGCTTCGCTCCGCTAGCCGCCTGATAGGCTGCTGCCGCCGTACTCTCCACCGGCACCAGTTCGGCGCCGGGATACTGCCTGCTCAGATAACCGCGGCACTGGGCCAGAGCCTGCGCATGAGACAACACAGTGTTGATATGCTTGGTACCGTCCTGGACCAATAGATTGTGCCTGATCGGCTGGACCATTTCCTTCACGATGAATAAATCGACTTCATGGGCGAGGGTGTCCAGAGTGATGTTGACCGATCCCTCCAGGGAGTTCTCCACCGGCACGATTGCTTCGGTGGCCTCGCCCGTCTCCACCGCCCGGATGACGGCATCGATACTGGCGTACGGAATGAAATGACCGTCTGTTCCGCGGTAAAATCGCAGTGCGATCTCCTCGCTATAGGTTCCCCGCGGTCCGAGATAGGCGATTTTCTTGTTGCTGCCAGACTGAATGTTACCAGTGGTCATTTTTCATTCCTCCGTTTTTATAAAATAAAAAGCCCTCATCCTTGAAAAGGACGAGAGCGATTCTCGCGGTACCACCTTTGTTATCCGCCCGCAGGCAGATCACCTCAACAGAGTACGGGCAATGGGCCGATACTCCCCTTCTTTTAACGGCGAAGGTTCCCGGCAACGCCTACCACCCACGTGGGCTTCAGCATGCAACTCCAAGGCGAACTTCAGCATATCCCCTGTACCGGGTTCCCACCATCCCCGGCTCTCTGTGAGCAGAACGCTATGCCTACTTTTCCTTTTCCTCGTTTTTCGGAAGCGATATGAAGTTATTGACGTGATTATAGCACAGCGTTATCCAGCGCGCAAGTATTTCCCAAAAAATAATTGTCTGACGCCAAGTTGCAACAAGTGCCAACCGTCCACCATACTTTCTCCTGCCGCCGCACCCTTGCCGCCTCAATATCATATGATTTAACACAATGCATTAGGAGGAGAGTTTTGATGGTAAAGTTCGGCGAGATCGAACGCATCTTCTTTAGCGAAATTAACCCGGTGTTGCCGCTGCCGCCAATCGTCGCCCCGCTGGCCTCTCCCTTTCCCACCAACCTACCAAGCGGCGGTGCGGTAAACCTGGCCTTGGTCAACGTCAGGACAGATCACGACCGGGATGGGGTGCTGCTGAGCGCGGTGGTCAACTGGAGCGCCACCTTCACGCCGGCGGCAGCTACGACCCTGAATGCTCCGGGATTCGCCGACGTAACCTTTGAACTGCTGCGCAACGGAATCGTCATCTACCGCGTCAATCAGACCATAGAGCAAAAAGGTTTCCCCTTGGTCCAGACCATCCAGTTTACAACAGCCACATCGTCATTTCAGATTGCTTCTCTGCTCTATTTTGATTTTATCCCCACCATCTGCCGCAACCAATTTCATGTTTACACCCTAAGGGCCACCAACATCGCCCTCACCAATCCCCAGGTGCCGGCAGGCAGCACGGCGACAACCACCGCCGCCGCCGGAGCAGTCACCTTGGTAGCCGAAAAAACCGAAGCTTGCCGCACCGATTCTGTTTGAAGACCGATTGCGACAACTTATGTTTCATTGCCGTGGGCACACCGCCAGACAGCGCTGGTAAAGCTGTTGGCAAAAACGCCGCTGTCCTTCGGTAGCCGCATATCGCAGACAGCGCTGGTAGAGCTGCCAACAGCGCTGCCGGCAGATTCCCGGCATTTCCGCCAGCCCGCTGCGGAGCATTTGATAGTGCTGATGCAATTCATCGAGGGAGGAGTGGAAGCGGGTCGTGAGTTTGGCCAGGTTGTTGGCCAGCGCCACTTCTAAAAGATCGGCATAGTCTGACGGCAGAACCGGGCTGCTGTAATTGGTGTTAAACGGAATATAGGTCGGATAGGTATAAACATAGTAAGGAGCCGGAGGGGTGGGCTTCGGCGGCGGATCGACATAATAATAGGCAGGATGGATGTACGGGGGATAACCCTTAGGCCGGGGGGCAACATAGTGATAACCGTAACCCGGATAGGGTGGACGAGCCCAGAACGGCATGGCGAAACCTCCCACAAACCATATATTATAACTTATGAAAATCGGGCCGGGATGGTACCAGTCTGCCACCAGCAAAGCTGCCCAACCGCTAAAACCCGTCTTTTTGCCGTCACTAGGCCACCGGGAATTGTTCTCGAAGGCCGATAGGGATTTTCCTTTTCCTCCGAGAACTAAAAAAAGGAGAATCATCTGCTAAACGAGATGCCTGAGGAGGATTTCTATGAAGACCCATATTCTTCCGGCCACCGACGAAAATGTCTTTACCGGCTATTTTGACAACTCGGTCCCGCCGGTTTTGACTATTAGCTCGGGGGATACCGTCGAGCTGGCAACCCAGATGCTGAATGACGACAGGCTCCAGCCCGGCCTGACCCTGGCGGACCTCTTGAAGATAAGGGAAGAATATTATAATCGGCAACGCACCTCCCACACCCTCACCGGCCCCATCTATATCAGCGGCGCGGCGCCAGGCAACGTGCTGGAGGTCCGTATCCTGGAGCTGGTGCCCCGCCCATATGCTGTAAATTACATTCTGCCGGAGCAATGTAAAGCAGGTACCCTCCCGGAAGACTTTCCCCATGGACAGATCAAAGACTTTGTGCTTGATCTGCCTTCCATGACCACCGACTTCAGCCCAGGTATCACCATTCCGCTCCGTCCTTTCATGGGCGTCATGGGGGTGGCCCCTGGCAAACCCGGCCGCCATTCGACCGCTCCGCCGGACGAATTTGGCGGGAACATCGACTGCAATGAGCTGGTGGCGGGAACCACCCTTTACCTGCCGGTATTCGTGCCAGTGGCGCTTTTTGTGACCGGCGACGCCCACGCGGCCCAAGGGAACGGCGAAGTCTGCCTTACAGCCCTGGAAACGGCGGTGGACAAAGCCGTCTTCCAGTTCGTTGTTCACAAGGACAGGACCCTTTCCCGGCCGCTGGCCGAAACTCCGACCCATTGGATCACCTTCGGGTTCCATCCTGACCTGAATGAGGCCGCCAAAATCGCCCTCCGGGATATGGTCACTTTTTTGAGTGAGCACAAGGGGTTGACCCGGCTTGATGCCTACTCCCTCTCCAGTATCGCCGCAGATTTGCGGGTAACCCAGCTGGTGGACGGCAACAAGGGCATTCACGCCATGATGCCTAAGACAATTTTTACGCCATAATATGTACAGCGAAAGGCCGGCTTTGTAAATACAAGGCCGGCCTTTCGCTGTACTGGAATAGTAGCCCGTCATTCTTATTGTTGATTTACGCAAGGCCCCAGTTCGCTCAGGGCAGAGGAAAATAAACAAAGAAAGTTGTTCCGGTCGGGCCGGTTTCTACTTCGATTGTCGCTTTATGCCGCTCGGCGATTTTATAGCAAATAGGAAGCCCGAGACCTGTTCCTTTTTCCTTTGTAGTTATAAAGGGAGTCCCCAGCTTATCGGCTATTTCCGGCGGGATCCCTGTTCCGGTATCCTTGACTGATAAAACGACTTTATCGTCCTGCTCATAGGTGGATATCGTCAGGGTGCCTCCAGCTGCCATGGCTTCCAGGGCGTTGCGCGAAAAATTGAAAATGCATTGACGAATTTCATTTTCGTCGATCAGAATTTGCGACGTTTTCCTCAGTTCCAGCAGGAACTCCTTGCTTTCGCGGATGGCATTGGCCCGAATCAGGGGTGATATGTTCAAGATGATCTCGTCAAGGAATCCGGGGCTAAGATCAATGATTTTATTTTTGGCCAGCCAGAGAAACTCGCTAATAATTAAATTAGCCCGATCCAGTTCTTCGATAATGATATCGAAAAGTTCCTTGTGGTGGGCGTATTCCTTTTTATTTTGAAACAGCTGCAGAAAACCCCGCACCGAAGTCAAGGGATTGCGGACTTCGTGCCCGATGCTGGCAGCCATTTCGCCAATGAGGTTAAGACGGTCGAGCCGATAAATTTCGGCGCGCAGCCGCTCGTACTCGGTGACATCATGAGCGATGGTCAAAGCCCCGACAATCGCACCGGTGAAGTCTCGAATCGGCATGGCGTTTACTAATAATTCTTTGTCCCGCAGTTTAAGCAAAAAGTTCCGAATCTCCTGCCCGCCCAGCGCCCTTAGTGTCGCGCTGTGATGGCAATCCAGCCCCATGATGTCTCCTAGGGTTACGAAAGACAACCCGACGATTGCTTCTTTGGTATAGTCAGGCAAAAAAGTGTCGATGAAGACTCTGTTGACATTGGTGCATTTCAAATCGGTATCAATCGCCAAAATGGCCAAAGGACATAAGTCGACCAATTGATCAAGATCTTGGGCTTTTTGTTGGGCGGTCAGCTGAATAAGAGTTCGCCTGGTAATGTCGGTCAAGGTGCAGACTACTGCCGCCACCCCTCCCCCCCGGCTATGGAGCGGATACAGGATGTAGTCAAAATACCGGGGCCCGTATACCGTGGGAAAAACAATGGGAAGTTCTTTGATAAAAGAGGAGCCTGTAGCAAACACATTCAAAACGTCCCGTTCAAATGACTCGAAGAGCAAAGGAGGAAATCCGAGTTCACGCCAATGCTTGCCCTCCATATCAGCAGGGCGGTGGCCGAAATACCGGGCGCCGAAATTGCTGGCAAATAAATAGCGGCACTGATGATCAAAAACATAACAATGGCTAATACATGTCCCGTCAATGACCTGTGCTGATTGACTTGCAAAAACTTCCGAAAATTTTTCATCGGTAAGGCGAAGAGCCTCGACATACTCATGAATTACTGAGTCCAAGCAACACACTTCCTTCATGACAAGTACAATCTCCTGAAAGCTGCAGCAAACAATTCTCCTTCCATGCCTGTCACAGGGCAACAATCTCAACTATTTTCAAATCACTCCTCTGCGCTAGATTGATATAGTTTCCGGCTTTCAGTTTCAAGATGGGCTTGGCCACAGCCGCTTGGTCGAGCGCTATGACTTTGGCCTGACTTCCGTCCGACAGCCGGACAATACTGCCGATAAAAGATTCTCTAGCTTTGGCGATAAACAGGCTGCACATTTTCTGGTCCAATTTGGTAAACATCAGACCGAATAATTCCTCCAGTACGGCAAAGGGGCTAGCGGCGGCCTGGTACACCCTGGTCGACGTCATCGCGTCATAGATATCAGCCAAGGCGATGATCTTGGCCCGGATAGCGATATCCGATCCGGCCAGTTTACTCTGGTAACCACTGCCGTCGAGCCTTTCATGATGCTGCAGGATTCCCTGCAGGGACTCTTCTGAGAAACGGTTGCTCGGTCGGAGTAGTTCAACCCCCAGGCTCGGGTGCTGCCGAATGATGCGCCATTCCTCTGCATCGAGTTTTCCCGGCTTATGCAAGATGGTTAAAGGAATCTGGGTTTTGCCGATGTCGTGCAGGAGACCTGTCAGAATCGTCTCGCGCAAATCGGCGCCAACTGCCCCCAGCCATTTGCCCAAGAGTCCGGCGATGATCCCTACATTGACTGAGTGCCTGTAGGTGTAATCGTCGGTATCGCGAATAATGCTCAGGTAGCCTAAAACTCCCGCATCATCCACCAACAGCTCCATCGATTGGTCGGCAAGTTCAACCAGTTGTTCTTCTGGAACCTGCTTAAAAACCCGCACTTTTTCGAAAGCCTCGGACAATGTCCTGATGAGTCCCGACTGCTTTTTGGCAAAACGGTCGTAACTTGCCGCCTTATCCGGTGAACTGCCTGCAGGGGACTCCTTTATTTCAATCGATACAATACCCCAGGCTGCCAGATGCTGAATTTGCTTTTGGGTTAGAACCGCATCCTCTTCCACAAGAATACACCCGTCGATTGAACTGACAAACTTGGCAACAACCATCCCTGGTCTAAGATCACTAATGGAACACTTTCGTATCGGCGAAGGCACTTGTATCACCCCGGCTCTCAGCGTTCCGCAGTCCATTCCGTATCAGCGGGAAAAATCAGTCATTAAAATCTTCTTGATGGAGGCTGTAAATTCCTGTATTAATTCTTGAAAATTATCCATAATTCGGACAATTTTTACAGCATCCAGCAACCTTGCGGGACTGTTGGAATAAAAAGCGCAGTATCTGTCCGGCGTTTACCGGCTGCAGATACTGCAACTTGCTTCACACGGCTTTATATTTGTTCCCCGCCGAGAATGATCAGGGGTTGTTTGCTCGGCTGCAACCAAGATAATATCCGCAGCAAATCTTCCTCAGCCAGCGCCACGCAGCCGGCAGTGGGTTCGCCCCCCCGCCAAAGATGCATAAAAATGGCGCTGCCTTTGCCGGCAACAACCGGCGCGGTGTTATACTCGATAACCAGGCCATAGCGATACAATCCGTCCGGTCGCAGCATCGGTTCGTATGACACTCCGGCTGGTATCCCCTCGACCCAGCGGTTGTACTGGGGCGAAACCGGATCGTCAATCCAGCAGTCAGCCCCGGTCGTCTGGCGATACGGCATCGCCGTGGAAGCCGCCGCCTCACTGCCGAAGGCCAGCCCTAAGGAATAGACGCCAATCGGTGTACAGCCGTCCCCCTCGGTCTTTTCCTCTGCAGCGACAAAGCCGTTCCTGCCGATGGTAGCAGCCAGCGGCGGAAATGCTGCCTGCCAGCTTCCTCCCGCCAGTTCCCAGGTCGTTACTTTGGCTTTAAAAACTCCTGGTCCATCCTGAACCACCACCAAAAGCTGCCTGGTCCGGCGGGGCAGGCTGACCAGGGCGGCCGAAGCTCGGGTAAGGTCAAAGCATCCCACTGATATCACCTCGTTGCTTGAATAACGCTAGTTCTTGAAGCGAAAGCGATGAACCGGCCGGCCAACTGCAACATAATCCAGCAGCATCTGCAACCTTCCTTCTGATACAAGATATTCAAGATAGCGGCGGGCTGTTACCCTGGCGATTCCGGTGCCTGTCGCCACCTCCTCCGCCGATAGCGGCTCCCGGGCGGCGGCGAGAAAGTCGAGAATGGAGTGTAGGGTCTGGACATGGAAATTTTTCGGCATTTCACGGGGATCGTAGTCGGGCCTCACCGCGAAAACCTTATCAATGTCCGCCTGGTCGAGGTTGGATACCTGGCTGGCTTTGCGCTGAAAATCGCGATAGGACTCTAACACCGAGCGATAGCGTTCAAATTTGAAGGGTTTGATAATATATCCGGCGATCCCCATACGCATGGCCTTGTTGATGGTCGCTCCGTCGCTGGCGGCGGTAATCATGATAATATCCACCGCCGTCTCGGTCTGACGCAGGTTAGCGAGCACCCCCATGCCATCGATGCCAGGCATATAGACATCGAGGATGATCAGCTCTGGGCGCCGGTCACGACACATTTCCAGCGCCTCCTGCCCATTTTTGGCCAGGCCGACAACGGCAAACCCGTCAATATTCTCTGTAAAACTCTTGTTAATATCCGCCACCATGGGGTCGTCTTCGACAATAAGCACTCTGATTGCATTCATCTTTAACACCTGCCGCTAATTCGGTATAGAGACGACAAACTCGACACCACCGGCAGCGAGATTGTGAAAAGTGATCGTCCCGCTGTTCATGGCGACTTTTTCCGCGACCAGGGCCAGTCCGTACCCCCGCCCGTCCCCTTTGGTGGTCACGCCGCGGCGATAGATATTGTTCCCCAGTTCGGCGTCAATCGAGCGTCCGGAATTGCGCACCACGATGACCATCGCCTCCGGTTGGTTGACCACACCCACCGCCGCCTGCTTTTCTTCACTCAACGCGGCAGCCTCGATAGCATTTTCTACCAGATTGCCGAGCACCAGAACCATGTCGCCGCTGGAAAAATGTTTGGGCAGGACGCTGAGCATGGTCTCCGGCAGAACGCTCAGTTCGACCCCTTGCTCTTTGGCCCGGCTGATTTTCCCAAGCAGCAGCCCAAAGGTCAGTGATTCCTTGATCCTTGCCGACAGCCATTCAAAGGTGTCGGCGTCCGGCGCATAGTTGGCGGTAAGAAAATCAACCGCCTCACTGTAGCGGCCCAGCTGAATCAAACCCGACACTGCGTGCAGTTTATTTTTGAATTCGTGAGACTGGGCGCGCATCACCTCAACCAGACGATGAACGCCGGTGATCTCCTCAGCCAGCCGGTAAATCTCGGTCCGATCACGAAAACTGATCACCGCCCCCACAACGGCCCCATCGACGACCACCGGCACGCTGTTGGCGAAAATAATAATGTCATTGACACGATATTCTTTGTCGGCGACCGCCTGCCCCTTGTAGATGATGTCATCCATAGCGTACTCTAGCAAAATGCTGTCAATCCGCAGCCCGGTAGCCTCATCCGGCTTCAGCCCCAGAATAGAAGCGGCTTCACTGTTAAGAAACCGGATGCTCCCTTGGCCATCCACGGCAATAATCCCTTCCCGAATGGCTTCGAAGGTCGCAATCCGCTCTTTTAAAAGGGTCGCAATTTCATGCGGCTCCAACCCGAAAATCGATTTTTTCACATCACGGGCCAATAAATGAGCGCCAAGCAGACTCAAGAGCAGGGCCCCCAAAAGCGCGTAGAAAACTTGTCTGACACCAGCCATACCTCTGCCAAAAATGTCGTCAAGCGAAAAGCCGACCGAAACAAAACCTATCTGCTGGCGGCCTGCCGCGTCGTAGATAGGCACGTTCGCCCGGAGTGAAGGAGCAAGACTGCCCTGACCGGTGTATACGTATTCCTCGCCATGCAGCACCGGCTCGCGGTAAAGATCAGCCATCGGGGTACCGACATTGCTGGCGATGGTGTGCGATAATCGGATTTGATCCATATTGGCGATAACGATAAACGAAGCGCCGGTGGCAACCCGCCAGCGTTCGGCCAGCGGCTGGAGCACCTCAGAAGGATTTTCAGACAGGATGGCTTCCTGCACTGCAGGCACCTGAGATACGATCCGGGCGATATCGAGCGCCCGCTTGGCGGTGTCCTCCTGGACCTCGTTGATGACCTGACGACCGACCAGAATACCGGCGGTGACCAGGACAAAACAAACCATCGAGATGGTAAGTAACATGATTTTGTGTTGCAGGGACATTTTTTTCCTGGCCATCACTCCCAAGTTGGTCACCTCACTGCTAGAGATTCAGCGCCGGTGGCGCTTTTCCTTCTGGCAGCAAGGTGACCCTCCCTTTCCTTACATTGTCACCGGCCTGCGGACCACATCGGTGACAGTGCCGTCACGGTATTCAATCACCGCCACCACTTCATCGGTGACCGGAATGGGGGCCGGTTTGCCAGCCAGTTGATAAGCGATGCGCTGCAATTCCTCGATATCCAGCAGGGGAATATTGGCTGCTTTGAGATTGGCCCGAAGATCGGTCCGGAGCGGATTTACAGCCACGCCGCGCTCGGTGACGATGACATCCACCGTCTCACCCGGGGTGACAATGGTGTGGACCTTATCCAGCACCATTGGCAGCCGGCCGCGGAGCAGCGGCGCCACAATGATCGACATGGCGGCACCGGCGGAAGCGTCGGGATGACCGCCTGAGGCTCCCATGATAACGCCGTTAGAGTCGGTGATGACATTGACGTTGAAATTGACGTCGACCTCGGTGGCGCTCAAAATAGCGACATCCAGCTGGTTGACGATCGGACCGCGATTGTGGGGATTGGCGTACAGCGAGGCGGACACCTCGATATGGTTGGGGTTGTCGCGCAGTGATTCAATAGACGGCAGGTCAAAATCCTGCACATCGAAAACGGTTTTGATCAGCCCGTCGGCCAGCATGCTGGCAAATGGCGCGGTGATGCCCCCCAGACCAAAACTGCAGGTAATATTTTGGGCCAGCATTTTCTCCCGCATGAACTTGGCGGTTGCCAAGGACGCGCCGCCACTGCCAAGCTGCAGGGAATAGCCGTCTTTAAAGTAGCCGGAGTATTCGATGACCGCGGCAGCGTATTCGGCCATTAAGAGTTCGCGCGGGTCGCGGGAAATCCGTAGAGCCCCGGAAGCGATACCCTTGGGATCGCCGATCCGGTCGACAGCCAAGATATAGTCTACCTGGTTCTGGGGAATGCTGACGGGATTGAGGGGATAGGGCAAAAGGTTGTCGGTGATAGCGACAACTTTATCGGCGTAGGCAGCGTCGACCATGGCGTAGCCCATCGAACCGCAGGCCGACCGTCCCATTACACCGTTGATGTTCCCGTAAGTATCGCAGGCCGGAGCGCCGATGAAGGCGACGTCGATTTTCAGTTCGCCGCATTCGATGGCCCTGGCCCGCCCGCCATGGGAGCGAATAAGGGCCGGTTTGGCCATTTTGCCGCTGGTCAGGAGACGTCCCAGTTTTCCGCGGGCGCCGCTGGTTTCAATAGCGGTGATGACCCCTGCTTCAATAAACGGAATGATGACGTCATTGACGTCGTTGAGAGAGCTCGGGGCCAGGGTCAGTCCCTTGATGCCCTTGCGGGCGATGGCATCGACAACGGTGTTCAGGATATAATCGCCGTTGCGGAAATGATGGTGAAAAGAGATGGTCATGCCATCCTTCAGACCGGTGGCTTCAATCACCTGCTCCATAGATTTCAGGAGTTTTTCCGAACGGGGCTTGGCGGCGGCGATCTTCGGACCGGTCATGCGGCCGGTCGGGATGGCGGCGAAAGCGCCTGTATAGGGCCGAATGTCGCTAAAGCCTTTAATGATTTCCGGTATGTCCCTGCCTAGTATGTTGCGCATCATTGTACCCCCTTGCCGACGGCTGCTGCATAGGCCAGAGTATGTTCGGCCCGGATGACGATAGGGGCATCCACCATTTTGCCGTTGAGGGAGATAACTCCCGAGCCGGCGGCTAGAGCTTCCTGGTAGGCCTCAATGACTCGTTTGGCGTGTTCGATTTCCTTGTCCGAAGGCGTAAATATCTGATGAACCAGACGGATTTGCCGCGGGTTAACCACCGATTTGCCGGCAAAACCCATCTCCTTGATCATGGTCGTCTCGGCGATAAAGGTTTCTTCGTCATTGGCGTCGGCGAAAACCGAGTCGATGGCGTCGATCCCGGCGGCGCGAGCCGCAAGGACCAATTGTCCCCGGGCAGCCATCATTTCCTTGCCGTCTTTGGTCCGTCTCACTTTGAGGTCGGCGACAAAGTCCTCGCCGCCGATGGCAAGTGCCACCATCCGCGGACTGGCGCTGGCGATATCATAGGCATTGAGAATGCCCTTGGCGGTCTCGATGGCAGCCATCATCTGGATCGACCCGGCGGCAAAGCCGTGGCGCTGTTCGCTTTCGCTGATAATGGCGTCGATTTCCCGGATGTCGGCGGCCGTCTCGGCCTTGGGCAGCCGGATTAGATCAGGTTTTACAGCCAATACGGCTTCCAGATCGTCCCGGCCGAACGGAGTACTGAGATGATTGATCCTGATCGCGACTTCGCAGGGATAGTTCATGGTCTGAATGGCCCCCTGCACGAGATAGCGGGCAGCATCTTTTTCCGTCAGCGCCACCGCGTCCTCAAGGTCGAGGATAATGGTATCGGCGCCGTAGACACCTGCCGTTTGAAGCATAGCGGGGTTGTTGCCTGGCACAAACATCATACTGCGTCTCAGCCGGCTCATTGCGCCACCTCCTGACTACTTGCCCGGGCGATTGCCGCCAGCAGCCTGGCCCGGATGGTGCAATCCAGCGCCCCTTTGTCGTTGGCATGGATCAGAGCGTCGACAATCCCCTTTTCAGTAAGGGTATCGATGATAACTTTTTGAATTTGTTCGCCGTACTGTTTGGCTACCGGGCTGGTCAGTTCGAGCAGCAGGCCAGAGCCGGGTTTGGCCGGGGCGAGGGTGATCATGACATCACTGGACTCGACGGTACCCGCCTGCCCAGGTCGTAAAATATTCGCCATAGTGTTTCCTTCCCTTCGTCGTAGTGCATATAGAGCGTAACTAAATTACCAAAGGCCGAGGATTTTCCACCAGAGGCTGCCGGCTCCCATCCAGATGACGGTATGAACCAGGGATAGAATAAAACCGTTGCGCCACCAGGTAGTCTGGTCGACATAACCGGCGCCAAAATAGATGGGGGCCGGGCCGGTGCCAAAATGAGTCAGACAGCCGCACAGGTTGGCGGCAATCGCCACTGCGAAGGCCGACAAGAAGGGCGGGGCACCGGCGGCCACGGCCACGGCGATGAGGGCCGCGTACATGGCGGTGACATGGGCGGTCATGCTGGCGAAGCCGTAGTGGGAATACAGATATACCAGAAAAGCCACAAGCAGGGCCACCATCCAGCTCGTTCCGGTCAGGGCCGCGCCGACGCCGGTGGCAAACCACTTGATAAACCCGCTGCTATTGAGAAATCCGGCGATACAGACCACGCTGCCCATCCAGATGAGGGTGTCCCAGGCCTTGTTTTCCTTGGTAACATCATCCCAGGTAATCACATCAGTCACCAGCATAATCACGATCCCGAGAAAAGCGACCGAGGTCGCTTCGATTTTGGTGATCTCTGAAGTGGCCCACAGTGCCAGTGAAATCGTGAACACCACGGTCATCAGCTTTTCCTTAACCGACATAGGCCCCATTTTCACAAGTTCTGCAGCAGCCAGTTGCTTGGCTTCCGGCGTTTTTTTGAGTTCCGGGGGGCAGAGAAGATAAATGACATAGGGCACAACTATGAGGCCAATCAGGCCAGGAACGGCGGCGGCCATCGCCCAGAGTCCCCAGGTGATTTCGATATTCAGCGTCTTTTTGGCCAGTTCGGCTGCCAGCGGGTTGGCAGCCATCGAGGTCAGGAACATCGCCGAAACAACGATGTCGGTGTGAAAGACAGACGACATGAGAAAGGTACCAATCCGTTTGGCCGAGGGCCCGGGATGAGAATCAAAGGCTTGGCACAGGCTATTGACAATCGGGAAGAGCACACCGCCGGCCCGGGCGGTATTAGACGGCGTCACCGGACCAAGGACAATGTCGCTGGCAGCCAGCGAGTAGGCCAACGTCAGCGAACTGCCACCACAGGAACGGGTGATGAGAAAGGCAATACGCCGGCCGAGGCCGGTTTTAGCAAAACCCTTGGCAAAAAGGAAAGCCGAAACCACCAGCCACACGGTGGTGCCGCCAAAGGCCCCTGTCAGCACCTGGGAAATGGTCAGGGTATTGGTGAAAATCGCCACCACCAAGCTTCCCATGGCAACCACGCCGTTGGAAAAAGGGCTGAGGATAAAGCCGACAACAGTCGCTAAAAAGATGGCGAACAGGTGCCAAGCCTGTGCCTTCAACCCTGCTGGAACGGGGGAAAACCAAACCGCTACCAGGACACCCACCGTAATAAGGGAATAGACGGCTTTTTTAGACATGATATTCCTCCTTTACATTTTACGGAAATTTCGGACAATAAAGAGCTACTCTAAAAATACCACCAGGGATCCCAAAAGGGTACCCTTTTGGTCATTATGTTCTTTATCTTTCCTATAGCCGAATTTGACCGACAAATGCTGGTTTCGAAAGAAGAAACCCGGCGGCAGGACTTCGCCCTATCGCCGGGTTTTTTCAAATATCGATACTCTGCCGGAGCGCCCCTGGTCCGTCCTGGGCGACAGCCACCCGGGCCTCGCCGAAGGTTTTCATGTCATTGAGCACATGCAGACTGGCATTGATCAGGGACATGCCCAGCGCCGCCCCGGTCCCTTCCCCGAGGCGCATATCCAGGTGGAGATAGGCGGGAACACCGATTAAATCGAGGGCGATACCATGAGCCGGTTCACAGGAAAAATGGGAACCCACCAGATAATCTCTGACTTGGGGCGCCATTTTCACGGCGATGAGCGCCGCCGCACCGGTGATGACCCCGTCCAGCACCACCGCCGCACCAGCCGCCGCCGCACCGAGAATGACGCCGACCAGCCCGGCGATCTCCAGGCCGCCCAATTTGGCAAGGACATCCAGCGGGTCCTTCGGATCAGGCCGGTTGACGGCGATGGCCTGCTCGATCACCCTGACTTTATGGCTCAGTGACTCCGGCGAAATCCCGGTGCCTGTCCCGGTGAGCTCGCCGAGCGGCTGACCTGCGTAGCAGGCGATGATGGCTGTGCTGGGTGTCGTGTTGCCGATCCCCATCTCGCCCAGCCCGATGACCTTTGCCCCCTTATCCAGTTCGTCCCTGACCACCCTTAGTCCGGTTTCAATGGCGGCCAGCGCCTGCTGGCCGGTCATCGCCGCCCCCTTGGCCATATTGGCGGTACCGTAAGCGATCTTTTCCCGACGCAGCCCCGGCAGGTCAGGCAGATCAGCAGCCACGCCGATATCGACCAGCACAAGGTCGGCGTCCACATGGCGGGCAAAGACATTGATAGCCGCCCCGCCGCGGCAAAAATTCGCCACCATCTGGGGGGTAACTTCGCCGGGGTAAGCGCTCACCCCTTCAGCCACCACCCCATGGTCAGCGGCCATGAGAACAATCGTCTTTTTGAGTGCCTGCGGCCGCGGCTGCCGGGTAATCCCTGCCATTTTTCGCACCAGTTGCTCCAGGCCAGCCAAACTGCCCAGCGGCTTGGTCAAATTATCAAGACGCAGCTGGCACTGTTCCATGGCGTCGGCATCCAGCGGCCTGATGGCTGCAATCACTTGTTCAATCACGAAAATGCCTCCCTGTGCTATCACGATTCACCGTCCTTGCCGGAAATGCCGGCTTCGGCAAAGGTAGCCATGCCATTCAACATGTCAATGGCCACATCGAGTAGGTCCATCGCCAGCGAAGCGCCGGTGGCTTCTCCCAGCCGCAGACCCATATCAATATAAGCGGTGAGGCCCAGCAATTCGAGCATTTTGGTATGAGCCGGCTCAGCCGAAAGGTGGGAAGCCAACATGTACTGTTTGCTCAGCGGCTGCAGGGCGTTGGCAATCAGGCCGGCTGCGCTGGCGTTGAAGCCATCAATAATCACCAGGCAGCGGTTGGCGGCTGCTCCCAGGATGGCGCCGACCAGGGCGCCGATTTCAAAGCCGCCCACCTTGGCCAGTACATCCAGGCCATCGGCCGGGTCGGGCTTGTTGAGGGCCAACCCCCGCCGCACTGCGTCGATTTTGACCTCCAGGCGGCTGTCAGAAATGCCCGTGCCCCGTCCGGTAGCCTGCTCAGGACTGATCCCGGCGAAGGCTGCGACAATGGCTGCACTGGAGGTTGTATTACCAATCCCCATTTCCCCCAGGCTAAAACAGCGATACCCCTGCCGCACCCGGTCGTTGACCACTTCAATCCCGGTTTCAACTGCCCGGATAGCCTGCTCGCGGGTCATTGCCGGCCCGAGGGTGAAATTGCGGGTGCCTGAAGCAATTTTTCTGTGCCACAAGCCAGGCACATCAGACAGGTCGCCGGCGACTCCCATATCGACCACCACCATGTCGGCGTGGCAGAAGTTCGCCAGGGCGTTGGCACCGGCCCCTTTGGCCAGCAGGTAGTTGCGGGTCATGTGGACGGTGGTTTCGATGGGATAGGCGCTGACCCCCAGTTCGGCCACTCCGTGGTCGGCGGCGGCAAGGACCATGCATTTTTTCGGGACGCTGGGCCGCTCCTCGCCGGTCACGCCAGCGAACTGCCGGACCATGTCCTCCAGCCGCCCCAGACTGCCCGGCGGTTTGGTGAGGCTGTCGAGACGGACCTGCACTGTTTCCATTACTTTTTCGTCCAGCGGCCTGATTTGGGCCAAGGTTTGCTGCAGTAGCTCCATAATAACCCCCATATGATGTAAATAAAAAAGACTTCTTCGGCGAATAACACCAAAAAAGCCTAGTCTTCTCCCAGGTATTACTCGCCTCTTTTCCACGAAGGTCAGTAAAACGGCTTAAAAGGCAGGTCTCCTGGCTCCCGGATCATCGACTGCTTACGCCTTCCCCTTGACGAGTGGCGTTGTAAGGTCTTCCCGGTACAGTGGCGGGCCCGCGCCTATGCATGTTGCCATGCTCGGACTTCCCTATTATCCCCCGGTCACCCGGGGACACCTTCACCGTACAGTATTTAATTCTCTGTAATTATATCAGCCGTAAACAGCCCAGTCAACCACAATATGGCATGATTAATATGCGAACCTAGCCGGTGTAAATAGCGCTGGTGCCGCGGAGAATCACCCGGGCGAAAGCGTGGTTTGCCCTACTATCCGTCGTCTCGCGGCTGAAGAAGGTCAGGTGGATGACCCGCCCGATTTCTTTGCGGCCGCTGCGGTGATTTTCAATGTCATAAATGGGGATGCGCCGATAAATGGCCGCCGGATCAACCCGATAGGTAAATCGCCCGCCGGTAACAGCGAGTATCCCCTGGTCGACAACCGCTCCCGGCGTAACAGCCGCAAAATAGATCTGTTCGGCGGTAGTCTGCCCTTCGATAACCAGCCCTTCGTCCACCGAAAAAGTCTGCTCCCGTTTAAGCAGCAGCTTAAGACCCAGCGCCCTGGCCGGATCTCCATTTTCGGTGACGAAGAGATAGCCTCCTTGATCGCCGAGGCCGGGAATGCTGCCCGGATAACCCTGCCAGTCGGCTTTGACGCTAAAGACATACACCCCCGGCCGATCCAGCGTCCAACGCTCGCCGCCGATAAAATAGCCGAAAGGGTCGCCGCTGCCTGTGGCAACCTTGACCTGCCCGCCGGGATAGCGCAGCTCGTAGCGCACCTTGGCCGGCAAAACCGGATCGATCTGCAGCACCGGCGTAAAGCCTGCTCCCTGCTGATAGACCATACCCGGACGGACCGGCACCAGGAAAAAGCGGGCCTTTTTGCCGTCCGCCCCGGTAATATCCTCAGCCCCGGGAGCAATCACCCGGTTGTTGCCTGACCCCTTGGGCAGAATAAACGCGCTGGCCTGATAGCCGGCATAGGTCGCCGGCTGATTTTTCGGCCGGCGCACGACGCCCCCGAGCAGCCGGTAGATGTCGCCAGGCGAATCGCCGTTGGGAGAGGCGCCGATCTGGCCACCGAAATTGTGGCCACTGGTCGGCCAGTACGGTCCCCTCACCCCGTCCTCGCCCACCAGAAAGCGCGCCGAAAAACCTGGCCGCGGGGCAGCTGCATAGTAATAGGCCAAGTCGGTAATGTACTCCGGATATAGATGGGGCGACAAGCCGTTGGCAGTGGCGATTCTCAGGTTGGTGGCGCCGATGGCGTTCAGCCTGGGTTCATAAGCGGTCTCACTGCCCTTCAGCTCATAGGTCAGCACCGGTTCAATCTTATTGGCCCCCTGCCCCTCGCTGGCGATCAGCAACACATCACCAGGTTGATAGGGGAAATTGATATGTTCCAAATGCCGGAACCCGTCATTGGCTTCGATAAAGCCCTCTCGGCGGGTTTCCCCGCGGTCGGCAAACTGGTTGTCCACCCGCAATTTCTTGCCGCGGGCCAAAAGGGGCGTCTCTTCCGGGTAGACCACCCCGGCGTGGCGCATGCTGGAAACCCACAAATGCCCGCCCTTGTCGGTGTAGGTGGCTAATACATGGGCGTGGTACTCGCCGGGAGCATCGAGAACGAAAGGCTTCAAGCCCTGGGCCGCACCGAACAGGCCGCCGGCGGTGGCCTTGCCGCCATAAGTCAACGAGCGGCGTTTGGCGCTGTCGGAATTCGGATAAAGATCGACCTTAACAGAGACATCAGCCGGCACCGCCGGAGCAAAACCCATGTCCCGCCCATAGCGGCTGCCCACCGGATAGGATACTCCCTGAAAGGTCGCCGTCCCCATGGTCAGCCGGTTGGCGATCCAAAAATAGTAGGTTCCGCCGCCCTGGTAGTGGTTGCCCCAGGCGTCGGCAAGCCAGCCTTTTGCCACCACCTTGTGGAGTCCGTAACCAGCTGGCTTCCAATTGGTAAAGAGGGGGTTGCCGGTGGTAGGCCACAGGCCGTTTTTGGCACCGATGAACGGCGCTGTCCCGAGATTGGTTGTCTGCCCGGCCGGGTCGGTGATCTCGACTGACAGTTCGCCAGCGGCGAAATTCCAGGGAATATTCCTCTGCCTGTCCACCATGTCGGCCGGAAAGACCGGTTCCAGGTTGTAGCCGATTTTATTGCCTCTGGGGTCATAGAGCGGCAAAATGACGTCATCTTGAATAAGGTTGCGGCTGGACAGGGCGAACCGCCCGGCATCCTCGGCCGCCACCACTCCGCGGTAGCCGTTGGAATTGTACTGGCCGAGCAGTACCCAGTACAGTCGCGGCGATATCGCGGCAGCGCTGACCTGTCTGCCGCCGTCCCATCCGTCGCACCTCAGCGGCGGCGAATAAACCAGCGACATATTATCCGCCTCTTTTTGCCGCTGGCCGAATCCTTCCTTGTTCAGGCTCCATTTGCGTTTGCTTGCCGTGAACCCAAAATCCAGCCGCAGTCGGTAGATTCCGGCCGGCAGTTCGTCTGGCAGCTTGAATTCACAGGTGAAACGAGCCAGCTCCCTGTCGCCCTCCCTCTCCAGGGCAGACATTGGCAGGACGACAAGCTGGTCAACAATATTTTTGTGGCGGCTGCCTGTCCACCGGCTGCCTGCCCCGCTTTCCCCGCCTTCAATCGGCAGACCGGTGGGAGTGAGGAGGGTCGACATATTGTCATCAGCTGGCAGCCGAAGGTTTCCGGCAGCATCAAAGCAGCGCTCCGCTGTAATTAAAAGGAGCAACTCCTCTAGTGGCGGGCCCTCTTGGGCGAAGCCGGTCAACACAGCCGGAGAAAGCGCCAGCGCAGCCTTCAGACTGACAGCGCTGCCAGGCTGCCAACGCCCGGAAGACAAGCCGATATCCGCCCCCCAGTCGCCATAGGCGCACCGTGCTTTGACCGAAAACGCCAATTCCTGTCCTGCTCCAGCCCCGGCCATTTGCGGCCAGGCGGCAGGCAAAAAACAAACTATCCCTGCTGCAGCCATCTGCCGCAAAAAATCCCGCCGGCTCCATTTATCCTGCCACATCGTTACGCCCTCCCGCTTTGGCTGCACACCCTGAATAGCTCCTCGACCATAATTAAATCTTTCTTCCATTTTGACAGCAATCTGTGGCAAAAATGTGACAAGAAAGCTGATCAGGCTCAGGCATAAAAAAGAGCACCGGTATCCGGTGCTCCTTAGCATTCTAATGATTACATTCACAGACAATCTTTGAATCTATTCCGGCAATGCCACTTCCCGGTCCAGCCGGTCCAAGATCTTGTCCACCGCATTTCTCACCGCGGTGGCCTGGTTGGCAAAACCCATGACTGCCTCATGCCGGCCTGTCTCGACAATGGTCGAATCATATACGGCATAGCCTTTGTTGACATCCATGACATTGACAAACAGCGGCACATTGGCTGTCCAAACCTTCATGAGCAGCAGCGCCGTCGGCAAAACCATACTCTGATGAAGAGACACATACAGCAGTTCCGGCCGAATGCTGTAGTCAACCCGCATCCGTCTAAGGGCAGCCTGCACGGCGCCATTGTCGGCCGAACGGGGATCGTCGATGCCTTCTCTGCGCAGACTTTCGTACAGCGCCTGTCCATACAGCACCGTATAGCGACCATCGCCAAACTTGGCCAGCAGCTTGTCATCGACCAGTTGGGCCGCCATGCGCCCACTCTTCTGCGAGGAGTTATCATTCACCGGGAAAATCGCCACAACCGGTTTTTGTCCCGGGGCTGACGCACTCGCCGTCTGAAGGGGAGTTGCCAGCAGCTGAACGAACAGGGCGAACAGGAGGGTAAGAAAAAATGCTTTGCGCATCGAAATTCGTCTCCTATCTTGGCTGTCATTGAGGCCGGGACGCTTAGTCGCCCGATCGACTTCTCTATTGTAGTATATTTAAGCCCTGCTCGGCAAATCCCTTCTCTGGCAGGTTTGTAAATATTTTGGTTTGACCCCAGCCGCGCCCCAGAGCCGACGACAGGTCCTACAGCGACGGCAGCCGCCATTCTCCTCACTTTTCGGCAATCAATTACGTCGCCCATTTGCTATAATCCACCATTTTTATTATAGATAATTTTCATGATCCGATAGTTTGCTATGCGTTTTATTTATAGTATAATTAGGATATAGGAGGTGGACAGCATGGATATCCGCCATCTGGAATATTTTCTGGAAGTTGTGCGGCAGGGTAGTTTCAGTAAAGCCGCCGCCATTTTGCATATCACCCAGCCTTCCATCAGCAAGATGATCAAGAGCCTGGAAGACGATCTTGGCGTCCCGTTGATCTATCGCAACTCCAAGCAGGTCAGTCTTACCGACGCCGGCCAGGCAGTGCTGGAGCAATCCCAGCAGATTGTAACCCTTTTTCATAACCTCAGCGGCGAAATCGACGACATTGTTCACCTGAAAAAAGGCAAAGTACGGATTGGCATCCCCCCCATTGCCGGATCGACCATCTTTCCCCCGCTGCTGGGAGAATTCAATAAACATCACCCTCACATCCAGATTCAGCTGTTTGAGTTCGGGTCAAAAAAAGTCGAGCTCGGTGTCCAGGACGGATCGCTGGATATTGGTATTGTCTGCACCCTCCCCAGCAAAACCGACATTTTTGAAATATTGTCGTTTGTCCAAGACCCCCTGCAGGTCATCGTCCATCCCGAGCACCATCTGGCCGGCTATCCGGCGGTGGATTTCGCCGCTTTGGCCAACGAGCCTTTTGTGCTTTACAGCGACGACTTCAGCCTGTACGATCATATCCACCATCGCTGCAAATTATCCGGGTTTCAGCCGCGAATCATCTGCGAGACCTCCCAACGGGAATTCATGACCCAGATGGTTGCCGCCAAACTCGGTGTTGCCCTTCTCCCCAGCAAGATCTGTGACCAGCTTGACCCCCAGACCCTGGTCGCCATCCCCCTCACTGATCCGCAGATTTTCCTCCATCTTTCGCTCATCTGGCGCAAAGACCGTTATCTGTCTTTTGCCGCTCGTCGCTGGCTGGAATTTACCTCTACCGAGCTTGGCATCACGCCGCCAACCCTCAACCGGGGGACAGAAATCGCCTGACTTGGTATTGTGACAAAGAACGAAAAAAGAGTCTGCAACCAGTTTGGGTTGCAGACTCTTTTATGACATCAATCGCTGATCCCGGCGAACAATTCGCCGACTTGGCGGACATCGACATTGCCACCGCTGATAATGACCCCGATCCGCTGGCCGGTGAGCGGCAGCTTGCGGTGAAACAGCGGAGCCAGGCTCACAGCGCCTGACGGCTCGACGACTAGCTTGAGACGGGTCCACAGATAATACATGGTAGAAAGAATCTCGGCCTCACTGACAGTGACCATATCGTCAACAAGAGCCCTGACTAGTGGAAAGGTGATTTTGCCCAGGCAGGGGGTCCGCAGCCCGTCGGCTATGGTTTGCGGATTGTCGATGCGCTGGAGCTCGCCGGTTTTGAACGAACGGGTGGCGTCGTCAGCCAGTTCGGGTTCCACACCGATTACCTTGCAGCCGGGTGAAAGATGCTTGGCGCTGATGGCGCTGCCGCTGAGCAGTCCTCCGCCGCCACACTGGACGAACAGATAATCCAGTTCGCCGGTCGATTCGATCAGTTCTTTAGCTGCTGTGCCCTGTCCGGCCACCACTTCCTCATGATCGAAAGGTGGGATCAGCGTATAACCGTACTTGTCGATGAACTGCTGGGCCACCGCCTCCCTGGCGACTTTTGCCCGGTCGTAGGGCACCACACTGGCGCCATAGGCTTTGGTGGCGGCAAATTTTACCGCCGGGGCGTCGGACGGCATGACCACCGTAACCGGGACCCCCAGCAGTTGGCCGGTCAGCGCGACTGCCTGGGCATGATTGCCTGACGAGTAGGTAACGATCCCCCTCTGGCGGACGTCTGGCGGCAATGAACTCACCGCGTTATAAGCACCGCGGAATTTAAATGCTCCCATCCGCTGCAAATTTTCGCATTTTAAAAAAATAGTATTGCCACTATGTTTATCCAACAGGCGCGAAGTCATCACCGGAGTCTTGTGAGCCACCCCGTCCAGCCGCTCGGCGGCTGCGAGAACTTTTTCATACATCGGCGGATTCCCCTCTTTTCCGTGGTTTTTTTCCGCCCACTGGAGGAATAATCCGGAGGGCAGAGAATGATAATAATGCACTTTCCACAGTGATGGACCAATTCCTTTTTTATATTTGTCCAAAAATTAGTCAAATCGTAAAGAGGTGACCTCCCTTTTGCTCAAAATCGCATTGGCTCAAATGGAAGTTATCCCCGGAAGGCCGGATCTAAATACCAAGACCATGCTGACCATGATTGAAACCGCCCGCCAGCAGCAAGCCCAAATGGTTATTTTTCCGGAAATGGCCATCCCTGGCTATCTGCTGGGCGATACATGGGAGCAACAGGCATTCCTCCGCGACTGCGAAGAGTTCGGCCGTCAGATCATCGCTGCATCAAGCGGCCTCTGCATTATTTTTGGCAACATCGGCATCGACTGGCACAAGACCGGGGACGACGGCAGGGTAAGAAAGTTTAATGCCTGCTTTATCGCCCAGGACGGCCAGCTACGCGGCGGCACCAACTTCCCTTATCCCTTCCGGATCAAGACCTTGCAGCCCAACTACCGGGAATTTGATGATACCCGCCATTTCTTCAGCCTGCGCAAGCTGGCTCTGGAACTGGGCACCCCGGTTGAAACCCTCCTCCAGCCGGTCGGGCTCGAGATCGGCGGCGCGGAAATACGGCTGGGCTGCATCCTTTGTGAAGACGGCTGGTGCGACGATTATTGCGTCAATCCTGTGGCCACACTGCGAGAAAGCGGTCCGCTGGATCTGCTTGTCAATATTTCCAGTTCGCCTTTCACTTTGGCGAAAAACAACAAGCGCAACCGCGTATTCTCGAAGCAGGCCAGGGATGTCGGTGTACCGCTGGTCTATGTCAACAATGTCGGCCTGCAGAATAATGGCAAGACAGTGTACACCTTCGACGGTTTCAGCACCGTATATAACAATAAAGGCGAAATTGTCGCCTACTGTCCGCCCTTCTCGCCTGCTCTGAAAACCGTCGACCTCGATCTCGGCTCCGGCGGCAGCAATCTCCTCCCTGTCACAGTGCCAGACGACGGCGGTATAAATACGATTGCCGATACCTTGTGCTATGGCGCGAAGGAGTTTTTGCGCCTTGTCGGCATGAAAAAGGTCGTGATCGGACTCTCCGGCGGTATCGACTCGGCGGTGACCGCTGCCCTCTATGCCCACATCCTCGGGCCGGAAAATGTCCTGCTGGCCAACATGCCCAGCGTCTTCAATTCCCAGACCACTAAGACGCTGGCGGAAGAACTGGCGAAAAACCTGGGTTGCCTCTATACCATTATCCCCATCCAGGAAGCGGTAGATCACACCGTCAGCCAATTGAATAAGACTCCAATCACCAATTTACACACCGGAAAACAGACCAATTTGACAGTCTCCTCTTTCATGGCGGAAAACATCCAGGCCCGCGACCGTTCGGCCCGGGTTCTGTCCGGACTGGCGGCTGCTTTCGGCGGCGGCTTCACCTGCAACGCCAACAAAAGCGAACTGACGGTGGGCTACTCCACCTTGTACGGCGATCAGGCCGGATTCCTCGCCGCCCTGGCCGATCTTTGGAAACATCAGGTCTATGCCCTGGGAAACTATTTTAATGAACACCTTTATGGCAGCGACGTCATCCCACAGAAAATTTTCCGCCTGGTGCCCAGCGCCGAGCTCTCCCCTGACCAGGCGGTTGACGAGGGCAAGGGTGATCCCATCATCTACCCTTACCATGATTACCTTTTCCGGTCCTTCATGGAGTGGTGGAACCGGGCCACACCGGAAGACATCCTCACCTGGTATGCGGCTGGCGAACTCGAGACCCGCCTCGGCTGCGAAGCCAAACTGACTAGCCGCTTATTTTCCGGGCCCGAACCATTCATTACCGATCTGGAGCGCTGGTGGAAACTCTACACCGGTATGGGGGTCGCCAAACGCATTCAGGCACCGCCTGTCTTGGCAGTCAGTCGGCGGGCCTTCGGTTTTGATCATCGCGAGGCCCAGAACCCAACCTACTTTACAGATAAATATCTCCGCCTCAAAGCCAAGCTACTGGCTGCGACGCGGCACTGATACGAGGAGGCCCATTATGTATTTCGACAACGCCGAAGGAATGGTTTTCCGCCCGCCGAGCGAAGCCAACAGCCTGATCCTGCGTGTCACCATCGGCTGCTCCCATAACGCCTGCACCTTTTGCGGCATGTACCGTGACGTCAAATTCCGGACCCGCCCGCCGGAGGAGATCGCTTCCCTCATCAAACAGGCCGCCCGGCACTATCCTGGCCAGCGGCGAATCTTCTTGGCTGACGGCAACGCACTGGTACTGTCAACCGATAAACTACTGGACATCATGGGGCAACTGCGGGCATCCTTCCCCAAGCTGGCACGTATCACCTGCTACGGCGGACCCCAGGACATCCTCCGCAAATCACCGGCAGAACTGGCCGCCCTGAAAACCGCCGGCCTGCAAATTATCTACCTCGGTATCGAAAGCGGCGACGATGAAGTGTTGGCAACTGCCGGCAAAGGAGCCACCGGCGCAGAAATGATCGCCGCCGGCCAAAAAGTGCTGGCCGCAGGCATCAAACTGTCAGCCATGGTCATCCTTGGCCTGGGGGGCAAAGAACGGACCAGACAACATGCCCTCCACACCGCCCAGGTGGTCAGCGCCATCAATCCTACCATGCTGAGCGCCCTGACTCTGATGCTGCACGAAGGCACTCCCCTCAGAGCTGCCGCCGACAGCGGCGCATTCTCCCCGCTATCTCCTTATGAATTACTGCTGGAACTTAAACTGATCATGGAAAACATCGTCGTCACCGATCCCTGCATCTTCCGCAGCAATCATGTCTCCAACTTCCTACCGCTGGCCGGAACGCTGCCCCAAGACAAGCAGCAACTGCTGGCCGACATCGATCAGGTTCTGGAGCATTCCAAACATAGGACTACCCCGACATATAATAATACCGGATCGTTTTAGTACAACAAAAGCCGCCTTCGCAGGCGGCTTTTTTATCGACTGGTTTCTAGCGACTAATCATACGAATAATGATCCAAATCAGACTGACAGCGGCAATAAAAAACAACATCATTGGCAAAAGGAAAAAAATCAAGAAGGCGAAAGCGGCACCAATCAGCAGCTTGGTCCAAAAGCCCATCTTGCCAGATCCGAAGTTGACCTGGCGAACATAGACGCGGTGGCTGGGACCGCTGCTCTGATATTCATAATAGTTTTTTTCCGCCGGTTCATTGTCCAGAGTGACACCCTGAAAATTCTCCCGTTCTTCCCGGGTCAGCACTTGGACCTCGCGCGACGGCTGCCGGCATTCGATACATTCTGTTTCCTGCGGCGCAAGTTCCCGGCCGCAGTTGGTGCAACGCATCACAGTCTCCTCCTGTTACGATGAAAATAGCGAATAGATAAAGCCCTCTTCGTTTAGGTAGCGCGGGTCATATTTGACCAGTTCCAGCGCCTGGAAAATCTTATCACGGTTGGCATAGACGCTGGTGGTCGAAACCGCAAAATCCACCGCCAGCTGTTCGGCCGAAATCCCCTGCGGCGAGTTTAGCTGAGCATACACATAGATGACAGCTGCCGCCCAGGCGCCGGGTTTACGGATTCTCACCGGGACGAGCTGGGAAAAATCATGCCAGAGACGATTGGCCAACAACTGATCATGAACAGATAGTCCATACTCCGGCATGATGGCGCTAAACATTTCGCCTACCTGCTGATCGGTCGTCCGCACGACGGCGGCCTGGGGAAAAACGCGCTCCAACTGGTTGAAGGGCGTCACATTGACCTTGGCTAGAGTAATCAAAACATCTACCGTATGTCGAAAAGCCAGGGCGTGGCGACCGAAGAAATCGGCCCAGCTGGCCCCAGGCTGCTGAATTTCAAAAATAGCCTTCTGGCGGACGGCTTCTTCCTTGATCCGACGCCTGAGATTGGTACTGAGTTCGATGCTGGTAATATAATTGACCATCACCGTTTCCTGAGCAAACACGTGGCCAAAAAACAACATCTGTTTCATTGCCTTGTAGTCGAAGTCAGGATGAGGCAGGCGGAATTTTTCCTCAGTAAACAGGTTAATACACTCAACCCAATCATGGTTAATCACCCGGTACACGGTAAAAACGGTAAACCGGGCATTCAGCAAATCGCCGAGGATCTGGCCCTCTTCAGCGGTTAAATCCCCCTGACAGGAGTCGGCGAAATACCTGAGCGGCGTAAAATCGTTGGTCATCAAACGATAATCAAATAGGAAATAGTCCCAAAATTCCTGCCAGAACATGCTAAATTCTCCCGGTTCGGGATCAGGGATGGAATTGAGCGGACCAGCAAAAAGAAACAGTGCCCGCTGAAAGTCGTCGTTAAATTCCTTTTGCTGAAAAAAGGTTCCCAGCTTGTGCATCAGGGTCTCAATGATATCGCTGACCATGGCGTCCAGTTCACCGAGTAGAGGGTCGGCGCTTTTGCGCAAAATCGGGCCGCGTACCTCAGTCAGTTTGACCTTCTTGCCCCCGGCGATTTCCTGGGCAGCTTGCTCCAGTTCGCTGGTGTCGGCTACAATCTTCTTTAGGGCCAGATGGCGGTAAAATTCGAGCAGCACCGCAAAAAAGCGCCGCACCGGTTTCAGTGTGGCCTTGAACCCTTTGACATGACCGGCCAGCCAGTGAATCACCCGGCTATATTCTTGATAGGGGATTTCCTCCAGATATTCGGCACCGGTATTATCCAGGTACAGCACGAACATTTTGAGATTCTGCCAGATATCCCGCAACTCATCATCGGTAGCGCCCTGCCAGGCCTTCTGCCGCAGGAACCCTTCCGCCCAGTCGCGGCTGATAGCTACATCCTCTGTTACTTCTTTGGCATAAAAGTGCTGCACTTCATCATAAACGTTTTTCATTGGTCCCAAGAATCTCCTTTTAAAAGCCTGACAACTTCACGGGTTACATTATATCATTTTTGCCGCTGGGCTACCACCTTGATGGTCTTTAATCCTGTATTTTGCGGTGCGGCTTAAAACGCAATAGGGTATCAGTTTCATCATATTCTGCCATATACAACCTCCATCGGGAGACCTCTACGATCTCTTTGCGGCTGCTTGGGAATGGTATCAAAACCGTTCTTCATTCCCAGCAGGCCACTAACAGCCAGCACCATGGCATCAATAAAATCATCAAGCAAACGCCTGGGGTATTGCACCATAATTTCACCCAGCGCTTTTTCCGTCTGGGGAAAATACCGACCGAGCACCATCTTGCGCTCTTCAACCCCCGTCCTTTCGGTCTTTTTACTTGTTAAGGGCTTGCCATCGTTGAGTAATGCAAAAACATATTCAGGGTGTGATTCGCGCAACCGGTCGACATACTGCGGATTTTCCGCTAAAAACAGATCCACTTCCTTGATCTTGCTGGCAAACCCCAGGGACTGCTCTGATAAACTTTTGCGGAGAAACTGCACATTAACAGCCTTTGCCTCTTGTTTATCCCGGCAGTAAACAGCCTGCCTGCACGGAGTATTAAATACACTGGATGCTTTCCCTTTTAGTCTGCTTCTCAGTTCACGATCAGGCCTTGCGGCATTATCCTGCTCATTTTCAGGCAATCCCACCGGAATGTCAATTAGCATACTATCAGCATCACTGTATTCTGCCACAATATCTTTAATTGAAGGATACACGCCAAAGCCGTAACCGCCATAGGCATCAAGCCAAAAAACAGACCAACCTTGATATTTACCTGTTTTCTTGCAACTGTCAATCCCTATGCCTTGGAAACTGCTGTCTCCGGTTACCACCTTATTCATGATGCCGTACCAATCGAATAAATTCTGCTTCTATGGCAGTCATTGGCTTTTCAACCGTATCAGGCGAAGAATAAAGCCGGGGCGGCTGTTCGTGTATCCCCTGATGATGCAGCTGCTCAAATTCATAATAAAGCAAGGCGGTATCAATATCATCGATCTCCCGCACTTCCTCTGCGCTCAGATCACCGATACCGAATTTTTCGTATATGACTTGCTGCAACTTGTGCTCGATCTTTCTATATTCGTCAAGATAGCATTTTACCGGCCTAGTCACATCAGAAATATAAGCTTCACTGGCATCGTGAAGCAAGCAGGCCAGTTGGATTCTGTCGGTCAATCCCCTTGCCCGCGCTTCTTGAGCGCAATTAAGCGAATGCTGCGCAACACTATAAAAAGTTTTAAAATGGCCGTTTGCCCTACACATTTGTGATAATGCGTGTGCAATATCCTCTAGTTTTACTTCATCGACCTCAGGAGCAAGCGGATAGAACAGCGTATTCGTATATGTCAGAATCGCATTTTGTCTCGTCATCAGCGTTACAACAATCTCCCTCTCACAGGAATTTTTCTTAAAACACACCCCTACAGCACAGCCAGGTTCCACAAATAGAGCGACGCAACTGAGCCATAGGGAGAGTAGCGCTTTTTATAGCGCTCAAATTTTGCTTTCGGCAACTCTTTCAAGCCATAAAGATTCATCATCCCTCTTCGAATGGCAAGGTCGCCGTAACTAACAACATCAGGACGGCATAGAGAAAACAAAAGCAGCATTTCGGCGGTCCATACGCCAACGCCGTCAAGTTCCACTAGTTTTTTAATTACTTCGGTATCAGACAGAACACGAAGTTCCTCTAAATTTAATGTGCGGGCTGAGACTGTTTCCGCAAAGCTCTTAATATAACCGGCTTTTTTCATCGTCATGCCACATTGCTGAATCTGCTCGATTTCGGCAACTGCAATATTCTCAGGCGTAATATCGCCAATCAGGTTGCAGAGCCGCTCCAGTACCGTATCAGCTGCCTTAGTTGAGATCTGTTGGCTGATGATACTGTCAACAAGCGCCAGGAAAACATCGGGTTTTATTTCGCGCTCGATGAAACCGATACGCTCAATCGCTGCCCCTAGTTTTTTATCTTTCTTTTTCAGATAATCAATTTCTTTTTGCCCATATTCAAAATACGGCATTCGCTATCCCCGCTTTCCATCAGTGGAAATACACTATTGCGTCACATTCTGGGGGCTCCAGCAACATTGCTTCATATCCACGCGGCCATCGGCGGTGAATAGAACTCCCTCGGCTTCCAGCAGTTGTCGCTGCACATCTTTCCCGCCAAAGGCAAATCCGGTAGCAAGCCCACCATCCTTAAAAACCACCCTATGACAGGGCACTTTACCAGGGTACGGATTGCGGTGCAGTGCATAGCCTACCGCGCGGGATGCCCGCCAGTTTCCAGCCATATATGCAATTTGACCATAGGATGTGACCTTGCCTTCCGGAATTTCACAGACAAATTCATAAACCCTGCTGTTAAAACCCATAAACCCACCCTATCGTTTAATGTGTCCATCCCAGTATGAATGCTAATTCATTCACCAGGATGTTGTGCCTGCCGGGAATGTTTAAAACAATGCTGTTTTTATTATAATCTGGATCTGCCGCATAGGGACAGTGATTTTTACATAACCATCGCAACTGTCAGGCGATCATCATAAAAAAACGCCAGGCCAATCGGCTAGGCGTTTTTTTGTTCCAAATTGACTGTTCATTTCTGGAACGAAATGATGATTCCTTCCTGTTGGTAACGCGCATAAATTCTCTTGATAAATTGGTGGCGGATGAGGTGCTGGTCTGTTACGTTCTTTACCCTCAGGATCACATTGAAGTTAATGCTGGTCTCGGTAAAACTGCCGTACCGGATAAACGGTTCAAAACTTTTGACGCCGCCTTCGGTGTCTTGGAGAACTTCTTTTGCCACTGCGGCAGTCACATTTTCTACCTGCTCCAAGTCACTTTTATAACTGACCCCGATGGGGATGGAAATGGAGCATTCAGCAAACGGCTGTGTATAATTGGTGATGATCGAGGAAGCAATTTTTTGGTTGGGTACCACCACCATGTTCTCAGTGGGAGTTTTTATGGTGGTGTTGCGCCAATTCATATCTACTACATAACCTTCTTCGCCGGTCGACAGTTTTACGAAGTCACCCATCTTGATCTGTTTGGACACCAAAATGTTGATGCCGGAAAATAAATTCACCAAGGTGTCCTGCAGCGCCAAAGCGGTAGCTAAACCGCCAACCCCTAAAGCGGTGATCAATGGCGAAATCGAAACTCCGAACGATTCAAGCAAAATCAATATACCGATGGCGTAAACAGTCAAGTCGATTGTTGTTGCTAAAATCGAAGTAGAGGCGAAGTTCTCCGATGTTTTCCCCAGTTTTTGTTTCAGATAGCCAGAACCCAGATGCGCAACCATGAGGGTCAGGGACATAATGACAAGGGAGTGGAACAGACTTTGGAGAAATAGCAGCGGTCGCGGTGGGATAGTCAGGATTTCCATAACGGCGTAAAGACCAATAAGCATACCCAACAATGTGGGTATTCCCCTAAACGTCTGCTGCAGCAGGGGATAAGACATATTAGTCATTCGTGCGACTACTTTCAGCAGTTTAGAAAATACAAACCGGAGTATGATGATACCTACCACTACACTAATAATGTAAGCCGCCAAGTGTATTTTGAAACCGCCATTTATAATTTTGTTTCCTATGTCAGTAAATATTTCAATCATTGGATCCTCCCACACCATCGAAAAGTCATTTACATAATAAATATTATTTCGTTAACTGCTCCTTTTTCCCCTCCTATTGCGCCTTCTCCTCATCCTGGAAATTTCACCCAACGGATAAAGCCGCGGTCAACTTTCTTCCAGCTGCCTAAGCCGGCTGCAGTCACACCAATGGAAAAATGCCGCCCACCTCTGACAGGCGAGCGGCATTTATTTAAGTCAGGATTCGTTTTGATATAGAACATTGGAGATGTCAACAAACCGTCCCCTCAAGCCGCCTGCTCACTTGTTGCTTTGGCTAAGTTTCGCGGCCAGAACATCGAGTTGCTGGACCATCGTCGCTGTTTCCTGCACGGCGGCGGCAACATGGGTGATAGCCTCGGTGACTTGCATCACAACATTGTCAATATGTTCGAGCTGGCTCGTGTTTTGAACGCTATCTTCCTTTATGGTCTTTAACGTCGAGTCAATCTTTTTAATTGACTCAGAGCTGTTATCCGCAAGTTTCCTGATTTCTTCGGCGACAACGCCAAAGCCTCGCCCGAGTTCACCCACCCGGGCGGCTTCTATGGCCGCGTTCAGACCTAACAAGTTGGTCTGACTGGCAATGCTCTTAATAAAGCCAAGTACATTGTCAGTCTCATGAATCCGGTTCTGTGATTCCTGCACTCCCTTGAGCAAAGTCCGGCACGCGGTCGCAATTTCTTCCGCTTGGGCCGATAGTTCTTCCGTCGTACTAGCAAGGTCGGTAATATTAGTATGAAGTTTATGCGCCGTTCCCTGCAAGAGGTCTTGATCTTCTGTATCTTGTTGCACCGATGCGGCCCCAATGACTTCGCCTTTCTCATTTCTGATGGGAATAGCAGTTGCGATGGTTGAGACGCCCCATAGATTACCGTCCAAACGCTGAACAATGCGCCGATTTTCCTGCATCGCTCTGTAAACTAACATTCCTGGTTTTACTTCCAGGCCAGGCTGAATCTTTAAGTCTTGTTTTAGCGTTTTACCGCGCTTATACAGCAAGAATTTCTCCCGATCCGTTAAGGTTACACCAACACCGCCGACAAGCAGATCGTCCAAAAATTGCAGGACATTGTAAAATTGATCGAGTGGCGAATTTTTCTCGTCCATGATCAGACCCCCATTTGCTTACTTGTCCATCAATAGTATATAAGCAAGAATGATGCCAAGTCGGTAATAGGAGTCAGCATTCAGGCAGAAGCTCCATATGTTTGCTATGATAGGGTGCGGTTGCTCAAAAAGAAAAAATGCCATATATAAATTGGCATTTTTGCATAATACTGGATTGGCATTTTTGCAACTGCCAGCGACTCCCGGGTGTTTTTTAGGTTCAATATAGTTCCAATCTATCATGCCAAAGGCACCCTACTTATCTTCAAAATGAGACTTCATCTGGCACTCCTTGCGAATAAGAAATGAATAATAAACAATATGGTAAGCAATCAAAGTAAAAATAATCCCGGTTACGAATGAATCATGCGTGTAAGTGGTCAACTGCAACTGCCGGGGGATTTGCTCGTTGGTCGCAAGGGCATAAATTTCATTATATCCTTTGAAGGCGACGCGGCCGGCGAACAGTACAAGGAGAAACATATCCATCCAGGGATTTTGGCGATAGAACCAGACCTGATTGCGCCACTCAAACACTGAAGTACGCAGCGAGTGGCAGGCAATAATCCATCCCAACAAAAGACCGCCAGTATCAAAGATATACCGCAGGGGATGCGAGAGCCCCGTTACCAGCAAAACAACCCCGATGATGGCCAGTAGCGCCATTTTTGTCAGCATCCGCCCTCTGGCGAACTTTTGAAACCCGTATTGCTTCCGGGTCCGCCAATAAATTTTAAAGATAACCAATAATGTGATTAGGACAACTGCCACGATATGTTGCATATTTACTCCTTCAACCACCATCCGCCTTATGGCTCACAGAGGAGGACTTACTATAATTTATTCAGGGAATTTTTTGTCCTGTTTTCGGCATTTTCTTTCCAACGCCTCCTCGCCCCAGGAATACCTTTTTGACAGGGTTGTGGGGAGAAGCCCGCGCTGGAAGTAACGACAAAATTCAGGGCAGCGGTATTTGAGCCCTGGGTGAAGGTATTGCTGTTAAAAACAATGGGGGTCGAATCATACGACAGCTCATGGCCATTGCTTAGCGGCACCTGCATGGAATGAAAAGCAAAGCCGCCGCCAAAACTACCCTGCGCGTCTTTAGCACTGTTAAAACCGGCCAGCCAGAACCCATTCCAGGATGGAGAAAACATTGTCATACCATTGTTTTTTTATATTTTCTCGGCTTTCGCCGATACCGGTTGGGGCTTGGGGTTCTGGTTCCGCAAAAAACTATGGATGAGTGGGATTTTCTCTTTTATTGAAAAACTGTTCAACTCTGTTAGCAGCGTTCTCTCGAAGATCGTAGTAATAAAAAAGATAATCGAAGCTATGGAAAACACCTGTTACGAATGTCGAAGTGAGCTGATGTAATTTATCAGCATCAGCCGTACTGCAAATGACCACACCTTTGCTTTTGTCGACACGGGCATCGGCGTAATTCATAGCAGGCGTAAGTACTCCGTTTACAGGCATCAATGAGCCTAAATTTTTCGAAGCTGGCGCCAAGGTTTCGTCTCTGGTCCAGGTAATCGGGTTTATCGCAATACCACCAGGCAACAGGACTGGATTGGTGCCGACCACAACATTCGGCGATTCGGTGTTATAGGAAATGATCACTCCGGTGTCATCCGGACCTTTGGCAAATTTCAAGTGCGGATTATTTTTTAGGTACTCCCCGGTAACCGAATAGCCGATAACATAGGCAGCAACCATTCTTTCCCGCACTTCCGGATGTTTGTTCATATAGCCAGCCAATAAGTTACTCAGGACATTCGATCCTTGGGAATGTCCTGCCAAAATAAAGGGACGGCCGTTGTTGTAGTGCTTGATATAATATTCGAAAGCCGCTACTGCATCATGTGTCGGTATGCCGGCAATCACTTTTTCCCGGTCGACCGGCGACAAGTCTGCCTGCCTGTAGTAAGGTGCATACATATTTCCTACCGTTTCAAAGGCGGTGGCTTGCCGTCCATACGCTGCTTTTGCCCCGATCAGCATGGTAGGATCATCAATTTCGCATATGTTTGGCGAAGTATCAGAAGCCTTTTTCCAGGCAGTCGGATAAAGATAAAAAATATCGACCTTTTTGTCAATAGCCGTCGGTAATACCAGCCAATGCTCCGGTTTGGAATAATCGGTGGCCTGCTGATCACTGGCTTGTGCTACCAGCGTAAAACCGAAACAAAGGACAATCGCCAGAGTTAGAACGAGCTTTACGTTCATTTGCTACCTCCCGTAAGATAAAAGTATGGATGTAATATTAAAAAAGGAAGAACTTCTTATTATTTACTCAGGAAGATTTTCGTTCTATTTTCGGCATTTTCTCTGATATTGTAGTAATAAAACTGGTAATCGAAGTGATGGTAGATTCCCTTGCCAAACACTTGATTGCCTGGTGCATATTGATTGACATCAACAGTACTGCAAACCAGCACGCCGCGGGTTAGGTCAATACGGCCATCGGCAAAATCTTTTACCTGCACTTGTTGATCGATTTTGTTTGGCATTCTCGACCCCAAGCTTTGCTGGGCGGTGGCCAATGTTCCGTCTCTGGTCCAAGTAATCGGGTTTATCGCGATAGCGCCAGGCAGAACCATCGGATTGGCAACAACACCAGGCGCTTCTGTATTATAGGAAATAATAACCCCTGTATCATCCGGGCCTGCGGCAAATTTCAAGTGGGGGTTGTTTTTAAGGTAGTCCCCGGTAATGGAATAGCCGATAACATACGCGGCAATCATTCTGGCATACACGTCAGGATGGGCTTTCATATATTCTGACAATAGAAGCGCCATGACCGTTGACCCCTGGGAATGACCGGCTAAAATAAACGGTCGACCGTGATTATAGTTGTTGATATAATAGTCGAAAGCTGCAAATACGTCGGTTTTTGGTATCCCGCCAACAAGCTCAGCCTGGCCTTCTTGCGACAACGTTAACGCATATTGAGCATCATCCTGCCTGTAATATGGCGCGTAAATATTACCCACGGTTTCAAAGGCTGTAGCTTGGCTATCGAGCCATGTTTTTGCTCGGACCAGCATGATCGGATTATCAATACTGCAAACATTCGGCTCCTTGGCAGTAACCTTTGTCCAGGAACTTGGATAAAGGTAAAAAACATCGACTTTTTTATCAGCCGACGCCGGCAAAGACAGCCAATGCCTCGCTTTTGAATAATCGGTAGCCTGAATATCACTTGCCGACGCCACCACCGTCATACTGAAACAAAGTACCATAACCAAGATTAGAATGTTCTTTCCGTTCATTGTCCTGCCTCCTCCAATTTTATCGCCTAGGCCTTCGATACCTCGCGATTCAGCCGCAAGGAAAAAAAAAGACCTGCATAAGATCGGCTCCGCGCCGGACCAGCAAGTCGTACTCTTTTACAAAAAGTCGCAACCTGGCAGTCATAGGCGTCAGCCCTTAGACCCATAGCTTTGCGCCCTTACCTTTCGATAAGTTTGCCAAATATAGAATTATCTGCACCTTTCG
>JARLHX010000357.1 GCA_031292035.1 Negativicutes bacterium | reverse complement strand
TTGGGGTATGCCTTGGGCTGAGATTAGGCTACAAACCGGTGGCCACCTTAATGGGACCCCAATAAGTTAGCTCTTATGGGGACTGCTCCCCGCACTTTTGTCCTTTGCCTTGCTTTGAGCGGACGATTACGACACAGTCTCTTCGCTCCACCCATCCTGCGCCGGCCCGTCAAGAGCCGCTGTAGGATGGGTGAAACGCAGTGAAACCCATCTGTTTGACGCGTCTTGAACGAAACTTCGTATCATACGATTTGACGTTCAAGTGCCGCCGCCCCACCTCCTCCTTGACGGTTGGAGCGATTGGAATCCGGGGCTCACCGCGGCGTGGCTTTCAAACTCAGCTCCCAATAAATTGGGCGCCGGCAGAATCCCCGCAGAGATTGCGGTTGGCCGGACGCCATGCCACATATATATCCGGAAAAACAGGCGTTATTTAAATATGGGGGAGAATAAATACCCTCTTTGTACGCCTTGCACTCATCCTTTACTTCACATCGCGCCATACCTATTAATTGTCACAGATAAGCTAATTGGTCCTTCTGCTCGAAACCCGATCCCGGAGGACCACCCTGGCGCTCCAATAAAGGAATGATAAAGCCTGAAGGTCCTTTCCGAGCTCTTTGCCGGTATCAACTAAGCTTTATGGCCGGCCCCGGCTGTCTGAGCGTGTGGCCAAAATGTCATCGCTCGGGTCCCCAAAAGAGGGCGACGGATTTCGCAACCCGCAACAGATTTGATTTTTTTATCTTAGGGAGTTGGACTGTCGGCGGTTCAATCGGAGCGTAAGAGCGTGCGTCCGCGGCGAATTGCAGCGTGTCCACGCTCGCTTTTCAGGAAATCTTCGGCAATAAGTCTCCTCCTTGAAAAAGCCCCGGTGTTACCGAGTTGGCGGAGCTGTATGCGGGCCTCCATCAAAAAACAATGAGTACTTGATTGAACGCAATTTGGGGCCATGAATTTTTTGTACGATTCAGCGTTCAACGAATTGGTACTGCAAAGTGCGGTTTGTAATAATTGAAGATTTCGTAATACAGATTAGGATCTAACCGAAAATATGAATAGAATATTCAATCAATATCAATTCAAAGAGATCCTTCTTCGAGAGCGGAAAAGGACGATGCGCTCCGGAAAACCTGTTATACTTATGACAATGGATATACAGAAAGTTTATGGCATATCAAAGATGCGTCCTGATGTAGATAGTATTATTGGATTATTAATAGTTATTACTAGGCAGAGTGATATCATTGGGTGGTTGGATAATGGATACAATCTGGGAGTTATTTTTACCGAAATAGGGGACATGGACGTTGATATCGCCAAAAATAAAATTAGTGAAAAGATAACCGATACTTTGTCGCGTTTTTGCGAAATGGACCATACAGACGATGGTGCTACATCATTTAGTATTATTCAGGATGCAAATGCCAGGAATCCTGCTCCCAATGTGCCAATTAAACTTAAGACGCTCGACATGGAGTCCGGCGGAAGATATTCCACCGGCGCCATGTCAAGTGTTTTAGGCGCGCTGACACGACAACGATCTTTCCTGTTGCTTTGTGATATATTGTTAATTCTCCTGGCGCGGATATTGGGCAACAATTACTTTGGCCAGGTGCCCTTTTTTTACCAATGCAAAGCTTCCGACTGGTTCTGCGGCGTGGGCGGTTTTTGGCCTGTTCTCGTATTGTGCCTGCTCTCTCTGTATATTTTTGGTTTGTATGATGTGGTAAACAGGTTCCTAACGGTACGCTCTCTTGTCCGGCGCATTTTATGGATCAATGCTTTGGTCGGTTTGGGCTTGCTCCTATTTTTCTTCGTGCACCACGATCCACCCGCAAGCCGGGTGGCGCTTGGCCTGCAGACCGCCCTGGCCTCTATTTTCGTGAGCGCCTTCCGGCTTGTTTACTGGGCAAACGCCCATGCTGCCAACGGCAAGGTGGGCACACTGATCATAGGGGCGGGAAGTTCGGGTGAGGCGGTTTTTCACCACTTGAACCACTTCATTTCACCCTACGAAGTTAAAGGTTTCATAGACGATGACTCGGCGCCGCAGGGAAAAGTTACCCGTTCAGCCTCAGGTGGTGGGAACTTCGGACAAACTAATTGAAGTTGCCGCAAACATGGGGGTCAAGGCTGTGATTCTCGCCGTGGACCGGCCAACCCCGCGTTTGGTCCGCAATGTTCTGGAAGCAAGGCTGGCAGGGATGGAGATCATCGAATTGCCGCAGCTCTATGAGCGATTCGGCGGACGAGTCCCCGTTCATCATGTTGTGGACCAATGGCTTTTGTCCTCTGACGGCTTTCACCTCTTGTCGCGAGACTACATCCAGAAAATGAAAAGGATTTTGGATTGTGTGGTTTCCGGTCTTTTACTGGGACTCTTTGCCCCGCTGATGGTGGTGATCGCCCTGGCCATTCGCCTCGAATCTCCGGGGCCGGTATTCTACCGGCAGGATCGTGTGGGCCGGGGCGGCAAGGTATTCAGTGTTTTCAAGTTCCGGTCAATGAGGCGGGATGCGGAAAAGCAAGGGGCTCAATGGGCGCGTGAAAAAGACCCGCGAGTCACAAAAGTGGGGAGATATATCCGCGCCCTGCGTTTCGACGAGCTTCCCCAGATACTGAACATCTTTCGGGGAGACATGAGCCTGGTGGGGCCGCGTCCCGAGAGGCCCGAGTTCATAAAGCAGCTCGAGGCCATGATCCCTTATTATTCGGTCAGGCACTGCGTGCGACCCGGCCTCACCGGGTGGGCGCAGGTCAATTACCCTTACGGGGCCTCTATCGAAGATGCGCTTCGAAAGCTCGAGTATGACCTCTACTACCTCAAGAACATGTCGGTCCTCCTGGACCTCAAGATCATTCTGCGAACCGTCGGGGTAGTATTGATGAGTGAGGGGGCCCGGTAGTTCTTTGGCGCCCCGGACTGCCCACCCGGCAAAGGAAACCTGGTATCAATTCGCCCCACCCCGAGCCTTACAGGTGAAAAGCAGCTCCAATGAAGGACCAAGACCTTTGTATTCTATTGACCATCGACGTGGAAGACTGGTTCCAGGTGGAAAACCTGAAAGGATTTATCCCTTTTT
>JARLHX010000038.1 GCA_031292035.1 Negativicutes bacterium | reverse complement strand
GCGTTCTGGCACTGCCAGTTCACCGTCAGCCGATTTCCCAACCGCACCCCCTCGATATCCGCATAAGACCGGGCCAGTTCGAGCTCCCTGGCCAGGGGAACCAGCTTGCTCGCCTCCGCCATCGAAGCCCGAAACAGCTCGGACAGGTTCTCGAGCACCGACTCGGCCCGCCGCGGCTCGCTACGCATCAACCCCAGTACAGTATTAAGGCTGTTGAACAGAAAATGGGGACGTATACGGGCCTGGAGCGCCATAAGGCGAGCTTCGGTCAAGGCGGGGGAGAGGACGCGGTGACGCCAGTTGAAATACCAGAGAAGAATCGACGCCACAGTCAAGGCAACAAGATTTTCATGGAGCAGTTCCGCAAGCCCGTCCTGGCGTCCAGAAGAAGCAAGCATGGTCCATAGCGTGGTCAAAGAAACCGCGATAAGAAGAACGACTGTGCATCCAACACGATATGGCAGCTTCACCAGAATTGGACTAGTAAGGTACAGCGTAAATATCACGCCCAACAATACAGGCTCATATATGGCATAGCCCGAAAGCAAGGACGTTATCCCCTCCGGCCAGTCGGACCAAGTTACAAGGGCAATCGGAACTACATGAATTAATATCGCCAACACTGCGATACGGAGGATGATTGCGACATTCCGAAAGTCCGGCAACATCGGACGGTTTGAATCCCCTCCCAAACCACCAAAGTGGGCTGGGGAATTTCTCATCCTAAAAGAGAAAAGCCTATTTTCCCCAGCACAGATCGACGCCTAGAGTACCCGTCTCACTCTTGACTCCCTCCGAAGTCAGGGTCAGGTTCCCACAACCATCTCCGGTCATAACTCCTGTTGGTGCTGCTGACAAAGTGAAGGCTTGATCAACCAACGAGGTCGCACTGATAGTGTACTTTGCAGTTCCTGTTTTAGGTGAAACACCATAAGGCAGGATGGCGCCAGTGTACTTGTTGTTCTCCGTGTAATACCTCTCGAGAAACTGAGCATCCTCCAACAGAATTTCCCTTGCCTCAGCACGATTACTTCGAGCGATGTAACTTTGATAACTGGGCAATGCAATTGCAGCCAGGATGCCAATAATCGCCACGGTGATCATCAGTTCAATCAGAGAAAAACCCTTACTTTTAGATCTCTTGAACATAGATCGACACTCCTAGGTTATTGCAGGATTTCATGCCAGGTGATGCGTCCACTTTGGCCGACCGGAGTCTTGAATTTAGTATCATCAATCGGAGGGGTGCCGCTGGTGCCGGGGGTGCCGCCCCCGCCACCCCCAATCGGCGACCCCAAGATAAGGCCAAGTCCGCCGGAGCCTGATATGAGCGTTATTCCACCCAAGGTACCCCTCACTTCTATGCCCGAGGCTATTGAATCACTGCTATTGACAATACCGTCGCCATTGGTATCAAACAAAGCAGAGCTCGCCGTGGAACCATCCAAATAACCGACTGCCATTCGATAACTCGTGCCGTTGTCACAGATATTCGAAGAGGGTGTGTAAGTATTAAAGAAAAGCAAACCATATTGAGCATAGGGATTGCCCGCCATGAACTCACTCGGATTCGGACTATTGGTCGCCAAATCCAGATACCACCCTTTGGGCAAAGACGGTGGTGTGCATGAGGGCGTCGTTGTCGTCGTACAGGGGGTCGTCGTTCTCAGGCCACTACTCGTTGTCATCAACACTTTATTCATACTTCCGCTTCCGGTGTTGTCGCGACCGCTGACTGATGCGCCGTTGTCCCAAACCGCATAGACAGTTTGCTGCGCGGTAGTGGCTTTATCCGTCAATTGAATAAACTGACCCGTACCAAAGAATACATATTGCCCACCCCCCGAGTAATTCGTCACATCTGGTGCATAGGTTATCGGCTGGCGATTGGAACTTGCATCCTTTGCCACATACAGAGGGGTTCCACTGTATGCCACACAACTGCTTGGAGTCGAAGCGCATGTCGTCATATTCGACAAGTCAAATTTCCAGAGATTGCCATGTAGATCACCGGCGTACACCGTATCGACCATACCATCTCCATCCTTATCCCAAGGCGTGGGGGTCGATAAGCCATTGTCACTGCTTGTGGTATCCGCACAAATTTTCACGTAATCCGTCCCGGACGTCCACGCACCCCCTGTCCCCGTCGGACCGCTCAGGTACACCACGAACAAGCAGGCATGCCCGCTCCCGCCCGCAGTACTGGTGTAACCATTACCTAATATTGCCGCCCATTTTCCGTTTTGAAGCTTTGCAATCTGCCTAGGCTGGCTGTTAGTAAGGTCGACGGGGGGGGAATTAAAAGTGAACCCGACATCCGAATCATCAGAACTGGTGAATTCCCACATAACGGTACTGGCGGCCGCAGTCGAGCTTTCGCTGAAACTTGCCGGATTGGTGACATCCAGGGCATAGAACCCCCTGCCTCCCGAGCGCAAACCGCCGACCAGGACAGACTTCCATGAAGCGGAAGTTGAAGTACAACCACTCAAACAGGCATCACCAACCATCGTCGATGCATCGACAAAATACTTATGTGAGTACCCGGTTTGCGTGAGTTGAAGCAAATTCGGATACACAAGTGTCGGCACGTAAGCGAGCACTTCCTTGCCGGAGGTCGCGGTGGGCAAATTGGTCGCTGGGTCATACGAAGCATCAAAGCCGTGCAACATCCCATCATCGGCGCCCACATAGACAACGGGCTTCCTGGTGGCATATGTGCTCATGAAACTGTGATAGCCAGGATTGTCGATATCGGAATAACCCGCCGAAGGCTTGCCAACATACCAAGGACTGGAATCAACGATATCGCCAAGCTTGCTAGTCGTCCGGGGACGGAGCTTGGCAATTGTGCTAGTCCCACTCAAGCATGTGAACGTACCGCCCGATCCTTCATTCTGGCTCCACCCACGCAGATAATTCAAGCGATCCGGGCCACACGTGTCCGAACCATTCAAGCTGCTCTGCTCACTGCCAGTACCCGTAGTTAAATTGGCCCACTGGAACGCCACACCACTCGAACCGGCCTTGGTCAATATCACCCTGGAATCCGAGTTTGTCGACACTTGGGTATTGATTACCTGCCCGGCATCCCACTCGGCTGTCGTTGCGACATCGCCTGATGTGCTTAGCGTATAAGACAGCAATTGACCGCTCCAGGAACTGCTATTGAAACGGGCTTGATAGACGCGGCTACCCGCCTTTAGCGAAGTAGAGTTGGTTGCGACTGCCGAAGCCGATGCCTGTTCGAGAATAGCGTTAAAGGTTGTCGTCAAGGCTTTCTCCAACCCCAACGGGTTGCTGACCAGGAAGTAATTATCGGGAACCCCATCTGTCCCAGGGCTTCCATTGGTCAACTTGGCATCCCATTCGCTGGTGATATCCGGCTTGTTATTCCCATTCGAGTCAACGAAACCACCGTATTTCGCGGCATACCAGAGCGGGTCTTTCAAGGTCTGCCCCGTCGAAGATCCCAATGTGTAGACATACGTAGTGGCCGCATCGCTAAGGTTGCAATTTGAACAACCGGTCACTCCGGTTGAATCGGTGTAATTGAAATTCAGGATGCCCGAGTGGAAATGCGGGCCGTCCTTGGTTGTACCGCTGACGATATAACCGAAACCTTGGGGGCTAACCGTCGAATAGGCAACCACCTTGGTGGTAATTGAGATGGTATTGGCTGCCTTATCCAAGTTGTAACTCAATATGCCCCACACGTCCTGGTCGTAATCGCCCCCCTGCTCGCTATCTTCCCAGTTCAGATAAATCAACCCGGAAGCTGTTGTCGCGGTCGCGGTCTGACTGACGACCTTCATGTCAACCAATGTGCCCCCGCCATTACCCGAAGCAACCACCAAACGATATGCAGGCTGAATCACAACGGTAGGGGAAGCGGCCCCCGATAACGTAACATTGATCTGGGGTACGTTAGTCGCCAACTGTACGCCATAGCTGGATACCTTCAACGATGTGGTGTCCGTACTTGGCACGGTGATATCCGAGCGAATCCGATTGGTATGGCCAGAATAAGCAATACCCGCAATCACATAGGAGCCCCCTAAAGTCGGACCTTCCGGGCAAATGCCGACGACACTACCGAGGGACGCCACATTTTTGGCATCACAGAGTTCGTCTGTCGAACTGCCGCTTCGGCCAACAAAATAATTACCACTGATACCTTCAAGTGTGCCAACCGTGTTGGTGAGCGATGCCGGCGTCTGAGTAGAATTATTGATGTCACTCATACTGCTTGAAGTAAAAGTCGTATTGCCATCATCTGTAGTCACGCTGGCATTGAAGACCAGGACATTAAGAGGCGCACAGTAATTGCTCGAACTAAGCGGATCCGACCATGTCGCTTCAGGCAAGCCCAATACGTTGTCACGGCTACCGCTGCTCGTATAGGCATAGCTTGAATTGGCGCTCTTGCCTGCTAGATAACGCAACGATTCGTAGAAAATCTCGCCCATTGGGTTCCCCCAACTGGTGCATTTTCCATTGGTTATGCTCGTTTGCTGCCAAGCACAATCCTCACCTGGTGTGGTCGAAGCGTAATAGCACCCCCCACTAGAACCACCGCAGAACCCGCCGCAGTTGTTATAGCAGTAGCCAAAAATCCTCATGTTGCTCAGGGTTGTGATAATGCTGCCACCCGCCGGTGACGCGAAGGTACCATCCGTGGTGACGTTGATCTCATTGGCGAGAGAACTCAGATTCTTTCTCAGAACACCGCCCTGAATGTTGTTTTGATAGCTTCCGGTAAACAAACCAAATTTCAATTTATCATTGGCTCCGGTGGTGTCGGGGCCATACTCCTGAAGCAACCCAATGGGCTTGTAATCACCACTCGGATATTGCTGGCATTTCTCCTGGCCGAGCAACCCTGGCACACAAGCCTGAACACGGACGTTGTAATCGGAACTGGCGCCATTTGCGCCGTTGGCAATCCGGCCAGAACTACTGGTGGTTTCATTCGGGCCAATCGAACTGGAATACAGGCCGGTCCAGGCAGCACGGTTACCATT
>JARLHX010000356.1 GCA_031292035.1 Negativicutes bacterium | reverse complement strand
TACACGTCATCATTTCAACCACACGGAAAGGGTTTCATGATCACAAAAGCGACCTCGTTTCTCAAGGCCGAGTGGGCGGATGCCAGGCTCAAGCTCGGCCAGGTGGTGCTTTTTGTGGCGGCGGTCTGTATTTCATTGATTACGATCAGCATTTGGGGAATTTTCAACTCTTTGGAGTATCACTTGCATGACAAAGAGACTCAGATGTCAAACCTTTCCAAGACCTTGTCAACCAGCATCGCGGCGACACTCACGCAAGCCGACACGGTGATATTGGGTATTCAGGGGCAAGTGGAAGTTGAAGGCACCGGCGCCCAGACCCTGGAAAGGTTGGGGGGGATACTGAAAAACCAACAGAAGAGCTTGCCGCAAGTCCATGGCTTTTTCATTTATGATGAACACGGACGTTGTTTATTCAACTCGAATGGTGCGAGTCCATTGGGCGCCAATAACTCGGACCGCGACTACTTTATCCACCATCGCGACCACGCCAGTACGGAGCCCTTTATTGGTCCCTCGATACGCAGTCGCTCAACCAATGAGTGGGTGATGACCCTCTCGCGGCGGCTTAACCATCCCGATGGCAGTTTTGCCGGAGTGACTGTCGCCACAATTTATCTTAAATACTTTCTCAGTCTCTATGATGGCATCGACATGGGGGAAAATGGCCTGATCAACCTGGTCTCCTCCACAGGGCATATTGTCGTTCGCAAGCCTTTTCGCGACGCTGATGTTGGCACTGATATTTCCAAAGGCGAAGTCTTCGCCTTGTTGACGCCCGGGGTCGATGCGGGCACCGCCACCATAAAGTCGTTTATTGACAGGGCCGAGCGGGTTATCAGCTTTCAACGTGTCAATGGTTATCCCCTTGTTGTCATCGCGGCATTTGATAGAAATGAAATATTGGCGGATTGGCGTAGCGAGTCCTTTGCAAGCTTTTTCATATCGTCGATTTTATTATTCATTCTGAGTTTTCTCGGCTATCGGCTTATCAGGCTCATGAGTCAGCAAATCCAGATGCAAAAGGAGTTGCAGCGCTCCGAGGAGAGCTATATCCAAGCCAACAAGGCGCTCGGACAACTGGCGCTGGAGGATGGATTGACCGGACTGCCGAATCGCCGTAAGTTCGACTTGTTCATCAGCGCTGAAGTCAACAAGGCAAGACGAAGACCGGATGACATTGCACTGATCATGATCGATGTGGATCTTTTTAAAAACTACAATGATTGTTACGGTCACGTACAGGGCGATGAATGCTTGAAGTTGGTGGGCGCGATCATCAAGAAGCACATCACACGCGAAGGCGACCTGGCCGCCCGGTATGGCGGCGAGGAGTTTGCCATCGTGCTCTTGAATACCGACTATGTAGGCGCCTTTATTATTGCCGAGAGAATTCGAACTGAACTGGAGGGCTGTTCAATTCAACATGATGAATCACCGGCCAAAGTCGTCACCGTCAGTGTGGGCATCAGTGCATTGTCAGGTTCAAGAACGGTCACTGCCGAGAATTTGATCGATATCGCTGACAAAGCACTGTATGTCGCCAAGACCAGCGGTAGAAATCGGACGGTTATTTCCAATCATCTATCGGATGCGACAATTTGAACCGAGACAGCCAGCGGCGACACTCAAGTGCCCGCCAACCATGCCTGCTGGCGAGCCCGAACCGAGGCTGCGGATATTCGCCCGTCCGTTCGCTCCATAGTTGGTGTGCACCTCGCCGAAGTCACCAGCGCTGGTAGAGCGGCATAACCCGTTCAAGGGTTGATCGTACCTGCAATGTATTCGGCGATTTTGAGGGCCCCTAGCGGGGGGGGGGGCCCCGCCCCCCCGCCCCG
>JARLHX010000355.1 GCA_031292035.1 Negativicutes bacterium | reverse complement strand
GCTTGCCGGAGTTGGGGCAGGCTGGTCGTCGGGGGTTTTTTTCTTGCCGAAGAATCGCGAAAACATGGTCGGGTCTGACTTTGAGTCTAGCAGCAGACGTTGGCCGTGTTAGCAGGCCAGGCTAGGAGTCTCCGCGGTAGAGCATGTCGCGGATGACGCGACGGCGCTCGGCGTTAATTTCGCTGGCACCCTTGCGGTCGAGGGCTTGGGCGGCATCGCCGGCGACGGTTTCTTCTTCTTCGGGTTCACTGCAGGCCGGACAGCGGTTGGCGAAGCCAGGCTTTCCCGGGCGCAGCTCAAACTCTTCAGCGCAGACAACACAGGTTTTGATCGGAAAAGGCATGTGTTTAGTTTAAGGCATTTTTGGAAACGTGAAATGTTGCAGGGGGGGGGTGGTGCCGGTATCTCCTATAACTGACTGATTTGGTTGTGGTTATGCCTTGTTTTTGTGCATTTTTGCGACACATAAAGCGATTTATCTTGCACGTTTGCGCAGCAATTGTGCAAGGATTTTGGGGTTGAGGGGGTGGTGGATTGGCGACTGAGACGATTATGCGCGTTTTGGGGTTAATTGGAAGCAAAATAGGGGTCAGGGGTCAGGGATCAGGGGTCAGGAATCGAGCTGCGCTCGATTGCAGTTTCCGGTGGGTGGGGGCGGGGGATCGGTCAGGGATCGGTGTACGTTTAGGAAAGATATGAATGGGATGCAAGGAAGGCGTCCGGATTCTTACAGCGGACCAAACGGCTGGGCGGCAAAACTACACACGGCATGTGTCTCTTTGCCGCCTGGGTGGTTGGAAGAGCAAAGGCAAGAACAGGGCTGGCATTGGTTGCACCCACCCTTCCACGATAAAACTGTGTAAGGGTAGGGCACCCAGATTTTGTGGCTGGACTAAAGGTGGGCCACCGGCCATGGTCGCTCTTTACGATGATGGATGGGGAACGGAAAACGGACAGGATCAGAGTCGAAGTATCCCCGGTCCCCAAAGGCGAGGGACCGGGGGCACCCGCAGAGTTGTTGGAAACGGTCACTGAGACCGGGGCCACCCGCCTACCAGGAAGAAATGCGCGACTGAAGTACCCTCCGCTGCGGCCGCCGTCAAGGGGCTTCGCTCGCTTCGCGACGCGCAAAGTACGCGCGCCCTTGACTGCCGTCCTCGCTACGGGTAAATGGCAGCTATGAAAAGCATTCGCTTTTCATGTTCTGAACAGAACCTCTCTCGACAGAGTCACCTCTGCCATGCCTGCGAGATGGTTTGTCTCCGAAGCAGCCCGAAATGAACAAAAGCAAAAGAAATTCGATGCTTGACAAGAGGCGCTTTCATACATGACGTGTC
>JARLHX010000354.1 GCA_031292035.1 Negativicutes bacterium | reverse complement strand
GAAAGAAGAGCAAACCCGCAGAGTTGAGGTTCCTACACCAATAACCCTGCGGATTTTCAATACCCAGATTGATGCTCAGTGACGAGCTTTGGTCGAAGCTGGAAAAAATTCTGCTTCAACAAGCGATTTATCACAAGCCAGATCTGCGGATGACCGTTGAGGGAATGCTCACATTGTCAAAGGCGCTCTTGATTCAGCCTTCTAGATTCACCCGGTGACACGGGTGGTTCCCCCCAAGTGGGAACAACTTCTGTAAGCGACTTCGTGTCGCACTTCGGCGGCATTGTTGTCGATCTCGATCCGGACGTCATCGCAGTAGCGCGTCAGCGCCTGCCACCGATTCAGGACATAGAGGATCGCACCGCCCAATGCCGATTTCTCCGACAATTGAGTCAGCGTCTGGTTGAGGGCAGCTTCCAGGCGCCGACCAATTGATCACGAAGCTTCATAGATATATCCCCTCAGGCGTGCTGCATATCGCAGTCGATGGGTAAAATTTGACCGGAAATCGATTGACCGCTTTCCGATGTAATAAACACGGCCAGGTCGGCAATATGGCGCGGATTGACCAGATGCTTGATCGACTGGAAGTCCAGTGCCAAACCGGCGTTGTTAATGAGGACGTCCAGCCCCCCCAAGGTCTGAGTGGCCAGAGCCACCGCTTTTTCAATCTCGGTGGGACTGGAAATATCAAAAAGCGTGGTGTGGCCCCCTGGAAAATCCGCCTCCAGTTTTGCCAAGCCCTGGGTGTCAATGTCACATACAAATACACTAGCGCCTTTGGCCATGAATGCTTCGACAATCGCACGGCCTATACCGCCCGCACCTGCTGTTATCAAAACACGTTGCGCTGTCATGCTTAAACTCCTGCCATATAAGTACAGGCAGAGCCGAAAAGCCAGGCTCTATTTGATTACCCAGTTGCTTACACAATAGCTCCCGAATTGTCATCAATGAAATCTATTATTGCCATATGTCTTATAGGTTATATGGGCATGTCTGGAGGGTAACGCTTTTTTGGGGGCGGCGGTCGTCGCTGATATTCCGGTTGTACGGGCCATACCCCTCACATGAAAAAATCAGCCCCGGCCGACGTCAGGCTTGAACCGGTCGCAGTGAACAGCGTAGCCTCCAGACAGCCCCTCAGTAGTGCTGGTCTTAAAATATTTATGGGGGGGCGCTGAGTTTTCGCAGGCTAGTGTCCTGTTTTTGAAATACGTTTCCTTTTGACGAGTGCCTGTGGCTGTCCGGCAAGGCGTCGCGACGAGTCATAGCAGGGCTATGGCGAGGAGTGGCAACGCAGTCGGGCAGCCACAGGTGCTGTCAAAATGGAACAGCTTATTTCCCAAACAGGACACTAGATACCTGCTGTTCTTCATATTAACGGAGACTATTGCATGAGCCAGCTTGGCGCCGCATTGGACGTTCAGATTGATACCCTGCTCCCCGAACTGGAGGGCATTTACAAGGATCTGCACCGCAACCCCGAGTTGTCGATGCAAGAGTTCAGGACAGCAGGCATTGCTGCCGACTACCTCGTCGCCCATGGTTTTGAGGTGACACGTGGCGTTGGGGGTACAGGGGTGGTCG
>JARLHX010000353.1 GCA_031292035.1 Negativicutes bacterium | reverse complement strand
GTATTTCATGCTATAATCATGTCAGGTGATAAAAATGAAGATGAATCGGTTATTTGAAATCACGACCATTTTACTGAATAAAGGCAATGTCACCGCCAAGGAACTGGCCGGGCGCTTTGGCGTATCGACAAGGACCATTTACCGGGACATTGATGTTCTTTCCGCGGCCGGCGTGCCTGTGGTTATGAACAAGGGCAACGGGGGCGGGATCTTTCTGCTGGAAAATTATGCTGTCAACCGAGCCCTCATTTCTGCCCAGGAAAGCGAAGGGCTGCTGTTGGCGATCAAAACCTTGCAGGCGACGCAGTATCCTGAACTGGATGCTGTCCTTGAAAAAATGGCGGCGATCTTTAAAAACGCTTCCGGTCACAATTGGGTTGAAGTTGACTTTTCCCCCTGGGGTAGTCTGCCGAATGAAAAAAATAAGTTCAATGATATCAAGCGGGCCCTGCTGCAGCGAAAAGTCATCCGTTTTCAGTATGTGAATGCCGAAGGCCATAAAAGTAACCGGCTGGCGGAACCGGAAAAGCTTATTTTCAAAGACAATGCCTGGTATTTGACGGCCTATTGCCGGCAGCGTCAAGCGCATAGGACATTTCGGCTTTCACGCCTGAAAAAACTGGAAGTGTTGGCCGAATCGTTTGAACCCAAGCTATCGTCTGAACCAAATAAAGAAGAAAAAGATTCTGTACAACCGTTTGTCCGGTTAAAACTTCGCTTTCAGCCCAAGGCCTTGAACCGGCTGTACGATTATTTCGACGACTCTTATATTATCCCAAACGATGACGGCAGCTTTACCCTCGAGGTTGCTCTTCCCGACGGGGAATGGATTTATGGTTACATTCTGTCTTTTGGCGGCCTGGTTGAGGTGCTGGAACCGGAACATGTAAGAAAATCCATTGCTGAACGAATGAGACAAACATTAAAAATTTATGATCCCTAGTCTAATATGACATACAGTTGTCGTATTGCCTTGTGTATAATTAAAGAAAAAACATGAGGTGACAAGGGATTATGACGATGGATTTTATTCAAGTGGATCAGGGAAAATGTAGCCGGTGCGGCATTTGTGCCGCCATTTGCCCAGGTGTAATTGGCATGGGTGACAATGGACCCCAGGCAATCCGGAATCTTTGTGTAAGCTGTGGCCAATGTGTGGCCGTTTGTCCCGAGGGCGCACTGGATAATACGAATGCACCGTTAGTTCATCAGGCTCCCCTTGGGCAAAACACTGCTCCCGATGGGGCTGCGGTCGCCCAATTCTTGCGTTCGCGCCGGTCGATTCGCAGCTATCGACAAAAGGCTGTGCCCCGGGATAAGATACGGCAACTGCTGGATATTGCGAGGATGGCTCCTACTGCCTGCAATTCGCAAGGGGTCGCCTATCACGTGGTCGATCAGCCGGATACATTGCGCCAGATCGCGGCGGCTGTCATCGACTGGACGGAAAGGGAATTGAACAGCTCCCCGGCGATGGCTGAGGCGAAGTATGCGCCCCATCTGGCCATGATGGTCGAACAATACCGCAAGGAAGGCCAGGAGGTTGTCCTGCGCTCCGCTCCGTGTCTCATTGTGGCGTGTGCCGATCAAAGCTCTTTTGCTGTCGGCCGGGATAATACCTATCTGTCGTTTTCCTACTTGCAGCTGTATGCAACATCAATCGGCCTGGGGACGTGCTGGGCCGGGCTGTTCGAGTACTGTGCCGCTACCGGGTACGGACCGCTCCTTAGTCTGCTGAATCTGCCGAAAAACATGCAAGTCACCAGCGGAATGATGGTTGGTTACCCGCAATATGCCTATCATCGCCTGGTGGACAGAAATCCCCTGCAGGTCACCTGGAGCACAACCCGGAAGCATTGTGAACAATATAAAAGCGCGGAGGGATCATACTATGTCCATCAAACTACCGCCGGTGATTGACGCGTTCCTTCAGGCAAAAAACAGTTGCGACAGTACTGCATTTGCCGCTTGTTTTGCGGATCATGCCGTCGTCCAGGACGAAGGTAAGGAGCTGCGCGGTACCGTCGCCATTAAGAACTGGATCGAGGCCAGTAATGCAAAGTATCAGGATACCGTCACTGCCCAGGGCCTTGATGAGCGTGGCGGCGAAACGGTTCTGACCGCCCAGGTCTCCGGTAATTTCGAAGGTAGTCCGGTTCTGCTCGACTTTCATTTTACGGTCAGCGAAGATAAGATCAGCCGGTTAAGCATTCGTCCGACAGGCGAGTGAGCGTTTTGGGGGAGAAGCACATGCCTGAACTATTGAAGAACATCTACAACAGTGAGTTTCTGCACCGCTTCAGTGAAAAAGTACAGGCTGCATATCCCGCCTTTGACAAAGAAGATTTTATGGCGGCGGTATTGGACCACTTGTGGGATGACCTGGCTCTCATGGCCCGGATGCGGCGGATAACCGAGGTGCTGGGAAAGTATCTGCCGAAAAGGTATGAGGACGCGCTGGCCGTATTGTTCGCCATTGATGAGGACTGTGTCGGCTTCCCCTATCTGTTTTTCCCGGATTTTGTGGCAACCTGTGGTCGGGCGGAAGAACACTGGGCACTTTCCATGACCGCGCTGGAACGATTTACGATCAGATCATCCTCGGAATTCGCCGTGCGGCCTTTTTTGCTGCAGGACCCGTTGCGGATGATAGAGCAGATGGAAGAATGGGCCAGGCATCCCAATGAACATGTCCGGCGATTGGCCAGCGAAGGCTGCCGCCCCCGTTTGCCGTGGGGACAGTCGCTTCCTGTATTCAAACGCGATCCCGCGCCTGTGCTCCGGGTGCTGGAACTGTTAAAGGCAGATCCGTCGCTTTATGTACGCAAAAGTGTTGCCAACAATCTAAACGATATTGCCAAAGATCATCCTGCCATTGTGTTGGAAACAGCCCGCCGCTGGAAAGGCGTCAATCCCTACACCGACTGGATTGTACGCCAAGGCTGCCGGACCTTGCTCCGCAAAGCCGAGCCTGAAGCCATGGCCTTGTTTGGCTATGATGAAGGAACGGATGCGACGCCCCTGGCCGCGGATGCCTCGCTGGCGGTCGAGCCGTCCGCGGTGCCGATCGGCGGGAACTGCGAATTGTGCTATGAGCTTTGGATCCGGGAAGGCGAGCCGGTTCATGTCCGTGTTGAATACGGGATACACTTCGTAAAAGCCGGGGGACGTACAACGCAAAAAAAGTTTCTGTTGACCGATAAGACAGTACCCGGCGGCACAAAAATCAGCGGGAGACGAACCCATAGCTGGGCGGAGCTGACGACCCGCCGTCATTACCCGGGGGAACATCGGATTGTTTTGTTGGTCAATGGACATGAGGCTGCTTATGCTGTGATGATACTTACGTCAATTCAGCCATGAACCTGAATTTCGCGATCTCCGAAGATTTAACCCGACCGGTCTTGCGGCCTGGACAACACCGTGTTGGTTAGGCTGCGTGCTGCATGGCGAGGATTTTGCAGACGATCCATTTTGTTGCCAACCCCATAACAATATAGATAGGAAAAGAATACCAGTAATACCATTTAATAAGAAAATAAAGATTCAAATGTACCAAGGCCGGTTCCAAGAGAAAGGCCGCTATAGCCGAAAATATAACCAGGATTCGAAAAAAACTCCACCAGGAGTTGCAATATTGATAAATGAGAACATAGATGATAGGCAGCGCTGAATAATCCATTGAAGTCAGGCGGGGGAAAAACGGTACTAACTGAACCGGATAAGTCCAGAGGAACAGGCTATAGCCTATTTCATCCATTGTAATCGTTTCGATCGCAATCAGCGCTCCAAACAATACCAGCTCGCAAAGCCTTTTTCGGTCGACGAAACGAGAGGCTGCGATCCAAGGTGCAATAAAGACAGCGACAAGCAACCACCAATGGGATGTGCGGAATTCTTCAGCAAGCCAAAGTTCAAATTGGGCATGCCTTAACTCACTGACTAACTGTAGAATTTCTTGCCTGGACGCATGTTCAAGAATAGATCATCAAAGCCTCTCCGCTCAAGTGTCATCGTATATATTGTCGCCAGGGGCTGAGCCATTATTCAGGAAGCAGGCAAGCATTTACGTAGTGGCGTCCATCGACGTACATCAGGTGTATGGTAAACTTAAAAGAAATATAGCCAATGAAGCTTTGCGGTGCAAGGCTTCATTGGCGTTTGTAGAAATGCACATGTTTCCCAAGACCGCGAGAAAACACGGGACAGGTTTTGAACAAGTCACGCTTATCCTTAGGGGACAGGGATTCGATTTCCCCTGCTCCCGCAGATATAAGGATTAACTGATGATAAACAAGGACCATATCCCTGTATCTTGTTGGTATAGTGTCGTAAAATTATTGGCTTGGTGGGAAAACATACGGTTCCTTAGGTTCGGGGACTTGTTGCAATGACGTTATCCTTAGGGTTGGGACCGTTTTATCCTCGTACTTTGTTTTTTGCACAACGCCTTTGATTGTCAGCCAGGTGCCTTCTTTGTATTTGGCTGCGTCCTTAAGTTCACACAACATACCGTAAGGTAAAGCATCCGCAGTACAACACATGACCACATACCGGACCAGGGTAAATTGGTTATTGGCGGCTTCCGGCGGTTTGAAGACAAATCCGGTCATTTGGATTTCCTTGCCGATGTAGTCTTGGGAAAAAAACTGCAGTTCGCCTATGATCTCGGCATAGTCGCGATCGGTGACCTCGATCCGGGACATTTGACGAAGCTTGGAAGCCAGGGGCCGCGTCATCTCGTAGCCGCCGGAGGCCGGGGTGGACAATTGGCTATTGAGACCTTTGCTGTTGACGAGATTGGCATTCAAGGTATTGCCAGGCAGAGCAAAGGCCAGCATGAGAACGAGAATAAAGGGGATATACGCCCAACGGCTATTGTGGGAATGACCGTGAGGAGGCTGTTCAAAAGCGTAGGCGACCCGGACGATGCTGAGAGTCTGGATGATTGCCAGGGGAAAGAGCAGCCAGCCGGCGATTTCAATCAACCCTTTGAAGCGGGGGTTAATGTACAAGGTTAGTTGATAGGTATTGACAAGCCACAGCAAAAGGGCGATGAACCCAAAGAGGACAGTGGCCTTCATAAGGGCGTGGACATCAAATATATACCTGTTCTTCATAGACACTGTACCTCCGGTTTATAGATGGTTGATCAGGTAGGCGGAAACCGTGCAGGAGAACACGACGGCGGCGACCAGAGAAAGCACGAAACGAGCTCGGAAGGAATGCAGCAGCATCAGAATATTCTTCAGGTCGATCATCGGGCCGAACACCATGAAAGCGATGAGGGAACCCGGGGAAAAGCTGGTAACAAAAGAAGCGGCAATGAAGGCGTCGGCGGCGGAGCAAACCGAGATGACAAACGCAAAAAGCATCATCACCCCGATCGATAGGACCGGGTTCTGGCCGACAGCCAATAGTAACACCCGGGGAATGACAATCTGGGCAAGCGCCCCCATGATGGCGCCCAGGATCAGGTACTTGCCCATTTCGAAAAATTCGTTGCTGGCGTCGTAGACAGTGCGCAGCAGCTTATCGGCAAAGGAAGGGCGGGCGGAGGGGAAATCGTCATCGTGCTCTGCACAGCCGCATCCGTGGTGGTGCGTATGAGCAGCGCTTTTCAGTTCGTCGCTCTTAAACAAGATGCTGATCAGCCAGCCGGAAAAACAGGCTGTAAATAGCGCGGTGCCCAAACGGAAGACAACCATGTTCATATTGGCTTTGAAGGCGAACGCGGTCGCCGCTGTCACTACCGGGTTGATAATGGGAGCGGCCAGCATGAAAGATACCGCCGCGTGCAAAGGAACCCCCTTCATAACCAGGCGACGCACAATCGGCACCATTCCACAGTCGCATACCGGAAACAAAATGCCGAGAAACGCGGCAGGCACAATGCTGAGCAGTTTACTTTTGGGAATGATGCGGCGGATGAAATCGTCCGAAACAAAGTTATGAAGAAATGCAGAAACAATTACACTGAGCAGCACGAAGGGCAGTGCTTCCAATACGATGCTGAGCAGAATGACCTTAAAATTGATGACATTGTCCCAGTTTAGGCCGGGTAAGGCTGCCGATATTCTCTCCAGACCAATCTCCCCCAGTGAATGCGTCCAATGCAAGTAAATTCCAATTTTCAGTATATGCCAGATTTTGGAGGATATGCAATTGAACTTCCCGCGATTTGACGGACACCTGCCGGAGTGTCACGGTAACGGTCGCGAAGCCGATAAAAGGGGTGACGACGCGAAACTATCAAGCCGGTATTCGTATGCTGCATGCGCAAACATCACAATGAGAAATATGCCTGGTCGATACAATAAAAAATAATATGGTCTTATCTGTATACTATGCATCTGTTGTCAGGCGAGTTTTGCTTAAGTGTGTAAACAAACCAGCTTGACATCGCGTAAGAATGGTGGCAAAATACACAAAGACGTATCTGGATGCAGGATAGGAGATCGACTTGGCTATTTTCTTTCATATTTTAGGTTATAATATTGGTCCTATATTTTTGCTGATTATCCTCGGCTTTATTTTAGGCAAAAAGTTCAATATCGATATACTCAGTCTTAGTAAGTTGAATATCTATCTGCTTATGCCGGCTTTTGTATTTTATAGTTTGTATACTACCAATATTGGCCTTGACATGCTAAAGGTACTTTTTTGCTGCATGTTGCTTCTTGCCTGCAATGATATGATCGGGCGAATGATCTCGAAAATCCGGCACCATAATTCCGGGCTTACCAACGCATTTAAAAATTCAATTATGTTCAATAATTCCGGGAATATCGGATTATCGCTGATAACACTTGTCTTCGCCAGTACCCCGTATGTGATCGATGGGCAAACGCCTTATTTGCATGAAGCTATAACCGCGCAAATCATGATTATGCTGTTTCAGAACACAACCTCCAATACTTTGGGATTCTTTAACGCCGGAAGAGCTAAATTAAATGTTAAGGACTCACTTCGAAAAGTGTTGTTCATGCCAGCTATCTATGCCATCCCCAGTGCGCTGCTCCTTAAAAATATTGGCTTTAATCTCCATGAAACCATGGTATGGCCTGTCTTGGAATATCTGAAAAATGCCCTGGTGCCTGTGGTCCTGATCACTTTGGGGGTTCAACTGGCGAAAACCAAATTTGATTTTGGCAATGTAGATGTGCATATTTCCGTCTTTACAAGGCTGATCATGGGGCCGATCCTAGCAATCATCGGTGTCTATCTGTTTGGCTTCACCGGGGTCATCGCCCAAACGCTGTTCATAGCGTACGCCGTTCCAACTGCCGTAAATACCGCGCTCATCGCGGTTGAGTGTGACAGCTGCCCGGAATTTGCCTCTCAGTCGGTAATGATGTCCACGCTCTTCAGTGCCGTAACACTCACCGGGGCTATCTATATAGCCAGAACCATTTTTCCTGTTTGATTTGGGCCAAATAAGTGACGATAATGCCTGCTGCAATAAAGACGATTAGCCGGGAGCAACCCCGGCTATTTTTCGATCCTATTTATTCCGCGCTATATTCCTGCCGCCGAATATATCACCTTATACTATTTTTCCAACTGCCAGACCTTCGACAATTCGTCCGTTTATAACATGCTCACTGATAATTCTGCCTACCGTCGCCGGTGTTACTTTGCCATAGGTAATACGGGGTTCACCGGGCCGTACGACGTCCACCAGCACTTCCATCTCACACATGCCAATACATCCGGTTTGGCGTACCGACACGTCCTGCAATTTGCGCCTGACAATCTCGTCAAAAATAGCAGCCATTACATCCCGTGCGCCGGCAGCGATACCGCAAGTACCCATACCGACAATAATCTGAATACCGGTGGTATCCCTTATTTTGATCTGTTCCTGGAACTTTTCCCGCATGGTCTTTAGGTCTTCCATTGTCTTCACGTTCCGCACCTCCTCAAACATTGCTTATCGCCTGATCGATATTCGTCCAGTTGATAACTTGCTGTATATTATGTAATTTACTATGAAGAGGAAACACGTCAATAAGCAACAAAAAGCCGGGAGTTTATAACTCTCGGCTTTTCATATGTGGCGTGTATCCCTTGCAGCCGTGGTTTGGCCAATACGCCACGTCATTATAGTATATGCCTGAAGAAGCATAAATTATAACGCAAAAGAAAAAGAGCCCGCAGGCTCATTATCTTTCTTTTCCGACCGAATACTCAGTTCTTGTCATTACGATATCGTTCCTGTTGTTGGCGTTTCTTTGCCAGTTTCGCATGGTCTACCGGTAAGAGCTTTTCGCCAAACCTGTCCGAAAGAGCCTTCTCGATTTCCTCTGGTGTCAATCTGCAAATGCTTAGCTGTTTTAAGTTGTTCATGAATTAGTCCCTTCAAATAAAATATTAAATCGATAAATATTGCGCTTTATTTTATTCGACTCTGCATTTTATATTCCTTCGTCCTTTGGTTTTTATTATTGGGCCGACGCTAAAAAAATGTCCTCGCTCACAATCCTGCTCTCGCCGGCAGCCAAGCTTTCAAGGAATTCTTAACTCCTGGATACCAGTTGGAAGCTCCTGAGCCGTCCATGACGGCAGAAATCCCCGGGTAACCGGGGATCTTGTTGCAGTAGGATGTGAATCTGCTCATGGCCCAATGATTTTACGTGGCCTTAACCTAAATCATAGAATACATATGTAGAAACAATCCTATAGACACTGTGGCCATAATGCCAAGACCGACAATGATGTATTGCATACGTTCACCTCAACTGAATATAATCGGCAGACTAATATAACGGAACAATTTCATCGCGGGAACAGGTGTGTACACGAACACCCAATTCTTCCGTGGATTCAACTTTGTAGCGGCCATCCATCGTTACCCAGATAACCTGACCCCGTTGACCGGTCGACTTAATGAGAATAAAGTCTCCTTCTATTACATGTGACATTTCACGTTGCTCCTTTTGCGTTGGCTTTATAATCCAATATTTTATTCCATCTTCATTGTAAGCCATATTCAATCATAAGTAAAATTCATTTATTAGATATCAATTATTACTAAAACAGATAGTTGTGACTATAAGCTGCCTGCAGGTTTTTTTCAGTCAGATGCTGGTGTTGCGGTCACCTCCCCTAGGGCATGAAAAAAGAGCCCGGAAGGCTCTATTTCAACTGTTCGACAATATCATACCTGCCTAATTCTTTTAATTTGGTTTTCGCATCTTCCAGGGTTTTCCCTAGTGGTGTTCTTTTCATATCACTTACGGTTATTAAAATGTATTCACCGTTAAAGTCACTGATTTGCTCACTCATATCTTTGCTGAACCAAATATTACCGGCACTCGCCATAATATCCTACCTTCTTTCTGGCCTGCTAAAAGATGCTGCGCGACCTTGTCGCTCTAGTTTCATTATGATTTGATTATAGCATTTATTTGATCGCGTTGAAAGACTTTGCTTCTCAACATAAGGTTGTCTAACTGATCCAGGCAGCTGTTTTGGCTCCCCTGATGTTGTGAAATATGACTGCGTTCGGATGCCTGTAACGGGAGGCTTTTACGTGTAAGGTCAGATCGGGTTTTTCTTTTAACACAATGTTTACACGACATTGTCGAAAAACCGTGCTACTATGAATATGGACGAAGGTTCGAGCTGATCCGTTCCAAGGATACCTTTCGCCTGGTCCGAAAAACATGAAGCGGTGAAGGAGTGAGTATTATGAGTGACGAAAAAGAGCTTGAAACGACGGAAGAAATCCCGGTGCTATTTTCAGACGATATCGAAATCCTCGAAGACCGCTTGACAGATGTTATTGTAGCCATGGGTTTGCCTGAAGAGCAGACCAGCGCCGTTCTTAGACTGATCAGCGATATGCTGGAAGATCATCATGCAGATATTCTTGACACTTTTGAGGGGACCCTTGGCGATGAAGACGAGGAAGCGGCCCAATAATCTTTGCAGCCATCCAATCCGCAAAAAGAATGAATACAGATAAGAATGACACCTCATCGCGGGTGTCATTTTTATTCGGATACTATTCGATTTCGGACGAATTTAGTCGAAGTAACAGTATTGACATAAATTTATGAATTTTAAATAAATTATGGAGGAATTTACTGCTTGTTCCAGAAATACATCATGTGATAATACGACTTGCGGTCAGTAAAATTTGCTTTCTATATTATTGAGCCCAGTAACGACAGGTAAAACTCTGATTTTCTTCCCCAATATATCATATGGCAACACATCATATGATATTATGACTTTTCAACATGCGACGGCTACCGGGGTGCAGAATTTGTAAGATCGATGGGTACTTCCATCATATCAATAAACCGAAATAATCGGCGCAGTTTTACGCGAGAAAGATGAAACGTGCACCTGGAGGCAACAGCTCCTTGCTTTACCGGATAAACAAGAAGGGAGAAGGCGGATATACAGTTGGGCAAAGAAGGCGGAAGGAGTTGAAACAACGTGGTTACCTAAGGGAATGGAAGGATTTATAAAGAGTGCAACAGGGCTGTATAAGCGAAAGGAGATCATTTTCATGGATAAAATTAAGAATATGGCAGGATGGGGCGTAGTATTCGGTATATTCGCCGCCACTGTGGTCTGCTTTATGGACCGTGTTAATATCTCGGTTGCTGCTCCGATGATGATTAAGGAATATGGGTGGGATTCCAAGTCGCTTGGATATGTTTTTTCGGCCTTTTTCTGGGGGTACTTTCTCTGTCAATTGCCTGTGGGCTGGTTGGCTGATAAGTTCGGGCCGCGGAATGTACTCGGTTACTCGATAGGTGGCTGGGGGCTGTTCAGTATATTGACGGCTTTTCCGAGCAACCTCTTTGCGCTAATGGCTGTCCGGGCCGGATTGGGTATTGCTGAAGCGCCGTCAATGCCTGCTACGGCATCGTTTGTCGCCAGGCATTTGCCACGCCGAATGGTTGGACGGATTCAGGCTTTAAATCTGTCGGCCATAGCCGTGGGTCCGCTTGTAGCGACACCATTCGCTGCGTTCTTAATCGCTCACTATGATTGGCGCAGCGTTTTTTATGCTTGTGCAGTCATCAGTTTTGTCTTCTTGGGTTACTGGATGTATATTACGAAAAAGGCAAACATGACTGATGCTGTTTTTCATAGCCAAAAGGAAGCCGAGGCTACTGAAAAAAATGTTGTGCCGGCAGTTTTCGAAAAACCGCTAAAACAAATCGAAGTTTGGGGTTCTTCCATGCAAGCGGCCTGCAACAGTTATGTATTCACCTTTCTGGTGCTGTGGCTGCCGACGTATTTCGTGGTAGGACGTGGCATGTCAGTACAGGAAATGGCTATTTTCGGCACGATACCTTGGGCGGTTCTATTTGTCATGATGAATGTTGCCGGATATTTTGTGGACTGGGTTAAGAATAATACCACCCACAATATATTCTGGCGGCGCATGATTCTTGTCGCCGGCTATTTTTGGTGTGCCGCTTGCATCATAATGATCCAGAATGTTGAAACAAGCAATCAGGCTTTGATGTATATTTGTGCCGCTTTGGTGGGGTTGGCGTTTACATGGCCTGTGGGCTTTTCACTGCCGATCGAGTACGCTGGTCTTAATGCAGGTTTTATTACCGGATTTATGAACTGCTTTGGCCAATTTGCCTCAATTATACAGCCGCTTATCACAGGATATGTAGCTTCCACAAATGATTGGGGCCGTGCTTTCTGGTGGGCGGCAGTGTTCGCTTTGGCCGGAGCTGTGGCTGTATTGATTACCAGTAAATATAATACCGGCGTAAAAAATGAAACGACCGCCCCCAAGGCGCTTGCCAACTAATAATCCCTTGCTGCTTTGGTGATTAGTTGTCAGCTAATTTTCTTGAATTTTGAATATGAAGAGTTAATGGCGGAGGTAAAAGACGATGAAGTACAGGTATTTAGGCAAATCAGGACTTGCTGTGTCGAGATTGTGTCTTGGGACGCTGTCATTCGGTTTTAAAGAATGGGGCAATGACGAGAAATCGGCAACGCGGATTATCGACATATTTTTGGATGGCGGCGGAAATTTTATTGATACATCAAATATATATGGTGGCGGATTGTCGGAAGGGATCATCGGAGAAGCCATAAAAAACAAAAAACGTGAAGATATAATACTTGCCACAAAATGTTTCTTCCGGACAAGACCTACACCAAATTCCAAAGGCTTGTCAAGAAAGAATATTATCGAATCCTGTGAGACCAGCCTGAAAAGGCTAAAAACAGACTATATCGATATATTGTATATCCATTCGCCGGACCCGCACACCCCCTATGAAGAAACCATGAGAGCTTTCGATGACCTGGTTCGCCAGGGGAAGGTCCGCTATGTAGGCTGCAGTAATCTTCCGTCATGGCAAATAGTCAAAGCTAATGCCGTAAGCCGGCAGATGAACCTTGAAAAATTTACTTGCGGACAGTACATGTATAACTTGATAAACCGCGATATCGAAAGAGAAATCCTGCCAGCTTGTCAGGATCAGGGTATGGGTCTCGTATGCTGGAGCCCGCTGGCTGGCGGTATGCTGTCAGGCAAGTATGTAGGCATGGACAAGCCTCAAGAGGGCACTCGCTTCTCCTACCGCACTCACGTTGATTTACCGAGATTCTGGAGTGAAAGAGGCAAAAAAATTGCCGAAGGCATCCTGCCAATCGCAAAGATGTCCGGAGAACCTGCCTGGAAAATTGCCCTTGCCTGGCCGTTATGTAATAAGAGCGTTAGTTCTGTCGTAGTCGGGGTAACGAAGGAAGAACAAATGAAAAACAACCTCTCGGTCGGTGATTGGGATATTCCGACGAACGTACTGAATCAGCTGAATGCGCTCGCAGACTATGAGCCTGATTATCTTACCGGTTTTATCAATGAGAATTACCAGGGCGTTTTAGAAGATATAGAAATCTGATTCGGTATAGCTGTTGCAACATAAGAAAAGCACTTACCGCGGTAAGTGCTTTTTATGTTGCAACAGCCTTGATTCTATTTAAGCATGGCCGGGGATGGCGAGGAGGGGCTCTGGGGGGGATCCAGAGTTACCGCCGAAGACAATAAGGTGAGCATGCGCATTTCCGGGGTGTCTTTCACGATTTGCAGCACCGCGTTGCGGAATTCAGGCACTGCCATGAGTTTCATGATGGCTGCGCGCATTTCCGGCGACTGGAGGCTGTCGGACATTGCCTTGCGCATTTCCGGGGACTGGATATTCTCGGACATCACCTTGCGCATTTCCGGCGATTTGAGTATTTCCGTCATTTTCGCTTTGCCGTCAGGTGAGTTGAAGTAGACGACCAGTTGGTTTTTCAGGGCGTTTTGGACGTCGGGATTCTTGATGCTGGTCTCGATGACCGCGTTTACCATTTTTTGATCGACCACCGACCGGTAGCCGAGAAGAAAAGTATTAAAATAAATAAGGGCCATCAGCCATATTCCGAAAAGGATAACCAGACCTGTCGTCAGTCCGGCCGCCAACCAGGGCGACAATCTTTGCAGCACAGCGACATCTCCTTTGCTGTTGATGCGAATAGATTTTCCCGGAGTTGGCAGTTTTATACCAATATTTTAGTCTTTAACCATCTTTACCAGCGCCATGCCGGCGACAAAACCGCCGATATGGGCCCACCAGGCGATGCCGGAACCGGCGGTGAACAGGGCCAGTGCCCCGCTCTGCAACTGCAGCAGGAACCAGAAAATGAGAAACAGCCAGGCTCGGATCTGAATGATCGGAAAGAAGATAAACAGCGGTATAAGGGTCGAGATCCGGGCCCGGGGATACAAAAGAAAGTAGGCCCCCAGGACACCTGAAATGGCTCCGCTGGCGCCGATGGTCGGCACGGTGGAGGCGGGATCGACGATGATCTGGGACAGGTTGGCGGCAATGCCGCACAGGAGGTAAAACCAGGTGAAGTTAAGCCGTCCCAGACAGTCTTCCACACTGTGGCCGAATAGCCAAAGATACCACATGTTGCCGATGATATGCATCCAGCCGCCGTGTAAAAAAAGGTCACTGAAGAGAGGAACATAGGTGGAGACAGCCAAGGGATGGCTGTCGAAGTTCGCCAGGAAAGAAGCCGGGACCAGTCCGTAATTCTGGATGCTGCCGGCCAGGGCCGCGTCGCTCATGCCAATTTCCTGGAAGAAGGTATAAAAATTGATGATAATCAGCCCGACGGTGATGTAGGGAAAATGACGGGAATGGACGTTGTCGCGAAGTGGAATCACGGCTGACCTCCCCAGTTTAGTCTATTTTATTATAACTGATATCGCCGGAAAAGTGCTGATTTGGTCTTGCGCGGGACATGAAATTGTTTTCGCCGGATATACTAAGACGGCAGTTTTATCTGGCAGGAAAGGGTGTAAAGGATGCCGCGTTTTGTTCCGGTACGCGCTTTTTTCGAACCGGCGGCTTTGGACTATCCCCTGGGCCGGGATCTTCACCACCGCCTTACAGCCATGAATATCCCGATTTTGACCACCAAAGCCCACAACCGGGTGAGCGGCATTCCCGGAAGAACGCTGGGGGAGGCTTACCGGGAAGCGAAACGGACACTGGTGGTAGGGGTCCGAAAGACCGCCGATTTTGCTCCCTGCAAGCCGTCGGCCCACTATCAGCTGCCCCTCAATACCAGTTGCCCGGGAATGTGCGAATACTGTTATCTGGCCACCACGCTGGGGAAAAGGCCTTATCTCAGGGTATATGTCAACATTGAGGAAGTCCTGGCCAGAGCCGCTGCTTATATGAAGGAGCGCGCCCCGGCGATCACCGTCTTTGAAGGGGCGGCCACATCGGATCCGATTCCGACCGAATATCTTACCGGTCTGTTGGCCAAAACCGTCGAATTTTTCGGCGGGCAGTCCCTGGGCCGCTTTCGTTTCGTGACAAAGTATACTGATGTCGATTCGTTGCTGACCGCCAGACATAACGGTCATACCCGCTTTCGTTTCAGTCTGAACGCCGCCAGAGTGATTCGCGATTATGAGCATGGTACTCCGCCTGTGGAAGAGCGGGTTTCGGCTGCGGCCGCAGTCGCCGAGGCGGGCTATCCGCTGGGGTTCATCATCGCGCCGATTTTTCATTTTCCCGGGTGGCAGCTTGAATACAGGCAATTGTTCGACAGCCTGGCCGGGGCGTTGCCGGCCAGTGGCCGGCGGGACTTGACGTTTGAACTGATTACCCACCGGTTTACCAAACGGGCCAAGGCCAACATCGCCGCCATTTTTCCCAGGACAACGCTGCCGCTGGCCGAGGAGGAGCGGAAATTCAAGTTCGGCCAGTTCGGTTACGGGAAATATATTTATCCTGAGGATACGATGGGCGAAATCAAGGAGTTTATGATGAAGCAGATAAACAGCCATTTTCCCGAAGCCAAGGCGGAGTATTTTGTGTAGATAAAAAAACAGCCGGGCGATAATCTCCTGGCTGCAGCGGGTTTGACTCAGGCCGGGACGATATCCCGTGCGAGCGGGGCGGGTTCAACAGGAAGAAAACTTGACTTCCCCGTCAAGGACGTAGAAGGAGACGAAGCGAAGCGGTTCGATAAGGTTCTTTGTCATCGAACCGATGTTGATTCTTGAGCCGGGATGGATAAAATTGCTGACCCGGATTCGGCCTGGCTTAAGGGTGCTCAGGATTTCTTCGATATCGGTTGAACGTTGCTGCATTTCTTCTATCCGGTCCGGCAGGGTTTTGTATTCCGCTTCGTTCTTTTTGTAGCGTTCCAGCTTGTCGGCGGAAAGATGGTCGACACCTTTGTTGCGCAGGAAGGTCAGGGAGAGGGTTAATTCATCATATAGGGTCCGGGCTTTTTTAATTTCCTGGCGGAGGCGGAGAAGTTCATCCTTGAGCACGGCGTTGACCGAAACCTCAAGCTCGGTTACGACACCGGTCTCGTTGCCGATGGTCTTGGCGCGAATCAGTTCGCCGGCCGATATGCGTCCGCCGCGGATGAGTCCGCGCCGTCCCTCGGCAATGACCCGCATGCCGGCGAAAACCGAGCTGGTCAGAATGACGTCGCTGACAACAATGTCCTGATCGGCATAGACGGTGGCGCTTTCGATAAAGGTGGCTACAAGGCGGTCCCGTGCCTTTATCACGCTGCGGTTCATACCCTGAATGCCTTTGCGGACGATAATGTTGGTGGCTTCGACCATGCCGCCGCTGATGGTGCCGTGTACTTCAACATTGCCACCGGCTTTTACGACAAAGTCGGGCTGCACCGAACCCCGGACAATGACACTGCCCCTAAAATCGATGTTGCCGGTGGAATGGTCGACATCGCCGTCAATGATAATAATGGGTATGACATTGATCCGTTTATCAAGGAAGATGTTCAGGTGCCCGTTGATAGCGGCATAAAGCCGCCATTCGTCGACATTGACGATGTTTTTGCCCACAGGCATTCTTACATCTTTACCCGGTTTGGCCGGAAGCGGCAGACCGAAAACGTCCGTTCCCGGGATGCCTTCAGTTGCCGGAATCTTTTCTATCAGCAGCTGCCCTTCCTCGACACAGAGAAACTCGTTGATTTCTTTGAAATCGACCCGGCCGTCTTCCAGTTCCACCGGACGCCCCTGACTGTCGGGATCGATGAAGTATTTCAGATAGGCGTCATCGCCGGGACAGGACTGGGCACCGCGGGCGCAGACAACATTTTTGGCCGATCGCGTCCGGGTAAGTCTTTCAAGCGCCTCTTCCACTACGCCGAAGACGACGCCGGCTGCTTCCAGTTCTGCCAAAAGCTGTTCCACTGTGGCCATGGGGGAGTCTTCAGAAATCGTAAGATCAATCCTGGCTTCCAAGTGGTCAAGGCCTACCTTGACGCGGATCAATCGCCCTTTTTCGCCTCCAGGAACCGAGGTGACGATAAGTACAGGTACTCCGGCGGCCTCCAGGATCACTTTGGAAATGAAATCGTTATCGAAGTTGGTAAAGTTCTGACTGATAAGGTCCTGAACAATAGCCGTTTTGGCTACCGCCGAACCGCCGCCTGTCGGCGGCCACACGCACAGATGAACGCCGGTATCGACTGCCGTGATCTGATAGCGGCCGTCCAGCCGCGGCAAGGCGTTGGCTACCAGTACAGGCACACCGCCGGCTTCGCTGATTACTCTGGAGAGAAAATCACTGTCAAAATCGCAATTGTGTTTGTTCAGGTCATGAATAATGGCGGATTTCGACACAGGCACGCCGGCACCTGTCGGGGCCCACACGCTGAGATAAACACCGGCGTCGGTTGCCGTGATCTGATATCTGCCATCAACCGTCGGCAGGGCACTGACGATAAGTACCTGTTTGCCGATGGCTTCGCTGATGATTCTGGCAAGAAAATCACTGTCAAAATTGCTGCAATTCCGGCTGGTCAGATCTTGCATCACAGCCGCTTTCGATACCGGAGCCCCGCCGTTCGCCGGGGCCCATACACTGAGATAAACGCCGGCGTCGATTGCCGTGATCTGATATTTGCCATCGACCGCCGGCAGTGCGTTGACAATGAGTATCGGTTCACCGATGGCCTCGTGAACGATCCGGGAAAGAAAGGCGCGATCATAGTCGGTGAGGTTTTGCTCGGCCAGTGCCCGGACTATGTTGGTGATTGAGACCGGCGAGCCGCCGTTGGACGCCGGCCATACGCTGAGGCAGACGCCACGGTCGGTTGAGGTTATTTGATAGTGGCCGTCTCGCTTTTCAAAAAAAACAGTTTCATCCATGAAAGCACCACCCATTCGTTGGTTAGTGTTGTTATGCAATTTTTACTGATCCTTGCGCTGCTTTGACGGCAAAACCGACAAGCGCAAAGTGTCGGGAAATTGGGGTGCTGCATTTATATTTATTTCTAGGTAAATTTACCATAAATATGCAAAAGTCCTGCCAAAATTAGACATAATTTATTGACTGCCCCTTATTTTCCAAATTTTAATAGTGAAATAAGTTCAGCTCCGTTGTCCCGAAGGCGAAAACTTCCGGGTAATATAATAAACCGCCAGTTATCTTTAGCATCAGATAATTGGCGGTTTAGAGGAAAAGGGAATATTGACGCGGGAATAGGTGGGGTTTTTTGTTGCTCAGCCGCTGTTTTTAGCGGAGGAAAGTGACCAGTTCGCTGAGCGGCTTATGCGCAGGAGCAGCCGGTTGTTCGTCAGGATAGCCCACCGGTACCAAGGCTACGAAGTCCTCTTGTTTTCCCATGCCGATGATTTTCTCCACTGCGCTTTTGGCCTGGGTGGGACCTACCATCCAGACGGCTCCCAAGCCCAGCGTATGCAAGGCGAGCAGCAGATGGTCGACAAATGCTGCTGCAGTCTGGACACGGGAACTGGCGAGCTGCCGGCACCGGTTGATTTCAGCTACCCGTGGTTTATCCATATTGCTGGCCTGCAGCTTGTCGGCGATCGATTGGTAGATGCTGGCGCTTACGGCGATGAGGGCCGGCGCTTTCGCAAAAAAAGCCGAATTCTTCTGCCAGCGTTCCACAGCCTGCCGGTCGCTTTCTTCGGTGCACAGCGACGCCAGATAATCGGAGACTTCCTGGACCGCCTGTCCTATTTCGGCGATCTTGGCAGGGTTGGTGATCACGTAGCAGTGATAGGGCTGCCTCCCGCCGCTGTTAGGGCACCAGCCGGCGGCCTCGATCGCCTTTGTCAGGAGCTCTTCGGAAACAGGGGCGCTTTTCCACTGGCGGACAGACCGCCTTGCTTTGAACAGCTTTTCCAGCGATGAAAAATCCATACTGAATTCCTCCTTAAGATGAGTCGGTTTGTATTCCCTGCAGGATTGCCTGCCGTATCTGCCTGCCCTACAATCCTTGGAAAGAGTATAACCAAATAGTACTGCTGCCGGAAAAAGAATGCAAGTGCTTCGGCAGCTGAATTTCGCGTTAACAAAAAAAGCCCGCAGGGGTCCTCTGGGCTTTACATGGTGACAGTATCAGGCTAAGGTCGGTGCGTTATCGGTGATAAGCGGGACGGCAAGCCGTGAACCGGGAAAAGCCGGCAGCTACCAACCGGATAATAATTCGATAATATGCAGTTCTTTTTTATTTACCAACGCGATGTATTCTCCATCCGCGGTCTGGACGGTCGGTCGGTCCAGACGGGCCTTGTTGATGTAGATAACCCTCGCTGTTGAACCGTCTGACAATCTGACGATACTCCCGAGGAGAGAAGCATTGATATTTTCCAGGAATACGGTGATGACTTCCGGAGCCAGTTTATCAAACATCAAACTGGAAAATTCGTGAATCACCGAAAAGGGGGTCACAGCGGAGCGATAAACCCGGTTTGAGGTCATTGCATCCAGCGTGTCGGCAACAGCTATGATTCTGGCGATGGTGCCGATGCTGTCGGCGTTCAGATTTCCCGGATAACCGCTGCCATCCATCCGTTCATGATGTTGTAATACCCCATGCAGGACAGCTTTCGGCAATTGGCAGTTGTCGCTTAGCAAGTCGAAGCCCAGTGCGGCATGTTTTTTCATGATTTGCATTTCGGAAGGAGTCAGTTTGCCGGGTTTATTGAGGATGGGGAGCGGGATCTGGGTTTTCCCGACATCGTGGAGCAAGCCGGACAGGACCAGATCGTGGAGCGCCGGCCCTGACATCTCCAGCCACTTGCCGATTACGCCGGCGGTCACACCGACATTGACAGAGTGCATGAAGGTGTAGTCATCCGTGTCCCGGATCGTCGCGAGTTGGTAAACAACGCACGAAGTGCTGAGCAGAGAGTCAATACAGCGACTGGCAAGATCTTTCAGCTGTTCAATCGGCACCTCCCGGAGATAGCGGATCTTCTCGAAGGCGCCCTTGATGGTTGCCACTATTTCGCCGTGGGTTGCTGCCATCGACTGGTGTCCCATAAAAAGTTCGCTTATATTCTCAGGGGCGGCTTGGGCAAAAATATCGATATCTTGTATTTCCCATGTCGCAAGAAGCTGGATCAGTGAATCGTTCAGTACCATGTTTTTGTCCAAAATGACTTGTCCGCTATCGCTAAGAATCGTTTTTCCAACCGTCATTCCCGGCCGTAAGTTTCTTACCGAAATACTTGTTGTGCGAACAGACAACTGGAAACACCACCATCGTACAGCAGACGGATCCTGAGCACAACCAATCTGTTGCCGTACTTATTCAAATTTCTTACCACAAATGTTCGACAAATAATTCTCCAAAACCTTTCACCTTGACAAGAAAATGTTAATTTTGTATTAATATTGTAGGTCTGTTGAACAAGTGATCGGCAACCGGCAGAAACCTGTTCCGGCGGGGCTGATTCTCCCCGCGAAAAAGCGAGGCCCTTGCTTGCGCAGGGGCCTCGCCTGGTTAACGGTCATACCTGACTGGGACGCGAGTGCTATTGATTGGCGGCCGGACCTTGCTGTCCAGCCGGGCCGCGGCAACTGCCGCCGCCGCCCATCATACCGTGGCCGGGACCTCTGCCCATCATGTCGGAGCCGCCGCCCATCATGCCAGGGCCGATGAAGCCTTGCTGCAAGCGGTTTTGCATCCGGTCTTTCATAAAGGCGGCCCGCTGGTCAGCCTGCCATTGGGTGATATAGCCGTAGTCGACATATTTCTGCATCAGTTTTTTCTGAGTTTCCAGCATCTGGTCATAAAGTGGCGCCAGCTCCTGCTTCTGGGTTTCGGTGAGGGTGGGGGGCTGATATTGGCCGGGCGGCGGGGCCTGCTGCGGGACTGCCGCGTAAGCCAGTGTTCCGGCGACGATCATTATGGCCAGGGCGATGGTGGCGAAGGCGATGGATTTTTTCATCTGAATCACTCCTTTTTGCTTTCTGATTTCAGTATAGGCTACAATCTTGGCAAAGATATGACGTAGTTGTAACAAAATTGTGAACTCGGCAGCCGGTCCGGAAAATTATATGCGGCGGCAGGTATAGGGTGGCGCGGCTCGAAATATATAGTCGCAGGTTCGAGTACCGCAGACTGGATTGACGGGGGTGACCGGATGATTGTCGGCGTGGGCGTTGATATGGTTGAAATTGAGCGCATAAAGACAGCGCTGGAAAAACGGCGTTTTGTCCAGCGTGTTTTCAGCGAGGCCGAGCAGGTCTATTGCGAGAGCCGCGGGGTGCAGCGCTTTGCTTCCTATGCCGCTCGTTTCGCCGGCAAGGAAGCGGTGCTCAAGGCCCTGGGCACAGGACTGTCCGGCGGCAAGTGGCTGGAAATAGAAATTCTGCCTGATTCTCTGGGCCGTCCCACCGTCAAACTCAGTGGTTATTACGAACAATTGGCCCGGCACAAGGGAGTCGGTGCCATCCATATTTCACTTACCCACGCCCGGGAATGCGCCGTGGCGCAGGTGGTAATCTGGGGAGGTGCGGCAGATGAAGGTCGTCCAGGCGGCTGAGATGCGGGAAATCGACCGACAGGCCATTTTTGACTATGGCATCCCGGGCCCGGCGCTGATGGAAAGTGCCGGCAATGAGGTGGCCCGCAAGGTGGAACTGCTGCTGGGCAGCGTATCCGGCAAGCGGGTATGCATATTTGCCGGCAGGGGCAATAACGGCGGGGACGGTTTCGTAGTCGCCCGCCGGCTTCAGAACAAGGGGGCCAAGGTCAACCTGTTTTTGTTGGGCACCAAGGAAGCGGTCGCCGGAGACGCCCGCATATATCTTGACGTCTTGGGCAAGACGGACATCGAGATCGTCGAACTGACCGCCCAGCGGGACTGGGACAAGGCCGGGCTTGCCGCCGCTTTCGCCGACTGTCTGGTGGACGCTCTGGTCGGCACCGGGTTCCACGGAGAGGCTGGCGGGCTGTTGGCCGAGGCCATTGCCATGATCAATAACGCCGGGAAACCGGTGGTGGCGGTAGATATCCCTTCCGGTATCGACGCCGATAACGGACAGATCCGGGGAATGGCCGTCCGGGCCAGCCATACGGTTACGTTTGCCCTGCCGAAACCCGGCCTGCTGTTTCAGCCGGGAGCTTCTCTCGCCGGCGAGGTTACTGTCGCCGATATCGGCATTCCGGCAGCGCTCCTGACTGACAGCGCTATTCGTCAGAACCTGATTACCGCCGCCGATGTGCGCAAGGTTCTGCCGCTCCGGCAGCCCTGGGTCCACAAAGGTACGTGCGGGAAGGTGCTGGTGGTGGCCGGGTCACAGGGTTTTACCGGAGCCGCCGCGCTTTCTTCCATGGCCGCTGTCCGGTCGGGGGCCGGTCTTGTGACCCTCGCTGTCGCCGCCAGCCTCCAGCCGGTGATGGCCGGCAAGCTCACCGAGGTGATGACCCGGTCGCTGCCTGAGTCCGCCTGGGGGTCCCTGGGAATCGACGCCATACCCTATATTCAAAAACTGGCGGCTGAGTGCGACGTGCTGGCGGTGGGGCCAGGGCTGGGCCGGGAAGCGGAAACAGCCGAGATGGTGCGGGAGGCGGTGAAAACCGCCAGGTGTCCGCTGGTGCTTGATGCCGACGCCCTGAATGCCCTGGTGGGCTACACCGATCTTTTGCTGGAACCGGAGGCGCTCGCGGTACTTACGCCCCATCCGGGCGAACTGTCCAGGCTGACCGGCCTTGCGGTGGAAACCATCAACGCCGATCGCCTTGCGGTAGCGCGGCAGGCGGCGACTGACTGGGGCAGCATCGTGGTGCTGAAGGGGCCGGCTACGGTGGTGGCTTTTCCTGATGGCGAGGTGTTTATCAATTCCACCGGTAATGCCGGCATGGCCACAGGCGGAACAGGGGATGTTCTCACCGGCGTGATTGCGGCGTTGATCGCTCAGGGCCTCTCCAGTCATGATGCCGCGGTGGCCGGAGTATATATCCACGGGCTGGCCGGAGACATTGCCGCCGGTTCCGGTATGATCGGAATGAGCGCCGGAGATCTGCTGCAGGCTATACCGGCAGCCATCCGCAATCTGCAGGCCGGCGGCGACGGCGCTGGGTTTACTGACCCTGGCAAACCTTGAATATTTAGGCATATTCTCCGCCAGAATAAGGCATACTTACCTTATATGCCGCACAGGTAAATATTCCCGGTGTGCCGATTGGGGCAAAAAGGTATATATATAGCGTTGACATTGGTATATAACTACTCCTATAATTAATATATATTATTGTCGATTCCTCAAACGGCGGGGGTGATGATGTGGCCGAATTAAAGCGT
>JARLHX010000352.1 GCA_031292035.1 Negativicutes bacterium | reverse complement strand
CGAAGCGCTGCGACCCACTGCCGCCTCAGGCCACCAAAGAAAAACGGCGGCCGGCCCACTTGCCACACCAAAAGCTCTTTTCTTTTCTTCAAATCTTCCCCAAATCTTACTCATGTTAGCCATGAAAAACCTCGAATATCCCATCTGTTCGCCACGCGCTGCATTGAATCGGGCGTGGACATTCCCACGGTGTCGCGTTGGCTGATGGTGTAGTAGTTTCCGGAAGAGTCAAACGCGGTGGTAAAGTCTGCCGTGTCGTCCAGGGTTGGGCTGCCAACAGTAGCCACGTCCGGCTGGCCCGTTACTATCTGGAAGGAGTTTCCTGCTGCGGCCAGGTTGGTGCTGCCCGTGGAGCTGGGCACCGTCAGCGTTGGCGACTGCGCTGTCAGCTGGGAAATTTGAAGTGGGTTGGAGAGCCGTCCACAATCGCCTTGGGTACCTTGGGAGCTGCGGGCCTGCTGGCGCTGAAACGCCTGCGCGGAGTGAAAAAGAATGAGCCCGCAATGCACCGATAGGGTAGGGAGGAAATCAAGGGTGGCGCTCTATTTCCTGCCATCGTGATGCGGGAGGCCAAGACGTTTGATCCAGTACCGGACTGTCGTGGATGAGAGTCTCATCACCCCGGCCAGTTCGTTAAAGCTCGCCAAGGGTTTTTCCGTGACAAGCCTTCGCAGGAGATCCATGTTGTCTGACGTTATTTTCCTCCTGGCCACGTGATGCGGAATGCCGAGACGTTTAGCCCATTTAAAAACAGTAGTTTTGTCGATGCCCAAAGCCTCCGCCATTTCTTGGAAGGTCTTGCGTGGGGTTTTGGCCGCAAGAGAGCGCAAAAGCGCGTCTTTTTCCGGGGTTGTTTTCCCCTTAAATCCCTGATAAGGCGCGGGAATCCCAAGGCGTCCGATCCAATAATGGATTGTGGAGCATGAAATCTGTAGTGCTTCGGAGAGCTCCCGGTAGTTGGCAAGAGGATTGTTCTCCACCAGAGTGCGAAGTTGCGCCTGTTTTTCGGGTGTCATTTTCCGCGCATATTCAGGGCGAGGGAGTTCAAGTTTTTTAGACCAGCGTTGAACTGTCGCAGTTGAGAGTTTCATAACTTCCGCCAATTCCGGATTGCTCGCCAGCGGCCTTTCCGACACAAGTCTGCGAAGCTCCGCCTCCTTGTCTGACGTCATTTTCCTCTTGGGCCCGTGACGCGGCAGCCCCAGCCGTTCGGCCCATTCCAAGACCGTGCGTGGGTTAACGTGCAGAGGGTATGGGATCGGACAAAGGCATCTGTGGATGACCTATTCAAATTCCAAAGAGCCCAGGGGGCAACACCGGAGTGCAATGATGGAGGATCACCGTGGGTGATGATGGCTCCATCAGGAAGACGGACCAGACCGACGATCAAACATACATTACGTGCTGCAAGCGAATATGTGTGGAAAAATTACGATTGAATTAAAGCAAGAGCATGTTCATTTGTATGAACGAAAAATGGGATTGTGGTGGCAGATATGTAAGTGACAGCTTCCAGCCCTTGGGGGTAACTTCGCTACATACGCTTTTCTTTTGCAGGAATGCTGTCTCGCAAAACGTCAAGGCGTTTCCCGTAAACCGCATCGCAGAATAAACAACTTTTGTAGCGTTATGAACCTGCCCAACATTAAATAAAGTGACATCATTGGCCGTGGCAGTTTTCCTTTCAACACACACAAACCGGCGGTCAAACGCGACAGCGATATTTGTAGGGTCCAGGGCAAGCAAAATAATCTGAAGCGGGTTTTTAGGATTCGGTGGATTATTGCAGGCCATAAAAACAGTTGGGTGGTCAGATGTGAGGTATTGAAAGCCCACAGGCGCGGGGATAATCTCCAATCGCCAGTTAGTCTGAAGATGTTGCTTAATATCTTCAATCGAAAGCGTTGCCTCAGCGTCTCCCAGAAGCAGTCCGCTAAAGAACAGGACAAGTCGGTCATTATAAGCGCCGATACCTTCCCGGCCTGTATAGTTTTTATGCGCGGCATTTCGAATATATAAATCACATATACACAAAAATAGATCGCCGAAATTTTGTATCTCCGGTTCCTGCCCAGCGCGGATTTTGTCAACAAAGGGGCAATAAATTTCCTCTCGCTTCTGGAACATCTTTTCTACATCAGCAGGATTCTTTTTGCTGTAAAAATACTTGCGGTAACATTGTGCCCGCACGGATACTCTTCGAGCTTCCTTGCCGTCGTACTGCCAAACAAACGAATCCCGCCGGCAATTTGATTGATCTTCAGAAAAATACCTCAAATATGAGGCTGGCAGGTAATGTTGTTTCTTGTATTGAGCCATACACGTGCGAGGATAACTGGTTCGACCACGCAAGGTCAAAGATTATACATAACATGTATTACCAAAATGTGTTAGTGCAACTATTTCCGGTCTGTAACTTTACGTTTTGAAGTCTTTGAAACCTTTAGTGCCGTTTCAACTTTTGAAAGTCTCCGTTCAAATAAAGTGATCTCTGGTGCCAGCCGTTCGACTTGGCTGGTCAACTTTTGTAACTCCTCTTCAAGGATGTTTGCCGCCGCAGTCAGAATAAGGCTGGACTCGCCGCCAACGCTGTGATGATCCATGTGAACAGTATCTTCGTGCAGTTCACCCTTTTCATTGAGTCTTCGAACTTCAACCGCTTGAAATGGATTGCGTGGGTTCGAAAAACGACGGATCGCACCCCATGCTTGTAAGATCATTGGTATCAAAGCAATGAGAGACGCGATTGAGCCCGCTATATATAGAATCTCAAGACCAGTCTCGTGCTCAACGATGATTACCTTAGCATTTTGCTTAACAAGCAAATAGCCCCTTCCCTGCAAGTCGCCGCCGACGGGTGATGATTGGACCCCGAATTCCGTCTCCAATGAATGAATCATATCGTGGTATTCACTGTAGGAGTTAACACAGTCACGTATTTTCAACGAAACGACTTTCTGAGGGGAGACGCCCAATGCGCTACTGGCGCTGGTGAATTTGATATTAAAAGAGTTTTGGCGATGGTCATTCATATATGGCAGCATATCGCGGACGTGCCTAAAATCAAGGAATACGGGCGGCCTCCACGTAGGAAATTGGCGATGTCTTGGCGGCTCATTGCCCGCAGAGTTGCTTTGGACAGTTGGTGTTGACTCGGTTAACGGAATGCTTTGGAATGGCATCATGCCGGGATTTATCCACGTAATACGAAGGGGGAAGGTTGACGATGTTGAGGATCGCGACGGCTATTGGCTTTCCAAGACTCCTGAAGAGCGAGTTGAAGCGGTGGGGGTAATCAATCTAACCATTCAGGGGGAAAAATATGCTGAACAACCATTTCCAAGAGTTTTTGAGTTTACTCGACGCAAAAGGAGTTAAGTTCCTGGTCGTCGGCGGTTATGCGGTTGGGTTTCACGGCTACCCGCGATATACGGGCGACATTGACATTTTTGTAGCGATCAGTTCCGAGAATGCCGAGAAAATGGTGGCGGTCTTCAAGGAATTTGGTTTTCCGAACAGTACGAAAAAGGATTATTTTCTGGAACCGGATTCCAGTATTGCGATTGGTGAGCCGCCCCGGCGGATTCACATTCTCACGGGCATTGCTGCTGTAACATTCGACGAATGTTTCAAAGGCCGCGTTTATATCGGCAGCAACGGTTTAAAGATTCCATTTATTGGCCTCGACGCCCTAATTAAGACGAAAGAGGCGCTCAAACGCGACCAGGACGAATTGGACCTAAAGCATTTGCAATCGCTTAAGAAAAGGGGCAAAGGTAAACACGATGCCAGCCATTAGACATAATTAACATTGAACTAAACCGCATCGCGGTGGGCCAAGGGCGTGCGAGTGGGTTGGTGAGGATGGATGGATTATACATAAGGTTTATTGTGCGTCACGGAAAAGCCGCCATCGAAATCGGCGTTGACACGATCCCGGATATGAACAAACTCAGAAAATGCGATTTGCACCTTGGTCGCAAATGATTTAATTTATGTCGATGAAATTCATGGTCACGCTTGAACGCGACGAAGACGCCGTCTGGGTTGTCGAGTGCCCATCTATTCCCGGATGCGTTAGCCAGGGCAAAACCCAAGAAGAGGCACTGACCAACATCAAGGAAGCCATCTTGCTCGCACTTGAGGTTCGGGCTGAACGTGGGATGCCTTTGACCGTGGAAGTTAAACAAGTGGAGGTAGCAGTCTGATGCCCGTTTTGCCGGTCGTCAGTGGACGTCTCGTTGTTCGAGCTTTTGAAAAGGACGGTTGGATCATGGTGCGACAACGCGGAAGCCACATGGCATTGGTGAAGACCGGCTTTCCAGCAACGTTGATAGTTCCCGACCACAAGGAGGTTGCCCGTGGCACTTTGCGGAGCCTGATCCGTGATAGCGGAATAACTGTTGAAAAATTCATTTCACTTCTCGGATAGCAATAACCTTTCAGGGCGATGGTCGTTTGCTCTATTAGACCATAATTAACATTGTGCGGCCTTGTTAGCCGCCGGCTTTCAAGGCGGACTTGCGGGCTTTCGAGATGAACTGCCCGACATCGCCACTGCGACGGATTTAGTTTTTGGAACTTTTGGACAAGGAATTGAGCGGAAAGAGGCGTGCGTCCTTAAATGCCGTCATGCCTTTGTCAAAACTCACCAATTCTTCCTTGGCGCGAGCCGAAGTCGCCACAAGGTAGGCGTCGCCAAAGGAAATCTTGTTGCTGGTGATCCGGCTCAAGGCGTCAAGGGTGATGCCGCCATCGTCACACGCGACGATCCCGGAGGTCAACAAGGTTTCCAAAACATTGGCTGCATCCGGGCGCGGCATCTCATAGACCTTCGCTAGAACATAAAAGACTTCCAGGACGATCACGGGCGACACCACCAGACGCAGCTCTTTCGCCTGCGCCCGGCGGAAAAGCTCGGCAGCGGTCTGGGACTGCTGCGGGCCGTCGTTGCGCAGAAAGCGAAGGATGATGTTCGCGTCCAAATGGAGGCGGCGGATCATTCTGCCGGTCCTTCATTGGCGTCATCGGCAATAGCTTTCCGCGCCTTTTCCATCTCCTGCGGGTCACGCGGACGGTCATTGCCGGCGATTCCCAACAGGGACATGACATCGGGAGCGGGGCGGACGACGGCGGTTCCTTTGGGGCCCATTTCCCAAAAGACCTGGGAAGTCTTCCATTTCTTCCTGAATTGAGAAGGAATGGTCGTCTGCCCTTTACTTGAGATTCGTGTCTTTACCATACTTTACAGTAAAGCGATAAACGGCAGTTTGTCAAATTCCTTTAGGTTTTACGCCAGAGAGGCGTCGGTTCGCCGCACGCTTTGCGTTCACGAGCACGTCGGAAAGCTCAATTTCGAGGACGTCCGTCAGCCGGAGCAAAGTATCAATGGTCGGCGTCCGTTGCTCCTGCTCGATAAAACTTACCGTTTGGCGGTTTAACCCGGCTTGGGCAGCGAGCGCGTTAAGCGAGAGCTTGCGACGCTGCCGTTCTTCTTTGAGCAAGCGGGCAATTTCAGAGCAAATATTTTTTCGCAGCGTCTCTCTGATCACGCACTGATCTTTGCAAAAATTAGAATTTGACAGGATGCTACTAGAGTAGCATGTTGCAGCGTGTTTATTCGACGACTCGGCGGAAGGAGTACCCTGTGTCCAGGTGGACACTCCTGCCCGCAAATATTGGAAATGGCCAACGGCGACTTTGCTGCCGTCGGCACGGACATCACCCATGAGGCGGTTCCTGCAATGCCGCCCGGTCCCAGTGTGGGGGCGGACGAGCGTGTCATTCGTATTCCGAGACACGTTTTGATCGCCGCACGGGCCGAAATCCCTGCCGTATAAAGCCTGCTTGCAATCAACGCCCATGCCGTTTTACAAACGGTCATGGGCGCATTTTCTTCTTGGGTTGACGGGAATTGGTTCAACCTCATTCAAACCTTGGGCATCATGGGGAGTCTTTGCCTGACGGCAGCGGCGTCAAACCGGGAGGCGAAAGCAAAGGAAGTTGAAAACCTGCTGGCCCTCGCGGAGCATCATCAGGAATTGTGGAGCGGGGCTGCCCAACGGAAGGATTTGGAAAGAGTCTTTCAGCCTAATGCGGATACGCAGTCCAAGCCAGCAACGGCCGCAGAAATGGAGTTTCTAAACTTGGCATTTGTACATTTTGAAACCTCGTGGTGGATAGCCAGGTCTGGCGGTATCGTTACCCTAGAGGAACTGAGAACTGACGCACACTCTTTCCTTGCCCTACCCCTGCCTCGCGCCGTTTGGGAAAAGACCAAGCAGTCCAGAAACCGGGAATTTGTACAGTTCGTGGACCGGGCGATTGAAGCCGGTTAATCTTGAGATTGTCGAAATGTGCAGATTTCTGATGCCAAGACTTTTTGAAGCAACGCCGGCGGTGTGAATTTGTGCAGCAAACAGTTGCACGGTTGCGCAACTTGGATAATGGCATCAAGGTTGTGATGATTTGTATGGTATTGCCTGCTGTCAGCGGCAGTGGTAAAGAAATTCTTTACCACTGAATCCTCCGAAAGCTCGCCTTCCTCAAAGTTTTCTTTTAAGTGCTGGCCGATATTCTGTCTGATCATCTGAAACAGGCTGGCCACTCGAGGATTCCTTTCACTCACCTTGCCTCGCGCTATCTGGGACAAAACCAACGGAATTCTGAATCGACGGATGCGGTTCTCCGGTAGAAGCACAATGTTTTTTCAAATGGACGCGCCCCGACTTCTAAAATGGACCGCAAATGCGCCAAATAGTATTACATAGTTCCTCGTTTCCGGACAAATGCTCTACAAAATGGCCGTCGTCACGAGAGTGTAACAAGGGTGACATGAGGTTGTAACCGGCCTCACCTTTCCATTAGCCTTTCAATTATGATCAACCATAGAAATCGTGCGACTACTTTCAGCGCAATTACGGGCCAATTTAAGTGTTGGAGTCAGACGTGCTTATGACAACCGTAACGAGAAGTGAATAGTGCGTCAAATTGCACAATTTCTATTGTAATGTTTCAGCAAGGGTGTAAAAACGATCCATATTCTTCTCGGGGACCAGGACGAGCCCAGAAGGAATTTTTTGTGGGTAGGGATATGGGCATGAGGTGGACAAGCTTTTATGGGCAAGCAGCCAGAACCGGGTTATGGCTGAAGGGCATGGATTATCTTCGGGTGCAACAATCTTCTGGCATAACAATCAGTTTCGTGTCTCTCCTATGAAAATCTACAGCATGGTAGCGTTACCTGTGGCTCTTACCTTAGTCGGGACCCAAGCCCTGGCAGACACTAGCAGCAACAGCCAACCGGCGGCCATTTCGGTGCCTGCGGCTACAGTTCGTCAAATAGTCGCCGCCGGGCCAAATCACCGCGTGTGGCAATGGCAGAGCTACGAGCCGACCCCCGGCGGCCAGGCCGTGGCACAGACCCATTCCTTTACTGAATTGGCGTCGGGCTTAAGTTTTCGGGACCCGAACACTGGTCAATGGATGCCCTCGCAGGATACGATTGAAGCGTTTGCCGGCGGGGCGGTTATCCGCAACAGCCAGCATCGGGCGATCTTTGCGAGCAACTTGAATTCCGCAGGAGCTGTTGACATGGAGTGCGTGGATGGCAAGCGCCTGCGGAGCAACATTTTGGGATTGATGTATTCGGATCCAACCACCGGGAAAGCAGTCCAGATAGCAATGGTACAAGATTCGGAGGGCCAATTAATCAGCAGCAACGAGGTGTTGTATCCCAATGCTTTCGACGGGGTGAATGCTGATGTACTTTACCGGAATCATCGTGATGGGATCGAACAGGATATCGTTCTTCGCTCACAACTGCCATCGCCAGAATCCTTCGGGTTGAATTCGGCAACCACCTACCTTGAGGCGTTTACGGAGTTCCTTAATCCTCCGCCAGCCAGTGTTGCAAACCTGGAAACAGATGCTTCGGCTCCGAATGAGGAGCCAGACCAAGCCGTGAGCTGGGGAGCAACGAGTTTAGGTGTCGGCAAAGCGTTCATTTTGGGCGATGAGAAGGCGGCGGTACGGGTTACGAAACGTTATGCAACCATTGGCGGGCGAAATTTTCTGCTGGAGAAAGTGAAATGGCGCGCGATTCAGTCCTCGCTGGCCGGATTGCCGCTGCAATCATCCAATGCGCGACGTCTTCCAGGGATGGCATCAACTGATTTCCGGTTTCCTCCGGGCCCGGTGCCCAAATCAGTCAGCCGTCCGATGCGAATTTCGATGAACCGGGCGGCCAAAGGCTATGTGCTCGACTACATTTCACTGAGCACTGCCTATACGAATTTCACGTTCCAGGGCGACACGACCTATTATGTGAGTGGCCCTCTGAACCTCGCGGGGACGAATCGTTTTGAAGGCGGAACCGTTATCAAATACGCTGCAAATGCGTCCATCGCGGGCACGCCGGGAAGCAAATTTCTCTTCTCGTCGGTGCCGTATCGTCCGGCAGTTTTCACGGCCAAGGACGACGATTCGGTGGGTGACCAGATCAGCGGGTCGACGGGAACCCCTCGTGGCTATTATGCCAATCCGGCAATCAACCTCTCCGGCGAGGGAGGACTGACGGTGGCGGACATCCGCGTTGCCTACGCGAACCGGGGTCTATCAGTGTCGGGCGCCTTGCCCGCAATCTATGACGCCCAATTTGTCAATTGCGGCACAGCGGTTTCCGACATCAATGGACCGGTGATTTTAGAGAACGCGCTGTTCTCCAACATCCAAACGAACTTCAGCACCATCGGTTCGTCCAACACAATTTCCATCCAGAATGCGACGTTTTACAATGGTTTTGATTTGCTCAATGGCAATGCGACAAATACGTGGTTGTTTTTAACGAACTGTGTTTTTGTCAATGTCACCAACCACTCGGGGAACATTTCCGCAGGATATAATGGGTTTCATCGGTCTCCGATGGTCGGGGCGGCGGCATACACCAACACCTTTTACCCTTTTCAACAAGCGGGGGCGGCGGAATGTTATTTGACCAACGGTTGTGCATTTTTGAATGTTGGAACGTCCAATCTTGACGCCACCGCATTCGGAATTATTCGGGCCAAGACGGTCTTTGCTCCGGTGATTTTCTCGGACCAAACGTTTTCGGTTGCCACCAACTTTTCGCCACAGGTACGGCGGGACACGAACCAGCTTGCTTTAGGCTACCATTACGACCCCCTGGACTATGTGTTCGGATCGGTGACCGTGACCTCCAGTCTGGCATTTTCCGCAGGGACAGTGGCCGGTTTTTATTACAATACATCTGAGGACAGCTATGGCTTGGCGCTGGGCGACAGCGCAATGGCCAGCTTCAATGGAACGCCTGACGCACCGTGTCGGTGGGCCCGGTATAACACCGTTCAAGAGGGTAATGGCAACTGGACGGCACCGAGCGGGCGGGGAGGTATTACCGGTTTGTCGTACTCGAATACGCCTCCGACGATCCTGGCGGCATTTACCGACTGCTATGAGCTTGCACAAGAAGGCAGCCTATTCCGCGATAGTGGAACGCAGCTATCAATTTACGCGAAAAATTCCGAGTTCTATAGCGGCGGTATCGGCGGGTACGACGCCTCGTTGAATCTGACGAACTGCCTGTTTGTGAATTGCGCGCCATCGGTCCTGTGGAACTTCGGGTCCGCTAATTTGACAATGGAGAACTGTACTGTGTTCGGCGGCAATCTGACGTCCGACAACGTCGGCGGGGGAATCTGGCCGCTGACCATCGTGAACTGTGCCTTTGACGGCACGACATTTTCCATGAATGCTCACGGAGGTCCAACGAATGGCTATTACACCGATTTCAATTCGTTTTCCTCGATTTCCAGCACAACTCCCTATTTGGGCGGCCACGAAGTGATGGTCACCAATGGCTATGGCTGGCAAAGTTCGCCCCTCGGGAGCTTTTACTTGCCACCCAACAGCGCATTGATCGGTCAGGGCAATTCGGGAGCCGGATTGCTTGGGCTATCCTCTTTTACGACGCAAACCAATCAAATGGTGGAGGGCAATTCCATGGTGGATATTGGTTACCACTACGTTGCTCTCGATACCAATGGATTGCCGTTGGATTCCAACGGTGATGGGGCACCCGACTACCTGTCCACTACGGCCCGTAGTGGCAGAATGTTGAGTACAATGTCCCAAACCACGAGCAATGTCGATGTTCTCGTTGACGTTGATTTCGGGGGGAATACGCATAGCGGCAAGACGGGGTACGCGGCGATTGGCGATTCGGCCAGCGACACGTGGAATTATTATATTCCTGGCGGAAATATGATTGTCGGAGCCCTCGTAAATCTGATTACGGGTGAAGGAGCGCCGACAACGATTGGAATGGTTGTGACGAATTTACCGACGGGTGGCAGCAATGGGTCATCGGACCCAATGTACAACGACTACCTGTCGACCACGGGAATGAATGCGACCGTAACTTTTACCAACGTCCCTTCGGGAATATGGAACATTTACCTTTATTCTGACGACGGTAATTTTGATCTGACGGTCCGTGACTACAACAACAACCTAATTGCTGATTATGGTGCCCAAAGCTGTTACGACCTTCCCTTATCGAGTCCGCTTGCTTGGCGGCAGGGCGTGCAATATGCAGTGTTTACCAATGTCTCGGTTGGCAGCGCACAAATTATCACGGTTACAGCTTCGCCGGGCCGCAGTGGTGTTGTTGCCATCTCGGGCCTGCAATTGGCCTCTGCGTACCATCAGAGCCCACCATGGACGGCCGCAGAGGGCATGGTGGGGTGGTGGCGCGGGGAGAGCAACACCCTGGACAGCGCCGGCACCAACAATGGTGTGGGCTACAGCACTTCATATACGAACGGAGTAGTCGGCCAAGCGTTCCACTCCACTTCGGGGCATATTCAGATTGTGGACACGCCGGCTTTCCAACTCACAAATGCATTGACGATAGAGGGATGGATCAAGCCGCGAGGGAATGGTTACAACATCTTTTGGCGGGGTGACAATCGCTCCGGATATGATCCGTATTATCTCGCGATGTGGAGTGGGACCAGCAATCTTGTTTTTCAGGTTTCTGACGCATCAGGCAACGCTGCCTACGCGGGTCTGGGAACCGTCAACATTCCGTATTTTCAATGGACCTACGTGGCTGGAACGTATCAATGGCAGGGTGCGTCAGGAACCATCACCCTTTACACGAATGGGATTTTGGCCAGTCAAACGACTACGTCTGTACGTCCGTTTGGACCGTTGATAGCGAATCAAAACCCCATGGTTTGCATCAACAGCATCAATTCGGGAGGGTTCCCATTTGTCGGTGATGTGGATGAGATCGCTCTCTACTCGCGGGCCCTTTCAACCAATGAGATCATGACCATTTACAATGCTGGTTCCTTGGGGAAGTTTGTCGATCTGATGGTCGATTCAGACTATGACGGCATCAGCGATATCCAGGAGTTGGGGGAGCGCACCAACCCAAATGACCCCAATAGCGTTCTATCAGTGCGTTTGGGTTACTGGCCGTTTGACGACACCAACGCGTGGACTGGAAGCGCCGGGCAGGCGCCACTGCTTGCCACGAACGTCGTGGGGATTCCAAGTTGGAACACCAACGGGGTTCTGATTGATGGCACCAACTCGGCGATTCTGTGTTATCGGGACGTCGAAACCAATGGCAACGCAAACATTAATCTGCGTTGTGGAACAGTTCGGTTCTGGTTCAAGCCGTATTGGAGCAGCACCAACGCGGGAGGCGTTGGCCCGGGTGTTTATGGGAGGCTGATTGAAATGGGAAGCAACAGTCCTGCATACACAGCCACCAACGACTCGTGGGTGGTCGGTACGACCAATGGCTGGTGGTCACTTTATTTCAGTCCTGATGGCACGCATTTGGCATTTGGCAGTTCGACCAATGGCGGTGGCGGCGTGAATCTGTCGGCAAACATTGTTTGGCAATCAAACCAATGGCACCAGGTGGTCCTCGTATACACACCAACGAATTCGGTGTTGTTTCTGGACGGCCAGTTGGCGACAAATGGATACAGGGCCATCAATTTCCCAAATATGGCGGAGCGCTCCAAGGGCTTTCGGATTGGCAGCGATCAAAACGGAATCAATCAAGCAGACGGAGTATTTGACGAATTGGAGACCTTCAATTATCCCTTGGATAAGGTTTCCATATTGAGCAATTTCAATTGGGCGATGACCCTTGATGGCAATGGTGATGGGCTTGCCAATATTTTGGCGGATGAGCTTGGGTTTAGTCCATACGTCTATCACTCCCTGTACGGGTTGAACCAAAACAACACACTTCAGGTATTCACGCCTCTAAAGTAAGGCATGGCAGGAATTCCCAATTTAAATCTTAATGAGTAAATCCAACGGCATTTTAATATCTCTCCTTGATGGACGCCGAGGGGTTGTCCAAAGAGCCACACTCTGTGGGAATCCGGGTGCTTTTCAAGGTTCCAAAGAGACCAATTCAACTGTGGACATTGGCTATCAATACGTGGCGGCTGACATCTATGGAAATTCGATAGACACGACCAGTGACGGAATTCCCGATTACCTAAAGGATTTCAACGGCGACGGCGTTTACGGTGCTGGCGACGTTGGAAACTGGCTCATCGGACGATTTAACGGATTATCGTCTGCAAATGGCCTGTCGGTTTTCCCACCTCTTAGATAAACGCAATCAGAAATCAAGGATCACAATCTTATGAAGAGCTACGCCCATATTTTATCTGCAATCGTGCTGCTAGCTATCGGCGGGATACTGAAGGCGCAAGATGACAGCAGTTTGGATTTGTCCACGCGATGTGTAGGCACGCCGCCCAGCCATGTGACAGTGAATTCAGTGGTGCAGTGGATGGAAAATCCGCTGGACCAAGAGTTGCAGGTCTGTGTCAGCAACTTCTGTGCCGCGTCCAGCGATTACATGGAAATTGACCTGGCCGACAATCGTCTGAAGTTTTATGGGGCAGGGGTGGATGATATGGGTCACTACATCCCAACCAACTACTCGCCGATAACGATAAGCGCAGTGCTGCGGCACCAATATAACCTGAACGTCATGTGCCCGAATTCAGGGCCCAAGGGCAGTCCGCTTTTCCAGCCGTCCGACTTTGGCAACCCGGACAGCTTTATATTCGGCCTGACTAATGGTTATTATGATCCGGCGGTGGATACGTTTCTCTGGAGTCATTTCACCGGAGCAGACCAGTCCATTTTCGCCGACGGCGATCCCAATGAAGATCCCGCACTGGAGGGCTTGCGCCAGACAAATCTGGTGAAGGAATTGAACCAGATTGTCACGAGCATGCCGTTTTACACAAACAGCATTTTCGCCAGTTATACCAACCTTGACAACATTGCCGGCCTTTTGGCTCAAAATCCAACGGGACAACAAATTTGGTACATCAATCGCCTGCTCTTGGAAGCCTCGATTCATCTGGCAGCCAACCACCAGGTGGACAATTCGTGTGACGCGTCTGCCTGCGCCGGTGTAACGGGTATGGGTTAGTGTCAAATTCTTCCGGGGAAGTTGCTTCGTGGGCCACGAAGCATTTTGGGGTTATTCTGGCTTCTCCTTGGTCAGCGCCCGGGTTGGTGGGGATGGTTATTTCGGCCCCCCGTTCTGGCGAGCGTAGCGAGCCAGAACGGGGGGCCGAAATGGGGCGGCGGCGGGTCTCTTGGCTTGCTCTGGCCCAGCGGATTCCGTTTGGCTTGGGAGATGCAAATACGCGCTTCAAGTTTTAAGGGCGACCGCCCGTCGTGTCCCCTGAACCCCAATCACCCGGTGCATGTTCATGGCTCCTATGATCGCTACGCCAACTGCAACGATGGAGCGAAGGAGGATATTCCACGTTACCTGTGCGTGTTCTGCGGCCGCACCATCAGCGTGCTGCCTGATCAGGTCCTGCCTTACCGGGCCGTCGGGGTGCCGCTGCTCGAACAACATTTCGACGCCCAGGCCAACCCCGGTCAGGCGCCAGAGCCGCCAGCCACACAAAAGGAAAAAGGTTGCTTGAAGCGAGCGTGGACCCGCTTCAAACAGCGCGTAGCTCCGTTGAGCGCAACGCTGGGCCAGATGATTCGACCCGTCAAGCCCACCGCCGCACAGTTCTGGAAACAACTCCGCCGCACAAGCAACCTGGCGGTCATCTTGCTGGAGTTGGCCCAGCCTTTCAACACTTCTTTGCTCTGCGATTACCGCTGTCTGGCGCCCTGGTCCCCCAGCGCCGGTTGAGGCGATTTATCCCGGAGTCCTTGCGGCCCGCCCGCCGGCCGGTCCGGCGGCGGAGGCGTCCCACACACCATTGCCATCGGCTCGCGTGGGAACCTCCGGCAGAGTGCGCCGCCTATGAATGACCCAAAGCAAAATCAAAATACTCCCCACCAAACTCAAGCCCTGATCCGCTTCCGCGCGCTCAACTTCATTGAAGACCTCCAGCGCGCCGGAGGCATTTTGGCCGAGGCCTTGCGCCAAGCCTCGCTCCATCCCTGGCCCGATGAAAACGGCGACTACTATGCCGTGCGCACCTTGGAGGACTGGTGGTATGCCTATAAGAAGGGTGGTTTTGACGCGCTGGTGTCGGCACCGCGCTCCGATCAAGGCAAAAACCGCGCGCTCGATGACACCACCGCCGCCTGGGTGCTCGAACAAGTAACCCAAAATCCCACCGTCCCGCTGAAGGTGCTCTACGCTCACTGGCAGCAGCAGCGTTCCTTGCCTTCCATTAGCGTGCTCTACCGCCATCTGCGCCGCCAGGGTCTGGACCGCAAAAGCCTGCGTTCCGGCCGCTTGGAAACCGGCCCCACCAAAGCTTTCGAAGCCCCGCACGTCAACGACCTGTGGATGGTGGACTTCTCCCCCGGCCCCAGTCTCTCGATTGGGGGCAAAGCGATGATCACGCAGTTATGCGTGCTGGTGGATGATCACTCCCGGCTCATTCCCTTTGCCGCTTATTACCCCCAAGCCAATACCGAGGCTTTTCATCACGCCTTCAAGGAAGCCATTTTACGCCGCGGCCTGCCCCGCAAGCTCTACACCGATCAAGGCAAACCCTTCATCAACGCTCACAGCCACTTGGTCTGCGCCCAGTTGGGCGTACGGCTGCTGCACGCGAAACCCTATCATAGTTGGAGCAAGGGAAAATGCGAACGACTCATCCAAACGATACAAACCGGTTTTGAAAGCACGCTTCGCTTGGCAGGCAACCAAGCCCACAGCCTGGAAGAACTCAACACCAAGCTCTCGGCCTGGATCCAAACCGTCTATCACCAGCGCCCTCACAGTGCCACCGGCCAAAGCCCCGAATATCGTTATCAGCAGGCTGCCCCCGCTCTGCGCCAATGGAGTGAAATGGACGACATCCAACCGCTCTTCTATCAACGCTTGGAACGGACCGTGCGCAAAAACGGCACCGTCCGGCTGGAGGGCCAGCTTTACGAGGTACCCCTCTCGCTGCGCGCCCTGAAAATCCAACTGCGGCTGGATCCCTGGCGCCGGGCGCGCATCGAAGTCTGGTATCAAGGCAAGTTGATGGGCCTGGCGCGCCTGGCCCCGCTGCACCTCAACGCCGAAAACGGAGGCTCGCAAGCTTATGAACGCTGATCCTTTGCTGGCGGCCGCCTTGCGACATTGGGGGGCCCGGGCCGTGCCCTTTACCGAAAGCCCCGGCTCCGCCCCCTTCCTCTCGCCGGCCTGGGAGCAAGCCTTGCGCCTGCT
>JARLHX010000351.1 GCA_031292035.1 Negativicutes bacterium | reverse complement strand
TTAACGCGGTGGTCTCAATTGGTCGATGCAACACCAGCTCGAAGTCTATCTCGCGGAGTTTAAAGGCCAAATACGATTGCGGGCGTCGATTCAAAGAAAACCCTGTCCTGATTAGATCTAGCTGAGGGCGCCCCAATAGATCGGTCTTCTCTGAAACGTATTATCGGAACTACTGTTTAGAGGGTGTTGCGTCGACCGTCTGAACCGGCACGACTAATCAGGAGTTAGGTCCGTCTAGATCAATGGAGTGGGACTGCGGCTGGAAGGCTGGGCCAGTTTCGCGGGGTGCGAGACAGCCTTTTAAGATCGGCTGCCACCAGAGTCGCCCGCTGTCCGTTCATCTCCGGCTAAATACAGAAAATGCTCCGTCTTAATGGGTTGTCCCGGCTCGACGACGACAAAATCGTCACCCCAATCGCCTTCCAACATGCGCTTCAGCAAACTCGTCGTGCCGTCAATTTCCTCGTATCTCATGTTGAACCGAGCCGCCACGCTGCGAGAATCCTCGCGATCCGCATCCAGCGTACTGACGTTGGGCAGGCGAATATAAGCGAGCCGATTGTAATTACCCAGCATCTTTGCGATAAGCTTTTCGGCTTTCTCACGACCGTATTTCTTAACGATCCGGTCATAGTCGGAGAATACCGATCCTCCCCCATCGCCGATGTAGCCTTGTGTAAGAAAATAAGTTCCGGGCATGCTGGCTAGTTGGTTGAGGCGCTCCTGTCGCGACCCAAGAAAGATGGCAATGCAGTCGTCATTCTTCGGCACTACCAAGCGCGACTTCTTGGCCATCAACCCGACGACCGCCATACCGCACAGCCCATACCCAAGATAAATCGGATCGTAAATACCGTCGGAGGCGTCAATGGCCTCCTGCAGCTTCGCCCGCAGTACTTCGGGACGATTGTGCAAGCTGATCTCAAACACCTCGGTTGCTACCCCCTCCGGCAAAAAGAGCTTGATTTCATCGATCATTACCCGGCACGAGATCAGCTTGGACGGCATTAGAGGTATGGTGTCCTTGGCCAAAATTTAAATCGAGTGAAAAATTGGGCTCATGCGCGACTGTAGCCGGAATTTCTGTTTTTAGGCCCTTCCCGCAAAAGCCTAGCCCTCGTGTCCCGTTGTGTCAATCGTATGTCACGCTGACTTCTTTGGGGTGGTAGTGCGGCTCGTTTCGGCAGTTCTGCGGAGCTGCTGTGCTAGTTTTGCCCGCCCAAGTCTGCCTCGGCCCTGACACTTTTCCGCTGGATGGCTTCCGGCCGCTTGTTTGCTTTGATAACGGGAATCGGAAGGGCATCCGAAATCTGCTAACGGATCGGTCCGCCTAAAATGTCCTAGGTGCATGGCCGAAACTCCTGATTAACGCGGTAACCGGAAAAGTGGGTTCTAGAACCAAGATGTCCGGTTATCCGACGCAATATAAAAGGGTGCCCCTTCTGGAGTAGGTTTTGAGTGCTGAACTCAACCTTCCAGAAAGGAACACCCTTTATGACCAGCACCAAATATATCGGCATGGATGTGCACAAGGAAAGTATTTCGATCGCGGTCCGAAATGCTGCCGGCAAGGTCGTGATGGAATGTGTCATCGAAACGAAAGCGAGCACGATTCTGCAGTTTATCGACGGGCTGCACGGAGACGTGCACGTCACGTTTGAAGAAGGAACCTGGGCTGCCTGGTTGCACGACCTGTTGAAACCACACGTCACGAAACTGGTGGTCTGCGATCCGCGGCGGAATGCCTTGTTGCAG
>JARLHX010000037.1 GCA_031292035.1 Negativicutes bacterium | reverse complement strand
CGACAGAGTTGGCGTTGGCGGCGATTTGCTGAATGCCGGCTGACATTTGCCCGACTACGTCGGCGGTGTCGTCGACGGCTTTGAGTTGTTTTTCGGCTCCGGTTGCCACCTCCCCGATGACGATGGCGATTTGGTTGGCCGCCTGGGCCGACTGTTCGGCGCTGGCGGTGAGTTCTTCGCTTGATGCGGCGACCTGGTCGGTGGAGGCGCTGACCTGTTTGATCAGGCTGCGGAGATTGCCTCTCATCTCGAACATGGCATCGGCCAGTTGGCCGATTTCATCCTGAGAATAAATGGTGCGCTGCCGCTCGGCGATATCCCCGGCAGCGACCTCTCCAGCAAAGACTACCAATTTGCGCAGAGGACCTACAATCCTTCGTGTCAAAACCGTAATCGCCAGACTAGAGATCAACAGTACCACAATGATGGTGACCAGCGAGATGATCGTCAACGCCGACAATTTGCCGGTCAATTCTTTCGTCGGTACAGACACCGCCAGCGCCCAGTTCATCCCCGGCACAGGTGCAAATGCCAACACTTTGTCAACTCCGCTATATTCGTAATGGATAAGACCTTTATCGCCCTTCACCATCCGTTCGGTGGCTGCCTTGAGTTCGGACGAAGCATTACTTTGCTGCAGGGTATTAGCCTTCATCGCCACCTCTTTGTTGGGATGGATGATGATCAGGCCGTCCCCTTGCACGATGTAAGCGTAGCCTGTCTGACCCACCTTGACCTCCAGGACCTTTTGGCTCAGACTCGCCATATCCACCGAGCCGTACAACACCCCTGTCACCTTGCCGTCCACCTTGACCGGGATGGCGACAACACAAATCAAGTGACCATTCGACTTGGACAAAAGCGGATCAGAGACGGCAATCTCGCCCTTCAACGCTCGCTTGAAGTATTCCCTGTCGCTGAGTTCGACCGCGATTCCGGCGTAATTGCGGGCCTGTCCGCTGGGAAGAGCATAACCGATGGAGTCATAAATCTTATTCACCTTGACAGCATTGGCCAGAAAAGGAGTAATTGCCTCCACATTGCCGCTCTGGACCACCGGCGCCACCGACATGATAGTCAGTTCGGCTTTTCGGGCTTCCAGCCAATCGCCCACATCCCCTGCGGAATTCTCGGCCATCTTAGCAAGACTCTCATTCAGATCTTCGGAAATCATCTCCCGCGCCTTCCAATAGTTGAGGCCGCCCAGCGCACTTAAGGCAACGAGAAAAATAACCAAAATAATAACCGTCAATTTTGTCTGTAGACTCTTCACGAAAACTTCTCCTTCATTTCAACATTTTATTACTGGTGCTTTTCGATATTTAAGGGAATAATGCAAAAAAGACCCAACCAGGCAGGCCTCCTCTTTCGGTATTGCGAATACCGGATCGGCAACCTGGCAATCATAGGCGCTCGCGCCTTTTAGACCCATGGCTTTGCGTCCTTGCCTTTCAGCAAGTTTGCCCAACAATATAAAATCAGCAATAGTGTAATAATCTTGCTTATCGAAATACCCATTTCCGACTATTCGCTTCTATTTGTGTAATTTTTTGTCGAAAAATGACATGTTTAGTAAATCTTATTATATTCGCACGGCTCATTTCTTGTCAATAGTGAGTCTCCACTTTTTATATGAGGTTTTTCAACGATGATTTCGCCTGCTTCTGACAATAAAAAGCGCCCCTCTCTCGTCATTCTCCGATAAAAAAGATCTCTTCTTTTTCCACTGACGACCCGATTACCTGACTGATTTTCGGCATAAAAAATGGACCTTTTCAGGTCCGCTAATTAGCCTATGTAAATAGCATTATATCAAGTTTAACAACCGCAATATTACGGCAGCAGCAACCCAAATAACAACATTGAGAGAAAATGCCTCCTTGCCACCTTTTCCCGCCTATCATTCAATCGTAAAAATTTTATTCAAGCTGGTCAGATCAAACAATTCTCCGACCATCCCTTTCAATCCCTGAATCACGACCGTACCACCCAGAGCGCTGGCTCTTTTGTTCAATGCGATCAAAACACCCAACCCGGAACTATCGATGTATTTCACCCTGGAAAAGTCGAAAAGAAACCGAACCTTCCCCTGCTCGACTAATTCCATGGCTGTCTGCCGGATAAAAGCCGCCTCTTCGCTGTAGACCCTGTCTGACGGAGTAATGACGACTACCCCATCCTTTTCGCTAACTGTGCAGCCCATGATCTTCGCCTCCACCTTGCAGTTTTTTCACCAGCATAATCTCATTGCCTATTTTGCTATAGATGACCCTGTCCATTAATGATATCATAATCGGAATGCCGCGGCCATTGTCTTCCTGCAAACGTTCCTGGAAAATTTGCCTGGCACCAGCAGCTTGGACCCTGGAGACCATTTCATTGCCCGGAAAACCGATACCATTATCACGGACTCGAATGACGATTCGCGAACCGATCTTCTTCAGTCTGATTCCTACCCAGGTTCCGGCTTGCATGCCGTTGGTCACCGCTTCGCCTAAGGCGACCTCAAGACTCGGGATTCTTGTACCCGCCAGTTCAGCCAGACGGAGCAGCACTGATGGCCGGACGCGCTGACGGTCATCCGGGATCTGGTATTCAAACTTCTCTGTCAGAAGGTCTGCCCCCCCGATTTGGATACAGAGCGCCGAACAATCGTCCTTCTTGGTCGGGTTGGCCGCTATTTCGCGTAAAAGTTTTACCGTTCCGACAAAGTCACGCACATCGATGGCCTCTTTGGGAGAAAGGTGGTCAGTGATGCCATCGGTAACAAAGTAAAAGGACTCGCCAGGCAAGAAAGGCAGGGTCATCTCCTGACAGTGGGCGACGGCGAGTACCCCGAGATAGCTTCCTGGTAAAACTACCCATCCGTTGTTATCGGCAGTGGCGGCCAGGAAATAGTTGATACCGGCAGACACACAGGTAAGCAGCCTATGCTCAAAATCTAACGAAAAAACCATGATTGCGGCAAATGAACCTTCCGGCAAATAAGGTGCCAGGCGGTCATTCAGTTCTTCCAGCTTTGCCGCCGACCATCGCTCCGTTTCATCCATCGCCGCCTTCAACACTGCGCTGATGGCTGCAGTCAAGAGGGCAGTCGACATCCCATGACCGGTCACGTCAAGCATAAAGCCGTTCAGCACCTGGCCGTCCCGCGACCACGCGTATCCGTAATAATCCCCGCTCACCAGGTGAACCGGCTGATAGATAGTCCGGATGGTCACATTGTCGTCGCGATAGTCCCCGGCCAACATCGTCTTTTGGACGATTCCCGCCAGCCCCACCTCTTCCTGGACTTTTTGCTGCAGTTCCCGTTCTGCGGTGATGTCGCGGTAGGTAACCAAAGATAGCTGCTTGCCCTGGTAATTGATGAGCGAGCCACTCCGCTCGGCGAAAATAACTCTACTGTCTTTATGTCTGTAACGGGCGATATTGGAGGGAAACCCGCCCCGTGTTCTGATCATGTCAAGCACGGCTAAAAGCTCCTCATCGCTGAGAATGATAATATCTGTGGCCTTCATTGTCAAAAGTTCCGCTTCGGTATAGCCGAACATCCGTATCGTTGCATCATTGACCTCGACAATGCGAAGTGTGTCGATATCATAGACGATGATGGCCTCTGACGATTGCTTGAGCAGCGCCTCGAACCGCTCCCGGCTTTCCAGCAGTTCCTTCTCCGCCAGTTTACGGTCGCTGATATCCCGGATAACGCTCAAAAGCACCCGTTTCCCGTTAATCGTCGTCCCGGCCGAACCAACCTCCACCGGGAAACTGCTCCCGTCCTTGCGCCGATGGGTGGTTTCAAACAAAATCCCTTCCCGGTTGGCCTTGTCCAGCAATTCTTCTGCCATATTCGCCTCATCAGGCTGACGGATATCGTAAATATTCAAATCGGCAAATTCTTCATAAGTATAGCCATAAATCCGGACGGCGGCGGCGTTTACTTCCAGTATCTGCCCATTCGGCTGCAGTGTAAATATGATATCGCGGGCTTTGTCGATGATGGTGCGGTACTTCTCTTCGCTTTCGCGGATTTTTTCGGTCGCCTGCCTCCGTTCGGTGACATCGATATCGACACCGCGGTAGCCGACCAGATCGCCATTTTCGTCGAGTATCGGAGTCCCATTGGTTTCCAGCATGACCATCCGGCCCGTCTTGTGAATATTGGCATTTTCCAACCCGCGGATGATGTCCTGCCGTGCGAAAGCCGCTGCAGCCATCTGACGCAATTCTTCCCGGCAGTCGGAACCGAACAGGTCATAATAGTGCTTTTCTCCCACCAATTCTGCCGGCCTGTAGCCGAGTATCTGCTCAACCGCCGGACTGGCGTAAGTATACAGCCCGTCTTTATCGACTTCCCATATCCACTCAGCCGCCTGTTCAGTCACCTGGCTGAAGCGCTGCTCGCTCAGCCGCAGTTCCCGCTGAGCTTTATACTGCCTGCCTACCTGGCGGGTCAAAAGCCCCCCCAGCAGCAGCGTCACCAGCGTCCAGACAAGAGCCGCCGTATAATGGCCAAGCTTGCGATTCTCGAATTCGCGCAGCGCTTCGGCCTTGTCCACCGCCACATTGACGACAAGGCCGTAGTCAGGCATCACCCGATACGATTGAAGCCGCACTGTATCGGTGAGAACACTGGTATTTTCAAAATTTCCAGTCGCCTTTTGCTGGGACAGTTGCAGCAGCATACTATCGCCGATATTCTGACCGTAATTGATGCTGCCGGAGATATAACGGGCGCGGACAATACCGTCCAGCCCCACTAGGACGACACTATGCATCTCGCCCAGATCCATCTGCTGATAAAAACTGGTGAACTGCTGTGGATCGAGTGCCACCGCTACCACTCCGCCAAAGCTCCCATCCGGCTTGTCGATCCGGTGGCTGATATTAATCGAAGGTTTTCCCGAAATCCGTCCCTGAACCGGCTCACTCACATAGGGGCCGCCTGTCTGGCGCGGAATATGAAACTGAAAATACCTGCGGTCAAATACTTTTAATTCCGGAGGCGCAACCCCTGCAGAAGAGACGATATACCCGCCCTGGTCGTCGAATATGCTCATTGCATTCCACGCCTGATTCCGCCTGGCCAGCGCCAGGTAGCTTTCAATCGCGGCATTCACCCTGCCGACCCGCTCGTATTCGCCTGCTACAGCCCGGAGCACCAGATCGACATCATCCACCGTCCGCCGCACATGCTCTTCAAACGCCTTGGCCAGATTGGAATTCGCCCGGTAAATATTTGTCACTTCCGTCTGATAGTCCTGCTTCACCTGCAACAATACAAACGACCAAATGCCGGCAATGACCGCGATGCTAAGCAGCACGATCAGCCAGCGAAGGTCGGTCATCACCGTCTTGACGCTGATCTTTCCTGTTTGACGTAAGAAACGCTTCACCTTTGGTCACCTCGAATCGGCTTCGGTGGCGCATGCAAATAATCCTTACATGCTATATTCGCCAAATCAATGGTAATTCCTGTCGCAACGTGTCGAAACCACCAATATTTACGACAGTCAAATAAAAAAGCCGTGATGATTCACGGCTTCTGCGTAACGATTTGGCTAAGGTCCCGGGAGTCACTGGAGTCGTTTTATACTTGCCGGTGTCACAGGCGTCTTTACAATCTCATCGGCGATCTGCTTGGTCGAAGCAGGAAACCCGATCCAGGAACAAGCATCAACCAATTGCCGGTAGCGGCGGGTATCGGTAAACAATCGGTCGACTAACCGCCCGATATCTTTTGCCGTGGTCGCCGGCAACGCCACACCTGATTCCACAAGGAAGCGGGCATTCCCCTCTTCCGGGCCAGGCAGAGAGCCAAAGAGAATCATCGGCAGGGATGTGGCCAGCGCTTCGCTGCAAGTCAGTCCCCCTGGCTTGGTGACCAGGACGTCTGCTTTTTGCATGAGCGCGGGAACCTGGTCTGTATAGGAGAGAATTTCGGCGCTGTGCCGGAAGGTTTTAGCCTGCCGGATCAATTTATTGCGCAGTTTTCCATTCTCGCCGCACAGAAAAGTGACCTTGAGAGTTCCCGGGCAGGTTTGCAGCCCTTCCATCACCGCCTCGATCGAATCCAGGCCCATGCCGCCGGCCATTACCAAGACTTCGCGCAGATCAGACGCCCGCCGCTCTACGGGGACAAATTGATCACTCACCGGAATGCCGGTGACAAAAATGCGGTCTGGTGAAATACCGAAATATTCAAGTTGATCGGCGGCTTCCTTGTGAGCGACGAAATATTTCGCAGTTTCGGCTACCATCCAGAGTGGGTGCACCGAAAAATCAGTCACCACCCCCAGCACCGGCAGATCGGAATATTTTTCTGGCAAGCCCACGCAGGCACCTAGGGGCGTAAAGTGGGTGCAAACAACTAGATCAGGCTTGTGTTTTTCGATCAGTTTTACGGCGTTTCGCCGGTTTAGGTGGTTTAACTGCTCGGCAAGCTCCATCGCGTGCGGACTTTTCGTCAGCTCGCACAGCAATCCAAAAAGCGAAGGCGATTTGGAAACCATTTTCTCGTGAAGATAGGCCACCATCTTACTGATATGTCTGCTGTCAACACTGAAAAAATCAGCGATAGCAGTTGTGTGGCCGCGTCGTTCCAATTCAGACTGGATGTTTTTGGCCGCTTTATTATGACCATGCCCAAACGGAGCAGAAAGAAGCAATATTCTGGCCATCCCGTTCCTCCCTGCCATCGATATCGTGAATCGGACGACGATATTCTATTACTCTCCTCATCTTACCATATCTAGTCTTGACCGTTAAACTGCTTTTAAGCTCGGATAGAATAGCTGCAATGACTTCTGCCCACCTTTCCTGCGATTTTCAGACACTTCCAGCCAATCAAAAAGACTCGCTCTATGAGCGAGTCTTTTTGCCGGCCATTTGGTTACCAGCTTGCAATTACCCGGCCAGGTCAGTCTTTGGTTGCTTCAAGATCGGCCTGGGGTTCAATGATGGTAAAGAGAATCAGGAGGGTGGCCAGCGAGCTGGCTGACAAGAAAGTAAATACCATATCCCAGTTAAAGTTATCCAGAAGGACTCCGACGACAAAGGGGGCAAAGGCCCCGCCGAGCGATCCGCCGGTGTTGACGATCGAGGCGGCAAAGGGGCATTTCTCTTTAGTCGCCAGCGCCATGGGATACACCAAAAAGGTGGAATACCCCAGATTGAGCAGAATGCCGGCGCTAAGAAGCAAAGCCGCCAGAATAAAGGGATCGTTGGGCGCATACACCAGTGAATACATCATCCCCACCGTCGCGGCAGCGGTCAGCATCATGACCGGCTTACGCCGCTTGTCGAACACCTTGTCCGATAGCCAGCCGCCGAGGATATTGCCCAGCACAGCCCCGATCCAGGGAGCCGAAGCCACAAAGCCCATCTTCATGATCGAGAACTTCTTGACTGTCACCAGATAGGTAGGTACCCAGGTCATAATCGCATAGGTAATACCCACCAGGAAAAAATAGCCCAGAGTACAGCCCCAAAGATCCCAGGAGAAAATCACCTTGCGGTTGGTATCAAGCTGCTTGATCTTCTTCGTGCGGATGAGGGTGTCCAGCCAGCCGAGCGACCACTCCTGAGCGGCGGCGGCATTGCCCGCGCCCGGCACTGTCGCCGTTTTTCCGGACAAAATATACTCCACCTCGGCTTTGGAGCAATAGGGGCTATCCTCAGGATTATTCTTCACCAGCCAAAACCAGAGGGCGGCGATGATAAAGCCGGGAAGGGCGAACAGATAGAACACTTCCCGCCAGCCATACATGAGAATGATGGCTGCACAAAGAGGCGGCACCACAGCCGGAGCAAACTTGATCGAGGACATGAAAATGCCGGTCGCGATCCCCTTCTCCTGTGGCGGGAACCAGCGATTGATGGTGGTTACAATCCCGATATTGATCGGGCCTTCAGCAAAGCCCAGCAAAACCCTGGCCGCCTTCAGGTGAAAGATACTGGTAGCTACCCCCATCACAAGGGTTGCCAGCGACGTCAGGATAATCGACAATGAAAAGAGGTTTCGCACCCCATATTTGCCATAAAAGAAACCGGAGGGAATCTGGATGAAAGCATAACCGAGGTAAAACAGACTGGTCATAGCACCGATATCAGTATTGCTCAGCTTGAAACTGTCTTTAATGAACGGGACGACAACGCCGATGTTGGCCCGGTCGGCACCGGCGATCATGTATACGATAAAGATCAGCGTCACTACCAGCCAGCGAAACCCGGTCTTCCCCCTCTGCTCTAAAGCCTTGCTCATTATGAATGCCTCCTCCTTTGTCCTGTAGAAACCAATTCTTAGCAGGGGTATACGGCACCTATCGGCTAATCCCGGCGCAAAACCGCTTTACCCGCCAGGGCAATAGGGCTCTCGCCAGCTTCCAGGCGACGGACATTGGCAAAAGACAATTCAAAAACCCGTTCCATCACGTCCCTGGTTCCGCCGCCGAGATGCGGCGAGCCGACGATATTGTCCAGCTGCAGCAAGGGATTATCGGCCTTTACCGGTTCCGATGCCCAGACATCCGTCCCCGCACCCAGCAGCCGGCCGGCCTTCAGAGCCTCTGCCAGGGCCTGCTCATCGACGATATTGCCGCGGGCGACATTGATGAGCACTGCATTGGGTTTCATCAGCGCCAGCTCTTTCGTGCTGATCATATTCCGGCTCAGAGGGGTCAGAGGAATATGCAGACTGACGATATCCGATCCGGCCAGCAGCTCCTCAAACGTCGCAAACGTCACCCCGAGTTCTTTCTCCCGCTCTGGCGACAGGCGTGCAATATCATAATAAATAACCCGTGTACCAAAGGCAAGCGAAAGCTTGGCCACCTCTTTGCCGACATTACCCAAACCGATGATGCCATGGGTCTTACCCTTCATTTCAAACATGAAGGGCCGGTACTCCCACATCAGCCACTTGCCTTGCTTAATTTCCCGGTCCATAAAATTTATTTTGCGGAACAAGTTCAAAATCATCCCAATGGTCAGCTCGGCCACGGTGGACGAATTTACTCCTGGAGTGCTGGAAACCAAGACCCCCCGTTCGTCGGCAGCAGCGATGTCGATATTGTCCAGTCCGGCCCCGGTCTTCTGGACCAGGCGCACATTGGGAGCCTTATCAAGCAATGCGCCGTTTATCGGGAAAACCGACGCCACCAAATATTTTGCCTGGGCCAACGCCAATTGCTGCGCCGCCTCATCCAGCTCCACCCAGTAGCTTACCTCGGTGTCCCCTTTGCTGGCCTCAATCATCTCCCGGGCAGCGGGAGTCACCTTTTCAAAATAGATTACTTTTGCAGTCATATTGTTTCCTCCTTGCATTCTATTTTTAATTGACGAAAGACTCTGTCTATTTTAATATTAAATGGTAATACACAGCGAGTAAAGTGAATTAATTTGCTAGCAAATAGCACGATAGGTGCTATTTCAAAAAGGAGGGATAGCGATGGATGCTGTTGGGGTCGAAACCTTTCTGGCGGTGGCCCGTTCGCATAGCCTGAGCCAGGCGGCCCAAGAGTTAAGTCTGGCCCAGACCACAGTCAGCAAACGGCTGAAAGTACTGGAACATTTCCTGGGTTACCGCCTGATCGAGCGCGGTAAAGGGGTCAAGCAAATCCGCCTCACTACGGCAGGCGAAGAATTTTTCAATCTGGCTGAACGGTGGAGCATGCTCGCCCGGGAAGCAAAAGTTCTCCAGTCGCAAGGCCCCAAGCTCTCCCTGGTGGTCGGCGCAGTCGACAGCCTCAACACCTTTGTCCTGCCTCAGGTCTACAGGGCTGTCAACAAACATCAGCCAGCCATCAAACTGCAAATCAGGACCCTGCATTCCATCGAACTATATACCGAAGTCGAAAAAAAGCAGGTCGATATCGGCTTTGCCCTGCGTGAGCGGGTTCACCCCAATGTTCAGGTCATCCAGCGCTTCTCCTCGCCGATGGTAGTCCTGCGCCTGGCGGCCACGTCCGACCAGACGGAAAACACAGTCCATCCCTCTGATCTTGACCCCAACCACGAACTCTATATGCCATGGGGGCAACAATTTCAAATTTGGCACGAACGCTGGTGGGACCCCCTGTCCCCTTCACGGGTCAAACTCGACAATGCAACCCTCCTCTTAAATCTTCTCCAGGAGACATCCCAATGGGCGTTTGTCCCGCTGTGGATTGCCCAGGCGGCACAAAAGCACGGCGATTATTCCGTATACCGGCTCACCGACCCACCGCCCCACTATACCTGCTACCAACTCACCCACAAATATCCGACCCAGCTCACCGAACAAGCCATGGCCATCTTCAATGATTACTTCAAATTAACCCAGCCCGAACAAAAAATATAAGGCTCTTTATTGACGTTAACGTCAAACCCCATGGGCAATGCACTACCTGCCGGTCAAGAGCAGGGCTAGTTCCCAGATAAAATAAAACCCCCAAAGGGAACACGGCTAAACAATAGCCGAACTCTCCCCTTCAGGGATTTTGCCACAATAATACGATCCCCAGCCCCTCTACAGACCGAGATCCTCACCAACCACAATGACATGAACATCAGTCAATTTCGGGCGTTTGTGCATAATGGTGGTAATATTGCAGATCCGGGTTGGTCCCTGGCAATCCACGCACACCCCGGTCTGAACGCAGGGATTTGGGTAGCCGAGCCGCTTGTTATTCGGCGGCGACGCCCACACTCTCACGCGGTTTTCCGCTTCCGCCACGTCCTTAACGACTTTATTGACACCGACAACAATGAACACCTTCTCTGGCCCATAGATCATAGCCGCCACACGATTGCCAGTCGCGTCGACATTGACAAGCTTACCGTCCAGCGTAACGGCGTTCGTTCCTGATAGATACACATCCGACAATAGTTGCTGACGCCTGATGGCCCGAATCTCCGGCTGGCTGAGTCCGGCTTTGGTGTGATTCAACACCGGATTCCCCCGCTCTTCTAGCTTTGCGATGATATCAAGCTCGCCGATTGTCACCGAACTGCCAAAACCGATCGTTGCCGCTGTTGGAATGAGCGCAAGCAGCTTTTCGGCAGCCTCCTGCCTGGTTTTAACAAAGGTAGCCGCAAAATTATTTTTCGTTAGAGCGCCCACCACTTTTTCACCGATCTTTTCCCGGTGCCACTGAACAAGTTCGCTCATTTTCTTTCCTCCTCCAAGCCGATTCTTTTACCAAGCCGCAACTCACCTTCAAAAGCAAGCACCCGGCTTGTGCATATTTTAGCAACCGATGATCAACGCAGACCGGCAATGACTCCAGCCAGCTGTTGATCTTCCTCCGACGAACGTCCGCTTATGCCAACCGCCCCGATAACATTGCCGTCAGAGGCAATAATCGGTGCACCGCCAGGAAAGGGAGTCAGTTTAGGGTCACAAAAAAAGGCAATATCCAGTTTTTCTCTCTCCAGCCTGGCCATAAAAGAGTCTGTTGTTGTCTGCATCCGAACTGCCGTATAGGCTTTGTGCTGCGCCAAATGCACCACCCGGGCAGGAACACCGTCCATTTTCAGCAACGCTACCACCGCACCGCTCGCATCACAGATGGAAATAGCGACAGGCTTTCCTCCATCCTCCTTGACGGTACTGACAATCCAATTCATCATTTTTTGGCACATCTCCATAGTCAAACAAGCCATTTTTCTTTCCGCTCCTTTTCTATTAACCTGTGTCCGATTTTTTCGCCACAGCCCCGATGCCGCCCTGCCGGCAAAGCCTCCAAATCCATCAGCGCAACGATTCAATCTAGGGGCTTGGGAGAAGAGGAGGCTTGATTGTGAGTCAGATAAACCCCCCAGAAAATCACCGCCGCTCCGACCATCTGAAGAACACCAAAAGTCTCATCTAAATAATACCAGGCAAAAGCGATGGCAATGACCGGACAGAGGTTTGGGTAAACGGAAGCGCGCGTGCTCCCTAGCCTTCCCACCACCCAGACCCACACAAAATTCCCCCATGATAGGCCAAAAACGCCGGAAAAAACAATACTGTACCATGCTGCTGCAGGTATCTCCGCCAACTGCAGGCTGATCAAGTCCGGCAGTGAAATCAGACAGAATAACAAGGCGCAGATCGACATCACACAGGCGATAATCTGATAGATGGAATAAGTATCAGTCAGCCGCTTAAAAAACACCGTATAATAGCCGTAACAGCACTGCCCCGCCAGAATCAGCGCGGCTCCTATCATGTGCGGACCGGCCAGGCTCACCTCTTTGTTCGACCCCAATACAATCAGAACCACCCCGATCAACGACACAACGATCGCCACCGTGACCCGCCGCGAAATATGTTCCATATTCAGCACCCGGTTGATGAGCGCAACCGCGACCGGGAGAATGGCAAGTACCAGCGACGCATTGCCGGCCGTAGTTTGCGTAATGCCAAAAGTAATTAAAACTTGATTAAAGAAGAACCCTAAAATACTGACTGAACCAATCAGTTTTAAATCCCGCATTGGCATTGGCTTGTACGTTTTTGTCAACAGTAGCGCTGCCACTGATATAAAGGCCGCGATCAAAAGCCGAAACGTATTATAAACAGTTGGGGTTAATGCCGTCAAACCAATCTTCATCACTGGAATGTTAATTCCCCAAATGAAAATAAGCAAAACAAGAATCAGTTCAGCATACCTTGAATATTTCTCCCTGCCAGCTCCCAAATTACCATACCTCTATCTTCCTTCATCGCGATCTCTTCCCTCATCGTAAGACTTCGCTAAGAAAAGGCCCAGTCCTCCTGCCGGAGACTCCTCCCGGCCAACAGATCAAAGCAAAAGCAGCAAAGCCGGGTGCTTTTATTTTGCATTCTTCCCAATAAATCTCGCGAATTGGTCGACCAACCGCGGAAAAACTAATTTGGGGAGGTGTTGTTATGTTCTTTGATATGCGTTGTCACCACCGGGGTCGCAACATGAAGGGCTCCAACCTTTTCAAGGTTATCGCAATCGGCGCATTGGTGTATGCGGGAGCCAAAGCAATGCACCTGATGGATGAATGACCCCTCTCCTAAGTGCCTAGGCAGTTGCCTAGGCTTCTTTATTGCTCAGCAGCATACCGGAGAACGACAAAAAACCATCCTTCTAGCCAGATGAAGGATGGTCAGTTCCTAAGCCTTTCTATTGATCCTTTTACCTGCCGCTGTGGCACCTGGACCTCCGCCATTATTGCTCCAACCTTAGAAGCAAGTTGTATTTTGCTGCAGCACCTTCATCTGGGCCGCATTGCCCCACTGGGTTCTCGCTGAGATTATTTATTTTGTTCATTAAATACATCATTAAAAATTGGTGTATGCTCCACTGCCCCTGGCCTGTATATAATTACAGCTGGTATTGGTGCAGCGATTAAATCGTTCAATCATTCTTCGTATTCGCCCATCAGGGCTTTGGGCGACTTTGACCGGTTTATTGATTACCTCCAGTTTGGCCCCGCATATGGGGCACGGATCATTTTCAAGCTTAATAAAATCCACAACAACCCCACCTTTTTCAGTTTTTTCATTACTTCGATAGGGCAATGCTATTTCCTGCAGCCAAAAACTGCTCTTAACCCCCCCTTTGAGAAAAGGTGCAATCCTCCCCGCAAAGCCCTCACCTTTTCACCATAAAGAAAAGGACCCCAAGGGTGCTCACCATTCACCCTTTGGTCCTTTTTCGACGCAATATTCCCGCTCCAGCCTGAAAGGCTAGCGCTATATTCTTATTACCAAAAGCCCGTCTTCTCAGACCTGCCTATTCCGGCCCTCGCCGCTCCTTGCAAGACAACCCTCCAAGCAGTTGGCCTGCGATCGCGGTCCCAAGGGTGAGCGGAATAAACCAGACACTTAAGCCCATTTTCAGCCTGAGGAACAAAACGAATGGTATCGACAGATGAACAGCCAAAAACCAGAAGACAGAAAACCTTTTTACCGTAACCCGCCACCTGCCCAGCGGCAAGTTACAAAGAAAGGAAAAGGCGGCAAGCCCCGCCGCTGCAGGAACATTCTGTATCATAGTTTTTTCATCTCACTTGAGTTCATATTCCTAACTACCATTATAACTGAATATAGACTCCCAGCAATGAAATATTTTATGGAAATCAGACTCCAGATCGCCTGTAAACCATAACGACAGAAAACCAGTCATCGACGTTCTCGTCAGGAACCCCGGATGGATTGCAGCACACCGGTTACTTCGTTCCCAACCATCTCCGAGAGGGCATCAAAGGTAGCCTGGGTTTCTGAGCCGTCGGGCCGGGTAACTGTTTTATCAACAATAAAATCGTTGGTCGCAGTGGCGTATGTTTTTAAGTCAACCGCAATATCCAATGGACGCACCGAAAGCAGAATAATATAATTCACATGTCGGTTCTCGGCATATTGAGATAAACCATCCGGAGTGGCACTGGCCGCATTGGCCACATTATAACGGTTCAAATCCCGGAGCACTTCATTGCCTGATTGCACTTCACTGCCCAAAAACAAGGCGTTGATTTTAAAGCGAATGACCTCATTGAGGGCTTTGTTCAAAAGTTCTGCTCCAGGCACATAGTGGCCGGATGTATCTATATACAGGGCAACCGCCGCCAGGGCGTTGTCGCCCGACGGAGCGGCCATACAAGTAGCAGAATTCAATGTTAAAAGAACCAGCAGGCAGACCAATATTACTTGTTTCATTATTACATCTCCCAGTATGAATTTTCCTGATAGAGGTAATTATAATCCAATTTCCAAGAAGAGACAATACACTGCTGAGACGTACTGGTCCCTCCACTAGTTTAAATCCAACTCCATCATCACAATGAACGACTCTGCCAGCCCGGGGTCAAACTGGACACCAGCATACCGTCTGATTTCCTCGATGGCGTCCTCATGCCTCATCGCCTTGCGGTAAGGCCGGTCGCTGGTCATGGCGTCATAAGCATCAACAATAGCCAGGATGCGGCATTCCAGCGGAATTTCCTCGCCTTTAAGCCCGAATGGATAGCCTTCGCCGTTCCACCACTCATGATGTTTGAGTATCCAGTCTGCAATCGGCACCAGATCAGGGGATGACTGAGCAATGCGGTAGCCAATCTCGGAGTGTCTTTTCATTTCTGCCCATTCCGATGCCGTCAACGGTGCCGCTTTTAAAAGAATATGATCAGGAATACCTATTTTGCCGACATCATGAAATTTAGCCATAAGCCGGATCTCAGCCGTTCTAGGCTCGGATAAACTTAACCGCAGCGCGAGCTTAGCTGTCAAGTCCTGCAACCGCTCTGCATGTTCTTCAGTAACAAAATCACGTTCTTCTAATAACTTCATGACCGTCTGCACGATCGTGCTGCGCGCACTCCGCGAATGATGCAGTTTTTCCCGGTACATGCTGTTATCTGCTTGCTTAAGGAGATCCTCTATCGAAGTGTCGCGATGATAGCGAACCGAATAACCAAGGGAAACGCTAAGGGGAACTCCGGTAGTCTTCCTGTTATATTTCTCGATCTGGCCCCTCAGTCTATCCAATAGCGAAAAGGCAATTTTTTCATCTGAAGCAGGCAGCAAGATCGCAAATTCATCTCCGCCGATCCGAGCGGTGACATCCCCCTCGCGAATAGCCTCCCGGATAATTCCGGCTGTAGCAATCAGCAGTTGGTCACCGGCAGCATGCCCAAAGGTGTCATTTACCAGTTTCAACCCGTCGAGATCACACATCACAACCGTGTTAGGTAGATAACGCTCCCCTTGATGGCGGCGCATTTCCTCAGTAAAATAAGCCCTGTTATAAAGACCGGTTAAGGCATCGTGCAGCCCCAAGTATCGCGACTTATCTTCCGCTCTTTTACGCTGAATGGCCATTGCGACTTGATTGGAAACAAAGCTCAATATATCGATATCGTGTTTCGTAAATTTGGGTCCGCGGCCATAACTACGCACGATCATTACGCCAAAAACTTTGTTCTCAGCTGTTTTCAGCGGTACACCCATCCATTCTTTCGGAAGGAGTAAAGCTGATTCAATCTCACGGCGTGCACACAAATCAGCAATGGTCTTTTCATTAGCCAGTAACGGTCGGCCGCTTCGAATCACATACTCCGAAAAGCCCCGTGCAAAAGGCCGGCAGCCGGGATTCTCGGCAACTTCATCCACAAAATAGGAATAGCGGATGACACTCTCCTTTTCGTCGCAGGTGGCAATAAGGAAATTTCGGGCTGGTAGCAGTTGGTCGATAATCGTATGCACTGAATGATACAGCTCATCTAAGTTGTCGGAAGAACTAACCGTTTCGGAAATAAGATACAGCGCCGTCTGCAGTTTTTCCGCCTGTATCCGTTCCTCAATTTCGCTTTTGTATGAATTAAGCAGCATGGCATTATCCAGGGCCATAGAAGCCATCTCGGCAAACCGCGTTAATAAAGTAATTTCGTGATCAGTGATTTTTCGGTTTGGATCAAGAAAAGCCAATCCCAACGTTCCGACGACTTCGTTTCCCGCCTTGAGAGGGATGCCGATATTACAATGTATAAGGTCATAAAGGGGGTCGACGATCCGATTCTCCCACGTGCAATAGTCATCAATTGCTGTAATTTCACCATTTTTATAGACTTGCTCCGACATGCCTTCCGTAATTTTAATTTCTCTGCCGACATCCTGAGCGTAATGTCCTAAGCCGATTTTCCGGACAAAGCTTTGTTTCGCTTCATCGATCAGATTAATATAGCCGTGCCTTGTTCCCAGTAGATCGGTGGCACTGGAAACAATCATTTTCAGCACATCATTGAGATCCAGTCTCCCCATCAACCCCACGGCGGTTTCATGCAGTGTCGATAGAACGGCATTCTGTCTTAACACCTGTTCGTTTACTTGAATCAATTGATCGTATTGGGCCCGAAGTTCCTCTTCGGTGGCAGTCAACTCTTCGTTCGCCGCAGTCAACTCTTCGTGAGCCTCATGCAGCGTACTGTGCAGCCGGGCGTTTCCCAAGGCGATTGATGCCAGTTCGGCAAAACCGTTCAGCATTGCGATTTCGTCGTGGTCAACCGGGTGATCTTCGGTATAGTGAAGACCAAAGACGCCCATGATCTTACCGTCTAGCGCCAGCGGGATCCCAATGGCAGTCCGCACATCGGCAAAGTCGGGAGTTGTGATCCGATGGCGCCATTGCTGATAATCATGAATAACCTGGGATTGGCCGGACTCCCAGACCCTACCGACTATTCCTTTGTCCGTTCCTTTGCTGTAGGCCGCTGCCCGCGGGACACTGCCAATATTGACCTTCAAATACATGGTATTGCTGTCCGGATTATCTTGCAAATAGACATATCCGTTTCTTGAGCCCAGCTCCATTGCTTTACGGACAAGGGCCTCCAAAAGCTGATCAAGGGCCAGTTCCCGCATCATGACAAGGGCCGTGTCGTGAAGAAGCTTCCAGTATTCGACTTGGCGGCGGTTTTTCACCGTCGCATCCTGAACTTTGTGGATCCGCAAGAATTGCTTATTACCTTTCAAAAAAAACCGTCCCTTCATAAGGACTGCCACTTTTTGGCCATCGAAACAAGCTAGCCTCGATGGATTTATTTCGCACATAGCCCACCTATTTCCTCCATATTTTTACACAAATCTAAATAATCAGCATTTTTGGGAGTAAAACCCTCCAGTCTTTCGCCTATGAGCGTAATGAGAGCGGCCTCATTGGGCCGCTCTCATTACGCTGCTTATTCTGTTCTGGTTAAACAGTCTTCTCGCAATATATAACGACCATTACGACCTACTCATCTGAGCCCATATCATCCCCGGCCCTGCATTTTTTCCGCATACTGCCGGCGAACCACAGCCTGCACACCGCCGCAATCGACCCATTCGCATATAACTGAATTTCCTTACGGCATTGGACAGCCCAAACCGGTTCGTGCTGTTCCATCTTTCGCAGCCGGGTTACCTGCTCAAAATCATAGGCAGACATACAGCCGCGAAAAAATTCTTCTACATCGGCAATACTTAGAATTCGTGCCATTTTCATCTCTCCTGCCAGGGATATACCATTTTTCTATTGTTCGAATACCACAGCAGTGCGAGCAAAAAAATTACCTTTCGCGTTGGCTGCCAAAATCATGTCGGCGTCAGCCTGGCTGATCACGACATTCGCGTTGAAGTCCTTCAAGCCAATGGCTTTCACGGTAATCGGACTGGCTCCGGCGCGGGTGATTCCTCCACCGGCAGCAGGAATATCGTCTGCCGCGATATAGTCCACCATCCCCTTCTTCACGACCATCTCTGAGTCAAGATACATATTGCCATAGATAATGCGGCCGGTTTCATCATATATCCGGGGCGACATGGCACGTTCCAGCCCCAACCCCCTGACATCGATAACCACGCCGGTATAGAGCGGAGCAACAATACTCTGAGCCGCAGGGTTGGTCTGGCTCAAAGGATTAGGCTGGGTCGAGGGAGCTGTCTGAGCTGAAGGAACCGTCTGGTTCAAAGGATTGGTCTGCACCGGAGGTGTTGTCTGCGTTAAAGGAGCCGTCTGAGTCGAGGGAATTGTCTGCGTCGCAGGACTTGTTGGGACCACTTGCAGAGTTGGCGGCTTATAGTTCGGCGAGGGCTCAGGTAGAGACAGCGGCTGCTGAACGGTAATCTTGTCTTGGATGGCCGCGGCAACGCTATTGGCTCCAAACAGATTAACCTGAACGGTCACCTGATACGAGCCGTCTGGCATGACCTGTTCGTTCATTATCCGTGCACCTTGCACAAGTCCGGATATCCGCGTTTTGACAACATCGCTTTCCACCACGAAATTTTTCACTGTAGTCGCCGCTTCCACTCGCACTTCGCCGACTTCCTCGATCAGATTGCGATAGGCATCTACTATTGCCGCCCGCCGGGCCATGGCATTCGCCTGGGCGATACTGTTCGCCGAAGCAGGAGCCACCCCGATGCCGGTAGCCTGGACAAAGCCCTTGCTCCAGTCGATACTGCCCCGGATGGCGTTTCCTGCTGGTTCTCCAGCGGAATTGACAGTAATGTTGACATTCGTTTCGGCCGACGCCACTGCCGTCAATGCAAATAAAGCTGCCGCACAGAACAAAGCTGCGACGATCGATGTTTTCCGTTTCACATTCTCAATCCTCCCGAAATATTAATATCCTCTTTGAAGAAGACGGATCCGATATCTGGCCCATTCGACCCTTCGATGCTGTTCAGGAGTGGCATAGCTGATAAAGGTCCGGTAGGCGGCAATCGCCTCGCGACGATACCCGAGCTTCTCCAAGGCATGTCCTTTGGCAAAATAGGCTAAGAATAGATTCGGGTTGTTATCAGTCGCTTTGATAAAATCATTGACTGCCTCTTGATATTCACCCACTGCCCCATGGGCGATACCCCTTCGGTAATAGGCCCTGCCGTAATTGGGATTGAGATTAATCGCCTCAGTATAGGCGTTGATGGCTTCATAGTATTCCTGCTTGGCCATTCTCCGGTTGCCGCGATCCAGCCAGGTATCGGCCTGAAAAAGCGTTTCCCTTGCGGTGATCTCGGTTCTGATCTGCTGCCGGTCTTTGTCGCTGTTGGTTTGCTGCAATTGCTGTTTTAGCGCAGCAATTTCCTGTTGGCTCTTGTCATAGTTTTCCTGGAGCTTTTTGTAATCCTCGCCTAAAGACATTTCCTTGACTTTAGCCGCCATATCCTCGATCTTATCTGTCGTCACCAAAGCCTTTATTTTGACCCAGAAATTGATGCCGCCGCCTTCCACCGTCCGCCGCTTGTCAAGGGTAGTGACTTCCATAATCCCGGAGGCGATCACCTGAACCTCGTCTGCCGTCAGTTGATAATTTTTCGTCGCCGAATAGCTTTGCACATAAGTACCGGCCTGCTCAAGGGCTGTCCTTTTTGCTGCCACCAACGCCCGCTCCTCGGCGATCAGCGGAGTTTCACCATCGCCCATGACATAGGTCCCCTCGGCGACAATCTCCTTCCCCTCTGCATAGCCGGGGGACGGAAGAACAAAGATCATTAAAATCAGCAGAAAAAATAGGAATAGCGGCAAACGACGTTTTGGCTTCAAAACCATCTGGCTCAACCCTTTCTCCCAAATCCCTTACCACAGTCTAGAAAGGTAAAGGCGCGAGTCACGCGCCTAAATCATTCATTTACAGTCGGGACAGGCGATTTAGCGATAAAGAGTAAATTCACTTCGTTCCGGGTGCCAACTGTGGTCGCCGATATGGATTTCGTTAGGATTTATTTTATGGCCATCAATAAACAGATCAAATGTCACCCGGTCGCCGCCTTCGATTGCAAAGTTGACACCATCTGCTCCGCCCTCGGTAGTGAAATCAAATTTGATCACATGACGCTCAGGCCCCACTTTATACCAATCGTCAGATTCAAGCCGCCGTCCATGGACATCGACAAATCTTCCGTCGGTGCGAATTTCGCCGCTGAATTGGTGCCGGGCTCCTTTTGTCGTTGTCCACATATGTAAACCATTACCATCATGCCAGATGAAATACCCTCGGGATCCGCCCGGATCGAAGGCATCAGGTTGTCCTTGCATTCTAGGGGCCCAGGCGAATGCGGAACTGCACAAAGTCAAAATGAAAAGAACCAGAATGACTATTGAACCCATTTTTTTCATTTCATCATCTCCTTTTACTGCTTTGTTTTAATTATCCATAGAAAGTGTGACAAAACTTTGACAAATTATCTTATTTCTCTGAGCAAATCGCCCTAATTTCACTAGGACCATTGTCCTTAAATCCATTTTTTCGCTATAATTCTATAAATTTTGACACCGATTTGCTTATTTTCATGCTTTCTTCATATTCGAAATGTAGAATTAAAACAACATCCATCTCATTACACTGGATGTCTCACCCACAACCTTCGGTTGGTAAACCGGAGGTCTTTTTTTTAATATGAAAAGGCCAGGGGTGATCTACCATCCCCTGGCATCAGTTTACGCAAAAATCATTGACCGGTAATTTTCTTGCCTACTTCACCGGTAATATCCTGGCCACCGTATATAGCAGCACTTTTATCCACTACCAGTGTCATCCCTTTGGCGTCGGCGACATCCTTGACCGCAGCCATCACCTTGCTTTTTATCGGCTCTAATAATTCTTGCTGTTTGGCAGCCAATTGTTGTTGCAGTTGATTGTAATAGTCTTTCTTCTCCTGCTCGCTCATAGCGGCAGATTTCGCGTCAAAATCCTGTTTCGCCTGATCAGCCGCTGCTTGCATCGCCTGCTGCGCGGGAATCATATCAGGATGCTGGGACACCAATAATTGAAAGTCTACATACCCGACATTGGCGGATGAAGCTGCGAAGGTCGTACTGTTTTGTAAAAGACCTCCTCCGGCTATTCCCAAAAGAAAAAAGGCTCCCGCCAGTAGTAAAATCATTCGGCCTCGTGTTTTCTCGATTTTAACCATTGCTCTCCTCTTTCTAAATAAATTGCAAAGCGAAATCCGGCAGCCATGGCTCAGAGGCACAGGTCTTTATTTCCCTTGCTAAGCAAGATGCTGATAATTTCTTTGGCAGGTTTTCCGGTTTTCTGCTTTGCCCATATGAGTACTTGAATCAATTGCTGGATTTTTCGTTGCTCGTCTGGTGATCGCATTCTTATCATCTCCGGCTATCCCTTTAATTAATTTTAAAATGCAATACAGGAGAATCACTCCTGTCGTGATTAAAACTGCGACAATCATTTGCAAAGCCATCCCTAAAACATGGGGGTCGTGCATAGAATAACCTCCGCTAATTACATGACCAGAGAATAGGTGTGCAGAAACAGTCCAATCGATACAGCTGCCAATACGCCAATACCAATAATAATATATTGCATCTTTCATGCCTCCAATCCCGAATATATAAAAGGCCGGCAGGCGCTATACAGCTGCATACCGGCCTGTTGTTTTTGATTATAAACCTCAAATGTGACAAAAGTATGAACGAAACGTTAAGAAAATATGAATGCCGCCATTTTTGCAAAAAAAGCTGCTGAAAAGAAATACCCTGAGTCTGAAACTTAGAACAACCTGGACGCCTTTAAACAAAAACCCCCAAAGAACAGGCAAAAGCCGTCCTTTGGGGGTCAACGTCAATCTCTTATTAGTTCAGACTCACCAATTCTCCAACCATATGTAGCAGTATCTTCACACCATTCTCAAGAGCAGCGTGGTCAAATTTCATTTCCGGATGGTGCAGACCCGGGGTAAGGTCGCAGCCTAAGCCAAGGTATCCGGTCTGAAGCGACGGCTTCTTCTTGACAAAATAGTGGAAGTCTTCGCCGCCAGGAGTAACGATCGGCTCTAATAGCCCCTCCGACCCGAGTACGGCTGTGATGGCCCTTCTGGCAAGTTCGATCATTTCCTTGTCATATTCGGCAGCAGGAACGCCGCCTTTCACTTTAATGGTTGCCTCGGCTCCAACGGTGGCAGCACCCGCCTCGATCGCCCGTGTGGTCTTTTTGATCAATTCCTCCATCAGGGGGTTTTCCTGAGACCGCAGGTCGAGTGCCATATAGGCACTTTCCGGGATCGCATTTAAAGCCGCCCCGCCGGCTTGCAGTTTTGTAACTTTTACGGTAGAAGGAATGGTCGGATTCATATGGATGGCATTCACAGCGCCGATTACCGCCGCCGCCGCATCGATAACATTTACTCCAAGGTGGGGCCGGGCGCCGTGGGCCGCCATCCCTTTGAGGTTGGCCTCCATGATATAACTCGATCCGTGATAAAGCGCAGGTGTCGCCTGCCCCAGTTTGGCTTCCTGTATGGGCCGCAGGTGAATTCCAAGCAGCACATCCACATCATCAATGGCACCATCGTCAACCATCTTGAGGGCACCGCCCAGGATTTCTTCGGCTGGCTGAAAAAGAATCTTGAGGGTCCCGCTTTTTAGTCCCCGCCGGCCGATCTCCTCAGCCACAGTCAGCACCATCGCCGAATGAGCATCATGGCCGCAGGAATGCAGCGCACAGTCTTTGCCGGCAATGGTGTGGGCCAAGGCATCCATATCGGCGCGTAAGGCGACCACTTTCCCCGGATTGACGCTCTGCAAAGTTCCAACCACACCTGTGCCGCCCACCCCTGTTCTGACTTGGTAGCCTGCGGCGCGCAATTTTTCAGCAAGATAACCGGATGTTTTAATTTCTTCGAAGCCGACCTCAGGCATGGCATGAAGATCGTCCCACAGTTCGTTCACACGTGATGAAATAGTCAACTGAAATACCCCCTATACAAAAATACGCATGATTAGCATGGACAAGATCGCATTGATGATACTAATGGCAAACAACACCGGGTAAAAACGCGACTGAACACCGGCAGTCCCAAGGCACCGGCCCATGTATTGAATCTGTGCGCCCATCAGGAAGATGGCCGGCAGCAAAATGGTAAGATGAACAGGATTGAGTACTCCGGTAGCGAACAGGCTGGCCGCTACTCCCATCCCGCCGCCCATCGACAGCCACGCTCCAGCCAGCACCATAACCGCCGTGCCGGGAAGGCCGAAGATCGCCATGACAGGGGCAAAGACATTGCCTAGAAGGTCCAGCACCCCTGTCACCCGAAGCACTTGAATCAGGGCGTATGCCATCAGTACGTTAGGGATGATGCTATTGACGCCGATATTCCAGCCCTTTCGAGCGCCGTCAACAAAAACATCAGTCAAGGTCTTATTCACTCGATATCCCCCTTTACTGCCAGTTTTAAGTAAAGGCGCATCAAATTAGTCCCAAATACTTTAAAGGCGAACATCACCATCAGCGGCAGGATAATCGGCACCGTTATAAACGAGAAAATCGCCGAACCAATCGATAGATAATTGGTGATGGTGCCACCGGCAGAAAACTGAAAGGCTGCAAAAATTGTACGCTCTTTTTCATTAATATGGCCATCTTCCCGGAGAGCCCTTGTCATCCCGCCTCCGGCATCTGTACTTTGGAGGCTGGATACCAGCGCAAGGCCGGCAATCCCGGGAATACCTAAAAGTGGCCGAAGGATGGGCGTAAGGAGCTTTTGCGCCGCCTTTAACCCGCCCAGGTGGTCGACAACTTCAACAATACCAAGCGCAAGCATCACCCCAGGTATCAATCCTATGGCAAACAAGAACCCGTCGCGGGCACCCTCGCCGCCGATCCCGGCATAGGACGCTTTCGCTGCATCCTTCATCGTACCGAATTTACCGTTAATAATATTGAAATCTAGAGCAGCCCACCCCCCTTGGACTCCGGCAAAGATCCCGGAAAAAAAGACAATCGCGAAAATAAGCGCCACATAACCATACCAAGGCACACGAAACTGTTTCTCTGTTTCCATAAACAACCTCCCTTTACTCAAAAAGTAGTTGAAAACACTATATTCCATCAATTTCGGGGATAGTATAATCTTACCACTATTGCCATTCCAATTCCAACCCTCCACGCAATAAAGCCTGGCCAGAGTCATCCTTCAACAGGTAACAGAAACGCTAAACACCAACCAAAAGGGTCTGCATCACTACAGACCCTGGATTCCGGCATAATAAACACACTAGCGTCAACTTACAGCTTATCAGAGCTCTGCTGCTTTGCAAATATAAGTACGGTACAATAGAGCAACAAAACGAAACTTATTTACCACCTACGACGTCATGAGTAATATGTGCCATGATTCCGTCTTCTGGCCTATCGGCTGGACCCGCACATCACTTCTCGACAATCCATTTCCCCTCGCCACTATACTGCCAGATATCGAAATACTGGGTCTTCTCGATCAGTACATAATTGCGCCGGAAAGCCAAACGAAAAAGCTCATCAAATATGTCTTGGTTAAAAGGAATGTTATTGGCCGGAATCAGCCATATCCTTGTTTCCCCCACATCCATCTTCCGCTTGGTTGATTCTGGTATCGGCAACCCCGACGCTTTCATATCACTAAGAGCCGAATAATCTAACAAGTATTTATTTCCGCCAACCACCAACAAGGGTATCAATTGGTCATATATTTTATTGGTGTGATTCTCCCCATAGCCAATCATCATTGATAATCCCCGATATTTTGCCTGAATATCCTGCAATTCCGATAGCATATTCGCACTAACAGAATAGGCCGGACAAGAATAGCGCATCATGCGACCTTGCGCATTAATAGCATTTAAAAAAGTAGTGAGGAAAATTAGCAGCAATAGACCGCGGTTTATTTGCTGCAAAAGTAAGCGGTTGAACTGATGGCGCGGAATGAAAAAGATACTGGACACAGGGGAACCTGCGACAATAATAAAATAAATGATAAGCGGAACAAAAGGAGCAAGATGATGGCTTCCACTACCATTCTTTCCTCCTATCAGCGAGACTATAACTATTGAAATGATCGTCACCCCTAAAAACAAGCCATTTCTTTTAATAACGACAAGGGGATTACTGCCGAAATAAAGATGGATGGAAACCGGCACTAAAAGCAACAAAAACGCCATTGATAAATTCCCTTTGATAATTTGATCACTGAAACCGTGAACAGTCGCCTCTTTTACCCAAGCAATATAGTTTAGCAACGAAATATTAGGCAATAGAAAAGGAATGGTCGCCACGCAGGCAATCAGCAGGCAATCGGTGAAAAGCGCCTTCCACCCCTGTTTCTTTAAAATTAGCACTAATATCGGCAGAGCATAAAATATACCGTGGAACTTGAGGTTTATAATAATGCCCAACGGAATGGAAGTGCCAAGAATCACGGCTAAACGACTTTTTCTTGTTGTCGCAAAATAGAGGCTTATTGTCATACAAAGAATCATCAATATATCGGTACGGGCGAGATACACATAGTACCACTTGGACAAAAGCCAGGCTTCTAACCCTAACAACCAAAAAGCGATCTCTTTGCGAAAGAATTCTGTGAACCACAGATAAGAAATGATGATTATGGTGATCACAGATAGAAAGCTAACCAGTTTTGCGGTATATGGACTATGGCCGAAGACCTTCATTATTCCACCGATTACTAGAAAAGCAATCGGCCCATGTTCAAGACTGTAACGTTCTGGCGCATCCAGTGCCGTGTAGAGAGGATGTCCGTCGTATAACAGCCAAGAAACAGAAACAAAATTCACTTCTCCAGTATGGTCGATAAAACCGCTCCATGCCAAATGTTGGAGTGAATTGCCACACAAAAGCAAAATCCCGCTTAAAGCCCACATATTAATGACAATTCTGATCAAATTATCCTTGATCATTAGCATAAATTCGACTCCCTCGGCCGCGGCATTTATTCCAATATATTCCATAAATATATTTTTTTACCTTTTATTTGGGCGAATGAGGTGAATTTAAGTTGTTAGTACAATTTCAAACTACATTCAATAAAGGAAATTGCACATAACAAAAGGGCTTACATTTCTGCAAGCCCTTTTGTTTACTTTGTGCCAAAACGGATTCGAACCGGCCCCTGGGTAAACACGATTAACATTCTTAATTTGCTTTTATCGAAAGATCGATTGCTTTGGCACCCGGGCCATTCGGGAGCAATAAATGCAGGTTGGTAAGATTACCGATTTGCGCCTCGGCATCGGCGACGAACAAGTCAAGCACATGTCCGCCCTTCTGAAGATCATCACTAATAAAGTGGAGATGATACCCAGGAGCATAAACTCCTTTTATGTACGCCGGACAACGAACACCTACTAATGTGCCGGTAATATTGGAAAACTCAAAGACGGACTGATTTTTAATGACCGAATCTAACCCGGGATAGGGCAATTCTTGTTTGGCGGTGCTACGGACTTTCAAATAGCTGAAAGTACCATGGATTTTAAAGACATAGAATATGTTTGGATTGGGCAACAAGGTATCTAGTTTCTGCTGGAGGGCTTGATAACTGGCGATATTTTGCAGAGCGCTTTTTTCATTTGGATTCATGAAGGCCGCAGCTCCATAGGTAATCGGCGTTTTATCATCCACGACCGCTACTACCTTACCATCATACATTGCGTTAAACACTTTACCACCAATGAGAACAAGTTCTCCGTCCATGCCTTCAAACGCGCCAACCCCTGTATCACCACGCTGCTTCAGATCGCCAACCGTGGTGGTAGGATAGAAAACACCATGTTCCAATCCAGTTAACGTCGATACCTGAAACAACGTATCCTGGGGTTCCTGGACGCTGGCAAAAGCCGGAACACCGATCGCCAAAATGAGCAGCATAATAAAAACAGTTACGAGACACCAACTTGGTTTCTGCTTGGTAAAATACATAAAAAAATCCCCCTTTTTACTTTTTTATTTACACACCCATAAGGTGAAAAAGCAGGCATTTTTTTAGTTTCTGTATTATTCTGAATATTATCATAATACAGACAAATGGATCATGTAAAGCTCTTTTTATTTACGTAACCCTCAATGCTCTCTCTTTTTGGTTTTTCACTTTAGTGTGCTAGGAGAATTTTATGCAAAAAAACAAATTTCATTCCCTAATCATACCGCTATAAGTCGCAAGTATGCAGCTCTCTAAATGCGACCTCTCTGCCGCCCTTTGTCCTCGGTCCTCCTGGCGATTTAGTTCAATTCACTGTCCTTATAGTAGCGGATTCCCCGCACTGTCAGACTCAGTTCCAATCCCTTGTCAGTGAGTTGATACATCCACATGTCCGGCCCGGCAGAAACAGCACCTTCCAGCGAACCGCCACTCACGCTGTCCGTGGCCGCAGCGGTGGCTTGGCCGCCCAATTGCCAGCCATTATTCGCAAAGTCAGCAAGCGCTTTTTCGCTTTCAAAAACAAATACCACGTCAAATTTCTTGATACCCAGTCCCAGGCCTATTTGGATGTCACCGGTCTTCATAAAAGTTTCCTGTCCGGTTGCATTGTTCACCGCCAGGCCCTTTCCTCCGCCGCCTCCGAAAAAGACGATCTTGACATCCGAGATGCTGAACACGGCATAACCTGCTGCATTCTCAATCGCATTTCTGGCTGTGGAATGGATGTTATAAAGCCGTTCCAGTGTCTGCTGCGATGCCTTGCGAATTGCGTCTCGTCTCTCTTCGACGCTGGCCGCGCTGGCTGTGGAAACCGCCATTACCATGAGCACCACCCAAACAGTTAAAATTCTGCCATAAGTCTTCAGCCTCATATTTTACGCCCCCTCCGTTGATTCGTTTTACTCTATTGTATTCTTCTTCCCAGGATGGCAATCTTCTAATTTTTCACGAACCATTTGCCTTGGTCTCAAAACAGGAACACCTCAAAGAAAAAAGCAGACCAAATGGTCTGCTTTTTTCTTTGTTATTGAGCTTTACTGAATAGCTGCACTTGCTTTTCGATTCCTATGCGGAGCGTGCCATCATCCCCATGGATTGCAACTATTGAATCTTATCGGTGACAAGTTTGACCCCCAGATCAAATGCTTTTTGACAATCAGCAGGAAAAACCTCGGCTCGTCTTTTCGCTTTAAGGTCAGGGTCAAATCCTGATGAAACATACTGGGAATAATCATCAAACTGGTATGTATCAGTAACAAGCAGCATCTCTGCGGAACCCAGGATTTTCGCCAGCATCATCTGTGTCAATCCCAGTTGTTCCTCATAATTCCGTTCTTTTAATCTCGTCTCAGTCACGTTCATGGTGTAAATAAAACCGGTCGGGATCTTTTTCCCGAAAAGTGACGAGTGCTTGCCGTCATAAACCAGGTTTGGAAATAACAACCGTTCGAGAAATGATCGCATTTCACCGGTGGCTGTGTGCAAATAGATGGGTGAACCGAGGAGCAGGGCGTCAGCCTCGCCTTTAATCTGATCTAGGATCGGCGTCAAGTCATCACGATAGGCGCAATTCCCGTAGCTTTCTCCCCCCTTACGCTTGCAGGCAAAACAACTGATGCAGCCTTTAAAGTTCAGATCATACAAGTGGATCATTTCTGTCTCAGCGCCTTGTGAGGACGCCCCGTCCAAAGCTGTTTTGAGTAAGGTCGCCGTATTCCAGTTTTTCCTGGGGCTTCCGTTAATACCAAGGACCTTCACAAGCAACACTCCTCACACACTTGGTTTAAAAGTTTCTCCCATATCCTCTATTTGATGCTGAAATATTCTGAAACTCCCCCGGCAAACTTATCTTCAAAGTTAATACGTATTTGATATTCTCCAGGCGACAAATCAGAGGATATCCTCCAGGAAAAACTTTGTTTGATAACAGGGATCCCCTTAGCGATTGTTAACACTGTTTTTCCTTTTTTCAACAGAAGTATCTCTACTTTATAACCTGGATACCCACTATAATCCCACTCAATTTTCTGCTCTGTCCCGAGTTCAATCACGCTGGCCTTTGCAGGAGAAGTAACGGTTACAAATGTGGGGTTCCATTCGCTGAAGAAACCACTTCCATCGCGAACATTAGTATCGGCAGCATCCGCGGATCTCATGCCATATACTGCGAAAGCAGCTGTGAAAATGAGAAAAGCAATACCCATAAGATAATTTCTTCGTCGCATAATTTTCCCCTCCGTCATGATTAGAGTCAATTGGTCCTCTTCTCCATAACTAAGCGTGGACTTAGAAGGTGTAAGTTAGTTAAGCTAGCCATGCCTATATCAGATTATGAATTAATTATACTACACGATAGAAAGCTCATCGTGTCTATTTTGCAGTCTTACTACCGACTCAATGTGCATTGAGTTAGGCTGAAAAAAAGCACGGCGATAGCCACAACCTGCCTGACTGCCGCATCCCCGGAAAGAAAAGATGCCGCGATTCATGTCTACAACTAAAACCGACGCCAGTATGTAATACGCGAGTATCTTTCGGGATAAGGACCAGCTCCATAGATTTGGTAAAGAGCTGAAGGAAAATCGTATCTGCCAGCCTTATAATATACTTCCACCATTTCCTGCTTGTTAATTGAGTGCTGGAAGTCGATGAAGTTCGCCTTGGGAGAGAGAGTAGACATTCCAGTTCCAGATAAAAAGGGGATTGAAACCGTCCCGACATTCAGGACATTTTTGCGATCTAATCGGTACGCCAGCTGATAAGCAGATGACCTGATTGTGCCGAAAGGAAAGGAGGCTAACCATGATCCAGGCAGCCCGCTAACAAATGGATCATTTTTTGTCCAGGCGACTTCACAGGTAAAGCTGACATTAGGCACAATAGCTGCGTAATTTAGGTTCACTTCAGTGTAGTTTGCAGTTTTAGAACCCCAATTAAGGGCTGCACTTGCATTGTTTTTAAAAGCATAGTATGCTCCGATAGTTACCTTTTTGTCAACCGCGTAAGAGGCTCCTACGGACCATATCTGATTCTCATAATTTCTTGGGGTATTGTTGTCGACTTGACTAGCATACAAACCATTATAAGTCATTTTTCCTTGTTGTGTTGACATACTGACACCGTAAACGTTTGAATCGCCAATAGTCATCGTAGTATCAGCCAACAATCCCAGGGGGCCTAATTTCAAATCTTGACGGCCAATCTTTGCAATAGTGGCTCTATTTTCGTATGTTACGCCATACATATCCAAATATCCTACACTTTTGTCTCCACCCTTGATATACCTAGACTGGTCAACGGTAAAAATATTAGGGTGTTCGGCAAAATTTTGATCAGCTCTTGCATACGCTGCCCAATTTGGATCAATCTGCATCTTCATATTAAGCCAAATGGTTTCATTAAAGTCAGTAGTATCTTTGTCATAAACGACCTTCTGGTTTTTAAAAAATTGCACCCGGTCCGGATACTTGTCAAGTAAATGTAAATCGAGAACATAGAGACCAGATATCTGCAGATCGTGGGAAACCGGTGTTTCATCACTCGCGAAAACAGGCTGAGCAACCAAACTGCCAATTAGAGCCAACGTGCTTAGCACAATACCTATGATTACTGGTTTTTTCAACAATTTTCACCCATCCAGAGTCTAATTATTTGACTGGTTTTTCTTCTTGCAGTGTAGGTTTAGTCCTCCGTGTCGGTGTAGAGGACATTTTCCTATAACATTCAACAACACTTTCCAAAAACCTTTGCCATAGATTCCCAAAAGCAGATATGCAAAGTGCCCTGCTATCTATCCGACAACAGGGCACTGCCCTTATACACTCTTTTTTCCACAATACTTCTTCTAACATTTCCGAACCAAATCAGGATCTACGAAATAAGAGAATACGTATCATATACATATTTATTGTTATTCTGATCCAACCAGTACTCCGTGACCGCGATCGAATTCTTGCTGTCGTCTACCGTGAAAATGCTGTACCCGGGGCGACACGCCGATTGGGGTACAGGGGTGACCGGAAATACGTTGGTCAGCCGGCTGTCCACGGTGGCGGGGTTATAGCTGCTATTACAGCCTAAATTGCCGATAACGATTTGCGGTAGCCCGTTCGCCTGACCACGGAAATAGAGATGCTCGTGTCCGGAAACGTAAGCGGTCACTCGCTTATCAGTCAACAGCTTCCAAAATTGATCACGCAGGTTAGTCTGATCAAACAAATTAAATTGAGCTATCTTGCTGCTCGCAGTCGTATCGGGGGTATAGGCCGGACTATGACTCATGACGAAGATATGTTCCGCCCCTTGGCTGTTTTCCAGTTCGTTCTTTATCCAGTCCATGGGCAACGTAACAATTCCGCTGGACGTCTTTACGTATTGGTCGATCATTATGAATTTTATTTTCTTGTGTACGAAACTATAGGATAATCCTTTGGCATCCGGCGGCCCGTTCTGCGGCATAGCACCGGCTATATTCGCCATATATGCCTTGGTTAGCTCTGAATCCTCATTATGCAGACCGTAATCATGGTTGCCCCGAACAACGAATATCGGAATATTTGCGCTGGCCAGGGGGGTCGTCACTTGCTTATAAGTAGCGTATTGCATGTCATATTTTTTAAATGCCGATGAAGTTATCAAGGTCTGTGCTCCGGTAATCAGATCTCCTGTTTGCAAAACAAAATCAGGGTGTTCTTCAACAATATAGCTGATAATAGGTCTAAGATAAGCAGTAACCCCTGTCTTGGTATGTAGCATGTCACTATCATGGGTATCACTGATCATGGCGAATGTCCAGGTTTGCGCATTAACCGGATTGGGCATAGCTTCCACAGGGTGTAGCCATTTACCACCTGGTAGCAGCGAACCGCATGTCATCATAGCCGCTCCGGATAATCCCAACTTAATGAAAGTCCGCCTAGATAATTCTTTCATATCCCTGCTCCTTTATCATGACAGTTTTTGCAGAAGGCTGCGCCGAAAATTGCAAGGTCAAAAAATTTTCCATCTTGTCCGTGACATTTTCCCAGATATAGCCACCATGTCAGGTGGTGGCTATATCTTTTCCTTCAGTTGATGATTTTCCGGAACTACGTATTTTTATATTTGACTAAGAAGGTAATATTGATACGATCGCCTGCCACCAAAAACACTTCAAAAGCCTTGCCACTCGAGTCCGTATAGCCGGTTAAATATACCATCCCCCGATTAACGGTGTTGTTGTTTACGAGGTAAGAGGCATATTTACCACTATTACTATCATGGAGAGACATGGTCACCAGATCGGCATTACCAACTTCCCAGCCATTATAATTACTCCCCCAATCAATGTGGAGATCAAAAGCATTACTTCCGACTGACATGGTCAAATCACTGGCACTTTTCGCGTTGTTTAGCCCGTTAACCCACTCGGGATCGCCTTTTTCAGTGCCCCCATTATTGGGGCCGGGGCTATTATTATAATCATCCGATCCTACCCCTACTAAATCAAAGGAATAGGCATAGATCTGAGTCGGAGTATTTTCTCTCATGAGGGCAACCTGGCCAACCATATTGGGAACAGCAAAAACGCCTGTTGCCTTAGTAATTTGCAGGGTTTGTCCAGTGAGATTTATGATGTTCATATGCGGTATGGCCTTTATCATTTCCGTCGAATAACCTAGTGAGGTGTGCCAACCGCGGTATATAAGCACAGCACCTGTATTATAGTTGACCGGAGCCGCACCATTGAACAGGCAATTATAGCTGCCATCATCAAGTTGAATCCACGCTTGCGCTCTGATCGGCATCAGGCAAACAATCGCAAAAGCCAATAGGATGAATAATTTATTTACTTTTTTCATGATTCCTAGCCTCCTATATAAGATATAGCTACATTAGTAATCGTAACCGGTTTCGTCGCTTTTGCCCCCGCGGGGACAGCTATAGCAACAGATGGATTTGGGGTCGCAGCTGTAGCTGAAGCCACTGGCGAAACTGTACTGCCGGCGTAATACATCAGTTGCAACGGGGTGAAGCCTTGTAAGGTTGTTAAGGTTTGGGCGGTGGCCCCTGGCTGCTGGGTTGCATTATACATTCCTACCGCCAGATTATATACCCAACCGTCCACGATTGCGACGGTACATTCATTGATATCCCCTGGATTCGCTGCTTCAACATTTTTAATGTAAATATAATAAGCTGGTGCTGTAAAATATCTAACCGTATTGTTTGAGGCGGTAAGTTTGACTACCACTTGCTGGGCTGACGCCAGGGTGTAAACTTGATTTTGTGAGGACATTTCAGTAATACATGATCCGCCGCCAGAAGCCGTGAAGAACGCCATTGCCTGTGCATAATTGGTAGTAACCTGATTAGTGAACTCAGATGTTTGTGATGTTACCGGTTGTGCTGAAAGTGTTGTTGCAGAATTCAACGAAGCGGTGATTGGACTTGTTTGAAAGGCGCTAAGAACAGACTTGATCTCCGATGCGCCAGCCGATATACCCGCCTTGGCATCTCCGTCTTCACAAGCTGCCGCTATATTCGCCGCGTTTTTGACGGTAGCAGCTGCAAAGTCAAATATTTTATTCCAAAGAATTTTTTGTGTCGATTGATAATTGTAGCCAAATTGAATATAGGCGCCATTTAGAATAGAGCTTTGATTATTTACTGTCGTTATCGTCAGCCTTTGCGCTTGGCTAAAGTGACCGGAATAGGTAGTATAGGTAGTATTCTCGTTCGAAGCAGGAATGATTGGGGTTAGATTAATCATGCCTTCCCAATAGGCATTGCCGGCAGGAATGGCGTACGTTTTTTGCGGATTATGCTGTACCAGCGTGTCCAGCTTTATCGGTGTTGGCGTAAAAATATTCTGCTGATTGATTAGCAGATTATTACCTGCAGGAATATTAGTTGAATAATACTGAGGCCAGGCGGTGTTCGTCAAAGCAGGGTTGGAAGTATCATTGGCAACAGCGATGGATAGCTGCTCACCTGTCAGATTGATGATTCTGGTAAGATACATTCCATCCCTAGGATCAAGCAGAGCCGGACCTACTTGTGCGTGAGTCACCGATGCGCCAAATTGCATCACAAATATTGCCGCTAAAACTAAAGTGAACAAGGTTGTTCTTTTCATTGAATATACCCCTTTCGATTTTTCATTGCTTCATGCGCCTTAAACCAGATAAATCATTCCCCCGGCAAACCCAACCACATTTTGGCTATGGTTTCCCCTGTACCAACTTGTCAACTTTCCTCCTTGCTGTTTCATAGCCTCGATATCTTTAAATCTCGCCTCCAACTTCCAGTTGTCAAAAAAGACCTGCATCAGGTAGGCTCCGCGCCGGACCAGCAAGTCGTACTCTTTTACAAAAAGTCGCAACCTGGCAGTCATAGGCGTCAGCCCTTAGACCCATAGCTTTGCGCCCTTACCTTTCGATAAGTTTGCCAAATATAGAATTATCTGCACCTTTCG
>JARLHX010000036.1 GCA_031292035.1 Negativicutes bacterium | reverse complement strand
TGCCATCCTCGTCAAACAGGTAACGACAAAGGGGCCGCAAAAGAATCCCGAAATCATTATCCGGCATGATCATGTCCGAGGCAGCAGTGCTTACACGGGAGGTGGTCTCCGTGTTTAACAATCCCACGGTGGAAAAACTTCGCGATATGAAGCTGAAAGTCATGGCTCAGATGATGAGCGAACCGGATTCATCGCTAAGGGAGCTGACCTTTGAAGACCGGCTCGGAATGATGGTGGAAAAAGAATGGCTGGCAAAGAAAAACGCCCGGATCAAACGGCTGTTACAAAGTGCCAATCTTGGGCTGAATGCTTTTCTCGAAGATATTGATTACACGGCAGATCGGTCCATCGATAAAAGGATGATTCACCAACTGGCTACTTGCTCGTTTATTGAGCAAAAGCTCAACATCGTGATCTCCGGCAAAACCGGCAGCGGTAAGACCTATCTTGCCTGTGCATTAGGCAGTGCCGCCTGTCGCCAGGAGTGGACCGTCAAATACTATCGGATTCCGGAACTGCTGCTGGAGATCCAGGATGCCAAGAACGAACACCGGTATTCCAAATTCATGGCTCAACTACAACACATCAAACTTTTGATCTTAGATGATATCGGTCTTAAAGCATACACACTTGAAGAAAGCAGGGATATTCTTGAAATAGCCGAAAGCAGGTACAATAAAATCTCCACCATTCTGTCGGGGCAGATCGCCCACACCCGGTGGTACGACTTATTCCCTGATCCCACGATTGCCGATGCCGTTATGGATCGAGTCATACATAACGCCTATATCCTGACGCTGGACTCCAAAAAGTCCATGCGGGAGGTCATGGCCGAAAAAATGATTGGCAACGCCTGACGGACCGGTTTAGATCAACTAAGAACTAACTGCCCGACAAGTGTCCGGATGTTGCCGGAACGCTGTCCGGATGTTGCCGGATTCGCCGTCCGGATAAGCCGGAATACGCAACTGGGGCAAAGCAACGATTAGTTGGTGCCAAAAGGATCTGAGAAAAGAAGTCGTAGAAATCCGATCAGCCGGATTTCTAAAAGAATTTCCTGGGTATCAAGACGTTTTATTAAGTTTTGATGAATTGGAACAAGTTATTCAAAATGCTGAAGCTAATCGCCAGTGGAAGATGATGCTTTCCAATATCTATGGAGTATATCTAATTCTTGATAATACCGATGGACAACAGTATGTGGGGTCAGCTTATGGGCAAGAGGGTCTATGGGGAAGATGGGGTACGTACGTGGCTACGAAGCATGGTAATAATAAAAACCTTATCGAACTCATAAATAGGGAACCGGAAAGATATAAGAACTTCCAATTCAGCATCTTGAGTGTTTTACCAAATGCTACATTAAAAGATGATGTTATTAGACTCGAAGGTATAATTAAGAAAAAGCTTGGTAGTCGCGCATTTGGATTGAATGATAATTAGATGAGGTGATTTCGGTGTCGGACAAATCTATAGAACAGATACGGTTAAGTTATAAACCGGAAAGGATAAAAGTGCTATTGGTAGGGGAGTCGGCTCCTGATGCCGGTACCTTTTTTTATAAAGCGGATACTTTATGCGGCTACACTCAGAAGGCGTTCGCCCGGGTATTTGATGACGCAGTGGGTATATCTGGTTATGATTTTCTGGACTACTTCGAAGCCAAAGGTTGCTATCTTGATGATCTTTGCCTGATGCCCGTGGATGCCATGGGCAAGACGGAGAGAAAGTCTTGCTGGCAGGCGGGAGTCCCTCAGTTGGCCAAAAGGTTGGCGGAGTACAAGCCGGATGTTGTCATCGCGATTTTGCTCAGTATAAAGGACTATGTACGCGAAGCCTGTGACAGAGCTAAACTTGACAACGCGATAAGATTTGCTATTCCTTTTGCCGGTAATGGAAACCAAGGCCGCTATGTGGACGAGTTGGCCAAAATATTGAGAGAGCTAAGAGTAAAACAAATTGTTTAATCTTGATTATATTAATGTCTTATTCAAAAGATGTGTTCGCACTATGTATTGCTTAGCATTTAAACAATAAAATGACCGTGTTCCGCAGGATTCTCATCATCGATATCGAAAATCCCGGAATAACGGACAATCATGTGGGTTTAGGGAATCTGTGGTAAGGAAGGCTGTCCCGGAAACGAAGGACGCCTTGGACATTCTTCTGGACAAAAGGAGAGAGAACTTGAAATACATGTCGCTCACTGAGGCGCTCAAGCTACTGCCAGGTGTGGCTCCGAATAACGCCAAGGCACAGATAAGGGTCGCCGTCGAGGGCGACTTCTTGCAAGAGCCAACAGGACAAATAGGCACGGTCGTCTATAAGGCCGAAGAGTTGAAGGAGCTATTTGTCGAGGACCAATCGGGGATGAGTGAGGTCATCCGCATCACCCCGGAAGGAGCACAGACGCTTATTCGCCTCTACAATACCGAAGCACTTAAGATGAAACTCGGCAATAAAGCCGGGGAACCTCAGCAGGAACTACTCAAGTACGCGGCGAGCGGCCCAATGTTCAAGCAGGCAGCAATCGAAGCGTCCGAAAAAGAGGCGAGAAGGGAATTCCTGCTGGAAAACCCGGGCAATATCGAGGAAAAGGATTTCAGCTACGAACTTCTCGACTCTGTCTTCTGGAGCAAGTTCGGCCCAATAAACGGCGAGCGAAAGTTGACGCTTGCCGGAATCGAGGTCGCGAAGTCGGTCTCTGTCCACAAGAGCAACAGCGGCAAGTCGAGCGACACTGCCGTGGCTATTTTATGGACTGGGAGCGACGGTCAGAAGCATTCAGAAGGCACCGAAAGCATCTACAAGGGCAACCGCCGGTCGGATCCAGACCGTAACTGGGGCCTTGGGAGGGAATAAGAAATGGCTGATGGATATTTCACGAGTGCTCAGGAAAATAAAAGTAATATATTATCCGTAATAGAGTCTACTTCTATTACATTCATTACCAGGCCAAACTAAGCTGTTTCCTCTTGATCGTGGGAACAATTAGTTTACTAAAGTAACACAATGAGTCTATGTTACATATAGATCATGGGGCGACTGCTAGCAACACTCTAGACGCATACGCCCTAAGTCCAGCTCGGTTTAGGGAGCATTGATTCGGCGTGGTACCCCGACAAATAATATTTTACATTTATGCTTATTTGATCTGCAATATAAGCATAAATGTAAAAAGGGTGTTGCCTGTGAATTTTGTAGATCAAATAAAAGAAATCATATTAGAAAATTCTGGGACGCTTTTAACGTCGGTCTTGGGGAAGAAAGACATTCCCGGAACCTAGCTGTCCATCATGGAACAAAATGGCGATATTGGACGGGTAGCTTGGGGTTCAAGGAAACACGAATAATTTTTAACAACCCCTGAAAGCCGGGCACTTCCTGGCTTCAGGGGTTGTGTTTCCTAAAGTGAGTATTCTCCGTTTTCCATACTATTCTAAACCGTGCTTGACAATAGCCATAGCCTGTTATAACATTAGTTATAACACAAGGGGGCGATACGATGAAAGCGAGAATTACCCAGATTGGCAATTCGACTGGCCTCATTTTGCCGAAGGAAGTTGCCGACCGGCTCAAAGTGCAAAAAGGGGATGAGGTGTTTTTGACGGAAACCAAAGACGGCTTCACGGTGACGCCTTACGATCCTGAATTTGAGGAACAAATTGCCGTGGCAAGCAAGGGCATGGCGAAATATCGGAACGCTTTGCGAGCTTTGGCAAAATGAAATGGCGCTGGCTTAAAGAAGAAGTTATTATTGCCGTTCACGATGAGCAACTGGCAGAGCATGGCGGCGCGGAGGGCGTTCGGGATTCCGGCCTGTTGTCCTCCGCGCTCGCGCGGCCGAAAAACCTGGCCGAATATGAAAAGCCGTCCGCCTTCGAGCTTGCCGCCGCCTATGCGACCGGCATTGTCAGAAACCATCCCTTTGTGGATGGGAACAAGCGCACGGGCTTCCTTGCCGCTTATATGTTTCTCGCGCTCAATGGCTGGGAACTGGATGCGCCGGAGGCTGACGCGGCAGCGGCCGTGTTGGCGCTGGCGGCTGGAGAGATTGACGAAACCCAATTTTCCGCCTGGTTAAAAGAAAACTCGGTGAAAACTTCTGTAATCGCAGAAGTAAATGAAACTGAAAGCTAATTATCGATAGGAACACATGAAATTGAGTTACATCAAGACATATTACCACAGTGCAGTTTGCTCGCGCTGTGGTTTTTGTTTACGCAAATAACGGACCCTATCGAATTACTTGCAATGGCGGAAGAAGATTAGAGGCAAGAGATGATTTAGATAACCGATTTGCTAAATGGGTGGGAAAAGACAAAGGTAAATTCAATAAAAAACTGGTTGAATTTTTAAAATTTATAATATATGATTAATATATCAGCTGATATATTAATCATATATTAGAGGCGAGATCATATTTCATGAATTAGGGGTTGTTGCCTATAGTCGAAATAATTGCGTAGCTAACCAAATCGTTGCCGTCAGTAATAAAAGATTAGGGAAGGTAGTGCTCACTATGGAAAATACCTGCTTCGTTCAGAACTTAAAAGACTTGCCCAAGAATTTAAATGTTAATACAGTCAGTGCCGGTTTGTTATCAGGTATCTTTGGGATTACGACATCTTTAATCATCATAGGAGCTGGAACAAGCGCCAATTTGCCCGAGGCTAAAATAATTTCCTGGATTTTTTCAACATTCTTTTTTGGCGCTGTGGTTGGGTTAATTTTAACGATAAAGTACCGGCAACCCCTTCCAGGTGCGTGGTCAATACCCGGAGCGGCTTTAGTGGCAATTTCTTTAAAACAGTTTCCTTTTAGTGATATGATTGGCGCTTACTTTGTCGCGGGGGTAATAGTCTTTCTTCTGGGTGCATCCGGTTTAATGGGCAGGGTCATCAGGTTATTCCCCTTGCCGATAGTATTGGCGATGATTGTTGGTGTGCTGATGAGCTTCGGTATAGGAATGATTACTTCGCTAAAAGCTTCACCGTTAGTTTCCGGTACGGCAATTGGCGTATATCTTCTAACTTATCGTTATCGGGACAAAGTTCCCCCGATCTTAGTGGCATTTGTTATTTCGGGGCTGGTCGCAGTTATTACAAATCAGTTTCAATTAAGTCATTCCTCTACAGCAGTGATACTACCTCAGATGGAAATGCCGACCTTCACCATCGGTGCTGTTATATCTGTCGCTATACCCCTTGCTCTACTGGTTATCTGCGGTGAAATGCCCAAAGCGATTGGCGTTTTGATGTCACAAGGGTATAAACCTCCTGTAAACTCAATTACTACAGCTTGCGGAATAGGTGGAATGATAACATCTTTTTTCGGGGGGACAAACGTAAACATAGCTGGACCTATGGCTGCAATCTGCGCATCGCCAGATTCAGGGAAAGACCCCGACAGCCGCTATGCTTCAGTTCTGATAAACGCCGCTATATTTGGAATTTTTGGTTTGCTGGCTAGTATCGCCGTACCTTTTGTTACTGCATTACCCAAAGCCTTGATAAACACAATTGCCGGCTTAGCAATGATTAATGTACTGCTTACTAGTCTTCAGAACTCCTTCTCAGTAGGTAAATTCCAAACAGGTTCTTTTTTCGCGCTGATTATTTCACTATCTGGTGTGAACTTCTTTGGCATAGCTGCCCCGGTATGGTCCTTGATTGGAGGTATTACCGTCTCGATGCTGATAGAAAGAGGTGATTTCAAGAAATAGTGAAATATATGGCCTGGGTATTTGGTTCTACTTTACTTTCTCGATCTGCTATATTATTGTGATATTAGTAATATAGCAAAAAAAGAGGGGATTTTTGTGCAAAATAACCAACCGATTACCCAGGCCGAAAAAGCCTATCGATTGCTAGAGGAAGACATAGTCTCGCTCCAATTAAAGCCAGGGCAAGTAATCTCCGAAAATGAAATTAGTAAAAAGCTCAATATTGGTAGAATGCCAATAAGAGAAGCGATGAAAAAATTGGAGTTTGCCAATTTACTAGTTACTTTGCCCAGAAAGGGAGTAATGATTAAGGACATTACCGTTGAGGAGTTATTGCAGCAATTAGAAGTGAGGACGGTATTAGAAAGGCTTATAGTCGAGAGAGCCACCAAGTATCTCGAAGAAGACGATAAGAAGCGCCTATTAGAATTAGCGGTAGAGTATGAAGAAGCTACCAAAGAACGAAATGCCGATAAGGCTGTCTACGTTGATAATGAATTTAATATTTTAATAGGTAAGGCTTCGAAAAATCCATCTGCCTTTAATGCCATTTCGCCTTTTCAAATTGCGGCACGGAGGGTTTACTACTTAAATTACTACATAGACGAAAAACTGATTTATGACATCAATTACGCACACATTGATCTAATGAGAGTAATGGTTACAGGAGACGTGGAAAAAGCGCTTAAACAGCTTGATTATCTTTTGCAGTGTATAAAAAAGTTAAACTGTTTGAGGCTTAACCTATGGACGTAAAAATTACTTAGGGGGTTAAGTTTATGAACTGGAAGCAAAGCTATATAGTGAATAGTTCTACTAGTTTGCCGGTAATAGCGGAAACTGACGTTTTGGTCGCCGGCGGTGGCGCGGCTGGAGTTGCGGCTGCTGAAACTGCGGCCAAGTTGGGCAATAAAGTGATATTAGTCGAAAAATATGGTTTCCTCGGTGGAGCGGCAGTTGCAGGATTATCTGGAACAATATGCGGATCGTTTATGACAAGTGAGAACGACAATAATCCGGAAAAAATAGTATTCGGTTTTGCCGAACGTTTTTATAACGAGTTAACTAAACGTGGTGGGTTAACGGAACCTCAAAGGTATGGAAAAACATGGCTGGCTACTCATGACCCACTAGTTTGGAAGGAGAGCGCCGAGGGACTACTTCAAGATGCTGACGCTGGTATCTTGTACCACACAAATATTGTTGGCGTGGTTAAAGACGATGACCAAATAAAAGGCGTGATAGTATTCTCCAAATCGGGTTTTGGTGTAATAAGGTCTAAAGTTACGATAGATGCATCAGGCGATGCGCAGGTAGTATACTCTTCGGGATTTGATTTTACCCTTGGCAACGATGGGCGTATTCAAAACCCAACCATGATCTTTAGGCTTGGTGGTGTCGATGTAAAGAAATATCTTGGATATTGGGGAAAAGACACTATTTCACCACCTAAAGTTGTCGAAATGCTTCATACCGAAAATCATAAGGATGAATACATGTTCCCTCGAATAAAGATCTGGGTATTTGATACCCCGCGACCTAATGAGTTGCTTGTTAATGCGACTAGGCTTGTTGATAGAACCGGAAAAGAATATAATCCTTTGGATCCTTTTTCCAGCACTGAAGCGGAGATTCTTGGGCGTAAACAAGTTCGTGCCTACGCAAAGTTCTTCAAAGAGAATATCCCCGGTTGTGAGAAGAGTTTTGTCAATGATACTGGGGTGGAAATCGGTGTACGGCAAACTCGGTCAATTGTAGGAATCGAGAAGTTGACAAATGAAGATGTCGTTAATAAAAGAAAGCGTTCTGACGGTATCGTGAAATCGTCCTGGCCTATCGAGCTTCATGCGGGTCAAAAACCGACAACAGGGTGGCTAGTTAACGACTACTATGAAATTCCGTATGGCGCGTTGGTACCTATTCAAGGTGAAAATATTATTGTAGCTGGAAGATGCCTGGCTGCGGAGCACGAAGCACTTGCTTCCTCAAGGGTCACGGCGCAATGCTTTGAGTATGGACACGCAGCAGGGATTGCCGCTGATTTAAGGCTGAAGTCGGGAACTGCATTCAGGAATATTAAGGGCGAAGAGGTTAGATATCTATTGAATAAAAATGGTGCAAGACTCGATTAGGTATAGGTAGTTTCAGGTGTCAAATGTGCAGTATATCAAATTCTTGAGCCAGGGAAAAAGGACTTCTTTCAATGGCTGGAAGAACCTTTCGAACTACGTCCGGCGCGCAACATCTACCTGCTTAAGGTGTTTTTCTTCCGTTACTTGCCTAAACGTAAGGCATTGATCTTGTTACCCAGTTTATTCAATTATTGACCGATCGCCAAGCCTATTTGGCGAAGCTTGAAACAAATATCGGACCAAAGGATGGCTTTTTCCAGTTGTCAACCCTCCACTATGGGCTGGATGCCTATGAATTCATGATTGAGTGGTTCCGAAAATATGTGAAATCGCTGGAATGCCGCTCCTAACCGGAAGAAGGGCCACTAAGAGGGGAGAGGAAGATAGTGAATACCACTATAGAGCAAAGGCCGAAAAGCTCGGTCATAATACCGGCTCGTGATGAAGAACAGTATATAGCGAGATGCCTTGATTCGGTTATATGGAGGTGGTAGCTGTGTTGAGGAAAATAAATCTAACGCAGAAGTTCGGGTTATTCAACGATTATTGGAGCCCAAAGATTATTGGGGAGTTAAACGAATCCCACATTAAGCTGGCAAAATTCAAAGGGGCATTCGACTGGCATCGCCATGATAATGAGGATGAGATGTTCTATGTTGTGAAAGGCAAGCTGCTTATTAAGTTTAGAGAGGGCGATATTTCATTGGAGGAGGGGGAGTTGATTGTTATACCTAAGGGAGTAGACCACCTGCCGGTTGCGGTCGACGAGGTGCATCTAGTTCTTATCGAGCCCAAAGGAACCTTGAATACCGGTAATGTAGTCACCGAAAAAACTAAGCACGAACTTGAAATGATATAAGTAATTGTTGTTATGAACTAATTACTCGGGAGATTGAGTATACTTAAAGGGAATTCCGTCGTCTTCGAAGGAATAAGGTATAGGCGCATTGCCTGTACCTTTTTTGTTCGCGCCCTTTGGGCATTAACGACCACATCGGCATTAAAAAGCCGGGCGTCTCCTCATACTAAGACAAGCCACATAAGGAGGTCAGGCCATGCTGGAAACCGCGCGCAAAACCAACCGGCTTATAAATGAAAAGTCTCCTATGCACATTGAGAGTGTGTAGCAAAGAAGAGAAGGTAAAAAAAGATAATCTCATTGGCACCATGCTCACGAAGTTACATTTTGTCGTTGTTCCCCAAAGAAGCTGACTCAATAAAAAAAATGAGTCAGCTTCTTTGTATGTTTGTATAGGCTGCCTGATTTCTATGAGTTATTGCCCTTATGCTTCAGGCAGGTTTCAAGGAATATGGCTCTTATCGATGCCGGCAGGGAACGGAGTATCGTGACCGCTTCCCTGAACCCGGGCTCGCTGATGTTTTGGGCGAGAAACTTCACGTCGTCTTCACTGAGCTGGTAGCGGGAGAAAATTGTTTCTTCCGCCGTTTTTGTTTCTCCCAGGAATTCGCCGACGGTGACACCAAGCCCGGCGCAGATTTTTTCCAGGGTGTCGATCCGGGGGCCGTTGGACCGCTGCGTCCTGTTCAGTATCCCGTCCACGGTAGGGCCGGGCAGGCCGATGTTCCGGGCGAATTCCCAGATGTTCGTGATTCCTTTCTGCAGCATCAGGTCTTTCATCCGTTTTGGATAATCCACAAAAACACCCCTGTGTTTTGCAATATAAATATTGCAAAATGTAATATTATTTGGTAATATACTATTAAAAATAATAACACTATATTCTCGGTTTATCAAATTTTTTAGTGAGGTGATATTGTCCCATGGAAAGCCCAAAAGATTACTCCCCGGCCGGTGACCGGCTTGACCCCTTTCTGAAGGGAAGATCCTTTTACCTCGACCAGCTGGAACGTGTGGCAAAAGACCGGGATTCTTGGAAAAAGAGTACGCAAAAACTGGTGCTGGTTGCCCTGGTCATGACCCTGGGGATCGTCTATATCTCAATGCGCTCCGAGTACATCCCTTTCATGGTGCGGGTGGACAAGACAACCGGCTATACCGAAGCGATTGGACCGATTACCGAAGTGAAATACAGTCCGCAGGAGGCTGAAATTACCTATTTACTGGGTGAATTTATACGGGACATCCGGACAGTCCCGCTTGATCCGGTCGTTTACAAAGGCAACTGGAACGCTGCCAGCAATTTTTTGTCAGCCAGGGCCAACCAGAAACTGAATATGATGATCGCCAATGAAGAACAAGCCGCTGGCCTCGGAAAAGTGACGGTTTTACCCAGAATTATTTCCATCCAGCCGATGGCGAACACCAACGGCAATACTTATCTGGTGCGTTGGGAGGAAGAGGTCTTCTATATCGGCGGCACAGGGGGAAAGCTCGTCAATACCTACAGCGGCAACATCACCTTTACCATTACCCCGCCGAAAAAGAAGGAAGCGTACTACAAGAATCCTATCGGCCTGATTATTGAGGATTTGTCCTATGAAAAAGAGAATGCGGCGCTTAATCCGAAGGGGGGCAGTCCGCAATGATCAAGTATCTGGTGCCGTTGATCCTTTTCATTACGGTCCATGCTTCCGCTTGGGCCGCGGTGCAGAATGAGTTTGCCCCCGGCGTTTCCGGCATTGCCAGTTCGGAGATCAGCCGGTCCGTCGCGTATTTTGAGTATTCGCCGGAAGTGCAATATGAAATTAATGCTCAGCCAGGTTACATTACCGATTTGCAATTGTGTTTTGGCGATCACATCACCAATATTGTTGCCGGAGACACCGAGCGGTGGATGATGGATACGGCGACAGTGGGGGGAATTCCCCACGTCTATCTTAAGCCAACGCAGACCGGAATATCCACCAATATCATCATCACGACAACCTTTCGGGTTTACCGCCTGTTGGTGCATGCGACCGATACTTACGTTCCAGCCGTGGTATGGACCTATCCGGGGGAATATGCGGCGAGACAAGCGGCTGAAAGAGAGAAGGAGCGGGTTAGCAGTCCGGAGCCTGCCGCACTGTATTACAACTACAACTATCAGGTGAAATCCAAGAAAAAAGGCTGGATACCCAAGGTTATTTATGATGATGGGACAAGAACCTTTATTTCGATGCCGGAGGACGTAAAAAATGATTTGCCGGTCATTCACATTGTGAATGAGGACAAGAAGAAAGAGCCGGCGCTTGTCAATTACCGGGTGAAAGACGGCTGGTTCATTGTAGACCGGGTATTTAAAACTGCCATTTTGAATTTCACGCAAGAACAGTCGATCACCATTTACAACAGGAAGGGGGAAGAAAAATAGTGTGGCCTTTTACCGTGCTTACTAATAAGATCAATCAGTTTTTTCCCGCGATACAAGCAGGGGGAAGAAGCGCCGCCGTAATCGTTGGGACAGGCAATAAAGACGGTGACAGGGGTTTTCGCAAAGTTGGCCTTAAAAACACGCTGTTGATGTTTTTATTGCTTGCGCTCGCTGCTTATCTTCTGACTTTGTTCGTTTCCGGGATGTTCAGCAGTAAGACAACCGTCAAGCCGGCGGATGTTCAGCCTTCCAAGGCGGTTACATCTCAGCAGACCCCGGCCAGTAACTTGCCGGACGATTACGGCGGCTATCCCATGAAATCTACTTCCGCGAAAGCCGTACAGACCGGCAATGCACAAGGATCAAAGGCTGCAACTGCTACGGTTACGCCCGTGACGCAGCCGGGGCAAATTTCGGTCATTGATACCGGGCAGTATGGCGGAAGACAGTATAGCGGGGTCAGTCCGGCCAATGCCGGCAATGTGCCGCTGCAGGAAAAAAATCAATGGTTAAGTAGTGCCATTCGTTTTACCCTGGCAAAGACGGAAGCGGCACCGGACAGTGAAAAGATTGCCACGGTTAGCGCCAGTCAATCTCATGCCGCTGCTTATCAAATGGCCGCGCCCAATACCCTTCTGGCAGGCAGCGTCATTCCGGTATCCCTTATCACCGGGATTAACTCCGATTTATCCGGGGATGTCGTAGCCCAGGTTCGCCAGGATGTTTATGACAGCGTGACCGGCCAAATTTTGCTCATTCCCCAGGGATCACGGCTGCTTGGTGCCTATGAGGGCAAAACCAAGAACGGCCAAAACCGGATTGAAGTTGTCTTTTCCCGTATTCTTTTCCCGGATGGGCATTCCGTCGAGATTGACAGTCAAAAAGGAACCGACAAGGCCGGGTATCCGGGCTTGTCCGATCAGGTCGACAATCACTCCGGGCGGCTGATTGGCGCCGGGGTCATGACAAGCTTGCTTGCGGCCGCAGCGCAAATTGCCGCCGGCAATACCAACAGTGACAACCAGACCTACGGCCATATGGCGGTGCAAGGCGCAGCCACGAATGTGATGGAGGCTGGCGCGAAACTGTTGGAAAGGGATATGCAAATTACGCCGACAATTACCATCCGGCCAGGGACGCAGTTTACGGTATTTATCAATAAGGACTTAGTAATTCCTGCTTACGGGCGCAAAGAATGATCTGTGAATTTTCAAAAAGGAGCTGGCGTTTATGAATGTCAAGACCACCCAAGGAAAATTGGCCCGGGCCAGAAGTGTAGTTGCCAAATTAAATGCGCTTATTGCCCAGGAGTGGCGGAAAAAGAGGAACGAGGACCGGACCAGGGCCGGCATCAGTCTGGAAACCTGCCGGTTTGGTCTGGACAGGGAGGAACTGCACATCGGCTGCATGCTGCATGCGATGGAGGCCATGCGGGAACGTCCGGAACTGGCGGAACAGTTCCGGACTGCCGGGGCCACCTGCAGGGCCGCGGCCGGGGCCCCACGGGAGCAAGAATGACTGATGACAAGCGAGTGGAAATCCATAATGCCCTGTATACGGCGCTGGGACCGGAAATTATCAAGTTCATCGTCGACCCCGACACGGTGGAGGTCTACATCAATCCTGATACCCTTCTCTGGGTGAACTATCTCAGCCGGGGGCGGGTATGCACCGAAATCGCCGTTGACCCGAAGAAAACCTTGCTGGCCATAGAACTGATCAGCGGCATGAACCGCAAAATGGTTCATACCCTGAACCCGCACCTGGCCGTTGAAGCCGTCCTGAAAGGAATCAAGTGCCGCTTGCAGATTGTCCTGCCGCCGCTGGTCCGGCAACCGTCCCTGATGATCCGCAAACATACAATTCACATTTTCACCCTGGATGACTATGTATCTCAGGGGGTCATTACGCCAGGGGAACGGGATTATCTTATCGACATGATCAAGAAACGCAGGAATGTTTTGGTGGCCGGTTCCACCGGCTCCGGCAAAACGACGTTCACCAATGCCTTGCTTGCCGCTATATCTAATATTCATCCTCATCACCGCATTGTCATTCTGGAAGACACGCCGGAATTGCAGTGCAGGTCCCGTGATCAGTGGCCGATGGTTACGGTGGAGCATGACGATCCGGCGAAATGTGTGAACACGAATAAGCTTTTATATATCAGCATGCGTCTTTCACCGACACGGATTATTGTGGGGGAGGTCAGGGACGGTGCCGCGCTTACCCTCTTAAAAGCACTCAATACCGGCCATCCGGGGGGGATATCCACTACTCATGCGGATTCTGCTCTGCAAGCGCTCGAACGTCTGGAACTATTGATCCAAGAGGATAAACCGAATGGCGATTTCCGCCAGCTAATTGCCAAGGCAATTCATGTCGTGATTGCTCTGGCCTATGTAGAAGATGGCAAAGGGGGGGACATACGGAAGGTGAATGAAATGATCGAAGTTCAAGGTTGGGATCGTGGGCAGGAACAATATATTTACAAGAAAGTCGAGGTGTAGCGGAAATGAAAAAATGGCAAGCCTATCCGGCCGTATTTTTTGCCTTGAATGTATTTATCGGCATTGCGGAAGCGAGCGTCGGGGGAACGTCGCGGACTTGGCCCTGGGATGCCTTTTTAAAATCTCTGGCGCAAGAGTTCACCGGGCCTTTACCTACTACACTTGGTATTTTGGGGATTGTAGGGGCTGCCTTCTCGCTTCTTTCCGGACATGCCGGTGATGGGACGAAGAAATTCATTGTGATTATCCTGGTAGTTTCCATTGCCCTGACAGCGCCCACTCTGATGTCCTGGATGACGTCGGATTCCGGCGGCAGTGCAACCGGCATTCTGTTGGGAGGGATCTGATATGGAAGATACCGAACGGGAGATTTCCATTTTAGACGGACGGGTCATTCAGGGTCTTACCCAACCTATCTTTTGGGCCGGCGTTCCCCGCGACCTGTTTATCTTGAATTTGCTGCTGGCTATCCTCATGATCATGATTTTTCATTTCTGGTACTTCCTGGCGTTCACGGTGGTGGCTCATTTTATCCTTGTGTATCTTGGCAAACGGGAACCTTTCTTTTATGAAATCTTTTTCCGGTACAATCGTACCAGGAAATATTACTGGGTATAGGGAGGGAGCTTTTTGGCGAAATTCGATTTGCAAAGGGATTTCTGGCGGGCAGACACTTATAAGGAGGAAAAGGACCGGTTGATGTATACCATCCCCTGGCAGTTCATCACCAGAGACAGTCTGGTGTTCAATAAGGACGGTTCTTTGCAATTGACTTTTTCTTATCGTCCTCCGGATTTGGAGTCCGCAACTTACGAGGAACTCACGTATCAGACCGCCCAATTGAACAATATTTTCCGCCGTTTCGGTAATGGCTGGGCCGTATGGATGGAAGCGCAACGCCGCAAAAGCGCAGCGTATTTGTCCGCTGCCTACCCTGCGCCGGTGATGCGGCTGCTGGAAAAAGGGCGGCAAACCTATTTTTCTTCCGGTGTGCATTATGAAAATGAGTATTACTTTACCTTTTACTATAATTCGTTTACCTCTGAGGTTGAGAACATCCTCAACAGAATGAAAGCGTTCTTCATCACCAGCAGCACCGAGAGTAACCGGAAAACGGCGGAAAAAGAATTGGCCGATTATTTTTCCTTTTTCTCGCAGCAGGTCGAGACCATCTACAGCTTACTTCAATCGGTTTTTCCGGATTGCCGCCTTCTCTCGCCCAATGAGACGTTGACCTATCTGCACTCAACTGTATCGGACACTTATCACCCGGTAAAAATGCCTGATCCGCCCATGCCGCTTGATTACTATTTGTACGATGCGGATTTATCCGGACAGTGGAATCCCCGGCTGGGGTCAAAACACCTGCGGATTGTCAGTATCCGCGATTATTCGAATAAGACCGATCCGGGTATGCTGGATGAAATCAATAACCTGAACTTTGAATACCGCTATGTGGTCCGGCTGCAGTTTCTCGACAAGCTCGATGCTCGCAATATGATGAAAAGCATGGAGCAAAAATGGGATCAAAAACAAAAGACTTTCTGGCAAATGTTTTATGAGGAAATCAGCAAAAAAGAAACGCCAAAGCTGGATCAGACGGCCATCGAGAATGCCGGTTTGATTGCCGAAGGGGTGGTGTATCTGGATCAGGATGAGGTCGGCTTTGGCCACTATACCCTGACGGTAGTCGTGGCCGATGAGGATGAGGAAAGAGCGATCAGCAAAGCCGGAGAGGTGAAAAAAATCATCAACCGGCATGGTTTTACGGCTGCGGTGGAAGGCGCAAATTCGGTGGAAGCCTGGTTCGGCTCCCTGCCGGGAATGTTTTACCACAATGTACGCCGGGCAATGGTTTCCACCGTGAATATGGCGCATATGGCGCCGGGCAGCGATATCTGGCCGGGCGATACGGGAAATAAGCACCTTGGCGGGCCGCCGCTGTTATACTGCGATACGGAAAACAGCATTCCTTTCCGGCTGGTGCTGCATGATCAGGATGTAGGGCACGCGATGGTGGTCGGGCCGACAGGGGCCGGCAAGTCGGTGCTGCTCAATACGATCGAAGCCTATTTTACCAAATATCCGGGCGCGCGGCTGTTTATCTTTGACAAAAGCGCGTCCAGCCGGGCGATTACGGCCGCGGTCGGCGGCAATTTTTACAACCTGGGGCAGGAGGCGGACGAACTGTCGTTTCAGCCGCTGGCCGGAATTGATAGAGAAGAGGAACGGACCTGGGCTGCCGAGTGGATCAACAACTATCTGAAAATGGAAAATTATCCGGTTGGTCCGGCATCGAAAGACCTGGTTTGGAAGGCGTTATGCTCTCTGGCCGAATTGCCGTCCGAACAGCGGACCCTGAGCGTTTTCTCCAATATCGTCCAGGACGGCGAGATCCGGCAAACGCTGTTGCCGCTCACCAGAGAAGGCAGTTTCGGCAAACTGTTCGACAACAACCAGGACCGGTTCGGTGAAGGCAACTGGCAGGTCTTTGAAATGGAAACTCTGATGAGTATTCCATCCATCGTGCCGCCAACGCTCGATTACTTATTCCACCGCATTGAAGGGCAACTAAGAGAAAAACCAGCTGACGGCGAACCGTGGCCGCCGGCAATTATCGTGTTGGATGAATATTGGTTTTATCTGAAAAACCCGGTGTTTGCGGCCAAGATCAGGGAGTATTTCAAGGACATGCGCAAAAAAAACTGCGGCATTATTATTGCCACCCAAAATCTTTCCGATATTGCGGTAAACCCGGAGTTTACTGACACCATCCTCAACAATTGCCCGACGAAAATCTTTTTGCCGAACCTCAACGCCGCCAATGAAACCAATTTGCGCCTGTACAAGCTGTTCGGTCTCAATGATGCCCAGATCAAGATTATTCAGGAAGCCCGGCCCAAACATGATTATTATTTCAGTCAGGCTGGTCGTTTCCGCAAATTCCAGCTGGCGCTGCAGCCTGCGGAATTAGCCATCCTTGCGGCCACCAGCAAGGAAGATCAGGCGAAGATTACCGAAATCTTGCGCGAGTTTCCGAAAAAGGAATTCGTACAGCACTGGCTTTCCTATAAAGGAGTTCAGCCTGAGCAAATGGTGAATGGATAGGAGGGATCCAACGTGAGAAAAAAAGCGTACTTGTTTGCTGCTGTTGTTTTGGGACTGGTGTTAGCCTTGCCATTGGCGACGCTGCCGGAATCGGAAGCGGCCATTCCTGTCATTGATATCGCCAATATCAATCAGCAAAATCTGACGTATCTGGAAACAGTAAAAACGGTACTGAATACGGCGCAGCAAATCACGCTGCAACTGCAGGAACTGAAAACCTTACCGTCTAGAACGCTCACCAGCTACCAGTCGATTTTGAATCAGGAAGTCAATGCAATTCAGACAAGCCTGGCGAAGACCACCGGGATTTTAAATCCGCAAAAGCCTCTGGATAGTATTTGGGCTTCGACCTTCAAACCGGCCGGCACCATTACGGCCGACAACTTCAAGACTTCCACGGCAGGTGCCGTCAACACGACCACGATTGCCGCGCTGGATGCGGCCAATTATGACAGCTTTCAGGTGGTGAAAGCGGCCATTGCCAATCTGGATCAGACCAAAGCCAACCTGGATAATTTAATGACGCTAAACGCATCGGCAGAAGGGCAAAAGCAGTCCGCCCAGATCAATAATATGCTGCTCGCGGAACAGGCCAAGCTTTTGCAGCAGCAGAATATCATCCGGGCCGCTGAAGCTTCGGCGCGGATCGCGTATTATGAGCGGCTGAATCAGCTGGACGCACTGGCTGCTGCCCAAGGCAAGAAGGCGGCAGACGCAACTCTGAATATGGACACTAGCGTCAGATGAGCACGTCGCTTACTTCCAATGATTTTCTCAATGATTTACTGACCTATTTTCAGGATCAGTGTTTGGCCGGCCTGAACTACCTGCTGCCCGAAGCGTTGTTTCTAGTATGGGTGTTGGGGATCATTCTGATTTGCCTGCAGATGGTCACGCAGGGGCAAATTTTTGGCAGCGGGTCGTGGCAGAAAACCGTCATCACCGTACTGAAAATCGGCGCTTTCATCTTCCTGGTCACAAATTGGGAAGAAATCTCCATCCACCTTATTTTCAAGTCCTTTGAAGTGGCCGGCCCGGTGGCCAGCAATTATTCACAGGCGGTGCGCCCCTCAGAAATTCTCATGCACGGCTTCGTCCTGACCAAAGAAGTGCTGGCCGGCGTCTGGACGGCGGCGCTTACCGGATCGTTCTTTCTGATGCTGGTAAAGTTGGCGATGTGCCTGGCGATCATCGCGGCCTTTGCCTACATTGCCATAACGGTTTTCCTGGTGAACATCGAATTCTACCTGACGGCCGCGCTGTCGGTGATTTTGCTGCCGTTCGGCATGATCCCCTATCTGAAGTTTCTGTTTGACAATGTGGTGTCGGCCATGTTCAGCTTTGGGGCCAAATATATGGTGATCACCTTTCTGCTCGGGCTGGGGTCCGCCATCTTCAGCTCCTGGAATACAGCGCTCGGCGCGGATACGCCGCCGCTGGACCTCGTCAAGGCCGTGGTCGGTGTGGCGGTCTGGTGCATCATGTGCTTGCAGATTCCGGGACTGGTCAGCGGCATGATTTATGGTGCGCCGTCATATGACAGCGGCGCCCCGATGGCTGCCGCCGCTGCCGGCGGTGCCGCGGCCGGGACGGCCAGGACCGCCTGGGGCGCGACGCGGGGGATGAGGCAAAGCACCTGGACTATGACGAAACAGGGAGGTAGGGCAGCTATGGGCAAAGCCGGAAGTTACACGGCAAGATCATTGAGAAGTATCGGGACCATGTTCCGGCAATGAACAAAAAGCGGCTGCTGCTCGGCCTCGCAGTCCTTTGTTTCTGGCTTGTGCCCGCGCTCGCCCTGGCCGACACCTGGGAGATTACCAGCCCATACGGCTGGCGGTTTCATCCGCTTCTTTTGGAATGGAAGTTTCATGGCGGCGTGGATTTTGGCCTCGATTACGGTACGCCGGTGCCGGCCGTGCAGGCTGGAACGGTTGAATATACGGCGTATGACGAGGGAGGGGGGAATATGGTGCTGATCGATCACGGCAACGGCCAGGAAACCGTCTACATGCATCTGGCGGCCTTCGCCGTCACGCCCGGCCAGCAGGTCGCAAAAAGGCAGACGCTCGGCTATGTCGGCTCCACCGGCTATTCCACCGGGCCGCACCTGCACCTTGGCTACTATCTGAACAACGCTCTGCAGGACCCCCTGCCCTATCTGGAAGCCCAGGGCTGGACGGTTACGAATGTTCCGGCAACCGATATTCTAGACGGCCAGCCCGGATTTGCCAGCCCGGGGGACCTGAACTGGGATTTTTCCGGCTTTTACGAAATCGGTGCCGCGCTGGACGAGGCCATTGCCACTTTTGCCGCAGGCTGCAAAAACGGCCTGGCCAACTTGAAGGAGGAAGCTATCTATCTGTTCTGGGTCCTGGCCGTGATCGACCTGGCCTGGCTGGCGCTGCGGCACGCGGTTGGAGGAAGCCCCCTGGCGGGCCAAGTATGGGTCGGACGACTGCTGCAGTATGGGCTGATTTTCTTCCTGCTGCTGAACTGGACCGAGATTGTCGACGAGGTGATCGCGTCCCTGTTTTCGACCGGCATGCCGGAATTCTTCGGTGGCGCATCTGCCTCCGGAGAGCTTTTCTCGAAACCGGGGGACGTGGTGGCCAAGGGGGTTTACGTGATTGAGCCGGCGTTCACCTACCTGTCCCAAAATGCCGGCATCGCTTTTCTCAGTTATATTACCTATCTTGCCTGCATGGCCCTGGCCTTTCTGATCCTGCTGTGCTTCGTGCTGCTGGGAGCGGCCCTGGTCATCTATAACGTTGAATTTTACATCCTCGCCATGGCCGCGATGATCGCCCTGCCGTTCGGCCTGACCGGCGGCCTGTTCGCCCGCGTCAAAGCCTTTCCCGGCGGCATCGTCGGCGCGCTCATCGCCTCGGCCGTGAAAATCCTGATCGCCGGCATCGCCATAACGCTGATCATCAACATTGTGGCCCCCATGCAGCCGGTGGCCTATGAATTCACCAACTATGCGAAAATCCTGGCCGCCTGCTGCTGCTTCCTCCTGGTCCTGGTGCGGGTGCCCGGTCATATTGCCGGCGCCTTCAGGGGACAGGTCCGTTTTTAGGGGGACGCAGCCATGAGCAAAGCAAGGCGACAGTGGAACTGGCAGAAAAGTTTGGTCATCGCGGTGATCCTGGCGGTTTTCAGCGGCCCCCTGCTGTACAGCTTCGGCCTGATTCCCAGCCTCAAGCTGGTGTTTTTCAATGGGACCCGTTCGGCGCCGGTCGGCATCTATCTGGCGGCCGCCGACCAGACCCTGGCGGCCGGTGATTATGTGGTGCTAAGTCCTCCGGAAGCGACGAGGCCTTATTTATACGGCCGCCGCTGGACGACGGCGCCCTATCTCCTGAAACGGGTGGCGGCGCTGCCGGGGGAAGAGTACGAACGGAAGCTGCCCTGGCTGATGGCCGGCGACAAGGCCGCGTATATCTTCCGCACCGACCCGGACGGCCTGCCGCTTCCCATTCCCCCGGACGGGGTGTTCACCGTGCCGGCCGGGCACGTCCTGCTCGTATCCTGGGAGGTGGAACAATCGTTTGACAGCCGCTATTTCGGCCCGGTGGTGCAAGCGCAGGTCGTAAGGAAGGTGGTCCCCTGGATCACTCTGCCGCCGGAGCTGGAAAAGTGGCTGCCGGAATAAAGCGAAGAAAGGGAGGGTCTGTATGCAATGGATCAGAATGCTGGGGGTAAGTGCCGTTTGCTTTGCCGCTCTCGGCCTCAGCGCCGCGTTCGCCTGGGGCTGGGGGCTGCCGATCAAGCCCGGCGATCAGGTCATTGATATCGCCAGGCTGAACGGGTCGGCAGAGGTTACGGCCAAAGCCGTGGCCACGGCTTTGCAGACGCTGCAACTGTATGAGAATAAAAAAACAAGCCTGCTGCCGACCGCAACGCAGGGCGAAGTAACTGCGGCGGTGCAGGCAGCCAGAAACTTGCTTAATCAAATAACGCCTGCCGGTCCCCTCGGGCAGAGCGCCGGCACGGCGTGGAGCGCTTTTGCCGCCGCCACGGACAAAAACTTGTCGGCCCGAGCCACGGCGGCGCAGAATACGGCCATGCGGACGGTGGCGGAAAACGCGAATTTCGATGCGGTTGCCGTGATCCGGGCGCAGAGCAGCAATTCGCGGCAGACCGGCGCGGAAATCCAGCGGCTGGCCGGAATCAGCGAGGACGGAATCCTGGGGCAGCGCCAGACCGGGGTCAGCCAGCGGGCGCTGCTGCTGCAGATGATGATGGACGATGTGCAGGAGGAAGCGGCCACGGATATAGCGGCCGCAACAAATATCGAACGGGAGCTTGCGATAGGGAAAATCGCCATCCGCCAGCAGCGGGATCTCCTGCTAAAAACCTATGACCTGTACAATCGGACAGGCCAGGATGACTCCTATCACCCGGCGGCAGCCGGCATAGGCTGGCCACGTTTTACCGAGTGAGCCGGACGGCAAATTTGCAAAAATGGGGGAGTGGATATGCAGGGAATCATGGAGAAAGTAAAACCGATGCTGTCGAGTAACAAGGGCAAATACCGCAGGATTTTGCAGCGGTTGTCGGAAGCGGAAGAGGCCCTGAAGAAAGAATACGGCATTGAAAATTTTGATCCCATGATGGGAGCATTCAATCATCAGCACATGAATCATACAGTGTTTTTGATGAAGTGCGCCTATTATGCGGGAATACTTGCCGGAGGGACGATGAAACATGAGTAAACATCGAAATGAGGTATTCTTTGTGTGAGAGACAACGAAAAAAGACGGTTGGCGCAGGATTTAGGCCGATTCATAAAGCAAATCTATGGTGAGGTATGAAATCCAAAATATATAAAGCCATCAAATATCTTGCGCCAAAAAGAGGAGGTAGTCAGGTGACTAAGTTCGACGACGATAAGCTTTTGACCGAAAAAGAATTGGGCATCAAGGCCGGATTCAATTCCGGTTGGCAAATCCGCAATTTTCGGATAAATGGCAAGCTTCCTTATATCAAAATAAATTGTAGGATTTTTTACCGCTGGTCAACTTATCTAGCATGGTTGGCGGATAAAGAAAATGCCAGTGTCAGCAAGGAGGAGTATATCGAATACGGAAAGCTCCGGCGCATTGATTAAAACACATAAATACCCGATTTTTTGTGAATGGAAGCATAAAATGGCCAATTGGCCACGTTATGCTTCCATTCTTGTTTGGCCATTTTATGCTTCCGCATATTTAAGAAGAGATTTTTGCTTTTTGGATTGATTTTCTTTCCGCTAAAACGTACACTAATTGAGAGAAAGACATAATTTTATGCTTCATGAATAAGATTAGCTTTTCTTAATCTACACAAAAAGGACTATTGGTTTTGTGGGGAGGTACAAGTATGCCTTATGAAACGGATGAGAGATTAAAGAGCTATCTGGACACAAATCAATTACTAAGAGAGCAAATGTGCAGGGCACTTCTTGCTACAGATAAAAGATTCATTGATGTAAGACCAAGGCATCCGCATGGTGGTCCTGACGGCGGTAGAGATATTGAAGCCATTTTTAAAGAGGATCTGATAGCATACGGAGCTGTCGGCTTTATAAATCAAGCAAATGATTCTGCTGAACAAAAAAAGGCGATAAGAGCGAAATTTACTAACGATTTAAAAAGTGCGCTCAATGCAGAAAAACCCCCAAGTGTTTTTGTATTCTTTACCAATATAAATTTTACAATCGGAGAAAAGGAATCGCTCATAAAAAAAAGCCAAAAAAAAGGTATATTATATTGTGAAATTCTCGACAGAGAGCGCTTGAGAATTAGTTTGGATAGTCCCGATGGTTTCGCAATTAGATTTCAATACTTAAATATTCCACTATCTGCACCGGAGCAGGCAAGTTTTTTTGCTCGCTGGGGGGATGACATTCAAGCTGTTATTTCCACCGGATTTAATCGCATAGAAAATACCTTAAATAGAATAATGTTTTTGCAAGAGTACCACGATGCGTTAAATTACCTAACGCTAAGTTTCGAGTTGAAAACCAAATATGCAGCAGAAAAGATTGGTCATTTTAGATTATTTTGCTCTTTGTATCTCAAAGAGCCGAAGCAAAAGATTTTAAAGATACTATTTGGATCTTCTGATAAATCAAATAGAATGAGAAACGATGCTAAGGGAGATTTTACAGAGCAATTATCGGGCATAAAATACGGAATAAGTGGAGGACAATGGGAACAATATTTTGATCAAAGCAAAATAGATCTGGAACAAATTGATAATAAATTTGAATATACGCAAGCGGGAAGCTCCTCATCAATTGGATACGATGAAATAGAGTTTATATCTATTTCATATCGGGTGGGAGGTTTTATAAGATTTTTCCCTTGTTTAACGCTGAGAGACTTCGATGAAGCAATGTTTTTACCGATTGTCAACAAATCTTTAGCCGAAAAGATCAAGGCAATACATCTTTATTCAAATGGTTATAAACTTCAGGAGATAAATAATTCTGAGTTCAAAATTGATGAGTCAGAATGTCATCCTAACTTCCCGGTAGTATTTTCAGAGGATGAGCTTAAGGACCCATGGGTAAGAATACGGCCCAATATAGCATCAGCATTTCGTATTGAGTTTTTCGAAAAAACACCTAAAAGACTATTTATTCCGAGTCAAACAATGAATACTCTTGAAAAGCAGAGTAAATAGGTGAATTAATCGGAAATCTTGCATCCTAGACAGCAGCTAATATAATTATGGCCATTTTATAGTTCTAAATTCGAATCATGGTCACTTTATGCTTGGGGATAGGGGATTGGGATTCACTACAGTGAGGAAAGCCTTTTAACGGCTTCTACGCTTTTGTCTATATTTTATGGCCATTGTTGAGAAAATCTAGCATCCTTGCGGTGGAGCCTGCCGAAGAAGCCTGATTCTATGCGTCATAACGGCATGTAAACTGATGACATTATTGATGACAGCAGCCTAAAAAGTGTCATCAATTTTTGCAAGGTGACACCAATATAAATAGGCATGAAGCTAGTAAATACAAGGGTTTGCCAATTAACATAATTGTTAGCAAACGGCATTTTTCAGACTCTTAATCAGTAGGTTATAGGTTCGATTCCTATGCGGGTCACCACAAAAAAAACAAGGCTTCGCGGCAACGCGAAGTCTTTTTGCTGTGTAAATATGGGGATAGGATTTAGGACGCTATCTTACGCCGGCAGCACCGGGGCGCTTGGAGATTGTTCATGATACCTGGACACAAAACCCAGGTTTTTTTCTTGTTTTAAAATAAGACAGGAGAACCGTCCCATTGTCTTATGTAATAACAAGAACATATGTTCCGGATATATACATATATCAGAGGGCGTGTTAGAGGGTTTTAGATACTTTTATTTTTTACACTCACTATAGACGCAGACAAAAAAGACCGATAACCCTTATGTTTCAGGGATGTCGGTTCTCTCTTTTATTGGAATGCTATGTATCCTTTTAGTTTCGGACAGACCTTGCCAATTATGCCATTGCCCAATATCTAATGGACTACATTTTATTGGCGAGATCATCCAACTGTTCAGTAAAAGTTGAGATTTCCTGCACACTAGCAGTTACTCCCTCTATTGCGGCAGCTTGTTGTTCTATGGTGGCCGTTGTTTCTTTCCCCATGGTTACTGTCTTATTGACGGAAGCTTTTATGAGATTCGTAAATTCCTTGATTTTACCCACTGTTTGCTTCGAACTAGCCGATAACTTTCTGATCTCTTCCGCAACAACACCAAACCCCGCTCCGGCCGTACCTGCGCGAGCCGCCTCAATAGCAGCATTCAATCCCAACATTTGGGTCTGGTCAGAGATTGTTTTAATAAAATCCATAACCTCGTTAATTTCGCCAGTCATCCTATCAACGTTCTTAATTTCACCATTCAAGTCAGTCTGATTATTAATTACGTTAGAAGCTGATGCTGCCAGTTCCTCCATGGATGCGGATATCTGCTGTAAATCTCCATTCAGTTTATGGATAAGTGTTTTTAGTTTTCGTTGCTGATAAGCAGCCTTAACCATATGAGTAACAATAACAGAAAGAAACTTTGCCGCAATTTCTATAATCTTTCTAGGCAGTTGAGGAACTTCTTTTAAGGCCGCAACATATTCATCTTCGTCAACACCAATTTCTTTAGCAATTCTCCGATAAGCCGCTTCTTCCGGAACAGCGGTTAAAACCTGCCCCCCTAGTATTGTCCCAACTTGGTGCCCCTCTATTATAATTGGCGCCGCGAAATCAATAAGCCCGGCATGACATTTGTATATTACCGGTTTACCAGTGCGAGCAGCTTCTTCTCCGCCTTTGCGATGGGATTCCGCGCAACGTTTATCGCCACGTTCAGTACTATGAGTATAGGCCTTGCAAAATCTTGTATACTGGCTCGGTTTTGTGACCGGGTTGCCGTCGAGATCAACTGTCACGCTTGCTAAGCCGAAACCGTTTGCAAAGTCATCCTGAAATTCCTGCAGGACATTGATATCCATAATGGCAGACAACTTCAGGTTCTTTAACTCATGTTCGGAACTGCTTTTGCCGGATTCAGCAGAAAAATCTGTGGTATTCAACTTCGTCATCTAAAACATCTCCTAAAACATCTTTTAGACATTGCTTCGACAATAATTTACTAATTCCTACCAAAAATTCGACAACAATTATAACTGCTTCTTATTGGGCGCCGGGCCGACGCTTTGCCCGCTTGGAATTGCTCATCCGCTCTCCCTCGCTCATCGCCTATTAATAATTATCGTTCCTGCGCGCTTGATTTTTCCTGCCGCAATATGTATAATTATGTCGAACGTATGTTCGTTTTTCTGGGAGGTCACGATGGCGCGCACGATCCTGCATGTGGATCTCAATAGCTTTTATGCTTCGGTAGAATGCCTGTATCATCCGGAATTGCAAGAATTCCCTGTTGCGGTAACCGGCGATGCCGAGGCCCGGCATGGGATCATATTGGCCAAAAACAACATGGCCAAGGGCTTCGGGATCAAGACCGGCGAAGTCCTTTGGCAGGCCCGCCAGAAATGCCCGGGACTTGTCTGCGTGAGCGCCGATTACCGCAAGTATCTGCGGTTCTCCCGGCTGGCCAGGGCAATCTATGAAGATTATACCGATCAGATTGAGTCTTTTGGTATTGATGAATGTTGGCTTGATGTAACCGGCTCTGTCTCTCTTTTCGGCTCCGGGGCGATGATTGCGGACACGATCCGGGCCAGGATGCGGGAAGAGTTAGGGATTACCGCTTCTGCAGGCGTATCCTGGAATAAAATTTTCGCGAAGCTCGGCTCAGATATAAAAAAGCCTGACGCCACAACCGTCATCACGAAGGAGAATTATCGGGAAGCAGTATGGCCGCTGCCTGTTGGTGAATTACTGTATGTCGGCCGGTCCACCCGAAAGAAACTGGAAAATCGGGCTATATTCACAATTGGAGACTTGGCAACACGCGATGTTCATGCCCTGCGCCTGCTGCTTGGCATATGGGGAGAAACCCTGTCCCATTTCGCCAATGGCCTGGACGAAGCTCCGGTTACCCGGGTGGGTGATGAGAGTTTTGTTAAATCGGTAGGTAACAGCACCACGACGGTCCGGGACTTGGTGAATGAAGAGGATGTGAAGCTGATTATCTTCGTCCTGGCGGAAAGCGTGGCGGCCAGGCTCCGCCGACATGGGCTGAAGTGCAGGACCGTGGCCATCCACGTAAGGAATACGGAGTTGTTCACTTTTGAGCGGCAGGGGAAGCTCGCGGTGCCGTCTTTTGTGTCAGGTGATATTGCCGGCAAAGCAATGGAACTGTTCCGGCAGCATTATCGCTGGGATAAACCGATCCGAAGCATCGGCGTCCGCGGCGCCGACCTGGTGACAGCCGGCGGCCATGTGCAGCTGGATCTGTTCGACAGGGACAGCGGCGACGCGGAGGCGCTGGAGAAGGCCGTTGACGGCATCCGGCGGCGTTTCGGTCCCTATAGCCTGCAGCGCTGCGCCCTGCTGCAGGATCGGAGACTGACCGGATTCAATCCGAAGGACGATCATGTGATTCATCCAGTATCATTTTTTCGATAGGTGGAGAATATGGGGAAAACATTTGTGCGAGTGACAGCCGAACATAACGAGAGCGGCCAGACGAGGCCGCTCCTTTTAACCTGGACCGACGGCCGGAATTACACCATCGACAAGGTGCTGGACGTACGGCAGGCGCCATCGCTCAAAGGCGGCGGCCTGGGGATGCGGTACACCTGCAGGATTCGCGGGAAAGAGGTCTACTTGTTCTGTGATGAAGGGAAATGGTTTGTGGAAAAGTGACGGCTTTGATGGGTAATATGGTTTTCAGTGACACGGCCTGGGTTGGAAAAGGCGTTACAAACGCAAAATAGGCCCTTGCGGGCCTATTGCACCACGGCGGTTTTCATTTACAATACTGTGAAGTAAGGATTGGCCAGCAGTTCGGTTCCAATGACGGTTGCGTTACTGTAGAGGGCCACGCCGAGGAGTACTACCAATGCAACTCCCAGAGCGATGAAAGTTCCTACTCTATTGCCGTCGTCATAATTATCTTCTACACAGAAGCTGTCGTAACAAGCTACTGATCTTGCCATGAGGTTCGCCTTCCTTCCAGGGATTCTCTTGTTTGATTTCATTATACATCATTGATAATTATTTGTAAATGATAATTATTATCAATGATGAAATATTTTTTCGTTTATTTCGCTCGGAGAGGTACCACGCGGAGGGGCAGTACGGGAAATAGCTCTGCCGCTGAGGGGCTATCTCTTGACATTTTTTTCTGCAGGAGTTAGAGTTAAAATAGTTATCAAAAGTAACTATTTGCCAGGAGGGATTTTCGTGCAGGGTTTTTTTCGTCGTTGCCTGCTGCTGAATAGAACGCTTATCACCAAACTGAATGAGGCCTTGGCGGCGCATGGTCTTACCTACCCCCAATGGACGGTTATTTATTACGTGAAAGACCAGGGGCATTCTACCCTTGTGGATATCGCGAACTACGCCAGCGTAAAAAAACCGATCATTACGCGCACCGTCCAGAGCCTGGAAGAAAGAGGCATCGTGCGGCAGATCCCCGGCACCGACCGGCGGGAAAAAATAATCGTTCTGACAGAGTCGGGCGAGAGAATTTACCAGGCTTGCCGCAAACTTATCGACAATCTGGAACAAAAGGTGCTGGAAGGTATTCCGGAAGAGGAGAAAAGGGCGGCTTTCAACATCCTGCCTATGATCCGGGACAATCTGATCAACTGCGGCAGTCCTCGGTAATGTAGCTGCTGGTGGTAACGCTTCTGGCGGAGGGCATAAAGCCGGAATATTCCTTGACAGTATATTCCAGCGGAAGGTATAATTGACTAAAGTCAGTCAAAAAATTTAGGTGATGGAATGCCAAGAATATCGAAAGACCCCGAAATCAGAAAAGCTGAAATTATGGGTGCGGCAGAGGCACACTTTAAAATGCATGGATATCATGAAACCCAGATCGGTGACATTGTCAAAGCGATTGGGGTAGCCCAGGGAACTTTTTATTACTATTTCAAATCCAAGGAAGAAATCGTGGAAGCCATTGTGAAGCAAAAACTGACCCAGGTTATTGACGAAATTGAAAGCATTGCCGATTCTAAGGAAATGAATGCCCTTGCCAAAATAAGTTCGGTAATCCGTAGAATTTACACCGGCAGCATCCAGGACGACGGGAGTCTGATCTTCGAGTATTTATACAACGACAAGTATTTTTATATTCTGGATCGGATCGGCCGCCAGTTCCGGGAACTGTTTTCGCCGCAGATGCAGAAAATCGTCGATGAAGGCATCCAGCAGGGGATCTTCCGGGTCGCGTACCCCAATGGGGCGGTGGATTTTATTCAGGCAGTTATCAGATGTCTCGTTGAGTCCTTATACAAGAAGGAGTCTGACGAGAACATGGCCCAGCGGAAGGGGCTGGCCCAAAAGCTCATCCAGACCACCTTGGGAATTGAATGCGAAATAGTTTGTTTGAACAACTGAACCCAATCTTGGCATAAGATTAACTGACTGAAATCAGTCATTGGGGCACTGAAGGAGCGCGCGGCTTTAGCGACGCTGGAGGCTGCCGGTTGAGACGGCAACAACGGACGATGTCCCAGGACTGAGAAGATAGTTTAGGTCATCCGGTGAGAGGGCTTTTACTTGTTTGGCGAGATGACGACTTTGTCGGCTGGACCCGCAGGGGTTCGCCCACGATTGACTGAACAGTCAGACTGCGGCAGGTGCCGTTAGTGTCATATTGCAGCAAAAATGAGATCGCTCAAGATCTGAGCCTTCCACCCAGGCAGAATAGCCGGCGGCAAGCATGGACGCGGTTTTTTGCCGTGGCATCGCCCGAACGCCGAAATACGGGGGGATTATGTTGGTCAGGAAGAGCATCCTAGGTTTAGCCATACTTCTTTTACTTGTGACAACCGGTTGCGGCAAACAGGCTGCCCGTGCGCCTCAGCAGGTTTCCGTCAAAGCGATGCAGGTCATTCAGAAGGATACACCGGTGAGATATGAATATGTCGGTGAAATCGTGGCAAAAGACGAGGTTCAAATTTTGGCAAGAGTTTCCGGCAACATCGCCCAAAAATTCATCAGAGGCGGGGACATTATTCGTACCGGTCAGCCTTTGTTTGAAATCGACCGCCGCCAGTACGCCGCGGCGGTTGCCGATACTCAGGCCCAAGTGGCCCAAGCCCAGGCATCGCTTGTCAACATCCGCCGTGATATGGCGCGCTATCAAAAATTGGCGGCTCAAGGCGCAATTCCAACCCAGACCTTAGATACATCGATGTCGCAGGAGGAGCAGGCCACGGCGCTTGTCCGGGCCTACCAGGCCAAACAATCCCAAGCCGAGATTGATTTGGCTGACACGACCATCGTTTCCCCTGTTGACGGGCGGATTGGCGTAGGCGAGTTGAGTGCCGGCCGCTATGTTCAGGCCGGCAGCACCGTTCTGGCAACCGTTTCCACAGTGGACCCTGTTCAGGTTCGCTTCAGTATGAGCGAGAACGAATACCTCAAATTTGCCGGCCGGGGTGCCTCAGCCGACGACTGGGGCCAAAACTTGAAACTGGTTCTCGGCGACGGCAGCGAATATCCTCTGGCCGGTCAGTTGGAAGAAATCGACCGGGGCATGGCGAACCAAACCGGCACCCTGACGATGAAGGCGGCCTTCGGCAACCCGAAGCGTCTGCTGGTACCCGGGATGTTCGCCCGGATCGTGGCGACCGGTGAAACCAGGAAAGGGGCGCTCCTGATCCCGGAGCGGGCAGTGCAGGAACTGCTGGGCAAAACCTTTGTCACTGTTGTAGATGCAGAAAACAAGGCGGAAACAAGACAAGTGGTCATGGGGCCGAAGATCGGCAGTTTTCAAATCTTGGAGCAAGGCCTTTCTGAGCAGGACATCGTTGTTGTGGAAGGATTTGCTAAAACCCAGCCGGGAACACTGCTGAAAATTACGATGATCGGGCCGGAAGATTTGAATCCGGACGCGAAGTAGGGGGACACGATGGCAAAGTTTTTCATCAATCGCCCGATCTTCGCAATCGTAGTTGCGCTCATCATTACGCTTGCGGGAGGTATTGCGGCTTTCCAGCTGCCGATCGCCCAGTACCCGCAGATCACGCCGCCGCAGGTAAGTGTCAGCACCATATATACCGGCGCCAACGCCGACGTTCTGGAAAAAACGGTGGCCCAGGTCATCGAGCAGCAGGTCAACGGGGTGGAGGGCGCGGTGGCGATGTCGTCAACCAGTGCCGATACGGGCCGTTATTCCATGACCGTCAAATTCGAGCTGGGGCAAAACCCGGACACGGTGACCATGTATACCCAGAACCGGGTAGTCCAGGCCAACGCCGGTTTGCCGCAGGACGTGCAGACGAACGGGGTGACGACCCGGAAGGTTTCGCCGGATACGGCCCTTTACTTCAGCCTGATCGCGCCGAAGGGCGACTATGACAGCGTTTTTCTTAAGAACTACGGGAGCATCAACATCATCGACGATATTCGCCGGGTCAAAGGCGTAGGCGATGTCGGCGAATACGGCACTGACTTCGGTATGCGCATCTGGCTGAAACCGGATAAACTGGCCCAGCTGAAAATTACCGCTGCCGATATCGTTAATGCCATCAAAGAGCAGAATGTCCAGGCGCCGGCCGGCACCATCGGCCAGTTGCCTTCGGTGCCGCAGCAGGAGCATCAGTATACCGCCAACGTGCAGGGCGGTCTGGTCAAGGAGGAGGACTTCCGGAAGATCATTCTGAGGTCCCAGGCAGATGGTTCGGCGATTCGGCTGGGGGACGTAGCCACCATTGAGCTGGGGGCCAAGGACAGCACCTTCAAAAGCACGTATAACGGCAACGACTCCGTTGTATTTGCCGTACAGCTGACCACCGACGCCAACGCCCTAGAAACGGTCTCCGGCGTGCGCCAGGTGATTGAGGACGCCGCCAAACGGTTTCCTCCCGGTATGGAATACAGCATCCTGAATGATAATACCAAGTATATCCGGGAGTCGCTGAATAAAGTGTTTCACACCTTTCTTGAGGCGCTGGCCCTGGTAATCATCATCGTCTATCTGTTCCTGCAAAGCTGGCGGGCGACGTTGATCCCGATGCTGGCGGTGCCGGTTTCGCTGATTGGCACCTTTGGCGCCTTTGTTATCCTGGGATTTTCGATTAACACGCTGACCCTGTTTGCCATGGTGCTGGCCATCGGACTGGTCGTCGATGATGCCATCATCGTGGTGGAAGCGGTGGAACACCATATGCGGAATTCGGGTCTTAACCCTAAAGAAGCGACGGTCCGGGCGATGGAAGAAGTGTCCGGGCCGGTCATCGCCATCGCCTTCGTGCTTGCGTCGGTTTTTATTCCGGTGGCTTTTTTCGGGGGAACGACCGGCGTATTGTATAAACAATTTGCCCTCACCATTGCCGTGTCGATGGCCCTGTCGGCCATTATCGCCCTGTCCCTGACACCGGCGCTGTGCAGCACGCTGTTGAAACCTTATGTCAAGCAGGCGCGTACCGGCGTGATCGGCAGGTTTTTTGACTGGTTCAACGACTGGTTTGAGCGGACGACAGAGCGTTATTCCCGCGGGGTCCGGCTGGCTATCCGCCGGGCCGGTCTGGGGATGGTGGGTCTGGCGGTTATCGTCGTGCTTTGCTTCGGAATGCTGCGAATCATCCCATCCACTTTCGTTCCCAGCGAGGACCAGGGCTTTATCCTGTCGGTGGTCAATCTGCCGGAAGCGGCGAATATGAACCGTACCCGCGCAATAGCCAAGCAGGTGGGCGCAACCTACCGTGCATTGCCTGGCGTGGAAAATACCATGGAGGTGGCCGGTTACGATGTTCTGGCAGGCGGTCAGAAACCGAACAGCGCCATGGTCGGCATCGGTCTGAAACCGTGGGCGGAACGGACGTCGTCGGATACCCAGCTGGACGCCGTAATCGGAAAAGCCAGCCCCCAATTGGCCGATATGCCCGAGGCAACGGTTTTTGCCTTTAAGCCGCCGTCGCTGCCGGGAATCGGGGCGGTTGGCGGGTTGACCCTGATGATCCAGGACCGCGGCGGAGCAACGACGGAAGAAATGAATGAAGTATCCGAGCAGTTCATCGCCGCCGCCCGGCAGCGGCCGGAAATCGGCATGATCCAGTCCAGCTTCAAGGCGAATACTCCCGCCTATCGCTATGAAGTTGACCGTGAAAAGGCCAAGGCACTGGGGGTTCCGATTCAGGACATCTTCACGGCGCTGCAAGTATTCCTGGGTGGTATGCAGGTCAACGATTTCAACCGTTTCGGCCGCACCTACAAAGTCATGCTCCAGGCTGAACCGGAATTCCGCGCCGACGTCGATGCGACCCGTTTCTTCTATGTTAAAAATTCCGGCGGCGACATGGTACCGCTCAACACCCTGATAAAACCGGTTGTCATCAGCGGCCAGGCGCTGATCAAACGCTTCAACGGCTACCCCGCCATGCAGATTAACGCCAATACGGCGCAAGGGTATAGCTCGGGCCAGGCGATGAAGGCCCTGGAAGAAGCGGCTGCCGAGACGCTGCCCAATACCTTTACCTACGAATGGGCGGATTTGAGCCGGGAAGAAAAGTTGTCCAGCGGACGCACGCCGATGATCTTCGCTTTCGGGTTGCTTTTTGTCTTCCTTTGTCTGGCGGCTTTATACGAAAGCTGGAATATTCCCTTTGCCGTGTTGCTCTCGGTTCCCGCGGGGATCATGGGATCACTGCTTTGTCAGTACTTTCGCGGACTGGAAAACAGTGTGTACATGCAAATCGGCCTGGTTATGCTGATCGGGTTGTCGGCAAAGAACGCAATCCTGATTGTGGAATGGGCTAAAGTCAGGACCGAAAAAGGCATGGAGCCGGTTCAGGCGGCGGTGGAAGCAGCTAAACTCAGGCTAAGGCCGATACTGATGACGTCGTTTGCCTTCATTCTGGGCTGCATACCGCTGGCGATATCGACGGGAGCCGGCGCGGCCGCCCGGCGGGCGCTGGGTACAACAGTCGTAGGCGGCATGCTGACAGCCACTGCCATCGGGATATTTCTGGTTCCTGTGCTGTATGTGGTGATCGAATATGGTGCGGCGAAGCTGAAAACCATGAAAATACGGCGCTCCGGCTGAAATGATTTCACCGGGTCATAGAGCATCGTGTTACTTGTTGGGAGGGGAACAGGGATGAAGGTCCTTATCGGGGGTTATCTGGCCATCCTTTGCATCAGTGCAGTAATATTCGCGGTTTTGCTTTACAAAGCACCGGTTGTCAAGGACAAATAAAAAATCTGGCTTTCGTTCAGGCCGACCATGATACTCCTGGGTGGAGGGTTTATATCAGTCGCGGAGGTACTTGCGGGATGCAATTTTCCGAGAAAAAGCAGGCTTTGGTTGAGGAAATCCATGATTTGACGCTGCAGTACCAGCAGCTGCGTGAATTAGGCCAGCACTCTTCTCAGGACGGAATTCTCCTTTTGGCCAGGCTGGAAAGCCGGTTATATGATCTAATCGTCCTGCGGGGCTCTGTCGGCTGACAGCCAAGGCGTGACGACGGTGCAGGAAAAGGCAGGTTTAAGGGGGAATTCGTACATTATTGCAGGAATTGTTCGCCGTAGGATAGCCGTCATTTGACGAACGTTATATACTGATTGCTGCTTCGGAGGTAAAGGGATGCGCTGCCTGTTATTGACTGTTTTTCTTTTTGGACTTTTGAGCCAGGGGATCATGCCGGTCGCGGCCGCTGCGCCGCCGCCGGTCATCAAGGCCGACAAGTCTTACTACGACGTAAATACCGGCTTGTACTTTCTCAATGGCAATGTGTACATCCAGATCCGCAATCAGAAAATCACTGCCGGGCAGGCCAAAGCCAGCCTGGCTGTGATGGAAATCTGGGGAGCCGGCGGGATCACCTTTACGCAGGACGACATGGTTTTGAGCGCCGACAGCGTTCACGTTGTCAGCGCTCAAAACCGGGCAATGATCGAAGGAAGTGTCAACTTTTGCCGCGGTGACCTGACGATAACGGCTGATCGCGTAGACTTAAACTGGGAAAAGAAAATAGCTCAGTTTGAGGGGAACGTAAAACTTGCCAAAGGCGGCGAAACCCTCGCTGTCCCCCGTTTGCTTTACAATGTCGAAACCAATACTTGGCAGTAGGCATAAAGAATGTGGGAAACGGCTCAAACAAATGGTGAGACAAATGACGTTTTAATATAAGCGATTTGTTTCAGGCAAACGTGAGGGAGATGGGAAAGTGACGGTTCAACCGAGGGTTGTCATAATAGGCGCAGGCTTCGCGGGCGTGTCGGCGGTCCGGGAATTGGCGGATTCGCCTGTAGCTATTACCCTGATTGACAAAAACAACTATCATGTGTTCAGGCCGCTGTTGTATCAGGTTGCGACAGCGGGACTTTCGGCGGAAGACATAGCTTTCCCGGTGCGATCCGTGTTTCGGCAACAAAAGAATCTGGACTTTCTTCTCAGTGAAGTTGTCGCTGTGGATTTTGAGAAGAAGACAGTCCTGACGGACGGGGCAGGAGCTGTAGATTACGACTATTTAATTGTTGCCAACGGCAGTGTGACCAATTATTACGGGAACAGTGAAATGAATATTCATTCCTTTGGCATGAAAGACCTGGAAGACGGGGTAAAGATCAGGGATCATCTCCTGCGGATGTTTGAAAAGGCGGCCCATGAGCCGGATCCGGCGATACGGCGGATGCTGTTGACCTTCGTCGTCGTCGGCGCCGGACCCACCGGGGTGGAAACCGCCGGTGCGCTGGCAGAACTTGTCTATCAGGCGCTGGCGAAGGAATATCGGCAGATAGACTTTTCCGAACCTCGCATCATTTTGTATGGAGCCACCGATTCTCTGTTAACAACCATGCCGGAAGAGTTGCGGCAGGAGGCCTATGCCAAACTAACAGGCAAGAATGTGGTTGTCAAATTGGCGACCCAGATTGAGAGCTACGACGGAAGTTGGCTCAGGACTGCAGACGGTGACGCGGTTTCCACGCGCACTGTCATTTGGGCCGCCGGGGTCCGGGCCGCTGAATTGGCTGATCGGCTCGGGGTCCCGCTGGATAACCTGCACAGGGTCAAGGTCAATGAATATCTGCAGGTTCCGGGTTTTCCCGAGGCCTGTGTTATCGGCGACACGGCTCACTATGAACAGGACGGAGCTCCGCTGCCAATGGTGGCCCCGGTCGCAATGCAACAGGGAAAGGCTGCCGCCGACAACATATTGAGGACGCTGCGGGGCGAGGCTCCCAGAGCTTTCGTCTATCATTCGCCAGGCAGTTTCGCAATTATCGGAAGAAACGCCGCTGTCGGCACGCTGGGGCGAAGCAGTATCAAAGGGTTCACTGCCTGGCTGATATGGGCCGTTATCCACATTTGGCGCCTGACCAGTTTCCGCAACCGGCTGGTGGTTTTCGTAAAATGGGTATGGTCCTATATTACCTATGATTACGCAGAACAGATCATCCAGGGGAAGTGAATTTTCCCTTAGACTGTACTGCAAAACAAAGACGCCGGTGGAGTCCGGCCGGACTGGGTATTGGGCAGGCAAATTCAGCCTGCTTTTTTTGTTGCTTTTGTCCGCTTGTTGAAAGCCGGGGTGTATATTTTCGGAATATTGCTGCGAATGTTCCTGATAGGACAGGATATCCCAGCCTTGTGACGAAAGATATAGGACAAAACAGCCTGTCTTTTGCCGGTCAGATTTCGACACTCCAGGTGTGGATTGCGGAGGGACTTTTCTATGAAAGCGGCCATGACACCACGCGAGCGTTTTTTGGCGGTGCTGCGCGGCGAGGAATGCGATCGAATCCCGGCGGTCAGTCCGACTTCGGTCGCCACGGTTGAGAGTATGCAGGCGACAGGAGCCTACTTTCCCCAGGCTCACCTGTCCGCCGACAAAATGGCTGCTCTGGCCGGTGTCGGCTATGAAGTGCTCGGCTTTGATACCGTGGCCCCCTATTTTTCGGTACAGCATGAAGCCGCCGCTTTGGGCTGCACCATCGACTGGGGCAAGCGCGACGAACTGCCCTCCACCGCTGTATCGCCGATCAATGACCCTGCGGAGGTCCGGCTGACCGGCGGCTTTCTCGACGCCCGGGCCACAAAAACGATCCTCACTGCCATAAAACTGCTGCGCAAAAAATACGGCCAGGATGTCGCCATCATTGGCAAAGTAATCGGCCCGTGGACCCTGACCTACCATCTGCACGGCATCAACCGCTTTTTGCTGGAGACGGTGCTGGAGCCGGAAAAAGTCCGCGATTTCCTCCATGTGCTCAAAGAAGCGTCGATCCTGTTCGCCGAAGCGCAGTTCGAGGCCGGTGCCGATGCGGTTACCTGGGCGGATCATCCCACCGCCGATCTGGTCAGTGCCAAAATCTATGAGGAATTTCTCCTGCCTGTGCACAAAGAGTGCACTGCCAGGCTGAAAAAAGCCGGGCCGCTCATCCTGCACTTGTGCGGACCGGTGGAAGACCGTCTTGCTTCTATTTCCACAGCCGGGTTCGACGCTTTTCACCTTGATTCACGCAACGACCCGGCAGCGGCGATCCGGCTGGCTGCCGGCAGGATGCTCATCATCGGCAACATCAATAATCCCAACGTACTATTGAACGGATCGCTGCAGGATGTCCGCAGGGCCACCGCCGACGCGATGGACAGCGGTGTTCATATGGTGGCGCCGGAATGCGCCGTTCCCTGCTGGACTCCCAACCGCAACCTGGCCGAAATCGTCAGGACGGTTCGGCTGAGGCACCAGCACACCGGCCGCAGCCGGGTCAAAGGGGGGAGTGATGACGATTGGAACAATGGATGGTCGGCTATGCGCAAAAACTGATCGGCCGCTTTAGCCAGAGCGGCATCAAACATATTCATGTCACCGATCAGTACGGCACAGTTATTGCCAGTTCTCAGCAGGATCTGCTTGGAACAAAATGCCGGACGGTCCTCCTGGCCCTCAACGATCCCGACGATTTCGCGCCGCGCTTTACCAGGAGTGAATCCCTCTTTGAACAGGTAACGCCGCTTCTCCGCCAGCAGCAGGCCGACGGTTTCGTGGTCGTAGCCGCCGAAAGCGACGACAAGGCCAAAATCGCAGCCCAACTCGTCGTGGCTTCCCTGGAAGGGATCGCAGGCCATGAAGCCAAACAGCGCAAACCCGGCAAACGCGTCTCCCGGGAAGAACTGATCGTGCGGGAGATTTTCAGCGACCGCCGGAGCGAGGAGGACACCAGCGGCATGTCGTCGCGGTTCCTGCGAAAGCTCGGCTTCGATCTGTTGCTGTTGCGCAGCGTCATCCTGATCGAGATGGAGCAGAAATCCAATCGCTATTTCAATATCAACCTTGACCTTGGCTACGAAACATCGACCGAAAACTTCAAGGACAAGGTTTTGGAAACGATCCGGGCCAACCGTTATCTGAACAACCAGGACATCGTCGCCTTCAAAGACGGAAATCACATTGTAATCATCAAATCCTTCCTCAGTGTCAATCAGTATGACCAGATCTACAACGCCCTGGACAAAATATGCACAAGCATTCTTGCCGACCTTGACGCCAGTAAGATATTTTCCTGCCGCATCGCCTATGGCAAGATCTGTTCTTCTTATCCTCAGCTGCGGGAGTCCTACATCGAGGCCCAGAACACCCTCCGGCTGGGGACCGTCTTCTGGGGCAAGCCTGGACTGCACAATCTTGAGGATACCTTGGTCGAGCATGTGGGTCTCAGCCTGTCGCCGGTCGTCGGTGACAAGCTGATCCGCCCGATCCTGGACAAGCTGCGCCGCAAGGATGGCACGCTGGACCTGGAGCTGCTGGCGACCACAGAGGCGTTTGTCGATAATAACTTCAATCTTGTGGCCGCCGCCAATAAACTCTTTCTCCACCGCAATACCGTGGCTTTGAAGATAACCAAGTTCAGGGAGAAGACCGGACTCGACGTCCAAAACAGCTTTGGCGAGGCTTTTTTGGCGAAAATGGTTGTTGTCTATTCCCGCTTGCATCCACTGGAGCCGACAAAAAACTAAATGTTTAGTGCAAAATGCACTGATTTAATGCCGTTATTACCTTTTGCAAGTCGCTTTGCACTGATTTAAAGTCACTTGGTCAAAAATAATTACCGAAAATTCGGAAATATCAACCTTTCTTTCATTGTCACCCCGCTGATCGGAAAACGTGTGCATTCTGCACATGTTTTCTTTTGCTTTACAGCCATGTCAGTCTCCCAAGTTCAAAGGATAGTCATGGAGGCAGCCGAAAAGAGGAATAAGGGATCACGTCGTGGATAGCGACGACAGCCAACCGGGCGTCAGGAACGGGATTTGAATGGTTCTGCGAGGAGGAGGAGGAAAGATGAAGGTTAGCGCTCAAGACAGGATTCGCGCGGTGTACGCCGGATCCGCCGGCATTATTCTGGAATGGTTTGATTATGGCGTCTACGGTACCTTTGCTCCCATTATTTCCGGCATTTTCTTTCCGTCAAAAGATCCGATGATCAGTCTACTGCTCACTCTGATGGTGTTTGGGGTCGGTTTCTTGTCGCGGCCGCTGGGGTCCATGGTTTTCGGACATATCGGCGACAAGATGGGCCGCAAGGTTTCCCTGGCCTGGACGATCTATATCATGGCCGGGGCAACCTTTCTCATCGGCTTGATTCCGGGCTATGAAACCATCGGCGTTGCCGCCCCGATTGTTTTGGTCTGCTGCCGCCTGATTCAGGGTTTGTCGGCCGGCGGAGAGTGGGGCGGGGCCACCGCTTTCCTGGTGGAGTACGCGACCGAAGGCCGCCGCGGGTTTTACGGCAGCTTTCAGCAAAACTTGGCGGTGGTCGGCCTGACCCTTGGCACGATGGTGGGTTTTCTGCTGACCAACTATCTGCCCAAGGCCGATCTGTACGCCTGGGGTTGGCGGATTCCTTTTCTGTTCGGGATAGTACTCGGCTATATCGGCTGGTATATCCGGACCAAGATCAAGGATACCCCTTCCTTTATCCAGGTGGAAGATTCGCATGAAGTGCTGGCCAATCCTCTTATGGCTTCGGTGAGGACCAATTTTAAGGGCATCATCCAGGGAATGGGCCTGTCCTGCGGCTGGAACGCCGCCTTCTACATGGTCATGACTTTCATGTCCACCTACATCAATACCATTCTCAAAATGCCGCTGAATCTGTCGCTGCTGTCCAGCATGTTTTCTTTTATCCTGCTCATTGTTCTGATGCCGATCATGGGCCACATCTCCGACAAAGTCGGCCGCAAGCCCGTTCTTTACGCATCTTGTCTGGGCTTTCTGCTCTGTACCTATCCGCTGTTTGAGTTCATCGCCGACGGTGTCTTCTGGAAGGTTCTGGTGGCCCAGTTCGTTCTGGCTCTCTTCCAGGCGATGTTCTCCGGAACGTGCGTTGCCTTCATCGCCGAAATCTTCACCACCCAGGTGCGGACCTCGTCGCTGGTCGGCTATAACATCATGGCAGCCCTGGCCGGTGGCATGGCTCCGTTCTTCGCCACCTATCTCATCAGACTGACCGGCAGCAATACGTCACCGGCGTTCTACCTGATGGGGGCGATTGTTGTCTCGATCATAACCATCGCCACGATACCGGAAAGTTACGACAAGCCGCTCAAATAGCCGCGCCGGAGCTGATGCCATCAGGACGGCGTCAGCTCCGCCGACTGATATGGCTCTTCAGAGCAAATCATGATGGGGGAGGAATTAGTGTGGTTGAAGCCGTGCGCGCAGGCGCTTTTCGTTTCCGTTATCTGCTGGCGGCAATCGTTACTTTCTGCTACGCCATCCAGTATCTGGACCGGGTAAAAACCAACGTGCTGATCCCGTTCATCAGCAAGGACATCGGGATGACCAACTACGAGATCGGGATCGGCGCGGCGCTGATGCTGATTTTCTACGGTCCGTCCCAGGTCGTCACCGGCTGGTTCTGCGACAAGATCGGCATGCGCAAAGTCATGATTTTTTCCATCATAGCCTGGAGCTTTCTGACTTACTGGCAAGGCGAAGTCAGATCAGTGACCGAATGGTACTTCCGGATGGTCCTGTTCGGGATCATGATCGGCACCGAGTTCGTTCCTTCCACCAAGCTGATTGTGCGCTACTTCCCGCCGCTGCAGCGGGCGCGGGCCCAGAGCGTGCTGTCATGGGCCTGGATTATCACACCCGCCTGGGCGCCGATGCTCAGTACCCTCCTTTATACTTACTTCGGCAACAACTGGCGGGAGGTTTTTCATGTCCTGGCCTTCGCCGGGGTGATCCCGCTGATCCTCATTCTGCTTTTCGTGTATGACCATCCCGAGCGCAACCGCTTTGTCAGCAAGGATGAAGCGGTGGAGGTTTATGAAGAAGAAATCGCCCAGGGCCTGATCACCGAAGACGATGTCCGTTCAGGCAATGTCGACGCCATCGCGACAAAGTCCAAAAGCATCGATGTTCCCTTCGGCAGGATTCTCAGGACGCCGGGCTACATGCCGCTGGTCTTTGTGTACGTCGCAGCCCAACTGGCCTACTGGGGCGTCATGGCCTGGTCGGCCCAGTATCTGGTTCAGGTCCATGGCTTCAACGTCATGCAGATGGGGGTGTGGGCGTCGGTCTACTTTATCGGCGGGGCGCTGGGCTCCTTCGTCAGCGGCTGGGTGAGCGACAGGGTTCTCGGCGGGCGTCGCAAGCCGATGATCATTCTCTGCTTCGTCTGCATGATTCCGTTCATTGTCATCCTGGCCAGTCTGACCAAAGGCGTTTCGCCCTTCGTGCTGCTCCTGACCCTGACCGGGGCCGGGTTCTTCTCCAACATGGTATGGGGGCCGGCGATTACCCTGCCTGCCGACATGTTTCCGGTGGAATCCTACGGCAAGGCGATGGGGGGCGTCAACTGCATCGCTTATATCGTGGCGGCCGCTTCCCCGTACATCATGGGCGTGCTCATCAAAGTCGATCCTGTCGCCAAAACCGCCGACTATTTCAACGCCTGGATTTGGGTGGCGTGTACCGCCGTCATCGGCATCGTCGCTGCCAGCCTGCTTGTGGATAAAAAAAGTAAAGCCGGCAAGGCTGGGCTGAGCGCCTGAAGATGAATTTCCGGTCCGCGCTGCAAACAAAAGGGGTAGGATTTTGGAGGATTACCGGCGAAAAGGTTAACGCCGGATGATCATCAGTCACTGCAAAGCAAAAGTAAAGGGGCGGGAAAAAATGACATTGCCAGAACAAATCAAAGAGGCTACTATCAGCGGGCAGGCCGAAACTGTCAAAAAGCTGGTCCAACAGGCGATAGACGGCGGGGTCGGGCTTGAAGCCATTCTCAATGACGGTTTTATTGCCGCCATGGCGGTAGTTGGCGAAAGGTTTTCCCAGGGCGACATCTTTGTGCCGGAGATGTTGGTGGCGGCAAGGGCCATGAAAATAGGCATGGCTGTTCTTGAACCGGTTTTTGTGACCTCTGAGCGTCAGTTTCTCGGCAAAATTATCGTCGGCACGGTGCAGGGCGATCTCCACGATATCGGCAAAAACCTTGTCATCATGATGCTCCAGGGATCGGGCTATGAAATCATCGACCTGGGCATTGACGTTAAACCGGAGGCTTTCGTGGCCGCAGTGAAGGAGCACAAACCGGACATTGTCGGGATGGCGGCGCTGCTTACGACAACCATGAAATTTATGAAAGAGTCCATTGACGCTATCGAGAGCGCCGGCTTGCGATCCCAGGTGAAAATTATCGTTGGCGGGGCGCCGGTCACCCCCAGCTTCGCCGGGCAGATCGGTGCAGACCGTTATGTCCCCGACGCGGGAGCGGCCATCGATATTGTGCGTGAACTCGCGGCTTCTAAATAATAACAGGCGGTGATGATGATGAACGAAACAGGGACGGAGTGGATGAGCCCCAAACGGCGTTTTCTGTCCGGACTTTTCGGCGGCCGCGTTGACAGGCCCTCGGCGGCGACCCTGACTTCGACGGCGACAGTCGAACTGATGAAAAAGACCAATTGTTTTTTCCCGGATGTCCATCTCAATTATGAGCAGATGGCCCGGTTGGCTGCCACCAGCTACGAAGTGCTGGGCTATGACTCGATTATGCCGCTATTTTCCACCATTACCGAGTCGGCGGCTCTGGATGTGCCCACCAACTGGGGTCACCGTGAAGGCTGGCCGGTGCATACCGCCCATCCGGTGACCGACCCTGGCGAGATATCCCTGCCCAAGGACTTTCTCGAGCGGCCGTCGATGGACACCGCCCTTAATGCCATCAAGCTACTCCGCCGGGAATACGGCGACCATGTGGCGATCATCGGCAAGGTCTTCGGTCCCTGGTCGCTGGCTTACCATCTGGTCGGCACCGAGCCTTTCCTGATGGACACCATCCTCAATCCGGACAAAGTCCGCGCCTACCTGGAGAAACTGCTGCCGATATCGCTCCTGTCAGGTCAGGCCCAGATCCTTGCCGGCGCTGACGCCATTCTCTGGTGCGACCATGCCACCGGCGACCTGGTAAGCCCGGCCTGCTACCGCGACTTTTTACTGCCGATCCACAGCCGGGTGACGAAATCCCGCGAACTTGGCGTGCCGATTGCTCTCCATATCTGCGGCAACACCACCAAGATGCTTCCGTACATCGTCCAGGCGGGGTTCGACGCATTCCATTTCGATTCGAAGGTCGACGCCCGGGTGGGCAAAGAGATCACCGGCCGCAAAATGACGCTGGCCGGCGGAATCAACAACGCGGTAACCCTGATGACAGGCAGTGTCGACGATGTCGCCGCCGCCGCCCGTTATGTCCTGGAAGCCGGGGTGGAAATCGCATCACCGGAGTGTGCTATACCGCTGTCGACGCCGACCGAGAACCTGCAGATTATTACCAGCGTGGCCAAGGAATTTGGCGCCAGGGCCTAGGCGGAGCCTATTTACTACAATAAAACCGGCAGGAGGTGGGACATTGGACCGCCTCCTGCTCGTTTACGCCAAACCGGCCGGGAAACAAGCCGATTCCTGTCTGATAAAGGAAAATAAGCGTATTGCTATAATATATATTGAATCATCCCGGTTTTTTGGTGATGACGAATGGCCACAGGTGATTTTTGCGCTGGGGAGTGAAGGCGATGTTCACCGAGCTGCGAATGGATATCTTTGAACAGGTCTGCGATTCAGTCTGTCATGGGATTATTGCCATCAACCGCGAAGGCCGGATCGTGTTATTCAATAAAACGGCCTGTGACCTTATCGGCATCGCCAGGGAAAAAGCGCTCAACGAAAAAATAGAAATAGTCATACCAAACACCCAGCTTCTCGACACCATGGAGAGCGGCCAAACCGAATGCAGTAAACACATGGTCATCAACGCCCGCTCGATCGTGACCAACCGCAGTCCGATCATCGTCGACGGCCGGATCGTCGGGGCGATCGCGATTTTTCAGGATATTTCCGAACTGGAGAAACTGTCCCAGCAACTGCAAAGCACCCGTGAAATGAACAAAGAGCTTGACGCGATCATCGATTCGGTGGATGATGGGATCGTTGTCGCTGACGGCAATGGCTACATCATTCGCATCAACGAAGGCTACCAGCGGATCACCGGTCACACCACCCAGGAATATGTCGGCCAGCACTGCCTTGATCTCATCAAGCAGGGCTACAGCCATCAGTCCATATCGAAGCTGGTGCTGGAGCGCAAATCCCGCACCACCATTATCGATGTCCGGAATAATAAGGAGCTGCTGATGACCGCGAATCCCGTGTTTAATGACAGCGGCGATTTGGTGAGGGTCGTCACAGTGATCCGCGATATCGACGAGCTGGATCAGTTGAAACAACAGCTGAAGCTGAGCGAACAACTGAAAGCCAAATACCTGGAAGAACTGGAGCATATCCGCTCCCAGAAACACATCATAACCCGCAACCCGGTCATGCAGGCCCGGGTCAACCTCGCTTTCCAGATCGCCAAGGTCGACTCCATTGTGCTGATTCAGGGCGAAACCGGCGTTGGGAAGGAGCTTGTCGCCCACATCGTCCACCGCGCCAGCAAAAGAGCCCAGCAGCCATTCTTGCAGGTCAACTGCGGTGCCATTCCGGCCCAGCTTTTGGAGTCGGAGCTATTCGGCTACGAACCCGGGGCCTTCACCGGTGCCGCCAAAGGCGGAAAAATCGGCCTTTTTGAATTGGCCCAGGGGGGCTCGCTGTTTCTTGATGAGGTAAGCGAACTTCCCCTGAACATGCAGGTTAAACTATTGAGAACCATCCAGGAGAAGGAAATCACCCGACTGGGCGGTACCAAAACCATCAAACTCGATGTCAGAATTATTGCCGCCAGTAACCGCGATCTTCAGGCCATGGTAAGAGAGCATTCCTTCCGGCAAGACCTGTATTACCGCTTGAATGTCGTTCCGATCGTAATTCCGCCGCTGCGCGACCGCAAAGAGGATATCCCTTTTTTGGCGGCAGAGTTTCTTGATACCTTCAACAAGCGCTATGACTTCCAGAAATGGCTGCACGCCGACGCGATGAAAATCTTCTTGAAATATGACTGGCCAGGCAATATCCGGGAGCTTCAAAACACGATCGAACGGCTGGTCGTAACCTCCAACCAGGATTGTATCACCGTGGGGGATTTGGAAAATATGCAGTTTTCCCTTGAAATGAAGAAAAGCAAAGACATAACAAATTTGCGAAAAATCTACGAAGAGGAAGAAAAGCGGTTGTTGGCCGAGGCCTACCACCAGGCCAAAAGCACTTACCGCGTCGCCGAAGTGCTGGGGATCAGTCAGACGGCGGTCATGAAGAAAATGAAAAAATACGGGCTTAAGGCCAGCGATAAATAGAATGCAGCAGTCGCCGGGCCACACCTGCGGCGCTCCGGGTTAAACACCAAAGTACTTATCGAATTCAATGGTGTTTAAACGCTGGCGGAAGTGCAGTAGCCAGGGATTACCCCGGCTGAGAGATTTGGCGAGTACAAAAGTACTTGGCGGAAAGGTTTGTTGTTGGTGAAGCATAGATAAAACCGGGCCATGAAAGCCCGGTTTTATTGCAATCATCACGATATTGGAATTGTCGGCGGGCGTGCCTTTGTATTGGCACGCTTTTTGCAATTCTTAAGTAAGATCACAGATAAGTCTGACTATTTGCGAGGAGGGAAGCGGGGAACCTGGTTCTGAAAGTATGGCGGGCTTGAAAATACTATTGCGTTGGGAGGATGATTTTATGTATGGAGGAACCCCGAATTTTCAGCGGATTGCCACAACCCTGAGCCACAAAGAACCGGACAGGGTGCCGCTGGCGGAGGCGGCTATCGACTATGTCACCATGAGCCGGTTTTTGGGGAAATCGGTGACCGACTCGGACATTGAATCTCAGGTCGAATTTTGGACAAAAGCCGGCTATGATTATATCGCCCTGACTGTCGGCATGATGCAGCCAGGCAAGGTCACCGCCGACTCGGCGATCTCCAAGTTTTTGCGGGACGTGGTCCTTCAGGACACCGCCGATGAACAGAAAGAGTCCTGGAATCTGGAGAAGCGGGCCGTTATCCTGAATGAGAACGACCTGGATTCGTTTCCCTGGGAGCAGGCCGAAAAGGACCTGGATTTTTCGAAGTTTTATACCGTCCAGAAGTACCTTCCTGACAACATGAAAATTATCGCCCTGTCCGGCAAGATCTTCACCTTGACCTGGATGCTGATGGGTTTCGAAAACTTCTGCCTGAATCTCGGCATGAATCCAGGCTTTGTCGAACGGGTTTTCGAAAAAGTTGCCAATATCCAGTACAAGGCCCTGAGCGAGATCGTGAAGATTCCCAATGTGGCCGCAGTGTGGGCCGTGGACGACCTGGCGTTCAAGACCGGCCCGATGATCAGCCCGAAGATGTTCCGTAAGTATGTTTTCCCCTGGTACAAGAAATTCGGCGAAATATGCCGCGAAAATAATCTCTATCTTTTCTTTCATTCCGACGGGGTCCTGTGGGAACTCATCGATGATCTGATCGATGTCGGGGTGGACGCCTTGCATCCCATTGATCCCACCTGTATGGATATTTTTGAGGTCAAGAAAAAATACGGCGAGCGGTTGACCCTGATCGGCAATGTATCGAACGAGATGCTGATGCAGGGTACTCCGGCGGATATCGCTGAGCGGACCAAAGAACTTATCAGGGTCATGGCGCCGGGCGGGGGCTACTGCCTGTCGTCAGGAAATTCTGTACCCGACTGGGCGAAAATCGAGAACTATAAGGCTATGCTTGAAACCGCCGCCAAGGTCGGGTCATACCCCATCAAGTTATAATGGCTAATGGCTGGGGGCATAAGGATTACCATAAAGTAGCTGTGACATAAGGGTAAGCAGTGGCGGGCGCGTCGGCGTTCTTGCCAATACTGCAATAAAAGGAGGGCGAAATGATGGAAGTGGGTACTGTGACGACGCGACCGGAGACATATAGTGTCGAAGCGAAAAGAACGATATTCGCCGCATTTGTGAGCTGGTTTGTCGATATGTACGATGTATACGCCCCGATTGTTGCCTTGACGCCGGCGATGGTCTATTTCCTCCCCGGCGGATTGCCGGATTATATTGTTGTGACAGTATTTTATACTACCCTGGCGGCAAGCCTGCTGGGAAGACCGGTGGGTGCGTTTATTTTCGGCCATTTCAGCGACAGAATAGGCAGAAGGAAGGCGTCGCTGCTTTCGGTTGCGGGCGTGACGATTGCTACCCTTCTTATCGCCTGCTTGCCCGGTTTTGAGGAAATCGCTTTCTGGGGAATAGGCATATGCATTTTTCTGCGGTTTTTGAGCGGCGTTTTTATCGGCGGCCAATATACTGCCGCCGTACCCTTGGCCATGGAGTATACCCCTAAACAAAAACGCGGAATAGTCAGCGCCATGATTTCAACCGGCTATCCGGGATCCTTTATCTTGATCACCATTATTACCTCGCTTCTGCTCTATAATATGACCTACCAGGGGGTCCATTCGTCATACGTCCAGTGGGGATGGCGGATTCCTTTCCTGGTGGGGGTGATTATCTCCACAGCCTTGTATTTTTATTACTCCCGGTACGTGCCGGAATCCAAAATTTGGGCCCAGGGAGAAAAGTCGAAAACTCCCCTTAAAGACTTGTTTAGCGGCGATAACTTCAAGTGCTTCGCTCAGGTTTTTCTCTTGATGTCCGGGGTATGGTTTTGCTTCAACTCGGTGGTTGGCACGCTGACAGGCGTATTGACTACCATGCTGGCGGTGGAGGCAAAAGTGGTTACCAACATATTTTTGATAGGTTATGTATGCCTCTTTTTTACCTTTTTCCTCATTGGCGCTCTGGGCCAGAGATTTGGCCGGCGAACCGTTTTGATGGTGGGCGGTATCCTGAATTTCACCGTAGCCCCACTATTATACGGATATCTGATTGCCGGCGGATTTAAGAGCATACCAGTTTTGGTCGCGTCAATTATTATCCTGCTGATCCTGAGTCCTGGCTCGGTCTGGGGGGTTGGCGCAGCGTATCTTAACGAACGGTTCAAAACCAGTGTCCGTGCTTCGGGCTTTGGTCTTGGCTACTCGTTGGCCGTGATAATACCTGCTTTTTACTCCTACTACATGTTATGGCTCAAGGCGATAATGCCTTATAACTATACCCAGCTGGTCCTATTGGTGCTGGGCGGTATTCTGATCTTTGCCGGAGCGGCTATGGGACCGGAAACGAAAGACGTCGATTTTTAATAATGTTCATGATAATATCAAAAGAAGGAAGGAACTGGTGACATGGAAGAATTATTTAAACAGATGGAAGTCACGCTGGAAGACGGCGATGTCAAAAAACTGAAAGAACTGACCCAGACCGCCATCGACCGAAAAATCGACCCGCAGGTCATACTGAACCAGGGGTTGATCAGCAGCATGCTGAAACTTGGCACCAAATTCAAGCTGGGCCAGGTCTATATACCGGAAGTGCTGATGTCCGCCAGAGCGATGAATGAAGCGATTACGCTGCTGAAACCGTCGTTTGGCGCCGCAGGCCTGGCTTATAAAGGAAAATTTCTGATTGGCACTGTCAAGGACGATCTGCACGACATCGGCAAGAATCTTGTCGGCATGATGCTGGAGGGAGCAGGCTACCGGGTCGTTGATCTGGGCATTAATGTGCCGGCCGAAGTCTTCGTCCAAAAGGTCAGGGAAGAAGAGCCGGAAATTGTCGGCATAAGCGCGCTTCTCACCACAACCATCGGTCAGATGGAAACCATCATCGTCGGTCTGAAAGCGGCGGGTCTGCGGGAGAAAGTAAAAGTCATGGTTGGCGGCGCTCCTGTCACCGACAGATTCGCCAAGGAAATCGGCGCTGACGCCTACGCCGAAGATGCCGGATCCGCCGTGGAGCTTGCCAATAAAATGCTGGTGATCTAGCGGCAATAAGCGGGGAGCTGCGGTTTCAGGCGGCAACAACACGGCAGAAAGAGGGAGAGAAGGGTCATGGTGCGGCTGAAAGCGATTATGTGTGAAGTGATGCAGGCTGAATGGCAGGCGGTGAATCCGGGGATTGAGACGGTTTTTCTCGAACAGGGGCTGCACCGTCACCCGGAGGAATTGCATAAGACTCTGCAGAATACAATTAATGAGATCAAAGATTGTGACGCCATTCTGCTGGGGTACGGCCTGTGTTCCAACGCCCTTCTGGGGATCAAAGCCGACCGCCAGTCGCTGATCCTTCCCCTGGTAGAGGACTGCATCGGCCTGTTCCTGGGATCGATGGCCGCCTATTTGCGGCAGTTCAGCTGTGAACCGGCGACTTATTATTTTACCAAAGGCTGGGTGGATGCCAAGAAGGACCCCTATCAGGAGTATCTGCGGAGTCTGGCCAAATGGGGCGAGGACGACGCCAGGTGGGTCGCGGGCGAGATGATGAAAAACTACCGCCGCGCGGCGTACATCGATACAGGCTGCTACGACACTGAGGAGTATTACCGGTATATGTGCAGGTTCGCCGAATTTTTCGGCCTTCAGCCCGAAACTCTCACCGGCTCGATGGCGTATTTTCGGGAACTGGCCAAGGGAGAATGGCAGCGATGTTTAGTTGTTGCTCCAGGCGAAGAAATCACCGAAGAGAGCTTTCGCCAGGCCTGTCAAGCGCAAACTTGACCGGATTTTTGTTGCTTTTTGGCAGCGGGTATGGTAATGTTTTGCTACAACCTATCAACAAATTAGGGCACAGGAGCTCAGGGGTATTTTACCCCTGAGCTTTTTTCTTTGCCGCGGGAGTTAACGCCCCGGGTCCAACCTGTTCCCAAGGCGTCGGCAAGAAGATTAAATAACAACGGAGGTGCTTTATGGATCATGAAACTGTAAACGGAAACGGGCAAGGCGAACGGCAGGACCTTATTGTCGGCGTCGAAGACAAAATGACTCTGCGGGAATACTGTGTTTACGGCTTGCAGCAGGTGCTGGTGGAGAGCTCGGGTATGACCTTTCCCGTGGCGGCCGGCATGGCGCTGGGGCTGCCCCGGGAGACGATTCAGTACATGGTGCAGGCCTATCTCATCGGAGCGGGCATCGTGACCATTACCCAGTCCCACCGGTGGCTGAAACTGCCGATCGTCCAAGGGCCGTCCAGCGTATTTCTTGCCTTGTCCATCACCCTTGGCAGTACGCTGGGTATGGCGGCCACCTGGACCGGCATGGTAATCGGCGGCATTGTTTCGACTGTTTTGGCCTGGCCGCTGGGCTGGTGGGGCAAGATGCGGCCGCTGATCGCCGCTCCGCCGATCTATGGTCCCCTGGTGACGCTGATCGGCCTTTCCCTTACCGGGGTTGTCATCGGGCTGATTATCGGCCGGCCGGGAACCCCGAATTTCGCCGACCCTTTGAATGGCTTTCTGGCGGCCTTCACCGTTATCGCCGCCTTTGTAATGACCCTGTATTTTAAAAAAGGCTTTTTGCGGTTCGGTTCGATTTTACTGGCCATCATCGCCGGAACGGCCATTGCCGCTGCAGCCGGGAAAACCAATTTCGCCGCTGTCGGCAACGCCGCCTGGTTCGGCCTGCCGCAACTCATGCCCTTCGGCTGGGAAATCAACAGCGCGGCTATCATCATTTGTATCATCGGCTACGCCATCGCCATCATCGAGTCGATGGGGAATTATGTCCTGGTGGGCGAGGTCATGGCCAAGCAGAAAATCGATGAAAAAAGGATGAACCAAGGCATACTGGGGGAAGCAGTGGGATCCACCCTCTCAAGCCTCATCGGCGGTTCGCCGACCACCTCCTTTGCCCAGAACATCGGCGCCATCTCTGTCACCGGCATCGGCAGCAGGCACGTCATAACCACATCAGGGATCATCGTCCTCATTCTGGGCTTCATCCCCAAGGTGGGGGCGGTGGTGGCCAGCATTCCTCCGGCCGTCCTCGGCGGCATATATGTTATCACCTGGGGCATGGTCATCATGCAGGGAATTCGCGTTTGCGGGAGAATGCCTTTAACGAATCTCAATATGCTGGTGGCCGGCTGCACCTTTATGGTCGGCATGGGAGCCTACTTCCTGCCGGCGCCATTTTTGGCCCTGCTGTCCCCGTCCGTCAAGGCGATCCTGTCCACCGGGCTGATCGCCGGCACTATCACCGGGATTACCTTTTACGTGATTTTCAAGTTTATTCTCAAGGTTGACGAAAGATAGAATGCCGCTTTGAATGCGCGGCTAAACTTTAGCGTGACCTGGCTTTGGCCCAGGTAACGGTGGAGAGAGGAAGGATGAAGGATTTGGCCAGGGACCGCAGAACTGATTTTGCCGAAAAACTGCTTGGGGTAAGAAGAAATCCGGCCTACCGCGGCAATGTGCTGAGCGGACTGCCGGGCGCTCGGGTCGACGATGGCGGAAAGGTCGTTGCTCCGGCGACCGGACGGACCGAACCGGGGGTAAAGGTTGTGGAGTCGGCCTGCTTCAGCTGCCAGAGCTGCTGTGAAGTGCTGATTTTCGTGGATGAAGTCGACGGCAAGATCCTCCGGGTGGAAGGAAATCCGGCATCACCTGTTACCAAGGGGGTGCTGTGCAGCAAGGGACTTGCCGCCAAAGACCTGGTGTACAACCCCGGCCGCCTGCGTTACCCGCTGCGGCGGGTGGGCAAAAGGGGCGAGGGGCGCTGGGAACGGATTTCCTGGGACGAAGCTTTAGACACGGTGGCCGGGAAACTGCTGGCCAACCGGGACCGGTACGGCCCGCAGGGGGCCGCCTTTCTGCAGGGGACGCAGCGGGGCTGGGTCGGGGTGTTTTCCCGGTTCGCCAACGCCTTCGGCGCGGTGAACCAGGGGGCTCCGGGCTGGGCCCAGTGTCTGTGGCCCCGGTCGGCCGACAACGCCGTCACCTTCGGCGCCGGCTATATGGAATGCGCCGACTATGAACGCACCAACTGCCTGGTGGTCTGGGGCGTCAACCCGCCGGTAAACTGGGCGGTCAAGGCCGCCGACATCATGGATGCCCGCCAGCGCGGCGTCCCGCTGATCGTCGTCGACCCCCACCTGTCCGAGACCGCCGCCAAAGCCGACCTGTGGCTGCAACTGCTGCCTGGCACCGATACGGCGCTGGCCCTTGCGATGCTGCACGTCATTATCGGCAACGACTGGATCGACCATGACTTTGTCGCCAACTGGACGGTGGGCTTTGACCAGCTGCGCCGTCATGTGACTCAGTACACCCCCCAGTGGGGCGAGACGATAACAAGAGTCCCCGCCGGCCTGATCAGTCAGGCGGCGGAGCTTTATGCCAAGGCCAGGCCGGCCGCCATCAGCCGTTGTCTGGCTCTGGACGAGGTGGCGGATTCGGTGCAGGCCTGCCGGGCCACGGCCCTGCTGGCGGCGGTCACCGGCAACATCGGCATCGCCGGCGGCAATGTCGATGTCTCGAAACGGGGCGAGATCAACCAGCACACCTCGTCCTTCGCCGGCAACCACTGGCTGGGCCCGGAACTGGAGAGCCTGCGGATCGGCTATGACGAGTTTCCTCTGCTGTGCGGCAAGCTGGCTCAGGTTCCGTACGCTCCGGTGCCTGGCGCCCACATGCCCGGGTTGTGGGAGACCATTGCCACAGGCAAGCCCTATCCGGTCAAGGCGGCGGTAATTTTCGGCAGCAATGGCGTGGTCAGTTACTCCAATCCCGGCCGGGTCCGGGAAGCCATGGACAAACTTGATTTTATCGCCGTGGCCGACCTGTTTATGACCCCGACGGCCGAACTGGCCGATATCGTTCTGCCGGCCTCTTCCTGGCTGGAGCGGGATAACGTGATTTCTTCCTTTCAGGCGTCCTATACCTACACCTACGTAGAACGAAAAGCAGTAGAGCTGCCGGAAGCCCGCTCCGATGTGGACATCATCATCGAGCTGGCCAACAGGCTGGGCATTGGCGAACATTTCTGGCGCGACGCCGAGGACTTTTACGATACCGTGCTGGCCCCCACCGGCCTGACTCTGGCCGACCTGAAAAAAGCGGGGCGGCTCCACGCCCCCCAGGAATTTCCCCAGTACGTCAAAAACGGTTTCGCCACTCCCTCAGGCAAGGTGGAACTGTATTCTTCCATCCTGGAAAAGTTCCATTGCGCTCCCCTGCCGGCCTATAGCGGGACCCAGCCGGTTGCCACCGCCGAATACCCCTATGTTCTGACCACCGGCGGCCGGGTTTCGGTTTTCCGGCACACCGAAAACCGGGAGAACCCGCTGCTCAGAGAAATCTGCCCCAAACCGCCGGTATTCATCCACCCCCGGACAGCCGCCGCCCACGGCATCGGCGACGGCGGGGCGATGCTGATCGAAACCGCCACCGGCGCCGCCGTCGGTTACGCCAGGTACACGGAAGGACTGCAGCCGGACGTGATCCAGGCCTCTCCCAACTGGTGGGGCGAAGAGAACATCAACGAAGTGATTCCCTGGGGCCGATACGCGGAAGGGATCGGCAGCGTCTGCCAGCGGGGACTGCTCTGCCGGATCAGGCCGATGGACGCCGACGGAGGGGTGCGATGATGGATAACAGGGTCTGTATGGTGATTGATATTGACCGCTGCTGGGGCTGCCGGGCCTGCGAGGTGGCCTGCAAGCAGGAACTGGGCCTTGAGGCCGGACCTCGCCCCCTGCGGGTTGCGGATGTCGGCCCCCGTCAGGCGGACGGCCGGCTGGAGAAAGACAGCCTGCCCACCCTGTGTCTGCACTGTGACCAGGCGGCCTGCATCGGGGCCTGCCCGGCGGGCGCCATTGACCGGGCGAGCGACGGCACGGTGCAGATCCGCGCCAGTGAATGCACCGGCTGCGGCAGCTGTCGGGATGCCTGCCCTTACGACGCCGTCGTAATCAATGCCGACGGGAACCGGCCGGCGGTGAAATGCACCCTCTGTTTTTCCCGGAGACAGGCCGGCGGGCTGCCAAGCTGCGCCCAGCACTGTCTGGGCCGCGCCTTCACCCTGACCCGGGAGACCGAGCTGGCCCGGGTGACCGGCGGCCGGTACTCCTGGCGTACAGGCCGGGTTGTCTATGTATCAAGCAAATGGTCAAGTCTCGGTGAAGAAGTTTGAAGATCCGACAACAAAAAGGAGCCCTCCGAAGCAATCGGC
>JARLHX010000350.1 GCA_031292035.1 Negativicutes bacterium | reverse complement strand
CTAACGGACAGCACCAAGTTAAAATAAAAAATATAATTATTTCAAAATATTAAATGGTTGCGGGACCTGGATTTGAACCAGGGACCTTCAGGTTATGAGCCTGACGAGCTACCGGGTAAGTAGTTGATAAAACTTAAAATTCTTCTTAAATTTTCTAATATGCGCTAAAACCTGTGCTAAATCTCTTCAGATCGTTACGGTAAATTTTGTAAATGTGCTAGATAGAATTAGTTTGTATCATTTTAACCTTTGAAAAGACACGTTTGTTTTTGTGTTTATCGATTGGCCGCTTAGCGCTTCATTCTTGACGTAGTTCGCCAGCGGCGTACCTCCAGACGCGGACATAGCCTAAAGCCGTTTCGGTATGACCTTCGCAAAAAAATCGGTCACGCGCCGCACGCGTTCCGGCACGAACCGGCGCTTTGGCCATACCAGGTGTTGATTTTCACTGAGATCTGACCCGGGATTTTCATCGAGTACTGACCCGGGTTGAAGATATGTCTCGCGATGTGCGGGACGGGTCAAGTTGCTGTGGATTTATCCTTTCTGGTTTTTGGTTTGTTGGTGCTGTCTTTGAAGCGGAAGCTGTCATTGCCGGTCTCGATGATGTGGCAATGATGGGTCAGGCGGTCGAGCAGCGCTGTGGTCATCTTGGCATCACCGAACACCCCCGCCCATTCGCTGAAGCTGAGGTTGGTGGTGATGATAACGCTGGTGCGCTCATAGAGCTTGGAGAGCAGGTGGAAGAGTAGCGCGCCGCCTGATGGACTGAACGGCAAGTAACCCAGCTCATCGAGGATGACGAGGTCAAGGCGCAGTAGGCGTTCGGCCAGCTGGCCTGCTTTGTTCAATGCCTTCTCTTGCTCAAGTGCATTGACCAGATCGACGGTGGCAAAGAACCGGACCTTTTTGCGATGATGCTCGACAGCCTGCACGCCTAAGGCGGTCGCCACGTGGCTCTTGCCGGTTCCGGGGCCGCCGATCAGCACGATGTTATCGGCACCATCCATGAACTCGCCGCGATGTAGTTGCCGGATCAGCGCTTCATTTGCCTCACTGGCGCCAAAATCAAAGCCGGTCAGGTCCTTGTAGGCAGGGAACCGGGCCGCTTTGATCTGGTAGGAGATGGACCTGACCTCGCGCTCGGCCATCTCCGCCTTAAGCAACTGCGAGAGGATCGGCACGGCCGCATCGAAGGCAGGGGCACCTTGTTCGATCAGGTCACCAACAGCCTGGGCCATGCCGAACATTTTAAGGCCGCGCAGCATCACCACCACGGCCGCACTGGCGGGATCATGACGCATGGCGCTGCCCCCTGTCACGAAGGGTG
>JARLHX010000349.1 GCA_031292035.1 Negativicutes bacterium | reverse complement strand
TCTTCGGTAATCATGGCGATGGCTTTAATGGAGCTATCGTCCATATCTGCGAAAAATGGGTATCGACGCAATATTTCGGGTGAAATCATAACCTAATCCTCCTGATCACTTGTTCGTGCTACCAGATTGGCAACCAGCTGTGCGGCAATTTCGACTGCCGCGGCCACTTCAGCGCTCAATTGGTCTGAAAAATCAAAGATATAAGGCGATTCGATCGCGACCACCATCACTTCATTGGGCAATTCCGCCCCAAGCTCCCGGCCTAATATCAGCGCGGTTTGCAGGTTCGTTTCATGCGCCGAGCCCAGATGACCGGCAAATTGATTTTCCAGCTCATCCAGGCCAAAGCCGTGCACGCTGCCGGTCGGAAAATGGCCGGTTTTAAGGGCATCGATGATGATGGCACGTTGGTAGCCGACCAGTCGTTCCATCAACCCGATGCCCCCCAGGGCCAGCGTATCGATCTCCACATCCGGCGCTAAAAGCTGCTGCTTTCGTAGGTGCTCAGCAACCACCCATCCGATGCCGTCATCACCCAGCAGGGGGTTACCTAATCCGACCACCAGCGTTTTTTGAACGGCCATGCTTTATTGTTGCAGCACGTCCACCACTTCGCCTTGGGCATTACGGATGGTCAGCTCTAACGGCATCTGGCCCGGTAAGGCGTGCGTGGCGCAGCCGAAGCAGGGATCATAAGCACGGAAAGCCATTTCGATCCGGTTGAGCAGCCCTTCGCTCATAATGGTGCCGTGATGGATCAGGCTGCGGGCGACTTTGTTGACGGACATACTGATGGGGGCGTAATTGTTGGTGGTGCCCACGATCAGGTTTACTTTTGTCACAACTCCGCGTTCATCGGTCCAATAATGGTGGGTAAGGGTGCCGCGCGGCGCCTCGACGATGCCCACGCCTTCGGTCGGCTTTTCGGTCGGGACGGTGTGGAACTTGTCCGAGGTGATCTCCGGATCGGTTGCCAGCTCGACCCAACGCTCGGCTGCATAAAGCAGCTCAACCAGGCGGGCCCAATGGATGGCCAGGCGCTGGTGTACCGGTTTACCGCCCAGGGTGCTGTAGAAGCGCTCGTACTGTTCCTGGGCCAGCGGGGTAGCCATGCCGTCCGAGGCATTCAGGCGGGAGAGCGGGGTGGCCATGTATACGCCCGAATCCTTGCCGTCTACGAAACCCTTCCAGCCGATCTTCTTGAGATAGGGGAATTTCAAATAGGTCCAGGGCTCCACGCGCTCGGCGATCCAATCCATATATTCGGCGCCGGAATAATAACCGATCCGTTTGCCGTCCGGGTCCACCACGCTGACCTTGCCATCGTAGAAGTTGACTTTGTTATTTTCGTCAACCGTGCCGATGTAGTAGGTGTGGTGAGAATAGGCATCTCCCACGATCATGTCGACGTAAGCCGGGTTGCCCATCACAATGTCGTTGAAAATCTTCAGGCTGAATTGGGCGAAATCGATGGCCCAGCGGCCCATCTTTTCGATTTCCAGGCGCTGCTCTTCGGTGATGCCTTTGGTCATACCGCCGGGGATCGAGGTGCAGGGATGCACCTTGCGCCCGCCGATCATTTCCACTACGGAATGGCCATATTTGCGCGCCTGGATCACCTGCCCGCCAATTTCCAAGCCAACTTTGTGGATCACGCCCAAAATATTGCGCTCAGCCACCGGCCCATCCGGGCCGATGATGAAATCGGGACCACCCAGGGCGTAGAAATGGGTAGTGTGGTCGGTGAAGTAAAAGGCGCTGTAAAGCAGCTCGCGCAGCTTCCTGGCAGCCGAGGGGATGGTGACATGGTAGACCGCATCGGCAGCCTTGGCGGCCGCCATGTGGTGCGCTTCAGGGCACACACCGCAGATGCGGTTCATCAGCAGGGGCATCTCTTCCACCGGCCGGCCCACACAAAAACGCTCAAAACCGCGCAGCTCTGGGATTTGGAAGTAGGTGTTGGCAACTTCGCCCTGTTCATTCAGGAAAACCTCGATCTTGCCGTGGCCTTCCAACCGTGTAATAGGATCTATCGTTATACGCTGGTTCATCTATCCTCCTATTGCCCTTTCCAGGCCTGTTTACTGGAGCGCAGTAGTGACTTGGCGAGGTTAAACCGGTAAAACTGACCGGCTGGGTCCGGGATGCCATCCAGGATATGATTGATTTCGGCTGGATCGTTGCTGTCGATGACCGACGCAAAGGCCGTCATCAGGCGAGCGCCAAAATCGATGACGCCTTCAGCCGGACCGTAGCAGCCGATGCACTGCGCCGAAGCATTCGGGCAGAGCGAACCGCAGCCGCTGCGGGTGGCAGGCCCATTACAGGGGATGCCCTGTTCCAACAGGCATAAGGTTGGGTCGATCGCTTTCACGTCCTGGATGCGCACGAATTTGTCGATATGCTTCACGTTGCGAGTGCGCGGGCATTCGTCACAAACTGTCGATCCGCCGGCGCCGATCGTTGCCCCAGCTGCGGGCAGGCTGGCTTCGCCGTGCAGCACCTTGATGACCAGATCGATCACTGCCCCAATCTGTTTCGATTCGGGTGGGCAGCCCGGCATATAATAATCCACCGGCACAACCTGGTCGAGCGTCTTCAGCACAGGGAACAAGGCCGGCAGATGCAGCTGGCCTTCCGGTGCATCCCAGTTCGGTTGCGGCCGGGTGTTTTGAGGATTTTCGGTGGTGGGGCTGCCTGAATAGACATAATCTACCGCCGATTGTACCGAAGATAAGTTGAGTAACCCCGGTATACAGCCTTCGCTGGCGCACGATCCGAATGACACCAGAATCTGCGATTTGCGGCGCAGCAGGTGGGCCATCTCTTCGTTTTCGGTGGTGCGCATGCCGCCGTTGAACAGCATCAGGGTGATGGATTTGTCCGGCATGGCTTCCACGTCTTTGATTTTTGCATCCATGGCTACCGGCCAGAACACCACCTCAAAATTTGCATCCACTTCTAATAACTTTTCGTGGATGTTCAGTACCGCGATTTCACAGCCTCCGCAGGAAGAGGCCCAATACATGCCGAATTTGGGTTTGCTATTTGTGGTCATGTCTGCCTCCTTAATCCGCTGCCTGCGGAGCTAACATTTCTTCGGGCAGTTTTTCCATATCTTGCCCGGCAGGCCAGTTTAGAGGTCCCAAAAGGCGTACCTCTTCGATGATTTTGATCACCTCTTCGGTAAACTTGGCCCCTTCCGCCGCGCTGGCCCAGATCAGTTTAAGGCGCCCCGGTTCGATCCCCATCTGTGCCAGGGTGCGCTGCATCAGGATAAAGCGGCGCAGCGCCTTGTAATTTTGCTCGATGTAGTGGCAGTCGCCCGGATGGCAGCCTGTCACCAGCACCCCATCCGCTCCGGAAGCAAATGCTTTCAGTACAAAGGTGGGGTCTAACCGGCCAGAGCACATCAGACGGATCAGGCGCACATTGGTCGGATATTTCATGCGCGCCATCCCGGCCATATCCGCCGCCCGGTAGCTGCACCAGTTGCAGGTGAAACCGATGATGACGGGTTCAAATGTTGAATTATCTGTATTGGGTTCCATAATCAGCTCCTCTGGGCCCCTTAATCGGCAGCCGCCGGTTGCACGTGTACCTGGTCGATCAGCATCAGCCCATCGATTTGAGCGAGGATCTGCTCGTCGCTAAAGCCATCGCCCCGAATTGCACCGGCCGGGCAGGCCGCCACACAGGTTCCGCAGCCCTGGCATAAGGCCGGGTTGACCTCGGAAACCATGCGGTCCTCGTAGTACAGGATGGCGTGGAACGGGCACAGATCGTTGCAAATACGACAACCGGAACATTTATCCTGATCGATGGTCGCCCGATAAGGTTCAAGGGAAATCTCGCCTTGTTGGATATATTGATAGACGCGTGCCGCCACTGCCGAGCCTTGCGCAACACTGCTGGGGATGTCTTTGGGTCCGACTGCACAGCCGGCGATAAAGACGCCTTCGGTCATGGTTGCAACCGGGTCCAGTTTGACGTGCCTTTCAATGTAAAAGCCGTCCGTGCTGCACGAAATACCGAACAACTTGCCCACTTCTTTACTATCTGAACGGGGTTCGAGACCGGTTGAGAGCACCACCATATCGACCGGGATACGGCGCTGTTTACCGATCAGTGTATCCTCGGCCTGGATGATGAGCTTGCCTTCCTCGCCCGGTAAACGGGCCGCATCGGTTACTTCAGCCACCCGCCCGCGCACGAACAAGACGCCTTCTTCCAAATTGCGTTGGTAGAACTCGTCATAGCTCTTGCCGGGTGTGCGCATATCGATGTAAAACTCGTAAACTTCGGCTCCGGTGCGTTCCTTTACAACATGGGCAAATTTCAAGCTCTGCATGCAGCAAATCGATGAGCAGTAGTTGTTGTAGTTGCGGTCGCGACTGCCCACGCAGTGGATAATACCCACCGCTTTGGGGGTTGTCTTGCCGTCTCGCAGCACAACTTTACCGCCGGTAGGCCCGGCAGCATTGGACAGCCGTTCGAATTCCATGCTGGTAAACACGTTTGCCAGCCGGCCGTAGCCGTACTGCGGCACGCGCCGGGGATCAAAGGTCTGGTAGCCGGTCGCCAGGATAATATTTCCAACTGGAACCGTGATAAATTCATCTTTCTGATTGAAGTCAATGGCTCCTGGTGGGCAGAATTTCTCGCAGGCCTTGCAGGTGCCTTTTTGGAAATAGGTGCAGTTTTCCACATCGATGACGGGATACTTTGGCACGGCTTGCGGGAAGGCGGTGTAGACTGCCTTGCGATAGCCCAGCCCGGCCTCGAAATTTTCGTCGATGACCTTCTTCGGGCATTTTTCGGTGCACACGCCGCAGCCGGTGCACAGATCGGTGTTGACGTAGCGCGCTTTCTTGCGGATGGTTACGGTAAAGTTGCCCACGTACCCGGAGACATTGGTGACCTCGCTCCAGGTCAGCAGGGTGATGTTGGGGCTGTTGCCAGCGCTGACCATGCGCGGGGTCAGGATGCAGGCGGAGCAGTCCAGCGTTGGAAAAGTTTTGTCAAGCTGGGCCATGTGCCCGCCGATGGTCGAGTCCCGCTCGACCAGGTAGACGTGCTTGCCGCCGTTGGCAAGCTCCAGCGCGGCCTGGATACCGGTTACGCCGCCGCCCACTACCAGCACGTCCGGGTGGATTGGCACTCTCATCGGCTCCAACGGTGCATTATGGATGACACGCTCCACGCCGCCGGCAATGACGGCCTTGGCCTTTTCAGTAGCTTTCTTCTTGTCAGAAGTCACCCACGACACCTGTTCGCGGATGGAGACCAGCTCGCACAGGTAAGGGTTCAAACCGGCATCTTTGGTTGCGCCGCGGAAAGTAGCCTCGTGCAGGTGCGGCGAGCAAGCGCCCACTACCACACGGGTCAGTCCTTCATTCTTGATATCTTTCTGGATCAGCTCCTGACCCAGGCTGGAACACATAAATTTGTAATCGCGTGAGACGACCACACCGTCGTCTTTCAACTGCTCTCCCACCCAGCGGCTTACCTCTTCCACATCCACTGTGCCGGCGATGTTGCTGCCGCAGTGGCACACATACACGCCGATACGTTCTTTTGGTTTTTTGGTGTCATTCTGGTCAGTCATTACTTCACCTCCTCTTTCCCGCTCTGGGCCGGCATCTTTGGCATTGGCAGACCTTCGTCTTTCTTGCGAGGCTTGCGTACTTCGGCGGTTGGTTCTGCCGGGGCAATTTCAACACCAATCCGTTTGAGAGCGGGGCGGGCATCCACAAATTCCTTCCCAATTCCCAATTCTTCGGCGGATTTTCCAAAAGCCAGGCCCATCAATTGGGTAAAGTACAGGATTGGCATGTGGTAATTCGTATTAAAGAAGCGGTTCATATCCGGCTGGTAGGCATCCAAATTTAGTTGGCACATCGGGCACAGCGTAACCAGCACGTCCGCTTTGTATTCATCGGCAGTGTGGACCAGGCGGCGGATCAGCTCGTAGGCGACCGGAGCACTGATCGATGGCATATGCCCGCTGCAGCAATGCGCACGCAGAGGATAATCGATTACCTCTGCTCCAAGGGCTTCCATCAGTTGTTCGAGCAGATTGGGGTATTCCGGGTTGGGGAAGCGATGCTCATAATCCGGTCGTATGATCATACAACCGTAATAACTGGCTACCTTCAGGCCTTTCAATGGGCGAACGACTTTGCTGCGGATTGCGTCTAAACCGATATCGTTGAAGACCACATCCAGCAGGTGGCGAACGTCCAATGTGCCTGGGTTATAGTGCATGCCGCCGGCTGCCAGGGCCTGGTTCACTTTGCCCGCCAGTTCAGCATCCGTGCGCAGGTAATGTTCCGCTTTGGATAGATTCAGGTAGCAGGCGCTGCACGGAGCCGTTAAAGTATGTGTCCCATTGGCTTGTTTTTCTGCCAGGGCCAGGTTGCGCCCCTGCAGGGCGAAGCTTCCCAGGCGGTGCAGAGAAGTATATTCGGTGGCGCCGCAGCAGTTATAATCCTTGATCTCCTCGAATTCCATATCCAATTCGGTACGAATCGCCATAATTGAATCGTAGTAGGAGCGGGCGTTGCGTTCGAGCGAGCAGCCGGGGAAAAATAGATATTTCTTCATCTTGATTCCTCCTCGATTTCATCAGCCCGGGCCAAAATCTTCTGGAGTGCATCCAGTCCCTCGATGCGGCTCGGCACCAGGTTCATGCGCCGCTTGGTCAACATTCCCAAACCCAGCTGGGCCAGACCTGGAAAATCACGGACGGAAGCATGTCGCATGCTTTGACGGGTCGCCAGTCCAAATTCAAAGGCCCTGCCGTAGTTGATCACGTACTCGTTGAAAGTCGTTGAAAAGCCCGGCGCAGCCGTATGGCTTTTGGCAAAACCGCGATGTACCCCCATGCTTTTGAGGGTGTACATAATATCGGTGATATGCACTTCTTGCGGGCAGCGCACCGTGCAGTAATAGCAAGATATGCAGTACCAGGGCGTATTGGCTTGGAAGACCTCTTCGCGCAAATCTGCCCTGATCATGGCAATGATGGTGCGGGGCGTTTCGTCCATATCCGGTGCAGATGGACAGGACCCACCACACGTACCACATTGGATGCACATTTCCAGGCGAGAATCACCTGGGGTAGCCTGCATAACCTCATCAAGAAAACTAAGGGCGGGCTTTTTATCCTTCTCTAGACCAACTTCGGGATTTGGAGCACCAGTCAACGGGCACCTCCTGACACATATTCTTTTGAAAGTAAGATTGGATGTTTTGAATTTCTACTTTTGTTTGGGAATTGGAGCGCTAATTTTTTACAGATCGATTAATTATAATCCCTGGGTTGGTTTTTTCTTTGTGATAAATGTATCGAATTGGCTAGTCAAAATTAACATAAAACCGCTTGACAGCCATTTTGGCCCTTGATATTTCAGAATTTTTCAGTATGATGGTTACACTGAATGACCCGAATTAATGAGACTTATAAGGAGATGTCAATGAGAGAGCTTTTAGAGCATACGGCTCACCGCTCCATTTCATATTTAGAAAACCTGGCTTCGCGCGGCGTGGCTCCCACACCAGATGCGGTGGCAAAAGTAGCCGCGTTTGATGAAGCATTACCCGAACAGCCCACCCAATCCGAAGATGTAATCCGCTTATTGGACGAAATTGGTTCACCGGCCACCACGGCCATGGCCGGGCCGCGTTTTTTTGGTTTTGTCATTGGCGGGTCGCTTCCGGTCACCCTGGCTGCAAACTGGTTGGCCGGAGCCTGGGATCAGAATTCGGCCTTATATAACTCCACGCCCGCCACTGCTTACCTCGAACAGGTTGCCTTGCGTTGGCTTTTGGATATCTTGAAGCTGCCGGGCGGAACGGCCGGGGCTTTTGTGACCGGTGCGACCATGGCAAATTTTTCGGCTTTAGCTGCCGCCCGCCACGCCGTTCTGGCGCGCGTCGGTTGGAATGTTGAAGCGGATGGCTTATTTGGGGCGCCGCCGGTCACCGTTATCGTCGGGCAGGAAGCGCATACCACTTTGTTCAAGGGCCTGGGGCTGTTGGGATTTGGGCGAAACCGGGTGGTAACAGTGCCGGTGGATGGGCAAGGCAGAATGCGCGCCGATGCCTTCCCAAAAATAAGCGGCCCAACCATCGTCTGCTTACAGGGCGGCAATGTCAATAGCGGCGCTTTTGATCCGTTTACTGAAATCATTCCACGGGCGCACGACGCCGGCGCCTGGGTGCACGTGGATGGAGCCTTTGGCCTGTGGGCAGTCGCTGCGCCATCCAGGGCTTACCTGGCCAGCGGCATGACCACGGCGGATTCTTGGGGAACGGACGGTCATAAATGGTTGAACGTCCCTTACGATTGCGGGCTGGCATTTGTAAAAGAAGCAGATGCCCTGCGCGCCGCCATGGCGGTTACCGCCGAATATCTCCCCACCACCAGTCCCAATCGAAACCCCTCTGACTTTACCCCCGAGCTTTCCCGGCGGGCACGCGGTGTCGAAGTTTGGGCTGCCTTGCGATCTTTGGGCCGCAGCGGGATTTCTGATCTGATCGAGCGCACCTGCCGCTATGCTCGGCGATTTGCGGAGGGTTTTCAGCAGGCCGGTTACCAGGTGCTCAACGATGTGGTGCTGAACCAGGTGCTGGTCAGCTTTGGCGATGATGCCACCACCCTCAAGGTCATCGCAGCCATCCAATCCGATGGAACCTGCTGGTGCGGCGGTACGGTCTGGCAGGGGCACACTGCCATGCGCATCAGCGTTTGCTCATGGGCCACCACCGCAAACGATGTGGAGCTGAGCCTGCAGGCGATGATCAGGGTAGCCAGGGCGCACACCAACCGTTGATAAAACCCGCCTGATTGCT
>JARLHX010000348.1 GCA_031292035.1 Negativicutes bacterium | reverse complement strand
TCCGCGCAGCGGCACGCCCCGGGCGAACTCGCCGAACCAGGGCGCGAGGGCCTGGCGCCAACGGGCCATGCCTTCGGCTTGCAGATCGCGGGACAGGCGCCACAGAAAGTCGTGGGCCATGGTGGTCTGCATCTGGGCGATCCCGGCGTGGCGCAAGGGCGCCAACAAACGGCCCAAGGCTGTTTCCAGCGCCACTTCGGTGAAGGGCGTGCCCAGTAAACAGCCGACTGGCTGAGCCTCGCACTGCTGTTTGGCCAGGCCGGGGGTCATGGCGGCGATCTGCTCGGGTTCGCCGACCACCAGCAGCAGACGGACCTTGTAGCGCCAGAGGGGGCCGTACTGCTCGTGCAGGTGGATCTTCAACGTCTCCATCAGGGACGGGATGTTGTTCGGGAGCCCGACCGTGCTGGAGGCCATTGGCGTAACAACATCGTCACTACTTTTCTGCTGGTAGGCCGATTTTCCTGACCGCCCCCACAGAAAGAAGTAGCTGCCCGCCAACAGCAGCAAACTGCACACTGTTCCTGCAACGATCAAGAGTCCGGTCACCTGCTCATCACTGCTTGGCTGGATACCCAGCAGTCGGGGTTGCCACCAGAGCAATGCACACAAGCCCCCCCCAGCCAGTGCAATCAACCCGCCCAGAGCAGTCCATCCTATAAAACGACGATGCTCCATTCAGATACCCCCCTATGTCAAAGACAATGATGTAGGCACAAGTACCGTGCACCACACTCTCGTATCGGCAATGTCTTCTCCACTGAGAACAAGATGCGTCTGCCCACTACGGCGGATTGCATCCACCGCAGAGGCAATCGCCAGCCACGGTGCCAAAATACCCGGCAGTCCCAGTGAGGCCTGAATGTCATGCAGTCCGTGGCCCGTTTTCACCGGTATTGATGTCTGGCTCAAAACGGTCGCGACTGCGGCCCTTCGTTCCGGACAGATACCTGACAGCCAGACATGCCGAACGGCTTCGGCACCCAGCGAGGCCCAATCCAGAGCCTGGCGCACGGCATAGTCCAAATCCTCGGTCGTGGCCTCACGTTCCTGTTCAGGGCGGTGCAGGTACGCCAAGGGAGCAAGCGTGTTTTGTGTTAATCGATTGCCGAATAACAGTCCGACCACTGATTCAGTTGCTTCCTCCGACAGTGAGGGCCCCACCTGAAGAGCCACCACCAAGAACAATGCCTGATCGTGGATACGATGATCCAACCAACGATCCACAGCTGCCAGACCACTGTCATCCAAACGCGTGACTTTTTGCTTGATACCCGACGCGCGCCAGGCCTGTTGCCAGATATCATGCATATCCATTTCTGATACTGGGCTATTGGCCTGCAGAAACAGAGTCAATGGCCTGTCCGCCGGGAGCTCAGCCAAAGTCGTCGCAAGCTCCGTCAGTACCATCTTGAGCGCTCGCAGTAGCAACTGCTCGGGCGAATCAACACCCTCTCGCGACAAGTGACTGTGGCGTACCAAGCTTTCCTCCCAGGAAGGTTGAACCCGCAAGGCGGATTTACCACTGAGCAAGGCCGACAATTGTGCCTGCCCGTCCTGCGCTTGCGGTTCACGTAGCGCGGTATGCAGACTGACGGCCAGTACCTGTTGCGAACGTCGGCCCCGGCGTATTTTTTGGCTCAGGTCCTCCTCGCGTGCCTGATCCCAGCCCTCGGCTCTGGCCACCTCGCAGAGATAGATCATTGCCCGTAGACAACCCAGTAGGCACCAGGCCAGAAACGGCAGTCCCACAGCGGTCAACCAGAATCGGTCTGACTGTTGACCCAACGATTCATTGTCCCACCACAGCGTCAACCCGAGCCCCAACACCAAGCACAATAGACACAACAATAACCAAATCCAAATACTTGGTAGTTTCGGGCTCGGAGCCGGAGCCGGAACCTTGTCCAATCTGACCGTCATCAGTTCGCCTCCGCCTCCAACATCCACGAAATCAAGAAGTCTCTATAAGCACAGAGACGCCCAAACAAGGCAATGATTACTACTCTACCGTCTAAATTCTTGTTATTTATAAAAGCAATTCCACGCACGCCACACCTTCCTTAGAACAATAATAAATCCGATATGCTTGGGCTGATCCAATGATGCGACTCAATCGGGTAGCGGAGTGCCTGATCACTACAGGGCAAGACCCCACTTATGAGCACTAACCAGCGAAACCTCGGCCACCCACATCACTCCCCTTAAATCCTTATTGTACTGTTGGCACTCTTTGAGCCGCACCTCGCCATTGAGACAGGCACCTTTGATAATTTTCCCTGTTTGAGAAGTTTTTAAAGTAGGTGTCTATCTCAAGCGCCGCTCTTGAACCACTTTTTCTTACATCAATAGTAGTTAATTCCCCCTCAGCCATCCATTCGCCATCGTCCTCCCCCCAATGCCCCCCGCAAAACTCACCGGTCCCCTCCTTGACGATACAACCTGAACGCATTTCAACAAACGAACAATAGTATCTTTCCGCCCGTTCACTTTTACCCTCCGCTGTCGAGACAGATCCACGCACAATTTTATTTAATTTCAAATATTTCCCACCACTTGAAAAATCACTCTTATCACTTTCCTCGAAAACCACAGACTCTACACTTCCTGTTGAGAACAGAGAGAAAACCTCTCTATCATTTAAAATAAAAAGCATCGCCCCCCACTCATCGTTTTTTTATTTTTATATATAACACTCCCTCCCTCCGACTCCAAAATCAATGCTTCACCGACTTCCGACGCAACCACGCCTGTAGAAATAAAAACAACCAACAAAAAAACAACAACCATATTTGAAATATTTTTCAATTATCCACCCTCACAGCAAGGACTTTAAGTGCGCATATCTTGCAGGCGCAACGCTTACGCCACCCGCCTTTGCCATTCGGCGATTAACACCATAATCATCCAATATCACCATCTCGTAATCGCTATGATTCTCCCCCCATGATAAAATATCTCGTGAAACTCCCGGATTAAAACTAAAAAAACGATCTAATGAATCTTTAATATCCTTTGCAACGTTACCAGGCCTATTCACGTGATGATCCAAAATAACCGCCTTTCCTAGCGTCGACCGAAACACATCTTTCACTTTTAAATTATATCCCGACAAAAATATCTCTAAAACACTTTCCTTCATGCGCCTAGAAAAGTCGAAAACCTGCTGCTCATAAAACTCACGTGTACTTATTGCAACCAATATAGCTGCCAACGGTTTTGACTCTACCTTGTCGCCGTACGCAGCAACGGAGCACCCCGCTCGAATAATTAATTTTAAATCCTGCCCAGTGCATTTTTCATTATTTGTAAGAATCGGATGAGAATAGTACATTTTCGCATTTCCCCTAGTTCCCTCCACAGACCATCCACATGCAAGAAATAACTCTTCATAGAGAACTGGATGCCGAGCCCTGAAGTCAAATACTTGTTTTGGAAATTCCCCTCCACCGGTTGGATCAATAGTTTTCTGCATTGCGCCAGCAGTTAATATCTCGCTATCATATGAGTGTATTGAATCAAGATTGCCCTCATTTGCCGACATCGCAATAAATATCTTTTTATCTTCTGCTGCAATTACTCCATTGGCGATCGACTCTTCCCAGTACGGATATTTTTCGAGTGGGACGCCACCCTTGAAAAGCGGACCGTAATGAGTCTGTTCACCTACGTAGCGAGTACATACAAATATTTTTCCAAATTTGCACCCACATTCATTTTCCCGGTGACGCATGAAGTGCCCCACCATCCCCAACAGATGCAAGTAACACACCCTCCCGCGCTCCGGCAGCCCAAGCTGCTCCGCCACCTTGTTCCACCAGCTCATTTGCTTGAACCGTTCTTTCTCCGCCAACCAATTCAAATTCGGGGTCGAACCACTATGGCCCAACAATTCATCCAACCCATCCCACGTGGGCGATCTGTAGTACCACTCGCTTTCATGGCGGATGATCAACTGTGACAGCGACTGCGCATGGGCTGGTACACGGATCGCGGCTTGCACCTCCTCCGCGGTCATCCTGTCATCGCGGTTGCGGTCGATGATCTCGTACAGTCGAGTCTTTATCGGCCCATTGTCGCCGGTGTCGGCTAGGGGGCCGAAGCGTTCCAGCTGAGTTTCGCTGAAGCGCTTGATGCTACGAAAAAAAGAAGCCAGGGTTTGCCGCGGAGAGTCGTAGTTGAAGACAACCTCGTAACCTTCCCACGACCAGGAACTAATCCAGGGAGTGATGCCGACTTCTTCACGCACCCAACCGTCGAGCAGGTGGTGGTCAGCATCGTTGAGCAAGCCGTCGAGGCGATACCAGTTATAAGCCTTGCCCCCGCTCGTTGCGGGTACGACGATTTTCCTCTCGGCCGGCAGGTCATCGAGCAATTTTTTGGGTAGCAACAGATCAGCAGCGCTGAATGGGTCGGTTTCACCCAAGGAGGGTCGTCGGGTGGCACTGAAACGGTCTTGGTGGGGCACTACGGCGGTGCCCTTGGCCAGTTTCAGCCAAGTCTTTTCAGTGGCCGGCAGGCGCTCTGCCCAAGCGCGACTGGCTTCGATGAAGTCGTCCACGCCCTCGCCGCTGAACACTTCCAGGTGCAGTTTCTCTTCCGGCTCTTCCGCATAGCATTTTTGATAGCAGCCGATATGGCCGATCAAATCGCCCGCCTTGATCGGCACGGGCTGATCGAGCACCACCACCTGACCCGGGTTCAGCGGCTCACGCGCGCCTTGCAACGAGTTAAAATGCACATACTGGTTGATGTGCTCCAACTTGCGAAACTCACCTTCACCGCTGACAGTCATTTCCGTGCCGGTTGGCAGTTTGGCGATCACGGGGCTTTGCCCAGAAGCTTGGGCACGGACATTGAGTTCGCCATTGCCCTTGAAGCGATACTGGTTTTCGCCGAGAGACTCCAGAACGCTGATGGAGACATAGCCCAACAGTGCCCCTTCGGCGCTTTTCAGAGAACTAGGCCCCGGGCTGTTTTCCAACTTGCGATAGTCACCGGTGCCACT
>JARLHX010000347.1 GCA_031292035.1 Negativicutes bacterium | reverse complement strand
GGCGGTGGTGCCGCGCTTGGGGTAGAGCGTGGCGTCGGCCAGCGCCCAGCGCCAGGCGGGGACGAGCGTGCCCTGCCCGTTCCAGCAGCCGAGGACTTCGTCGACGATCTCGACCACGGTTTTGTCCTGGAAAATATAACTGTCGCGGTTGTGGCCGAGGAAGACGAGCCAGGGTTCGAGGGTCAGGCCGTAGCGGGCGAAGCCGCCGTTGGCGCTGAGCCGTTCAATGCGGGTGATATGGCCGTGGAAGGGGCGCGGCTGGGTGCGGTCAAGGTCGATAATTGGAGGGTAGTAATTCCCGGCAGGAAGGAGGAACTTCTTTAAACTCTTCAGCCGTAGGTTTTTTAATAAACGTGTAACGGCATTCAGGATGATTATCCAATGGAGCACGCCTGTGAATCATGCCATTGCTTACTCGCCAGCCTTGTTTAGTCTTATGGAGAAAATAAACAATTTGAACAGTATCAATATCCTCACCCTCAATAACCACCTGGACTTTAGCCAAATCGCCTTTGACTACAGGGGTGGCTATTTTTGGGGAGGGGATTGTGATATCACGGGTATCCGGCGATTCTTCTTCCGCAGCCAAACCGGGGTAACGAAAATCAGCGTCACACTGAACGACACCATTCCCCGCTGTTTGTTTTATTATTAACTCATCATAAAATTCTCTTAATAAAGCGCACTGCTTAGCCGGTTCATATTTCCCAGAGTTATCTTGAACTCTGTTACGCAGGAACGGTTTCCCTGTTTTTTTTGAAAAATCGCCAAAGCTAAACGTGTCTGGGTCATACGAATACATCTTCTCAATAAACTGCTTTACCTCTTGTTGCTCTGGCGTCAATGCCTCAGCCGCGAACGATGACACAATTGCGACCAGCGCCAGCGCCATACTCAAAAGCAACTTACTCAAAAAGCTCATCCTCTTTTCCTTTCTTCATCCAGGCATTTCTCAAAAAAGTCGATCAGATAGGACATATTCATTGGCTTTTTGTCCGCCGACAAACGGTTCGAATTCTCTTTGCCTCCGGGCAGACTTGTCCATTCCGTTGTCAACAAACCAACCGCTTCCTGAATCTTTCCTGTGCGGACTAAGTGCAAAGCACCGCGATCCTCCAGCTTCATTACCGCAATCCGGTCCTGAATGACGGGACTGAAACGGTCACCTTTTGATTCGATCAAACCTTTATCAAATACTTCTTGCCAAGTGCGTTGAACGATTTGATATGCACCTGCCGCCGTTGTTCCTTTGGCAGGTCCACCCTGCCCATCCCAGGGATGGGTTTTGTAACTGGAGAAACGCTTGCTGCCGTTCGGTAGCGGCGCATTGAGCATCTGGTAACGCTTGCTATCGTCATGCTCAGCTTGACATTCAAATTCACGGATGCAGTGCAGGAAAGCTCGAATGCGCTGTGTGGGCAAGGGAGCAAAGACCTTGCGATAGATGCGTATATTTTGATATTGCTTCCAATGCGGCGCCCCATATTGATATTTACTCAAATCAAATGGAGGAATGAAATCACTGATGTAAAAATCGTAATCTCGAATATCGATATGCCCGTAATTCGGTAGAGTATTGTTTTTGTATTTTTTCTTTCTAGACGCCCAAGTTTTATCCGTCCATTCATAAACAATAACATCACCCGCAGCCGCCCAGCGCGCATCGGGAATTTGATCGGTCACGTCAGTAAATCCCTTTGTAACCAAAGCCGTCCCCGCATGACTCGCAGCTTCACCTTCCAATATGCCGTCGACAATTTTGCAACGGGCCAAGGCGACCTTGACGTAGCTATAGCAAAGCCCCTTAGATTTATCGCTATCCTTCTCCTTACTCTTATGCTTGAACGTCCCTTTAGCCATCGAGGCAAGCACCGTTGCTGTATTGTCTCCAGTCGCCTTGTAGTCGTATGTTGTTTGTTCTCTCGCAAACTCCAACAACGCCTTCACCTGTTGGACCATTTTGGCATTGTAAGAAACCTTCGACATCGGGGTGCTGCCTGCTGCACCACCCGCTGCAGCTGCTTCTGCGCCCCAAATATGGAAGCCTGGCAAATGCCAACTGTTCCACCAATCCCGTGCTTTTTCGGACAGTACGGCAAACGGGTTGCCGTCTTCATCGCGACCACTCCTCGGTGAAGGTTTCGTAGGTGTTTTACCAGTTATGTGTTGTGGAATCTTGCCGGTGTGCTGCGTAGATTGATGACTTGTGCCATTGGCAGGTGCCTTCTTGCTTGGCGTTGGTGGAGTCTTTGTCGTCTTCCCGGCACTTGTCCCTTGGGGGCCTGCTGACTGCTGGGTTGCTTTCGGGGTGCCTGCCTGCGATGCCTTTTCCGGCTGGGAGGTCACTGATTGATCGCCTGTTGACTGGGCACTTGTTGAGTGTGTCTCCGAGGGCTCGATACTCGCCTTCCAGCCATCGTTTTCTGTGGGCGAGTTGGATGCCACTTCCGTCGCGGGCTTCAAGTCCCCCGCATCAGCACTTTCCACCTGCGGTATCGATTTTTCCGCATTGCTCGCGTTACCTTCGTGCTTCTCAGTCTTGCACTCGTACACCATGTTCGGGCTCACCGCCGTCAGGCAGCCATCGGTGGCCGGCATGACGGTCTGGCCGATGTCCTTGTAGATGCCGTCGAAGCGTTCCACGGCAATGCTGAGTTTGCTTTCTGGCGGCGCGGTGATCGACGCGGTCAGGAAGCCGTTATCGTCGGTGCGGGCCTTGCATTGGCCGCCTTCCCAGCTGACCAGCACCCCCATCTTCTGGATCGGCTGACCGTCCAGGGCCAGAAACGCCATGTCGAGTTTTGGGGGTGCACTGGTTTCAGCGTTCGCCGTTTCATCGTTGGCCGCTTCGTCGTGCGCGGTATCGACAGCTTCCGAGGTTGCCGGAGGCGGCGCAGTTCCTGATTCGGTGGATGGCTCCGGTACGGGTTGTGCATCCATCTCGGTGGGGGGTGTTTTTTCGATCGTGGTGACGTTGTCCATCGTTTCTGCTTTCTATCTAGCCGCGTCGCGTTCAGCCGTGTTCGACGTCTTGGAAGAACATCCAGTCGCCATGCGTGAGAACAACCTTCAATTTTTCTTGTTTCTGCGTAAACAGGCGATTGGTGTTGCCATCCTGGTCCAACGTCCCGGTGGCGATGCGCTGGCCATTTTCATTGAAGACTTCATAGGGCAATTGGGCATACAACGCATTCGTTTCAGGATCCTTGCCGATGGCGCCCGCCAGATTGACACGCTGACTGAATGACGTCGTTTCCATCGGTGGTAGTTCGCGCACGGACAGGCTTGGAAGAACGACGGCCGCACTCGCTGGCCCAGTCAGATTCTTCTGACTGGCATGCAGGGTCACGCTGCCCGGCGCATGCAACTGGATGTCGCCGCCTTCGATCTTCAGGTAGGCCCCTTGGGCCGTGGCGAGCAGGTGGCCTTTGGCGCTGGCGTTCAGGCTGGCGCTGGTGCTGGCGATGGTCACTTTCTTGTCCGCCGCGGCGGTGGTCTTG
>JARLHX010000035.1 GCA_031292035.1 Negativicutes bacterium | reverse complement strand
GGCGGCAGTAGCCGGCGGGCCGACCAGCAGGGCAAAGACCAGCAGCACTCCTACCACCTGCATGGCCACCGAGACCGTCAGGGCGACCAGCACCAAAAAGATTCCTGCAATGGCGCGCTGGGGCACGCCGCGCGCCTCGGCCATTTCCGGATCGAAGGAGCTGAACAGCAGCGGTCGCCACAAAATCAGGATGCTGACAATGATCAGCAAGCTGAACAGGCCGGTAACCAGCACATCTTCACGGCTGATGCCCAGGATGGTGCCGAACAGGATGCTGTAAGCTTGCTGGGCATAGCCATTATAAAGTGACAGAAACAAGATGCCCAATCCCAGGGCAAAGGTCATGATCACCCCAATCGCCACGTCCCGCTCGCGCAGCTCCCGCCCGAGCACGGCAATGGCCAGGCTGGCCGCCACTGTAAACACCAGCAGCCCATAAACCGGCTGGACGCCCAGCAGCACGGCCCCGGCTGCCCCGGAAAAGCCGATATTTGAAAGGGCATGCCCGGCAAAAGTGAGGCCGCGGATCACCAGGAAATAGCCCAGCAGGGCGGCCGCCACGGCGACAATCGAGCCGGCCAGGAAAGCGTTCTGGATGAAGGAGTAGTGGAAAATAGCGAACATCAGGCTTCCATTCCGGGTTATATTTCGGCGCCGACCACGAAGAAGCGGCCTTCAGCCTGGATGACCTCGACCGGCGAGCCGTACAGGTTGGAGAGCGTCTCGCTGGTAATGATTTCATGCGGGGCGCCGAGACAGCTGTGCCCGTGCGCAATGTAGAGTACCCGGTCGGTTACCTGCAGCAGCGGGTTGATATCGTGAGCCACCAACAGGACGGTCACGCCGTGCACGCGGTTCAAATGGGATACCAGGGCGACCACTTCTTGCTGGTGGGTCAGATCCAGGTTTGCCAGTGGCTCGTCCAGCAGCAGCAGCTTGGGGTCGGTCAGCAGGGCCTGGGCGATCAGCAGACGCTGCTGTTCGCCGCCGGATAAGCGCCCGACCGGCGCATCGGCCAGATTGAGCGCATCTACCTCCAGCAGAGCCTTTTCGATGCGCTCGTGGCGGCTGCGACTGGGCCAACCGGTACCCCAGCGGTGACCGTCCAACCCAAAACCGACCAGATCGCGGGCACGCAGGGGCAGCTCGGTATCCAGGGCGCGGTGTTGTGGGGCGTAACCGATGGCCTGGTTGCCGCGCTGGGGTGTGCTGCCCAGCACCTGCACCGATCCGCCGGCATTGGGGCGCACCAGCCCGAGTAAAAGCTTGAGGAAAGTGCTTTTGCCGGCCCCATTTGGGCCCAGGATGACGATAAATTCGCCGCCCTGGATAGTGAGGCTCATATCCTGTAAGACAGGCATACCGCCTAACCGGACGCCTACCTGATCGAGGACGACAACGGGTTCTTGTGAGATTGGCATGTGCTTTCTTTTCTAGCCACCCAGGGCTGTTTGCAATGCGTTGAGCTGGTCCAGCATCCACTGCTGGTAGGTTTTAGTGGGCGGCATGGTTTCAGATACGGGTACAATGGGGATGTTGGCCTGTTTGGCCTCATTTTGCAGGTTGGTGGTGACGGGTGTGACGGTCTGGACGTTGTAGATCAGCACTTTGATCTGGTGCTGGCTGATCTGGTTGTTGGTGGTCAGCACGGTATCGGCGGGCGGATCGTTGCCTTCGGCGATGGCCTTTTCGAAGTCGAAGGGGGTTAGTACTTTGAGGCCGATTGGGTTGGCCTGGTAGAGAAAGATGGTTTCGGTCAGGCCGACCGGTGTGCCGTTGTAGCGGGCTTTCAGATCGCTCAGCTTTTGTTGTATAGGGGCCAGGGAGGCCAGGAAATTGTTTAGATTCTGCTGGAAGGCCGCTCGATCGGCCGGGTCGCTTTTTTCCAGGGCGGCGCTGATAGCGCGGGCGATGGTCTGGATATTATCGATGCCGTACCAGACGTGCGGATTTTCCGGCAGTTTGTGATCGGCAATGTCCGCTGCAACCAGCACGATGCGCTGCGGGTTGGGGGAGGCCGAAAGCAGCTTATCCATCCAGGTATCGTAGCCGCCGCCGTTTTCGATCACCAGTTGGGCCTGGCTGACTGCCACGCCGTTCTGTACGTTGGTTTCGTATTCGTGCGGATCGATATTGGGATCGGACAGGATGCTTATAACCGACACGTGCGTGCCACCCAACTGCTGGGCAATATTGCCGTAGAAATTTTCGGCAGCCACAACCAGCACTTTGCCGGAGGAAGCCTGAGGGGCGGCTGCGGGGGCGCTGCCGCAGGCGGCTAAAAAGATCAGCAGGATTGGAAGGAAGAGGCGCTTTAGAGACGAGATGGTGGTTGTTTCACCGGGAAAATGCATCCCGCCCTTCGGCGGGAAAAGCACCCGCACCTGCGGCAACGAAATTAATCTTTTTAGAAATTTTGACAACATGCTTTCCAATCCGGGCAATCCCTTGCTAATGGTACAACGTATCAATATGGGGGAGTTTACCACGGAGCGGGGCCGGTGTCAATTGAGATGCCGTATCAATTAGTAAAGCAAAAACGGCCGTTGTTCTTTATTTCGTCTTTCTACCATTATAATTTCAACGGGATTTGGAGGATTATGGTGATCATTGAGAATGAAAAAGTTGCCCTGGTGACCGGTGGTTCCGCGGGGATTGGCCGGGCGACCGCTCTGGCGCTAGCCAGGCAGGGCTATCTTACCTATGCGGCTGCCCGTCACCCGGAAATCATGGCTGACCCGTTACTGCCTGGGTTGATTCCTCTGCGACTCGATGTAACCGACAAAGCCTCGCTGGTTGCAGCCGTGCAACAGATTGAAGCCACTCACGGAGCAATCGATGTGTTGGTCAACAGCGCCGGGTACAGCGAGATGGGGCCCATTGAAGAGATGAGCCTGGAACGGCTGCGCCGCCAGTTCGAAACAAATGTGTTCGGCCTGGTATGTCTGTGCCAGCTTGTCCTACCCGGCATGCGCTCCAAAGGCTGGGGGCGTATCGTCAACGTCAGTTCGATGGGCGGCGAGTTTACCATCCCGTTCAGTGGGGTCTATCACGCCAGTAAATACGCCCTCGAAGCGCTCTCAGATGCCCTGCGCTTTGAGGTCCAGCCCTTTGGCGTGGATGTGGTTGTTATCCAGCCGGGCGTCGTACAGACGCCCCTTGGCAAATCCACCCAGGATTCCCTGCAATCCGCCCCCGATAGCCCCTATGCCGCTCGAATCGTCCGCTTTCGCCAGTTTTTGGAAGCCAATTCCGGGCCGGGTGAAAGCGCCGTTCTGCAGCCCGAAGACGTGGCTGACGTCATCCTACAGGCTGTCCAATCCGACCATCCACAAACGCGCTATAAAATTGGCGCGGAAGCCGAACAATTGCCTGCCCTGCGCCGCCGCCTTTCCGATCGCGAATGGGACGATATGTACCGCCAGATTTTCGGGACAGGCTAATCATGAAACCCAAAATTTTGATTTGGCTGCTGATTGGGTTATTAATCTCAGTTGGTATTGGTTTTTCCACCTTGCTAGACTTATTACCCGCCAGTTCTCTCCGCTCAATATCTACCAGCACTGACGCAGCCCAAGTGGTAAGCCAGTCGCCTTTTTATGCAATAAGCCACCAGGATGAAGCCGTTACAAGCGGAGCTATCCGGCCTGGGGCAGTCGCTCCCAATTTTAGACTGCCTTTGCTGAATACCAGCCTCGAAGCTTCTCTCGAGCAATACCGGGGAGATGCCGTCTTGCTCAATTTTTGGGCAAGCTGGTGCGATCAGTGCAGGTTAGAGACGCCCTTATTAGAAAAAACATATCAGCAGGAAAAAGCAAAGGGGTTGGTAATTTTAGGGATCGATTTGGAAAACGAGGATACGCTTACAGATGCTTTGAGCTTCAGGACTAAATTTGGCGTGACCTATCCACTATTACTGGACGGCAGCGACGCAGTCACCCGATCTTATTTCGTTTATGGCATACCAACCAGCGTTTTTATTTCACGGGCAGGCAAAATCCAGCTCAGCCACATTGGAATCCTGGATGATGCACAATTACAAATGTCCCTTTCAGAGTTGCTTGGCCCGTAAGCCAGCCGGGCTGCTTCTGACCCGCCTCTTGATTGTTTACCAATTTGGTGTATTGTGGTCAATATCAGTGCATTTTTAATGAGCACTTGGGTGTATAATCGGGCACATCCCGTTTGGTACAGCAGCATTCGGAAGAGAAAGGCGGTTCAGGCTATACCGGCCGGATAATTCTTGCTTGATCCTTAAAAATATCTCTCAGCCATAGGCCTGATAATCTTTACAGGTGCCATTGATCACTGGTCGCTGAGAGAAGGGTGCGTTATGCTGCGCGTTGAAAAACAAAAACCCCTGATACAGTTTATCGTTATTTTCCTGCTCTTTTTTATCCTGGTATTTTTTATACCGCGACTCTTTACAGGAAACCCGGCTACCATCCTGAATGACCGCCTTTCTACCTTTGCGACGGTTTTCTTGGGGATTTTTATTGAAGCCGCCCCTTTTCTGTTTTTAGGAACCCTGGCGTCCGGGGTCATTGAAGTGTTTCTCGACAGGGACGCCATGGTAAAAATTATGCCGAAACAGGCCCTGCTGAGCGCCCTCATCGGCAGCAGCCTGGGGCTGATTTTCCCGGTCTGTGATTGCGGCGTGATCCCACTGACGCGCCGCTTATTTCGCAAGGGGTTCCCTATCCCGGCCGGGATCGCTTTTTTGTTATCGGCCCCCATTTTGAACCCGATTGTGATCATCAGCACGGCCACAGCATTTGGGGTTGGGCGCGTCTTGTTTTTGCGGATTGGCATCGGTGTGGCAATTGCAATCATCACCGGGCTGATCTTTTCTACCGTCAAAACCCCCTGGGAGCTGTTAAGGCCCACCCCCTGGATCACGGTCGAAGATGTCGCCAGTCATGGGACCCATGCTCAGGATTCTTTCTGGGAAAGAATGCGCCAATCATTTCTAATTTCTACGGATGAATTCTTCGAGATTGGGCGGTATCTCATTATTGGCTCGATGATTGCCGCCGGAATGCAGACTTTCATTCCCCAATCCGCCCTGCTCAATATCGGCAAAGGCCCGCTTTTATCAGTTGTCATCATGGTGGCGCTGGCAATCATTCTATCCATTTGCTCCACCGTCGACGCGTTTGTGGCCCTGGGTTTTTCCAGCGTTTTCAGCCTCGGCTCGATTCTGGCATTCCTGGTATTTGGACCGATGGTCGACATCAAGAGCACCTTGCTCTTATTCCGAGTTTTCCGCAAGAAAACGGTTATGTACCTGATCCTCATTCCATTATTGTTGAGTATTTTGGCCGGTCTGATCATTAACTTTTACATCCCCAGCTAGCCACAATCAGGAACCCACTTATGGATACCCGAATCTACCGATTCTTACAGTTCTTAATTCTGACCGGATTAGCGCTTTTTATCCTGGTCCAATACGTAACAGGCCACCTCAACTGGTACATTAACCAGCGTTACATTTCGTTAAGTATCATTGCCATCCTGGGGTTTCTGGCGATGGCTCTAACGGCCCTGCTTTCCAGGCAGAAGCAGCGCCACTCTCACGAGCACGAAGATCATGACGAGCATGACCACGACCACGAAGAAGAGGAACATTCCTCCGCAAGAATCCCACAGCTTAGCTCGCTTGGAGGGCTTTTCATACTTGTCATCCCGCTGATCATCGGTCTGGCCATTCCTGCCAGGCCATTATCTGCCAACGCAGTGGCTAACAAAGGCATCAGCTCAAATGCCCCTTTATCCGCCGGGGGCGGCAAACAATCTGAATCTGTAAGTAAGGCCCCGGAAGATCGAACGGTGCTGGATTGGATCAAGATCTTCAATTACGAGCCCGATCTTTCTCCCTACCTGGGACAGAAAGCGAATGTAGTCGGTTTTGTATATCACGATTCGACGCTTCCGGCAGGCCATTTTATGGTGGGCCGGTTTGCTATAGTTTGTTGTGTGGCGGATGCATTTGCCATTGGGATGGCCGTCGAAACTCCGGCAGGAGATCAATTTTCCGATAATACCTGGGTTGATGTGCAGGGGCCGGTACAATCGATCGACCTGGATGGGCATAAAACCCCGCTCATCCTGGCTTCTTCGGTGACGCAGGTGCAGCAGCCCTCGCAGCCCTATTTATTCCCCTAAGGTGGGTATGATGAACCGCTTAGATTTTTCTGCCTGGGGTTTCATATCGGTGATTGTTGTGGTGCTACTGGGTGTCTATTTCACCGGCAGCCATATCAGCCTTGAGGTCAGCCTCAAAGGCAGCGATGCTCAAAATATATTGGAGGTTGGACCGCAAGGCCCGCTTGAGATTAGTTTTTCGCGACCTGTTCGGCCTGATTTGCTGGCTGCTATGATCCAAATCAGCCCGGCCATCCCCGGAAAAATTGCCTGGCCGGACGCTCAACACGCCCAATTTATTCCAGACCAGCCTTTCCAACCCGGCCAGCAATATTCGCTTACCCTCCAAAAGGGAGCCTTGGGCACCAGTGGTGAAAAGGTCTCGCAGGATATAACCTGGAAATTTACCCTGCGTTCCCCGCTGATAGTTTATCTCTCAGCAGATCCAAACAACAGCGAATTATGGACGGCTGTCATCACGGGAAACGATGTTCCCAAACAGCTGACACACACCAATGGGTCAGTCTATGACTACGCTGCCTCCCCGAATGGGGAACAGATCGTTTATTCTGTTTTGAACCAACAAAAAGGGCTTGATTTGTGGATCATCGACCGCGATGGGCAGAACAACCACGTCTTGCTCGACTGCGGAGGCGACCGCTGTTTCAGTGCGGCCTGGTCTCCCGATCTAACCAGGCTCGCTTACACCCGGCAAAATGCCGGTTTATCTCCCACCGCTCCGCTGGGAGCGCCCAGACCCTGGCTGCTGGATCCTAATACAGGCGAGACGGCGCCCCTGTACAGCGATTCGCAAAAGTTGGGATTTGGCCCGGTTTGGTCACCGGATGGGCAAAAGATCGCCTCATGGGATGGGGTAAGCGGCGGCATCCGTATTTATAATCTCCAGACAAAAAACGACAATTTAATTCAAACTCAGACCGGGCTGGTGGGCAGCTGGTCGCTGGATAGCAGAGATATGTATTACACGGACATGGTTGAAAGTGCAACTGCGGCTCTGTCCAGGGTGTTTGTGGCAAATGCGGCTGGCGGGCAGGGCCAGGCCATTTTCACTGGAACAGGTTTTGCCAAAACTGTCAACTTCGATATCCCGACGGTTTCCCCGAAGGGGGATTGGATGGCGGTGGGGGTACAATCGTTGTCTAATTCGGCCACGTATCAAATCTGGTTGGTGAGCAGCGACGAGAGCCAGCAGCAGCAAATTACCAGCGACCCGGATGTCACCGATCTGGATTATTCATGGAATAACCCAGGAACCGGACTGCTCTTTCAAAAGATGCCGATCACTGCCAGCGGGACCAGTGAAGTCGACATCTGGTGGCAGGATCGCCGCCAGATGCAGGTCGTTGCCAAAGATGCTTC
>JARLHX010000346.1 GCA_031292035.1 Negativicutes bacterium | reverse complement strand
GGTGATGAACCGCATGACCAAGCTGATTAATAGCAAAGGCAATCTGCCGTCTGCTTTGATTGTCGACGAAATTCCAACTTTATACACCTATAAAATTGAAAATCTTTTGGCGGTTGCCAGGTCGAATAAGGTTGCGATATTGATGGGTTTGCAGGAACTGCCGCAGTTCAATCAACACTACGGTAAAGATACAGCTGCCACGATCACTTCGGTGGTCGGTAATGTACTGGCGGGTTCGGTTAGGAACAAGGAGACTTTGGACTGGCTGGAACGGCTGTTTGGAAAGAATAAACAAATCGGCGAAAGCCTGTCCATCGACCGTAATAAAACATCCACCTCTTTACAGGAAAAACTGGAACCGCTGATACCCGCAGGTAAGATGGCATCGCTCAATACCGGCGAAATTGTCGGGCTGATCGCAGCGGACGTGCAGGAAACTTATACCGGGCGATTTGAAACTTCGGCCATTAACTGCAAGGTCAACCTCGATAAGAAAGAGCTTCAGGCGGAAGAATCCGCTTACCGCGACCTGCCGGTTTACTATGATTTCGGCGGTAAAAAGGAAGAAATCTTACGGCAGAACTTTATGCGCATCAATAAAGAGGTAGAAAGTGTCGTGGCCGCCTTTAAGAAAAAGACCGGGACGACTTTAATACCGAAAGCCAGCATGAGCCGGGGCATCGGCCAATAAACCAACATTTTTTTGCTATGATGGACGATTTAAAAGGGACACCGGTTTTGGTACACCCGGGGCTAAGTTATGACCCGGCCGGTAAGCAAAACCAGGTCGGTTTAATCAGTAAAGCCGACCTGATGAATGATGATGTGTTTGTATCGTTTAATGGAGAACTGGCGCTTTATCCGGCGGAGGCCTTATTCGTGTTATTGCCCGCCGAGGAAATTCACCAGAATTTAACGGATATTGCTTACGAAACCCCCTTTGCCGAACTCAAGCCACTGACGCAGATTGACCTTTTCCTGCGTTACGGTTCGGCGGGAAAAGAACTGACCGCCATGCACCTGGCGCATGACAACCCGGCTATCCGGCCACTTTGCCTCGACACCCTGCAAAACCAGCTCATTAAAAGTATTGACCAAAATTTATCACGATGACCAAAGTTTTACTCGCCTGCTGCCTGGTTTGTTTGCCCCTGCGGCACATGCGCCTGACATCCGGCTATGGATTTAGGGTGCATCCTTTGACCGGACGCCGCCAGTTTCACAAAGGCATAGACCTGCGTGCGCGGAGCGATACGGTATTCGCAGTTTTAGCTGGAAATGTAGTCGCGGCAGCCTATGACCCCTTGCTCGGTTTTTATATCCGGCTGAACCACGGCGGCTTTGAAACGCTTTACGGCCACCTTTCACAAGTTTTTGTGCTGGCCCGTGATTCGGTAAATGCCGGTGACGCCCTCGCGATTACAGGCGCTTCCGGGTTAGTTACCGGCGAGCATTTGCACTTTGCCGTCAGCTACCGCCATAAGGCTATCGACCCGCTCAAATTTTTAACCCTGCTAACAAATTTTAATCAACATAAAAAGGAGACCAAACAATGAGTACCTACAAACCCCTGTCCGAACAGATCGCAGGCAGAATGATCATGGACATCAAAAACGGAACATCTGTATTTCAGCGCCCAAACAACAGCCTGAATTCGGCTTTACCATTCAACATCGAAAGTGGCCATAAGTACGCCGGGCCGTCGGCCCTGGTGTTGCTGATGCAAAAACGTGACGATCCCCGCTGGGGAACGTCCAACCAGGCCAACCGCAACCATACGGCGGTTTTGAAAGGCGCGACCGGCACGCTGATCAATTTCATGACCCAATTCGAGTACCAGAAAGTGGTGGACGAAAAAGGCGAGCCGGTGCTGAAGGAAAACGGCAAGCAGCGCACCGAGCGCGTGAAGCTGGATGAACCGAAACAGGTAGATGCCTGGATGTTTAACGGTGAACAAATGCGCAACATGCCCAAATGGGAAAAAGAACCGATGGAGCTATCACCGGCAGAACGTGCGCAGGTGATCCTGGAGAACAGCAAGGCGGTGATTGAGCAAGGCGGTGATGATATGTATTATGACCGTGACCTGGGTGCGATCATTATCCCGGAAAAGGAACAGTTTGCCAGCCCGGAACAGTATTATGCCGAGGCATTGCACCAGCTGGCGCATCAAACTTACCAGACCGAGGGGCTTAACCGTGACGGTGACTTACATGCTGGGGAAATGGTTAGCGAGGAACTGCGTACCAACCTGGCTTCTTTGTTTTTAAGCAAGGAACTCAACCTCCCTTATGACCTGAACGAACACGTAGGCTACCTGAACAGCTGGTCGGTGCTGCTAAAAGAGGAACCGGGTGAATTGTTTAAGGCGGCATCTGACGCGCAAAAGATCGTC
>JARLHX010000345.1 GCA_031292035.1 Negativicutes bacterium | reverse complement strand
TCCATGCCGGATACCGCTCGGTCACCGGCACCGCGCGCCTCTCGGGCCAATCCGCCCTGCGCGCCATCCGAGACCTCGTCGACGGTAAATTCGCTGTCGCCTGATCAGGCCACCGCAAGCCACCCTCGTGAGTAGTTACCAGCTTATTGCCTATCGGCAGAAGGGGATTTAATGATCAGGAACGATACTAACCTATTGCCTGGTGTCCCCCTTATTGAATCTCCCTTTTTTTCGGATCATTTCAGTTTTGAGGATACGCCGGCTCAAATTTATCAAGCAGCCTGCCAATTGAATAGGCAAGGTTTTGCAATTATAGATTTTCCAGAACCAAATTTCGATGAAATTTCCGATAAAATCAAAAAAGATTTAATCGATATTTACGATTGGGATGAATGGAAAAGAAATGGTGGGGGATTGCGCGTACAAGACGCATGGAAATTCAGCAAAGAAGTTTATAGTTTAGCCGTCAACGCCAAAATCATTGAGATTATTAGCCAGATTTATGGGCGTAAGGCATTCCCCTTTCAGACCTTAAATTTCCCCGTTGGAACCGAGCAGCCATTCCACAGCGATTCCGTCCACTTTTCGTCTATTCCAGAGCGCTTTATGTGCGGCGTTTGGGTGGCGCTGGAAGACATTAGTGTGAACGCTGGACCAGTCCTTTATTACCCTGGTTCACATAAGTTTCCCATCTATGTGAACGAACATATTGGGCATACACATGTGCCGGGAACAAAAAGCAGCCAGACAGTCTTCGAACCAATGTGGCGAAAATTGGTGGCGAGCAATAATTTGAACCCTGAAAGACTGCTTATCCGCAAAGGGCAAGCTTTGATCTGGGCGGCCAATTTACTTCACGGTGGAGACAGACATCGCGACCAAAATCTGACACGCTGGAGCCAGGTTACGCATTACTATTTTGAAGGCTGCAGCTATTACACCCCAATGGAATCAGATCCGGCGCTGGGCAATATATATTTCCGAACTCCTTCCAATATATTAGAAGGAGACGACGTGAAAAATGTCTACAATGGGCAATTCGTTCCGGAAGAATACATTCAATCCGTATCCCCCACAGCCGACAATCTGCTCCCGAGCAACTTTGATGCAAATCTATATCTAGTCGCAAACCCAGATGTCGCCGCAGCAGGAATAGATCCTGCTCAGCATTATCTTGTGCATGGGAAAAAGGAAGGCCGGGCGATCCGACCTTAGTGGATTGATCGAGGCAGATGGTTCTATTTTGAGGATACCGCCGACTAAGGCGCATGCGTGACAGACGCATGCGCTCGTCCATCCAACTTGAGGTCACTGCGGAGGACGCGAAGCGGATCGAGCAGATCTTGGCCGCGCGGCTCTGATCGACCAGTCACGCGCCTAGCTATAAACCCATAGCGATTCAGCGCGGATGATTTAAACCCGCCTTGGGACATCGCCAAAGGGGGGCATTGAATGAGATACTGGTTGTTGGGCGCCGGCATGACGCTGGCTGCCGTGGGATTTCTGGGGGCGCTGATCGAGATCATCGGCACCGGCCTCAATTTCTCGGAATTGCTCAGCGGAACCAATCCCTTGTCGGATTCGCAGTTGGCCTTGCCGAAGATCGTGTTCTTCAGCGCGGCGATGGTGGCCGGTTCGGTGTTCATCGTCGGCGCGCGAATCATTTCGCACTTGCGCCGCATGTACGAGAAATAAGTTCGACGCCCGGCCCGGCCCCGTGTGGGCTGGGCCATGCCAGGCATCAGCCGGCCAAGGCCAGCCAGCCCGCCACCTCGGCGACCACTTGCGTCGCGCCGAGCACATCGCCGGTCTGGCCGCCGATCTGGCGCCGG
>JARLHX010000344.1 GCA_031292035.1 Negativicutes bacterium | reverse complement strand
TTGGGGTGGTAGAGGCCGCACGTTCAAGTCGTGTCGCTCCGACCAGTTAAATCTTCAGCAGATAGGCTTCCAGGATTTCGTCCTGGAAGCCTTTGTTGTTGTTTGTTCCTGGCCCTGGAATAATTAATTCGCTAACATGCTCAATAAATCGGCAAATTAAGAATAACTTCCTCAATTATTTACGGGAAGATGATGCCTTGTAAATTCTTTGAGCTAATAACATAGCAGGAGAAAATCGACATTATGGTAAATAATTACAATAAAAGCAAAAGGCATTTTGCGAATAAATGAACCTCCGTATAAAAATTAATTCTTCCAGGAATTAGTCTAGGGGGGCTAATTTGTCCAATAAGCACCGGCAACATGAAGAACCAATTAAAAAATTGAAAGAATGGCAGGATAATCAATACAACCCTGGCTATTATACAGGAGGGAACATCCCACCATATGTTGAAATTCCGTCAAGGACAAGTATATTTGGAAAATTATATAAAAAAGGTACAAGAATAATTGGCGTGCTAGAAATTCTCGTGGGGGCAGCACTGATTTTTATAGGTGCCAAAATCGTTTTGTTGCAGGACTACAATAGCGCAGGAAGTTTTATTGGGAATCTTTTTGGCTCCGTTGCTATTTTTGGCGGTTTGGGGACATTATTCATACTGTCGGGTCTGAAGTATATTAGAAAAGTAAAATCTAATAATTGTATATGAACAAGTGACAAGGAGACCGGTTCTGTTGTCTTTACCTTCAGTCCTGAAATAGTGCAATATGAAACAACAACACAAACGATATGTTGCATAATGCAGCGCAGCGTTTTCTCTTTGGGCTGGTATTTCCCAGATAGGCGAGGGGAAATCAGGGCGACAAAGCCGCGATTTGCCGGATTGCGGCCGGGGAAACGAAGATTATGTTCGGAGTGGCCGGAATGCTGGCACGGTATTTGCTTATTAATTACCGACGGGGTACGACGCAGGCGAGTGAGATTAGGCGGCGAAGACCCCGCCTAAAAACGGGGAAGGCCGTCAAAATCAGTCTTGACTGGCCGAGTATCAACGACTCCATCAGTGATTCTATTCCCTCCATTGCGAGTGTAGCAACACTACGATCATAAAAGGATAATCATAATAAGGAGCGAAAAAGTGGAAATGGATGAAAAAAACACAAAAGCCTATCGGGTCGGAGTGGTAGCCTTGTTGATGACCGGCGTCGTCATCAACTCCTTCGACCGGGCCGCCTTGTCGGTGGCTGCGCCGTTCATCATCAAAGAATTCGGCATCAATACCGCGATCATGGGGGTTGCCTTGTCGTCTTTTTTCTGGACTTATGTTATCGGTAACGCGCTTGGCGGCAACCTTGTCGACCGGTTTGGTTCGAAAGCGGTGCTGGGGTGGTCGGCCACGATCTGGTCGATATTTTCCACTATGACTGGCCTTGCCCATGATATTACCCATATCGTAATCGCCCGTCTCGGGGTCGGCGCAGGCGAGGCGCCCGCTTTTCCGGCCAACGCCAAGGTTGTAGCCAATAATTTTCCCAGCAACGAACGCGGCACCGCCATTGGAGTATATTCCTCCGGCAACCGGGTGGGACTGGCGATCTGTCCGATTGTCATGGCTCTTCTCATCACCAGCTTTGGCTGGCGAGCGGCCTTTTTCATAACCGGTATGTGCAGCTTGCTCTGGGTCGCTTTGTGGTGTTATGGTTTCAAAGACCTGGCGCGGGACAAGGCCAAGGCCACAGGCGTGGTAGAAAAAGTCAAGATTCCCTGGAAAGAGGTCTTCACTAACAGGGCCCTACTCGGGATTATTGTGGTAAAATTTACCCAGGACTTTTTGCAGTGGCAGTTTATGACCTGGGTTCCCGGATACCTGATTATGGGCCGGGGCTTCTCGACCCTCAAAATGGGATTTTACACATCGCTGGCTTTTGCAATTGCTGCAGTGGCCCAGCCGATGATCGGCTGGCTCTCTGACTGGCTGATCAAAAAAGGCTGGAGTGTCAACCGCGCCAGAAAATCGGTGCAAGTGGGGCTTCAGCTTCTGTCGGCCACCATCATCATTACCGGCTTCTCCGAGGATGTCGGGATCGCCCTGTTCTTCCTGGTGGTTGCCATTTCGGCCGAATCGACGGCCGCCGGCCACATTTGGACTATTATGACCGAAGTGATACCAGGCAAAATGGTAGGCTCGATCTCGGGGGTCATCAACGCCATTGGTGCGATAGCAGGCATCATATCGCCAATCCTGACAGGCGTCATAGTGAAAGTGACCGGTAGCTTCGAACTGGCGCTGATGATTGGCGGATGTTCGATTTTAGTGGCAGCGGTGTTCATAATTTTTGTCGTGCCGGATCTCAAACCGTTGGAGCTCGGCGGCAAACAGCCGCAGTAATATTCCTCAGCCATAGGGGAGAGGCTATCATCGAAAAGACGGTAACAGTATGGAGAAAATTCGGTTTATCGGACTGGGAGTCACGGGAAAACCCACGGCCAGTAATTTGCTCACAGCCGGTTATGAACTCGTAGTGCACAACCGCTCCCAGCCGGGACCCTTTTCTTTCACTTCATCCTATTTGTCGTACCGGATCTGAAAACGCTGGACTTAGGCGCGAAAGCGCCGTAAACAGTTGGCTGCGGCAGCCAGGCCAAAGGGTAACCTTCAGGCAAAAAGCCGTTAAAACAAAGAGAGGTGTAAATTATGCTGTCAATTATGGGGCAAGGTTTGGGAAGAACACTGATCATACGACTAGAGCCGGGGGAACTTCTGCTAGAGAGCATAAGGGAAAAATGCAAGGAAGTCGGGATGCGAAACGCCGCGATCCTTTCGGCTATCGGGGTACTGGATAAAGTACATTATCATAGGGTAATCGACTCCAGCCAGCCGCCGATCGATTTTCACTCTCGCACCGAGTTTCTGTGGGCCGACGGCCCCTGCGAACTGACGGCCATGCAAGGCATGATAGCTGACGGGCACCCCCATTTCCACGCCGTCTTTTCGGACCTTGAAAAAGCTTACTCCGGCCATCTGGAAGAGGGTACCGTAGTCCTCTATCAGGCCGAAGTGATGCTGGTGGAACTGACGGGAGTGGCGCTGGAACGGCGCAAAAACGAGTACAGCATGTCCATGCTGTGGGAAAAAGCGACTAAATAACCTGGCCGCAAACCGCGAGCCTGATTCAGCCTTTGACGCCCTAGCACATCACCAACACCTGGATCGCAACTCGCCCGCCCGCCGAAACTAGCTTATGCCTGTTGCAAGGTTATTAGGCAAAAAATGAGTGTCGACTTCCCGCCGGGGAAACGATACTCATTTTTTATTACTCATCAAATTCTTACACTTCGTCTGGGTGCTGGTCAGGATTTTGGCCCCTTCTTCCGGCTGTCAGCCTGAGCAGCTTTGGCATTATGAGATACAGAGGGACGGTCCGAAACCACTGAAAAAAGGGCTTTTTAAGCAGCCACCGGCCAAGACCCTCGACAAGTGAATTGCCGTTGAATGGCTGCCACAAAAATC
>JARLHX010000343.1 GCA_031292035.1 Negativicutes bacterium | reverse complement strand
TCTGTCCTTCTTCTACTTTGCCCAATCTATTTTCAATAATCCGCTGTCCCTCAGCCAAGGTTTTGAACATATCCCGAACTTCTTCAAGTATTACACCCACCTGATTTTCATTCATAAGTTCGCCACCTTATATATGTTCTAGCCTTTTTATTATACCATAAGTGCGTTTTGCAAAGGGTAGGTGTAACGAATATATCCTGGTAAAGTTCTTCCTGAGAATGCTCAGGTGCCTATAAAGGGTTTTTTCATCATAATTCGCAATCATAGGTAACGAGTTCTTCCATCCCCGCAGTCATCTAATATAATATTCTTTTTCCTTAGAAAATTAATCAGTAATAAGTTCTCAGTGTTGATCAACATTGCTCGTGACAAAGGCGTCTCGGCCTACATCGGTGACGGGTCCAACCGCTGGCCGGCCGTGCATTACCTCGATGCAGCATATCTGTTTCGGTTGGCGTTGGAAGCCGCTCCAGCGGGATCTCTACTGCACGGGGTCGGTGATGAGGGTGTGTCAGTCCGTGACATCGCCCACGTTATCGGTCGCCACCTGAATCTGCCAGTGGTCAGCATTTCTGGTGAAGAGGCAGACACCCACTTCGGCTTTCTTGGCGCCTTTGCATCGACCAACAACCCAACGTCGAGTGCGCTGACTCAAGAACGCTTGGGATGGCGGCCGACGCATCCTTCATTGATCTCGGATCTCGAAGAAGGTCATTATTTCAACGACTGAACATCGCATCAAGATCCCTGCCGTGTCAAAACCATCAGCGAGTTCGCCCAGTACGCCGCAGACGGCAAGTTCACCGTCCCAGTCGCCCAGATTTTCGCCCTTGAGGACTGGCGTACAGCACTCAACATCAGCCATCAGCCTGAGCGGACACGCCCGTGGCAAACTGTCCTCCTGCCTGCTCGCGACTGATGTAGAGACGTTTTACTCTTCCGCGTGCGGGTCCAGGGCAATGCCTGCACGATGTCCGGTGTAACTTGCAAACGTGCGAGCCAGCGTTCTGTAACGGCATTCCATAGGGCTGTTTTTCCATTGTAATATCTATAAAAGGCAGCGTGGCTTACTTTTAATGATTTTGCCACGTCAGAGATATTCGC
>JARLHX010000034.1 GCA_031292035.1 Negativicutes bacterium | reverse complement strand
CTTTATTAGAATTTATCGGGTTATCTGATATGAGTGGAAATGAAATATACTCAGGATATTTACTTTCCGTAAATGGTGACAGGGAAAACCCCATTCAAGTTGAGTATAGCGAGGAAGAAGCTAGTTTTTACGGATATGAACTAAATTCTGGGCATTCTTATTATTTCGGTAGGAGCAACGATGTTCTAGAAGTCATCGGAAACATCTACGAACAGGCGGTGGATTAAGTGAAGGATATGACAACGGCAGAAATAATCCAAATACTACTTAACAAAAGGGTGAATGTCGTTCATGATATTGACGGAATCAAACTAATTGCCACGCGAATGAATGAGCGAGTAGAGTTTAAGGTATTAGATATAGCCCAACACCTCCAGACCATGCAGGATGAGTTGGATGCGGTGAAAACAGCCGAAAAATTTATGACTAATAACCTTGAAGAATGCTTAACGAGTTGGATCAAGAGAGCAGTATCCGCCGAAAAAGAACTGTCCGAGGCGCGTGAATCAATTTCAGACTTTGACGAAACAATTAAAATATTATGGGCTGAAAAAGAAGGACTTAAAAAACAACTCCAGCAAGAGCGAACCAAAGCCGATAAGATGCGGAAGGCGCTACAGATTATTGCTGATGAGTGTACACTGGGGTGTCCATGTGGCAAGACTGCAAAAGTAGCATTAGAGCAGGAGGGGTAATGGCAATGAATAAGATTACGGTGGAAGAAGCGATAGCGAAAATTACATACTGTTTAGACTTGACAAGAGAAGAAAGAGGTAACATAGCCCACCTAATCCAGTCCCAGGACGAGCAGATAAAGGCGATGGCTGCGAAGAATGTGTGGCTTTTAATTCTAAGTGGAAAAATAAGACAATAGTCGATGGATTATATAAGTTTGAATACTGTTCTTTAATCCGTCGGAAGGAGTGAAATAAATGAAAGTCGAGTATTATAACGGTGTTTGGACGTATGATGACGTAAAAAGCGCTTATTCTCCTCTTGAATTATTTAACATACGCAAGGACCTACGGCAGCAACTCGCCACAGTTACAGCGGAGCGGGATGCGGCTCTATCAAAATTAGCTGAAATGCTCAGCCTTGGTCGTAAAGTAATGGACGTTGCTCATGATGCAATAAGTATTGAAACCGAGCGCGACCAACTTCGGCAGCAGGTGGAGCAGCTGCAGCGGAAAGTATCGTTATTGGGTAGAGTTGTTTCTCGGCAACGAATGTTACGTAAACTGTTAAATGCCAACAAGAAGAATTATCTGCAAAGCAAAATCAAAGATGATACTCCGCATACTTGTCAGTTTTGTCAGTATTGGATTCACTATGGAAGAAAGTCGGGCTGTATTCACCCATACATCATAGACGATTCGCAAAAAAATCGTGATGAACAAATAGAAAGAGGTAATTTAGGTGTTTGCGGCGGGTGGAAATTGCGCGACATAGCCGAGCTACGGCGGGAAGGAGATAAATAATGAGTGATAAATGTTCAGTTTGCGGTCAAATAGTCGGTGGAATAGTTGATGGTAAGTGTAAGCTATGCAGACAATTCCCGCCTAACTTTGTCAGTTATTCCGATGGATTCCCACCACAGAAGAGTGTAGGAGCATGGGCTGACATGGTGCAAATATCACGAATGGAACTGCAATCCCTTTGCCAGCAGATTGCCGAGGAGCAGGGGAGAGAGGTAAAATATCGGCGGGTAATTGATAAATGCATGAAAGCGTTTAATGTGCTTGTAGAGTTCAATATATTGCCTGGTATGGAATACGATAAAACGGCAATAGAGTTGGCTAATGAATGTAAGGATGCTTTATCCAACACCACCGCAAGCCCAGTTATGGATGTGGTGAGGGCGGCAAGGGCTATTGACGATGCAATTGGCAGCATGGGAACCAAGGGAGGTAGGCCAGATTATGGCGTAATGATCACGATGGATTTGGCGCAGAATCTGAGGGATGCGCTGCGGAGGATGAAGGGATGAGCGAGTGCAGGCATAACTGGAAACAGGTTAACGGGATTTACTTTGTCTGCGTTGTGCCCGGCTGCGGCGAAAAATGGAATGCCGATAGGCTTGCCAATAATATGCAGTCAAGGATAGAGGATCTGGAAAAGCTCCTGAAAATCCAGCAAGGACCGGGCTGCGACGTTTCGGCTGCCGACAAGGTTATTGAAACGCTGGAAGAAAAGATCCTGGCTTCGCTGAAAGAACGGGAAAACCGGGATCGCAGTAGGCGTAATTCGGAGCCTGGCGGAATCTTCTTGGATTTTCGCACGGCTGTTGAGGCGGCAACGTGGGTTAGGCTGGGGAAGCAGATGGAGCGTGAAGACCGGCCTTGCAGGCACTTTCTGTATGAGCGACTGAAAGAAGAACAGGCAAAGGGAGGTAAGACATAGATGAATGCCTATTATCACGGTGCGGTCCATGGATGGTTTGGACTGACGTATGCCAGTTACTTGGTCATTCCGCGCTCACTGCTGCAGGGCATGCCCGAGGACTGGCAAGAGAAGTTTGTCGCTCTTCTGGATGAGTGCGGCGAGGTATACGACCAGAGCCAGATTAAGGACCAGTACACGGTCAATTTGCGAGAGGGGAATCGCTACATAGCCGATCCATACCGTAATTACCGGCACCCGCCGGCGTTGCCGTACAAGGGGGAATCAAAGTGACTGACATCTATGTTGACGGATCATTCAAAGAAGGTAAGTATGCCTGGGGCTTTGTCGCTTATCAAGACGGCGAAGAGATCCACGCCGAAAACGGGGTAGGCGATAATGCGGAGGCGGTGGCGATGCGAAACGTCGCCGGGGAACTGGCGGCTGCCATGCGGGCCGTCAACTGGGCTATCAAAGAGGGCGTGGATAAAATCGTTATCCATCACGACTACACCGGAATTGCCGCATGGGTAAACGGGTCATGGAAAGCAAAAAAAGTCTGGACGCAAAAATATGCCAAGTTCATGCAATCCCATTACCTGAGAGGCTTTGTCCGCTTTGAGCAGATAGTCGGTCACAGTGGTAATCGGGGAAATGAGCGGGCAGACGAGTTGGCCGGCAGCGCATACGGCAAGAATGCGCCATGAACATCCAGGATCTAATCCGGGCCGGGGCAAAGCTGCCGGCAGAAGTGACCGGAAAGCAGAAAAAAGTTGCCATTGCATCGCCCAATGAAAAGACCATACAAAAACAGTGTGTTGATTGGCTTCGATTGGTTGGCTTTTACTGTGTCAAGATTCATCAAAGCCTGGGCAGTCACAAGGGCATTGCCGATTACTGGATTATTAGAAAAGGGTGGTGGGCATGGATAGAATTTAAGACTGCCAAAGGTAAGCAGTCTGAGCATCAAATTGACTTTGAGAACGAGGTAAAATATCAGCAAGGCAGATACTTTGTTGTTCGGAGCCTGGAGGAAATGCAAAAAATTATCAAGGAGGCATGACAGTCATGATTATTGAAAGAGGCGATCTTTACATTGAGTACTCCGATTCCATGACCGAGAACGAGGCAATTGCCTACGAACCAGCGGCGCGACAGCAGTGGATTGACGACGGCGGCAAGCCGGCAGCACTCGGCAGTATCCTGCTGGAGCTTGACGGCGACGAAGTAAAAGTTACATGTCGTTCCAACATTTCCAGGATTAGGAGAATAACGGGGTACCTCAGTGCCGTTTCTAATTTCAATGAGGCCAAGAAGTCGGAGCTTCAAGCCCGCATTGTCACTGACGGGAACGACACACCGGCCTACGCTGATATGCAGGTGCCCATGACTGAGAGCCAGATTGAGCGGGCGGCCATAAGGGATCGGCGGGAATAATTTTGCCCGCCACTACGTCGATTCAACGTAGTGTAGCCAATGATTTACGCCAAAATAAATAAAAGGGGAGCGAATGAAATTGACACTGGAAGAAAGCATTAAAGATGTTGTGGCCCAAAAGATGGCGGACGGCACGGTTGAAAAGCTCATCGGTGAGCAGTTGGAAAAGGGCATCGCCAATGCCCTGGAAAGCCTAATTGGCAGGTATGGTGACGTTGCTAAGGTCATCGAAAAACAGATCAAGTCGGTGATGGTTCCTTATCTTGAGCAGTACGATTATTCGGAGTATATTGTCAAGCTGGATGCTGTTCTGGTGCAGGTACTTCAATCTTCCGCAATTCAGAATAAGACTCTGTTGGAAAACTTTAAACACCTCATGCTGCCGGAAGATAGAAAAACAGTCACAGTTTCTGAGCTTTATGATATCTGGTGCAAATTCGTCGCCGAAGAAGTGAAAACTGACGGTCTAGAAGTTGAATACGATAGCGATGTCTCCTATGAATCCGTCGAGGTAACTCTCGACGTCGATCATGATGAATCTCGCAGTTGGAGTTGCTACCGTAATGCAAAATTGATTTTTGAATGTGAACATGACGAAGAAATGAATTTTGCTATCCCAATTTATCAATGGGAGGAAGAAAAAAAGAAAGACGAATGGTCAATATCTTACCATTCTGCAAAGGATATCAGTTCTTTGCGCCATCTTAATAAGTTCGAAATATTGCTGATGAGCATCAATCAGGCTGGGACAAAACTTGTTTTGGACACAGACCATGAAAGAGACGACATTCAACCGGAAAAAGAGCCGGAAGCGCGGTATTAATAAATAAAGTGGAGGGATCAGCCATGGTTGAGCAGAGAAGACGGCACCAGCAGCGGCCACAGCAGCAGGAGAATTCAAAGGCGTCACAGATTAAGGCGTTTCTGGATGAGCTTGGCCTTAATCCGGATTTCGGAACGGTGACATTCATTTTGCAGGCCGGCCGGGTGGTCAAGTGGGAAGTCACCGAGGGCGGGCGGCCCGAGGATCTGGAAGAAGAATGAACGGAAACATTTTAGCAAATCGTGACGCAGTGGACCGCGACAAAACCGATTTTTACCGTACCCCAGCAGAGGTCACAGTTGCTTTGCTTAATTATCTTAATTTGCCATCTTATACGGTGATCTGGGAGCCAGCATGCGGAGAAGGTCATATGTCAGAAGCGATAAAGGAATTTGGTTATCCAGTTATATCATCTGAACTATATGATCGTGGATATGGACTTGCCGGAAAAGACTTTTTGTCAGTGCCAACGCCATCAACAGCGAAATGGATAATAACAAACCCTCCTTTTGGGCGTTCGGTAGAATTTATTGATCGTTGTCTTGATAGCGGACTACCGTTTGCCTTGTTATTCAAGTCTCAGTACTGGCACGCGGAGAAACGGCAGAAATTGTTTTATAAGCGCAGACCGTCATCAATATTAGCATTAAACTGGCGCCCGGACTTTTTGTTCGGTGAAAAAGGTGGTAGTCCCACAATGGAAGTAATTTGGACTGTTTGGGATGCGGAACCATCAATGTTAACCGACTATCTTGTGGTTAATAAACCAATTTTGAAAAAGGATAAATAATCTGCGGCCAATGAAAAAGCGCCGTCTCGATGCAAGGGGCGGCGCCTTGATTAGGGGATGACACATCATGACAACGGAAGATTGCCTTTGTAAAACTTGCGGGATAAGCGTGGAAACACCGTCTTGGCAGTCTTGTAAGCTCGGCGCCACAGGATGCAGCAAACGGGCCTGTGCAGGCTGCCAGGTGGTTATGGCGCGGTGCCTGTGCTATGTCAAGCGGAAAGACGAGGTGGGGCGGAAATGTTAGGCAATGAGGTTAAATTGCAGTCTGATGGCAAACAGTGGCACGCTTCTGTCGGCCGCGCGACTGGACCAACACATAGGCGGAAAATACAGGCTGCCATATCGCTGTGTGAACGCCTGCACAGCATCGTTAACAGTCAGCAGGTACTTATCGCCGAGCTACGCGAAAAGACGCACTGGACGCTGCTGGAGCGGCTGCACAACGAAAATAATTCGCTTCATCGCGAGAACCGCCGACTGTCAGAACAATTGCAGGCGAAAGGGGAATAATATGCTAACCGGCTACAATGATTTTTTCACGATTACTATTAATTATTTGCGCAATTACAGCAGCTTTCTCGTCGCCCGCGATAACCTCCAAAAGGCAAAAGATGTCAAAAAAGAAGAGTATGAATTGGTAAAAATTCCTATTGCCAAATATGGAACTCAGCCGGGAGGCGCCAGTGAATTAACATCAACAGAACAGGCAACAAACAATCTGCTCATGATTAAGAAGGAGTACGATACACTTGTCAGTGAACTGACTGAGCTTAATCTTAAAATTGAACAAATTGATTATGCTTGGAAGTCTCTTGACGAAAGACAAGGCAAGGTTTTGCGACTGAAATTTGTTAGCCGATTATCCCCCGAGGAAATTGCCACGGAAATGAGTTACAGCGAATCGTATTGCCGAAAACTTATTTCTGGCGCCGTATGGCAATTATGTCGAAACCTTTTCAGTCACAAAATGTTTATGGAACGAAAGTTTTGGTTTGTTCAATAGGTTAGTTTACAATAACATGAGCGAAATCGGACCAGATTTTTACTACTGTATTGTATATAATAGGTGTAGCTAATATTTTCTGAGCGAGACGAGCGCCTATTTTTAGGTGCCCGTTTTCTTTTTATGTCAGCAGGTGATCACAGTGCCTATTCAAAAAGAGGTAGTTTATTGCTCGGCGCCCTGCGAATTTCGCGGGAGTTCCCGAGTAAAGAATGGCCGCTCAGAATGTATCAGGAAGTTCCTTTTTCTTGATGCTTCCGGCCGCTGTGACGCCATCAGCGAGGACAATAGGACAGCGTTGAATCATGCCGCGATCCCGGTTCCGCATAGAAACGTTTTGAAATGAAAAAAGACCGGCTATTCGCCGGCCATTTCTTCTAGTCTTTCCTGATATCCTGCAAGGTTTTTCCGCAGGCTGGCCAAATTAATTTCGATCTGTTGAGCATCCGGGGCGCCGCTGTCGATCTGCGCCTGGTGGTCCTTTATGGCGTGCTCAGTGTACACGATGTTTTTCCGCAGTGTCGAAGGCGACCAGTTGGCATAGTTATTACACATTGATCTTGCTCCTTATCGCCTGCAGATACTTTCTCAGTTTATCCCGTTCTGCCGGTGTCAGGCGCTCGAAAAGGCGCTCTGTCCTGTCGCTGGTGATAGTGCCGGCCGGCCTGCCTGGTCCGGTTCTGGCGACGCCCTGGGCGGCCTGTGGTTTATTCATTATAGACATAATTTTTCGCTCCTATCAAAATGTCAGGTCGGCATTGCCGATTTCCTTTTGGTATCTGTACCAATTGACCATTGTCACGAAGTCGCCAGGATTGATTGATTCGACCATTTCCTCGTTACCTTTACTGTCTAAGGTTGTGACGTATACAGGACCATCGTCCCGAGCTTGGAATACACTAAGTTTTCGACCGTTGTTAACCTCAAAGACCATTTTCATTCTGATTATTCCTCCTATTTTACTAATTTCCAGGCGACATTAACGGCCTGTAAGGGATTCAGAGAAAGAAACTTTGCTCTATTTTCTTCCCCCAGTGCTTCCGTAACCTTGACAATTAGATTGGCAGTCACACCATCGAGAAAGATCCAGCCCTTTTTGTTTCCTTCGTGGTCCTTGACATCCAACTGGTCGGGCGTGCTGTTCTTTTTCATGCGGACCAGTTTGTACTGGCTTTCGGTTACAACCAGTTTTGCCGCCTCATAAATGTTCATTCTGGCTTGCTCCTTTCGGCCTGTCTCATCAGTACAGGGAGGCCACTTCCTGCAGACCGGCTTTGTAGCCGGTTTCGACTAGTCCATTTGCTGCCAGTGGCTTAGTTCGTACCCTTTGCTTTTGAGTTCGTTGTACATAACAGTAGCAGCGCGGGCGCGGCGATTTCCCTGCCCGCTTGTATTTGGGTTGACTATGAATCCGGTGCCAAACCATGAATGACGGCATTTGAATCCACTAAGACCGGCGGCGTGAATCGCTTCGTTGGTTTTTTCTTCGTTGTAGCGCGGCAGCCGGATAAATACGGCGTCGAGGTTACAGGTTCCGCCGTCTTCGCTGTCGGCAGTTAATAGGTCAACTACTTGCTGAACGGTCCTTAGATCCTCAGTGAGTTTTGAATACTTGTCCATTTTGATCATCCCCTCGTCAAAATTACTTCGGCCATCAGCCGAAGGATATAGATGTAAGTGCCAAAGATAAACAGTTTCAAGCTCATTCTTGCCACTCCTTTGGGCTACCGCTTATAATTAGAGTAGCCCAGTGTTTTACTCTCGCAAAGGGTTTGCGCCGGGTCGGGCCGCTCTGTTACAGCAGGGCGGCTTTTGCATGTATAAAGGTGCGGGCACGGTTCGCCGTCGCTTTCGCATTTCAGGGCGCCGCCGCAATTCTGGCAGGGGTCCGGCTCGGCTGTCGATGCCGTGTACCAGTCGGCACGGCAGTCAATGCAGGTTAGTTTCGTCACGGTCAAGCTCCTTTCTGTCGTTGTAGGGGTCAAGGCCTGCCAATTCCAGCAGGCGAAGGCTTCCGAGAATGAGCGCGGCCAGTAGTAGCCGCATGGTTAACACCTCCTTAGAAAATCAGCCAGCAAGTCAGGGCGAGATTCGCCAGCACAGCGGCGGCCGCGATGTAGAGGACGATTTTCTGAAAGCGGGTCACAATATCACCTCGCTTTCATCAAACATGTTGTAGCCAATTTCTTGGGGCCGGTTCGGGCAGTCGATTTCGACACATAGTGGTTCGCCGGCTTTGGCGTGGATCAGGAACAGACAACCCCGGCAGTTCTCCGGGGCGTCGGCAAAGAGTCGCTTGTAAAGCTCTTTCATTGGGTGGCCTCCTTTCTTAGCCTTTAGCGGCCGGGCTTGCGCCCGGGTGCCGGCATTCTCGGCACTGGCCTAGCGGCTAGTTATCGCTTTCAATCACTCGGACGGTATTGCCGTCGCCATATTCGCAAAATGTGCCTGCGTTGTTTAGCTCTCTTATGGGGTCTTCCTGGTTGGTGACTATGAAGTTAAACTGTTGCAGGGCTTCCAGTAATGTGTCGTAGACATAGCAGCTGTATGGGATATCGCCGAGACTATGAAGGACAACATATTTTTGCATTACCATTGCCTCCCTTCGCTTGCCATCCAGATTTGGCGGACATGGCGCCAGTTCCATTCACCGTAATAGATCGCCAGGGCGTAGGACCAACAGGCTAGGCCGATTGCGGCCAGCCAGGCCGCGAATATGGCGGCTAATATGTAGGACATGGGAATATGCTCCTTTCACTCTGTTATTAATTCAATGTTTTCCGGGTAGGCGTCATAGCGTTTCCCGTTATCGCATTCAACCCATACAACCCCTCTGGACTTGATAAAGCGTTTTACCGTACCTGTCATCCCCCGGAATTCTTCGTGAAGGACTTTTTCAGTCAGCCGGACTCTGTTATCCGTTTCCACCATTTTTTTATGCTCCTTTCATAGCAGGGGTTCGGACCTGCTCCCCGCTTTACAGGCCCGGAGGCCTGCCGTCAGCGCCTTATTTCGTGATTTTAATTATAGCTACTTTATATTTTGGGTCGCGTTCTTGCCATTTCTTAACATAGGCTTCAGCATCTTCCTTGATGTCAAAATATTTTACTGCGTATCCAGGATTAAGGGTAAAACTTGCCATTCTCCATCCCGCATCTTTCCCGCTCCTTTCGCCGGATTGCCCGCCGGCCCGGGTTAGTTTGTCTTTGTTTACGTCGATTCGACGTAGCGACGGGCAAAAAATTACAGCACGTTCTTATTTGCTGGCCGTTTCGTCCTGTTTCTGAAAGAAAACATCTTCACAAAATTCAATCTTGCTAAAGTCGCCGCTTATCATCGCTTCGCGTACCGCCATTATTTCTTCATGTCCGAAAGCTGCCAGCTGTAAAGCCCGGATGGTATGGCCGATTCCGATTAAGACTTTTTCCTGTTGCCTTTTCATTATGTACACTCTCCTTTTCTCTGTTTCGGCCTGCTGTGGCCTCGTCAGGCGGCGTTTTACGCTCGCGACAGGGAAGGCTAGCTGAAGCGACCAGGGCGCCACAATGACGCCGTAGATCACCAGCCAGGCCGCTATTGCTTTTTCAAGGTGCAAGGGTGCTTGACTTCCCCTGATTGCTTGCCTTATCCCCTACGGGTAAGGTGCCAATATCCTCCGCGCCAACAGGCCGGAACTTGTCGGACCCATCAGCTGGCCGGGCTAGGCCAGTCAAGCGATATGAATTATTTGACTCCATTATATACCCGGCTTTACGTCGTGTCAACGTAAAAGTAAAATAATTTTTCGTCGTATCGGCAGAGTGCGGAATACATAAGATTTTTGGGGGTGTTGTCATGAGCGTGTTTCATATTCACAAGCGGGAATTGCCGTTCGTGCAGGTGGATAAGCATTTTATAAATGATGCCCGGTTATCGTACAAGGCGAAGGGAATCCTTTTATATCTCCTGTCAAAGCCCGATGACTGGAAGGTCTATGAATCGGAAATAGCCAAGCATGCGGCCGATAAGCTTCACAGTGTCCGTAGCGGGATCAAGGAGCTAATCGAATTCGGGTACATCACCCGGCAGAAGAAGAGAAACGAGCAAAACCAGTTTATGGGTTATGACTACAATGTGTTTGAACAGCCCGCGAACCCAGATAACTCCACCGTTATGCGGTTTTCCGAAAACGGGAAATCACAAGCTACTAATAATGATATAAATAGCGACGACGATTTCGAGCGCGAGCAGCAGATGATGACCGCCGGGGGAAACACCGTGCTCCTGCCGGCCAATACATCCCGGCTGCCGTTCGGATATTATGAAAAGCAGCAGCAGGTCAAATAATGCAAAATGCGAAGCATGATTGGCGTCCCCAGCAGCAGCGGCCCGGAGCGTTTTTCCCATTTCTATATATAGTGGTCAGGCGTGAGCGGTGCACAAGATATAATCTGTCTGATCAGGCGCCGCAGGCTTGCGAGCAGTCCGACACCATGCGCGGGCAGCGAGCCGGAGCGCGGAAGAATCCGGCCTATCCGGTGAAAACCCCAGGTATAAACCATTCAACCCTTGATATTAAAGGGCTTACAAGGCTTTCTAGGCATTGGTGTAAATGTCATTACATATTATTACTATGCTATTTGGGAGGTGAAAGCTCATGACTGATAAATTTTTCGATATGCTGCAGCCTGAAACTGATACCGCTGAAAAGGAAGATTTCAGAAATAGGATTCTTCCCCCTGAGAAACACGCAGGCGGCCGGCCCTCAAAGTATCGGCCCGAATATGCTGAGCAAGCCTACAAACTCTTCCTTCTGAATAGGGATACAACTGACGCCGCGCTTGCCGTTTTCTTCGGTGTGAGTGAATCAACTGTTAATCTTTGGAAGGAAGAGTACCCAGAGTTTTCGGAGTCCATTTGGAAAGGGAGGGAACTTGCTGACGTTGAGGTGGCTCATTCGCTGTTTAAACGGGCACACGGTTACAAGAAAAAAGTTACAAAAGTTTTTTGCTACAAGGGCAACATCATCACCAAGGATATTGAAGAAGAGGTCGAGCCCGACACAAAGGCGCATCACCTCTGGCTGCTCAATCGGAGCTCGAAGCAATGGGGCAAGAACGGAATCACCGATGAAGAAGGCAATCTTCATATCATTGTCAACAACGGAGCGGGCTGGAATCCAAACGGAACACCAGACGCTAACGAAAGCTAATTTGTATTGCGTGCAATGGACTTAGTAAGGTGTGAATAGCATTATACTACTAGGAACGCTTGCAAATGGCTTACCTAGGCTATTCTTAACTTAACGTAAGAAATGTTATCGGACGTAGTGAGGTGATACCATGATCAGACTGCTGCCAAGCCAGGCCAAGAGATACGCCCGGCGCCGGCTGAAGAGAACCCGGCATAACTGGTATCTGATGGGATGACGCCAGCAGCCGGGACCCGCGCAGGATAAATGATCGCGGGTACAGGGCAGGGGCGCAAGGGGCGCACGCACCGGGCAGGAGGGGAACGCGCAACGGGCAGACCCCCCGGGGGGCCCCCGCCGGACGGCCGTCGCCGCAACTCTCACCCCAAAAATAAACGCGCCCAACTTTCAGCCTAAAATGTTTCCCATGGTAATTTCCCCCAATAAAAGGAGGTCGTGCAAGTGAACGCTCGTATTGAAAACAACTTCAAATACCATGCACCGAAGGCTAATCAACCGGTGATGTACGAGGCAATCCGCGAGAAGGCGAAAGAGCTTGCTTATCTGATTGATGCTCTGTGCCCGGACAGCCGGGAGAGGTCGGTCGCCATGACGGAACTGGAAACGGCGGTCATGTGGGCCAACGCGGCAATCGCGAGAAACGGGTGATCGCTGATGACAATGCTTCCGGTTCTGGTTTCCCGAGGATGGGCGAATCAGATGTATGCGCGCTATGGGTACCCGGTGTACCTCATCGGCAGTGCCATCCACGATGAGAATGCCCGGGACTATGACATTCTGGTCATACTGCCGGATGAATCGTTTGAGGCCCGCTATGGGAGCGTGGCCAGGTGGCGTGTAGACCGCTGGAACAATGACGCCGGCGAAGTGACCAAGAAGTGGTCGGCAGATGTCGGAAAACTCGCCGATCATGTGTCACGGTGCATTCATAAAAATGTTGACTTTAAGGTCTACCCGGAGAGCTACGCCGCTGAATTCGCCAATGGCGAGAAAGTGCGGCTGGACTCCATCCCGGATGAAATAAAAGCGTGAGGTGTTTCCAATGTTGGGGTAAATAAGCCGCTCCTGTTCTCAGTGACCAAGAAAGACTTCGTTGTCGAGCATACACGCGGATCAGGCAAAGGCGGACAGAAGCGCAACAAGACGTCGAGTGCTGTGCGCATTACTCACCCGGAGTCGGGCGCCGTCGGCTACTCTGAAACCGAGCGCAGTCAAGAGCAGAATAAGAAGCTGGCCTTTGAGCGCCTGCTCACCACGGATAAGTGGAAAAAGTGGTATCGGCTCAAGACCGCGTTTGCGCAACAGGGCATCATCGACATGGAGCGCGAGATCAATCGGCGCGTGGATGAAATGATGCAAGACAAGTATCTGAAAGTTGAATACCTTGAATAACTTCGTGAGGTGACTATCGTGAATAGGCGCTGGAAGCAACTTTTTGACGCTGCTCATTTAATGGGATACCGCAAATGGGTAGAGGACAATCGTGTTATTGTCGGCGGCAACAAGGCCTTGAAAAAATTTATCCTATTTCATCCTGACGGCACAATCGAGCAAACAGCAAACTGGTAGGGTTATGGTGGGCGTAGCCGAGTGGTTCAGGCGTCGGTTTGTGGCACCGATAACGTGAGTTCAATTCTCATCGTCCACCCCAAAAAAATATAATTGGCTCGGCGTGGTAGGACACGCACACTGGGTAGCGCAAGAACGGGAAGTGTGGGTCTGGAACCCGGGATGAACAGCCATAGCAGGGAAGGTACACCCTATAAGTCTATGGTCTACCGTGAGAAAGCCGGTGACGAATCCGGCGGCCAATTACCAATACTGGGCTATGGTGTAACGGTAGCACATGTGCCTTTGGAGCACATAGTCTTCGTTCGAGTCGAAGTAGCTCTGCCAAATTACATACTGCGCTGGGCTTTGTGGTTATCCGAAAGGAGCCTTAGAGCTGTTCTACCTGGTGCAGCATAGCGGCAACCGAAAGGTTCTCCAGGCCACCCATGCGGTCGCGGAGCGGACAAGCCGGTAAGCGCCTGACCGTTTGAGACGGTAATAGGTTGCCGCAACCCGAAAGGGTGCCAATAACTTCGTGGAGGTAATCGTTATGGATTTTGGTAAATGGCATATTGGTTGCTTATTCGGTCTGCACAAAGATGAGCTTATTCGATTTGAGAATCCATGCAGCATGGTATATTATCGTGTCTACCGATGCAAAGAATGCGGTAGTGTAAGAAAGAAAACCGGTCTATAAAGAGGTGTCTATCATGCCAAGAGCCCGCGTTCGCCCCTCAAACGTCATGTTCAACTGTCCCGGGTGCAAGGAGATCCACCGCGTATCCATCGGACCTGACGGCTGGAAATTTATCGGAGATGAAAACATGCCGACAATCATCCCGTCAATCCTGGTCAATAAGCCCGGTCCGTATCATATTCAGTCCGCGCCGACCTGCCACAGCTTTGTCAAAGGCGGACGAATTCAGTTCCTGGAGGACAGCACGCATGAGCTGGCCGGCCAAACAGTGGACCTGCCCGAATGGGAATAGAAAGGAGGGAAGAAGGGTGGGAGCAGTAATTTATGGCGGTGGCCGAGGTGCCCTAAAAGCAGGGATATTTATTGAACAGATAAGGAAAGCCAAGGAAGCTGGTATTAAGATTCTTGTCATGTGCTCAACCGAAGATCGAGCCAAGGAACTTCGGGAAAAGTACGGCGTTGATGCTATGGCCGCAAAAAGCGGAGGTAGCACAGTAACAATATTGACGCAACGCAATTGGCTAATGGACGAATGGACAAAACATAAGACCAAGGAAGAAAGGCTAGGAGTTGATCCTGGGTTTTGTAGCTGGGATTAAATCAATACATATCGTAAAGAAAGGTCGTGCTTATAATGGCTGATCAAGACCAACAGCTTTCCCAGTATCCTGACATTGCCCCGGTTACTTCCCTTGTCTATAAGTGCAGCTGCGCGAGTCCTCATTACCTTGTCACGAACAACCCCATTGACGCATCAGTGACGTACTGCCCTTTGGCCGGTCCTGACAGCGGAACAACGTTCACCAGGCTCAGCGATGCCGATGCCGCCGCGTACATCCATTCAAAAATGCCAAATACCCAGTCGTGAGGCGGTCTATGTGAGAAAACCCAGTAAAAAATGGAGCCAAGAAGACATTGCCATACTGCGCCGCGAGTGGGGAATCGGCAGCATCAAGGATCTTGCCGCAAAGCTCGGGCGTGATCCAAGGAATCTGCGGTCGAAAGCTAGTGCCCTTGATTTCCCGGGTTGGAGGTGTTCAGACGGGAAAGACAAGCGAATCAACAGCGGGCGAGACTATGCGATGATACACAAAGAAAGTCCGCTTTACAAGCATGATACTTCGCAGCGCATGAAAAACCCAAATTGGAGCGCCTTTGTCCGGCTCTTGGTTTTAGCCTATCAGAAACAGCATAAAGGCATGTGTTGGTCCAATGTCATTGAGACAGCAATAAAAATCGTAAAAACGGGAGAAGGAGAGGAATAGCATGGATTCGATAAAACTATTTAATCCTGAAACGGTCAAGGAACGGATAAAAGAAATACAAGAGATTCATCCGCAAATGGGCGTTCGTATTTCGATTACAACCGATCATTTTGAACACCTGCTAAACTGCCTGTGCAATCAGAAATATATTACAGAGCAGTCGCCGGAAGTACAGGCCGACTGGCAGGAGCGTATCGACGCGGCCTGGAATGACGGCATGGCGCTACTATCGAGGGCGCGGAACATGGCACAATCTACATATCGTGGTTAGAGGTGACTGTCGTGGAAAAGAAATATCCCTTGTGGCAACGGTGCCCCCAATGCGGACACCGAGGCCATTACGAATATGAAGGTGAGCCCTGCGGGGTATGCGGCTGGCCCGGCAATGTGTGGCCATCCCGGGTCGAGTCCGGGCACGAAACAGAAGTCGGCCGCGACCGATTCTATGATCATGTGATGTACGGTGAAAAAGGAGCGCGATAGGCGCTTATTTTTATGCGTAAAGCTAGGCAAGGGCAGCAAAGAAAGGTTGTGCAAAGCATGAGTAAAAAGGCAAAGATTAATGCGGAATGGCTGTCAGGTGAAGTTGGGGGAATGATTTACAACCAGGGAAAAGCCAAGGTTATGAATGTGGTTGAAACGCTTATTCCTCTTGGAACTGATAAGCATCGCGGGTACTCCCGATTAGTCGAAGACATCATGGATACTATTGGGAAAAATGCCGTCCGACTAATCAAAGACACCCTTGGCAATTGGGAACAAGAAGTCGAACTTGGTAAAGAATTGACCGGTGAAGAATTAGCAGCGGCGAAAGCTGAATATGCCGAAGTGGATAATGTGTTGAAGAAATAAACTGGCTTTGCCCTTGCCGGTTTTTCTTATGAGTGGGTGAGACAGTGGCGACTGAAAGAAAGATAAAAACCATTGACGAGCTTTGCCATTTTACGGACAAGCAAAAATTAGCTACAATGACTGCCGACCGATACAAGTACACGCTATTCGGAGGGGCAAGAGGCCCAGGAAAATCTTATTGGTTACGTTGGTATTGCCTCCGGTTTCTCCTAACGTGTGCAAGCTATGGACTTAAAAATGTAACAGTGGCTCTTTTCTGTGAGAATTATCCGACGTTGGTGGATAGGCACGTTTCAAAAATTCGCAGCGAGTTTCCTGCGGCATTGGGAGTGGTAGCTGAAAGGAAAAGCTCTCACGGACTCGCTTTTTACTTGCGACCCGAGTATGGTAGCGGAGTTATTCTTTTAAGAAACTTGGATGAAGGAAATATTGAGCGTTACCAGTCGGCAGAATTTGCTCTCGTAGCAATTGACGAGTTAACCAAGAATGATGTCAAAGTTTTTGATGTTCTGAGAGGTTCACTTCGTTGGCCTGGCATACAGGAAACTCGCTTTATAGCCGCCACAAACCCTAATGGAATCGGTAATAATTGGGTTAAAAATTACTTTGTTGATAATATTTATCCTGAAGAAATGAGGTCTTTGGCAGACAAGTTTCGGTTCGTACCTGCCTTGCCAACTGACAATCCTCATCTTCCTGAGTCCTATTGGGAGGAATTGAAAGCACTCCCGCACCATCTTCGTAAGGCATGGCTTGAAGGTGCGTGGGATGCCGTAGAAGGGACAGCATTCCCAGAGTTTTTTGATCGCGTTCATGTCATTTCGTCTAAGGGATTCAAGGTTCCGGGCGATGTGGAGCGTTACTGTAGTGTAGACTTCGGTTATGAGGCACCGAGTTCAATTTTATGGTATTATGTCGATTTCGATGGCACAATTTTTGTTTATCGCGAATTGTACACCGGAGATCCTACGAAGCCAAATAAGGGGCTTCGTATTAATGCCTACGAGCTTGGATGTATGGCGCGGGAGATGGAGGGAAATGAGCGAATCAACTACCGCGTATGTGATAGTGCTTGTTGGGCAAAAACAGGCGTATCGGACAGAAACGGTGTTCCTCGAAGCATTGCAGACGAGCTATATGAGGCTGATTTCGATGTAATTAAGTCGGCAAAAGACCGTATGCAGATGAAGCACCAAGTCCACTTGCGGCTGAAAGGTTATGCTGAAACGGAGGATGGCGTGCCAACAGATCCTGCCCTGTTTATTCTCGACTGTTGCCCTAACCTGATTAGGACACTCAAAACAATCACCCTTGACGAAAAAGACATTGAAAAAGTATCAACAAAGGGAGACGATCACAGTTTCGATTCTCTTGGATATTTCCTAATGACACGACCATTTGAGCCTGTTCCATATACTCCCGACAAACCAAAAGACAGATATGAAAGACAAGATAAGCGGCGCGGAAAAAGTTGGATGAGCGCATAACAAAATAAAGGACACTTAGCGTAGATAGGCCGGGAGTAGCTACCTAGCCGACAAGAGTACCCTTTCTCTTCTGCGCTATTTTATTTTTAAAGGGCAGAAAGGGTTTTTTGAAATGATTATTAAGACTAGATTAGGCCATGAAATATTGATTGATGATGCAGATTACGACAAAGTTAAAGACTATAACTGGTATGTTGTCAAATATTACAATACCTATTACGCATATGCCCACACAGGAAATACAACAATCAAAATACACCGTCTGATTATGGACGCAAAGCCTGAAGAACGATACGACCATTGGGATGGTAACGGGCTTAATAACCAAAGAAAAAATCTCAGGCTTTGTACCAATCAACAGAATGCCATGAATTCCCGCAAAGCCGAAGGAAAATCTTCCCGATTTAAAGGAGTTTACTGGCATAAGGTATCAAAAATGTGGATGGCAAGAATAGGAGTTGATTACAAAATGATATACCTTGGCCGCTATAATTCTGAGATAGAAGCTGCCACAGCATACAACGATAAAGCAAAAGAGTTGTTTGGCGAGTTTGCCAAGGTCAATGAAATTTCGTAAGGAGTGAATCGTATGAAACTTGCCATTACCTGCGGTTTGCCGCTTTCTGGCAAATCCACGCTCTGCCGCACGATGAAAGATCATCGCGGATACACCATTGTTTGCCCGGATACTATCCGGCTGGCTCTGCACGGTAACCAGTTTATTGGCGTTGCTGAACCCTTCGTATGGGCCATCGCTCAGACGATGGTTCGGGCGCTTCTCAAAGATGGTCACGACGTTATTGTGGATGCTACCAATACTACCCGGGAGCGCCGCCGCATGTGGAAACAGATAGCGAAAGAGTTTGGCATTTTGTTGCGGATTTACAGGGTGAATACTGATTATCATGTATGTCTCGCCAGAAACGCAGAGCTAAATCGCCTGGACTCGTCGGTTATCGCTCGCATGTACGATCAGTGGGAAGACCCGGCCGATGACGAGGGCGATCTCATTGTCATTGATAACACGCGGACCCCGCTGTCGGCGCCTTACATGCCGTAGGAGGTGATTACCGATGCCTTATGTTAGCCAAGCACAGACTGCCTTTATGCACATAAATCATCCCGACATCGCCGAAAAATGGGATCGTGAATTCGGTACCGGGTATTTATCTCGGTTGCCTGAATATTCCGGTCAGCCAAAGAAAAAGCGCAAGAGTAAGGCACGTAGGATGAGGTATTAGTCCCATGACTTTACCGTCTATTATTTTTTGTGATGAACTGCCTGAATGGATTGTAGAAAGCAAGTTTGGCGCTTACCATTCTTTTCTCTATAAAATATATATCCGCCGAAGGCTTGGTTTGTTTTTAACTGCAATGGTGTTATTGCACGAACTCACCCACTGGTTTATTTGCGAAACAGGATTGCCTGAGTCTTGCCACGCTTTTTTAGAAGATCATAGTGAATGGCTAAGACCGTTGCTTGAAAAAAAAGAATAATTCCCGTTAACCGCCAACCCGGCGGTTTTTTTATTGCAAGGTGGTGATGTTGATGCTGGAAGAACTGATTGTCTTTGAAGAACAGCACCCTGAAGAAGATTCTGCTGACGATGTTGACCTGTCGGAAGTTACCGAAGACGAAGTAACCATGACCACGCTCAGAGATTGGTTCAAGGAAGATGTTGACGCCAGTATGCAATGGCGCGAACTTGGCCGACAGGACTATTCCTTCTATTTTGGCGATCAATGGGAAGGCGACGACATTGACCTTCTTGACGAGCAGAAACGGCCAGCCATCACCATTAACCGGATCAAGCCACATATTGACCTATTGTCTGGGTATCAGCGCCTCAATCGGTATGAACCGAACTTCTTGCCGCGCAACCGTGCTAACCCGGAACTGTGTCAGGTGCGCAAAGGGGTAACAAAGTGGATATGGGACCAGTCAGACTACGAGGAAGTTGAATCCCGGATTTGCCTTGACGCCTATATTTGCGGAAAAGGCTGGTTTGAAACCTGTTATGAATGGGACTTCGCCTCACTGACGGGGATTATCCGCGTTAAAAGGGCAAGTCCTTTTGACATCTATGTGGACTCCAACAGTCGTGAGCCGAACTGCTCTGACGCCAACCGTATGCACCGGGCTAAGTGGACGGACAAGGGTCAAGTAAAGCAGATTTACCCTGAACACGCCGAGACAATTGAGCAGTGGACATCGCGTTACGACGCCGATGAAGACGAGTTTAACGACGACACTGACCTTTGGTATCAGCGCGATACCAACAAGTGCCGCCTTGTTGAAACCTGGTGGAAAGAGTGGGGGAATCAGCAGTTCTATCTGCTTAACGATGGCACTCTCATGCCGGTGGAAAAGATGCCGATGGAGAGGATGCAACAGCTGCTGCAGGTCGTTACCCTTCCGGGTTACAAAATGATGTACGCCGCATACCTCGGCGATGTCATGCTGGAAAAACCGAAAGTGTGTGCCTATGAGCACAACGAGTTTCCCTTTGTTCCGCTTAATGCTTACTACATCGGCGAAGGTGATATTCACTCCGGGGTTGTTCGGCATGTTATCGATGTACAGCGCGAAATCAATAAGCGCCGCAGCCAGAACATGCACATTGTCAACACGCAGTCCAATTCCGGGTGGCAGTATCAGCAGGGCGCTCTCAACGAAGAAATGGTCGCTGAATACGAAGACTTCGGATCAACTCCCGGCGCGATGCTGACCTGGAAACAGGGACAGCCAAAGCCTGAGAGGATTACGCCTGTACAGCTTGCGCAGTCCGTTATTGAAGCGGAAAACGCAGCGACAGCAGACATTTCCACACTGTCCAATATCAATCCCCAGGTTATGGGGAGCCAAACAGTTCCTGTCGCCGAGTCCGGCCGGGCCGTCGAGCTTCATAATCGCCTTGCCGTTACCGGTATTACCATGCTATTCGACAATCTCAAAAGCTCTCAGAAAGATGTCCTGCAGAAGCTGTGGGGCCGGGGAACGCGTAAAGGTCTTATCCAGCAGTATATGACGGAAGAAATGACTATGCGCGTGCTGGATGATTCCGGCAAGCCCCAGTTTGTGGTGGTAAATCAGCAGATCCAAATTCAACACCCCTTGCTGGGAGTTGTCCAGAAGACCATCAATGACCTGACGGTCGGAGAATTCGACATTGCCATATCTCAGACACCGGTCACGCCTACGCAGCGCATAGCTCAGTTTTGGGCTTTTGTTGATGCGATTGCTCAGCTTGGCATCCCGGGCGATATGGTCTTCGACATTGTTCTGGATCTGTCCGACATTCCTCAGAAGGAAGAACTGAAACAGCGCTTCGCGGCAAGGCAGGAACAGCAAAAGCAAGTGGCAATGCTTCAGCTTCAGGCCAAGCACGCACCGCAGCCGCCGAAAATCAGCATCAGCGCACCGCTTAAAGATTGGCCGGCCAATGAGAGAATGCAGATTGCCGCCAAGGTGGGACTGCAACCGCAACCGGCCGACTTTGGCTTGCCTCCCGGACCGCCTCCAAACATCGCACAGCTGGCGCAAGCCGCTTTGGCGAGACTAGGGGGCCAAGGACAGGGACCGGCGCCGATGGTGCCGCAGGCGATCAATCCGGCGCTTATCCGGCAGCGGTATCTTGCTAACCGGCCGGTGGCCACGACAACCAGAACCATTCAACCTGTGTCGCAGTTAGCTGCAAGAAGCACAATCCCCGGGTAGTAACAGGTATTCCAGGCCAATGCTCCGCTTATGCGTTGAGCGAATCTCCCGCGAGTCGGTTGAGATGATCGCCTGATGACCCTGTGCTATATAGCGGTTGAGTCTTTGACTCCCGCGCTTGGGTTTACAGCCGTTCCCGCTATCAAAAACGGCACTACAGGGGCTATTGAATAGCCCGTCAAAGGAGGCATGTCTAATGTACGGCATGCGGAAACGGACCCATCACAAAGGCGGAGTAGTGAAAACCATTCACCACGTCGAGCACCATGAAGTTCATCATGCAGCTGCTCACAAAGCCGCCCCGAAGCGCCGGGTTCGGCGCGCTCCCCGTCGGAGTCATTACGAGTATTAAGCCGTAATCTCCGCGCAAGAGTGAAGGGGGCGCCTTTCGCGCCCCCCGATCTTCTTGTTAAACCATTATCTACATATCGTCAATGAAAGGATGTTCGTAATGACAGAGAAAAGAAGAATCACTCCCACGAAAGCGCAAGCTGCAAAGCCTCCTGTTGAAAAGAAGCCAATCCCGGCAGGGAAAAAAGTTAATCCCGAATTTATTGCCCTGCAGATCAAAGCGGAAGGTGTTGCCGGGAAGTTTATTGACTTCCTGGATAAAAAACTGAAGGATGATAGCCTGAATCAGCAGACAATCAATTCTCTCGACGCACTAACCCGGGCCATGTATACCCTGCAGAGTTTTGGCCTTGTCGTGTCGGACCGGCCAAACCTCCCGGAGCCAGAACCGGAGCCGATTGTGCTGACTGAATCGACAGAGGCACTGCGCATTGCAACTGAAGAAGCTCTTAGCGGCGAATAAGCGCCGCTTACATACCGCCTCCGGGCGGATTTTTTATGTGGATTCGTCGGCCTAACCGATGTTACAGTGGCCTGCCAGCTGTGAGTGGTAGAGTTTATCGCCGGCGGGCGCAAACGCAAGGAGACTATCGTGAGAGTAAAAAAAGCGAACAAAAACATCCCTATTCCTGACGAGTTGAAGGGAATTGATCCCGATGTTGCCCGCGAAATCATGGCCGAGCAGATGGGCCGCGACGGAACAACCTCAGATTCCTTACTTGACGATTCGCCTATACCCGGGGCCTCGTCGGACCCCGCACCAAACCCGACGCCAGGCGAAGCATCAAGTGGAGATCCGATTATTCCGCCGGACCCTACTCCGCCTCCGGCAGCCGCTGCGGCGCCGGCAAATGACCCGGGGGACACCGATCCTTCTGCAAATCCGAGTGACTTGGATGATCCTGCTATCCCGCCGGACACCAATCACCCGGAAGGCAATCTCAATGTAGCTCTCAGGCAAGAACGCGAAGAAAAAAAAGCACTCAAAGCACAGTTGAAACAGTTGCAAGAACAATTGAAAAGCGCAAACCAACTATTTACAGCCGTTCCGGTTCAACCCGCCGCCGCTCCGGCCTCTGCTGCGCCTCCTGCAGCCGCTGCTCCGCCGGCAGCACAACAGCCTCCCCTTACCCTGTCGCAGATGGTTATGCCGCCTGCAGCCGCTCCTGTGTCGCCTCCTGCGCCGGCGCCTGCTCCCATTCAATATCAGCCTCTACAACCCGTTCAGCCAGTAGTCCAACAACCGCCTGCCGCGCTTCCGGCCACCTCTGAATATGAAGCCGAAGTGGAAACCATGGCACGGCAAGAGTTTATTCGCAGATATGGACGGGAACCGATTGAAAATCTCTTTGATAATGAAAAAGAGACTCTTGCCGACATGAAAAAACTGTCCAGGCTTGAATCGGAAATCGAACGAAAAGTAGATGACTTGCGAAAGGATCAGGAGAAAAAAATCACGGCCGAACAGCAGAGGATGCAGCGAACGGTTGAATCTTACAGGACGTGGGAAGCGACTGAGGCGCAAAAACCGGAATATCAAGAACTGCTACAGTACAACATTGCGCAAATCCGGGCTTTACAGGAAGACGACAAGCAATATTACCTTGGCGCTATCCTGCGATGCACTGACCCGCAAAAAAATGGCCTGCCGTCCGATGCGGACGTGAGGGCCATTAAATCTTTCTGGCGGGGTAATCAATATGCGTTTGAAATGCAACGGCTGGCCGCGAGTGCTGCTCAATATGACGACTCCGATCCGGCGGCGGTTATGCCGCAAGAACTTCCTCCTGTCTCCGCCGCATCTGTTGGCGATCCGGCCAAAGTAGCAGCTGTGCAAGCCAGGCTAAACAACCTGAGTCATTTGCCGAAAGCATCATTGGTTCCGTCAGTGCCGGTAGGAACAGGGGAATGGACTCTTGAGCGAGTCAAAAATCTTGTGAACACCCCGGGCGGGTGGGAACAGATCCCCGAGCAGTACAGAAACATGATACTGGCCGGGAGGTGGCCCGGCCAATAAAAAAGAGGTGAGCATTCATGGCATTGACCGCAATCCGCGTCAATACTGATCTAATTCAAAAAGGTTGGGCAAAAGACCTTTGGTACAGTACCCTGAAGGAACTGTATTTTGCCAAGTTCATCGGTGAAAGCGCCGACAATATCATCCAAAAGAAAACCGACCTCAAGAAAGAAAAAGGCGACCGCATCTACATCCCGCTCATGGCCCGCCTAATTGCCCCCGGCGTTGACGACGACAACACTCTTGACGGCAATGAAGAGCCGATGGCCTTCTACGACTTCTATGTGACTGTCCACCAGAAACGCCACGCCGTAAGACTGCAGGGCGAATTTGACGAGCAGTCCAGCCAACTTAACCTGCGTCGGGACGCAAAAGTTGGCCTTACCCAGTGGATGCAGGAATATATGGACCAGCTGATCTTCACCAACATGTCCGCTTCGCCGACCGCTAACCGCGTAGTTTACGGCGGCGGCCGGACCTCGCTCAATGCTGTCCAGGCTGGCGATGTAATGACCGCTGCTCTGATCAGCAAGGCCAAGAGAAAAGCTCTGATGGCCGGCATGCCTGTCAGCCTTTCCACTTCCGGCGGAACCGTGTCCACTACAGCTTCCAGCAACGTCATCACCGGCGCTGGCACCAACTTTACCAATGACTTTCAGGTTGGCGACCTCATCACCGTTGGTGCTCAGTCCGGGTATATCACGTCTATCGCTTCTACCACCTCTTTGACCGTCAACAACATCTGGCTTACCACTAACGCCGGTGCGGCTTATACTGCCGTGCGGTATGTCGGTGCCAGGAGCAAGCTGCGCCCGATCAAAATTAACGGGCACAACATGTTTGTCATGGTCATCCATCCGTGGCAGGAGCGCGATCTTAGGAACGACTCTGACTGGCTGCAGGCGCAGACAGGAAATGCCGCTTGGCGTGAGTGGGACAACCCGATCTTCAAGGGCGGTATCGGCGTCTATGACAATGTTATTGTCCATACCCATGAAAATGTTGCTCTGTCCACCAACACCGGCAGTGTTCAGTGCGGCAGTGCTCTCCTGATGGGTGCGCAGGCCGGCTGTATCGCCGTCGCCAAAGAGCCCTGGTGGAGGGAAGATCCGCTGAAAGACTACCAGAACGAAGTCGGCTTTGCCACCGGTCTGATCTGGGGCGCTGCAAAATCGACCTTCAACAACGAAGACTTTGGCACCGTCACGCTCCAAACCAGCTGTGTAAGCGACTAACAACAAATAAAGGAGGGAGGCGGCGCAGCATCGCCCTCTTCCTCCCCTTAAAAGGGGGATATCTCAATGCACGCATTATGGCTTAAACTTGGTCAAATTCTCGGAAGGACTCCGACCAGTGGCGACCTTGCCCTATGGGCTGACATTCTTGACAAAAACGTCAAGACCATAGACGATACCGGGACTGTTGATGTTCTCAATGAATCCGGCCTTAGAAGCCGAAATATCATTGACAACAACATGTTTGCCCTGGCACGTCGGCAGGTTGCCGCAACATTGACTTCGTATACCGCGTCTTCGGCGAGGGTTTTGACCGCTGACCGCTGGGGCTTGACCAACCAGACGGCAAGCACTCAGTTTGCAAACGTGGATACTGCGGCGGCGCCCGTCACCGGACTGTCGGCGCGGTACTATGGTCAGTACAAGCAAATCACCGGCGCCGGTAAAATCATGGTGTCTCAAGCGCAAGAGGCAACCGCCATCGCACATACTCGCGGCACCGTTGTCCGTGTCCAGGCCAAGATGTGGGGAACGGGTACAAACCTCGCATATCGCCTTGGCCTGATTCAGCTGAACAGTTCAGGAACGGTTGACACCATTCCCGGAGCGCAAGGCGCTGGCACGTTTGTTTCGGCATGGGGCGCGGCCGGCGTTGACCCGACGCTGGGAGCTAACCTTGCCTATGTTCCTCCGCTCAGTCGCGGCATTCCGACCACGCCACTCGGAGGCGGGGCATATAATGCGGTCAACACCAACGCCATTGACTGCGTAGTGACCTCTACTCCGACGATATTCGGTGCCTTGTTTGTGGTGCCGTCCAATTGCCTGAATCTTATTCCGGCAATTTGGAGTAATGGGCAGCTTGCGGTCAATGACACGATCAACATTTCTGAGGTTGGCTTGTATGATGGAGAAGAAATAAGGAGTTTCTTCTATCTCGATCCGGCCCTTGAAATGGAACGCCTGCAAAGATTCTATTTCAAAACGTTCCCAATTGCAACCGCACCGGCTCAAAATGCTGGCATGAACGGCGCCTACAACTTCCAGGCCGGCAAAGCTGCAGCAACTTCTCAGTGGGTGGCTTTCGACTTCCCGGTCAGCATGTACAAGGTGCCTACCTTGACGCTGTTTAATCCGTCCGCTGCAAACGGACAGGTACGGGATGTCACTGGTTCTGTTGACTGCTCGGCGACTTCAACTGCGAACGCAAGTGAAGCGTACTGCACCATCACCTGCACCGGCAATGCCTCGACCGCCGTTGGCGATCAGCTTGCCGTTCACCTGACCGGCGACGCCGAGATTTAGTACCTGTGGGGACGCCTTTTCAGGCGTCCCTCTTACTTTGAAAACTTCGGGAAAGCCCGTTACATAAAAAAATAGGGGGGTATTAAACATGTCGGTAACAGGAACTGGAACTTTTACGACTACTATTCAAAGTGGACAGCCATTGTCCGATGAGATTGATCTTGGGAACGAGCAGCTTGTCGCGATTCAAATGCCTACCGGATGGGATGCCGCCAATATTTCATTCCAAGCATCAATGGCGTTAGCGGCAAACGGAGGTATTTACCAGGACCTATATAATGATGGCGGCAATGAGGTTATAGTCGTAGCGGCTGCAAGCCGCTGCATTGCGATAAATGCAGCGGCTTTGTCTATTGCTCCTTTGCGGTATATCAGAATTAGGTCTGGCAGCACAGGTACGCCTGTCAACCAGACCGCCGCGAGAATACTGTCGCTGATCCTAAAGAAATAAAGGGGGCTTTGAAATGAATCTCCCTCAGCGAGCAAAAAAACCTATTGGAACTGGCCTGAAGATCATCAAAAGCGGCAATTATCTGATGAGCCGGGTGTCATGGGATGGAACGAATGATTTCGGTGAACTTTGGAATCTTGTTGATACGAATTTTAATGGTTGCTGCGAAATGGTCAATCAGTATATTGACACCAAAGTTCAAACCGACGCCAATTTCATTGCCCGGGCGATTGCCAACACCAGCACCATAGTCAAGAACTGCGGTGACGATATCTGCCCGATGAGCTTCAATGCTTCTTACATCGGGGCGAATCATGGCGGTCTGTTTGGTTACAACATTACTGCGACCGGCCACGATAAAACCGTGCAGGACGTTGGGTCCGAGTGGACGCAGAGCAACAGTACCAAGACTTATCTTCTGAAAATTGTTGACGCCAATACGCTGTTGGTCATGACGCTCAACACTTCGGGAAATGACATCTGGAGCTTTCACTCGGTCAGTGGCACAACATTGACCCATTCGGCCGGCGCCACGCACACCAGTACGATCACCTTTTCCTCACCGGTCCAGGTGGAAATTTACCCATCACTCAAAAATCACACATTCCAAGTACTGGCCGACAGTTACCGACCGATCACTGCTGATGGAAGTTATTCTTGCGACCACTTGGACATCATTGAATCCTACGACATCATTGATTTTAACTCTATGCTCAATTACGTCCGCAGCCAGGTCGGTAGCTCGACTCAACCTGCGTTTAATGCAGCGGCGGTAGCTGTCTGCGCCAATTTTCGAATTACCTACCGGATTCAAGACAATGGCGCAATGGTGGTATTCGTCAAAATTTACAACTACAAGTTGATCAGTCTTGACTATGCCGGAATCATCCAGGCGATGTCGGTTGTTAAGCCGTCGGGCGGTACACTCTTTGAGTATGTGCCTAAGACGATCCAATTTACCATCACCGGAACTTATAACCTGGCAACAATTCAGGACATCACATCTTTGACGGAAACGCTTGACTTAACGGTAGCTCGATGGGCTGACGCGAATAACCCTCCTGACCGATATCTTCAGTTTGCCAAGACTTCTGGCGGGGCGATATACAACAACTACGGCTTTACGGTAGGATACTGCCCGGTATATGCCTGGGCTAATCAAAGCATCCGTAAGAATGCGGCCGCGTCGGCGATGCAACTTTTATATTCATCGAAGAAGCAGTATCCGAAATTAGTCACCGGCGCCAGCACCACGTATTCGAATTCACAAATTCAGCCAGGGACCACGTTCGAGGCGGTGGCTTTCCGGTGCCCGGTCAATTACAACAACGATGCTGCTGCCACGGTAATAGCATGGTATGAAGTCAATGGCGTCACTTATCTGATGCTTGACTATCACGTAAATGTCAGCAAAACCTTGACGCTACCGACTAAATTCGCCGGGAAAACGATTGGAATAGTGGACAAGACCGCCGGATTCACCCTCGGTAGTCAAGTTGTGACGGCCGCCGGCGGAATCAATATAACGGTTACCGGCGGTTATGGGTATGCTGTGCTGAGTCTAGCGTAAGGAGGCCTTTCCATGGCTGAGATTGCCCTTGGCTTTCTCCCTAAACCGAAAAAGCTCCTTTCGCTATACGACGAACTGTTAGCCGAATACTGGCAGCTTGAAAAGCGCAGGAACGTTTTAAGGCGCCGGATAGATGGTGTAGCTCATGCAATTCGTATGCAAGAAAAGAATGGGACTAGATAAAAGAAGTGTTAAAATAATAGGCTTTTCTGCTGATCATGACATAAGCACAAACCGCCAGGGAAGAGGTGATTGGAATGAGTTCGATATCTGCTTTGATTAGCTCTATACGGCCGCTTATCAATGACACGCAGTCCGTGGGGTATCAAGATCCCGAGCTTACGGATCGTGTGAATGAGGGTATTATGCACCTTCGCGGTATCGTGTCATCGCTGAAACCAAAGCTCATCATGGAGCCTGCTTTCACTGGCAGCACAAGCGGTGAAACCATCACCTTCCCTAACAATTTCTTGAAAATAATATCAGTTCGCCTCAATAACCGCAAAATTTATGAGGTTTTGGAAAAACAGCATCAACGTGGCGACTACGATTATGATTCCACGGTTATGCTCGACTCCTACGCTAGCGATTACGCGGGATGCCGACGGTTCGCCTATATGATCGAAGGATTCAATACGATTCGTATTACACCACCGCCGGCCCAGGCTTACCCTTTTGAGATCACTTACGTTGCCGCAATGACAACCCCATTGACAGGTAATGCGGATTCGGGATGGACCATGGAATATGAGCGCCTGATCAAAGAGTATGCGGTAGCAAGGTCTGCCCTGCGTAACAATGCTGATTCCGGCGAGGCGGCTTTAGTTGCCGCACTGACCAAGGGAGTTGAAGAGATTATCGGCGGGATGAGCACTCGCAGAAGTGTGGTTAAGGGTTACAGAGGCAGGTGATAAGGCCATGAGATATAAGCCGAAAATTGATGCTTCGCAAGAAATAGCCATGACTGATTTTAGTGGCGGAGCAGTAAATCTTCCGAGCGAACGACTTCCGGCGAATGCCTTTAACCCGCTGCAAAACTGGGAATACAATCCAAACGATAATTCATTGGTGACGGCAGCCGGATTGACCGCTGTTTATACGTCAACTCAGGGTGCCAACCTTGATTCTCTTTTTTATTCCAATGTACTGGGCACAATTTTTTTTACGGCCGGAGGCTATCTTTACGAATCAACATTGTCGGCGCAGAATCAGATTGGAGCGTTATCCGGGCCGAATCCGGGAAAGTATTGGCATTTTGATGGTAAGTTATTCGTAACCACCGGTGGCCTGATCCAATATTACGATGGAGCAACATTTACCACTCTGCCATCCGGGACGCCAAACGCCGACAGTATCATTGACCGTGATGGCCGCATTGAAGTCACGAAGGCCGGCGACGACAATCAGTATTACAGCGCCATTGGCGCCTATGCCACTCTGGCGAACTGGACCCATAATACCAACGACGCTTCCAGCGCATTTTCTCAGCCGGTCGGATATAAAGACAGCAGCAGCACTGTTGCCGCTGCTGCTCTATCCACGGACATCATGGTATTCAAGTCTCCCAAAAGAGCTTACCGCGTTTATGGTGACCCGAGCATGACTAATTACGCCATTTATGAGGCAAGCCGCGACGTTGATGTTGCCAATGCGAACAGTATATGCCTTGTCGATAACAACCTTTATATTTTTGGGAGCAACGGCTTTGACTCCCTGCAAACTGTTCAGGCTTATGGCGCCGTGCAAAAAGTTATCCCTTCTGTCGGTGGGACGTGGAATACTTTTTTCCGTCAGAATATGGACTCGACCTGCAAAATCTGGAATGTTAAGTCTCGAAGTCAAGTTTGGATACGATACAATAATTCCGGGAACATCGCCCTCTATCACTATCATGCGGGCGGTGTTTTTAGTTTCCGCAACTTTGAATCTCCGGTAATTGACATCACGGAAAACAATCAGATTGTCTATATCGCCATTGGGAAAAAAATCTACAAAATTGATGAGAATTCGGCGCAAACGGAGACAAAACCCATTGTTGCAAATCTGGCAATGAGTAAGCTGGGCAGTGTTCACGATTTCATCCTTGAATGGTTCAAGTTTTCATTTTACAGCTTAGTGTCGGGAACCGGGCAGATAACTCTGCCAAACAATGTTAACGGCGGCAGCCTGGTTCAGTCTTTCGCATCTTCATCGCAATCGGCCAATGCCTACACCGACACGCAAAATGCCTATACCGACACTACGGAATATCTGGTTTATCCCGAAGACAGGGTGTCAGTACAGGCATTTTGTATGTACCGAGTGACTGGGATTCAACCCCAGGTCATGATAACGAGTGGGCGTTTCAGCCTTCGTGAAATCAAGTTTCTTCTGGCTAACGGTTAACGGTAAGTAAAAAAGGGATAGCGTCGGAGTAATTAACCGATGTAACAAGGGGGTACTCCATGCCTCTTTCCCTCTTTTTCATATGGAGAAAAAACAAGCCTAAATGGAGGGGTTTTATTATGCTTACGCAAGAAAGATTAAAAGAGGTTTTGGACTATGACCCGGAAACGGGTCTTTTTGTTTGGAAAGTAAATAGACAAGGAGTAATCGCAGGAACAATAGCGGGTACAGGCTCTGTGGGAACAAACAAAGAAGCCGAGCGATATGTAATCAGGGTTGATACGAAATATTATTTGATGAGCAACTTAGCTTGGCTGTATGTCAACGGTGAATTTCCGAAACGCAGACTTGTTAATAAAAATGGCTTTAAGGGTGACAATCGGATAGTTAATCTATTTCTTAAAACCAAAAAAGAATTTTCGATTGAAAAAGAGTTAAAGAACATACTTGACTATAATCCAGAAACTGGAATATTCACTTGGAAAGTAAATCGCGGGAGCCACAACTGTAAAGGGAAAGCTGCTGGAAGCATAGACAGAAAAGGATATTTAAGAATAAAGCTTGGGAACAAAAATTATCGTCTTCATCGGCTTGTGTGGTTTTATGTATATGGTGAATGGCCTCCTGATGAATTAGAAATTGATCACAAAAACCATATTCGCTCCGACAATCGTATAGATAATTTGCGTTTAGCCACAGATTTAGAAACGGCTCATAATCAAGTGAGAAACAAAAGAAATACATCGGGGTTTAAAGGAGTATGCTGGAAGCCAAAAAATAAAAAGTGGTATGCTCGTATCGTTGTGAACAGGAAAAGAATAAGCCTTGGACTATATGATTCTGCCGAAAAAGCCCATCGCGCTTATTGTGAAGCAGCGGATAAATATCATGGTGAATATTCATGCCATGGCTAAAGGAGAGGTAAAAATGAAAAAAACATTATCGATTCTTTTGTTGATCGCGTTGATGTCGCTATCTAGCATTGGTCAGTGTACTCAACTTGCGGTTCAAAATCCGGTAAATTTTACTAGTCCGCCGACAGGGGATACCGTATCTCAGGCCTTTGGTAAGCTCATTGCGGAAGAAGCTGTTGTCTACGGAATCCTTAACAATGTACGTCAGGGATATATAGGTTTATCGGCACCCGCCAACCCGGAAGCAGGCATGACCTGGATAGACACAAGTGTTAGCCCGCCTATGGTGCGAATGCGCGATTCGGCCAATGCAAATTGGCTGGCCATGTTCCCCTTAGCGACAAACCCTTTCAACGGAACTGCTGGAACAATGGCAAGCGCGGCAACGATGAATATAGGAGCCTCCGGTTACTCGTTTATTGGTGTTACAGGCACGACGACCATAACAGCTTTTGACACAGTTTCTTCTCCCACAAGGGTAAAGCTGTACTTTCAGGGTGCATTGACAATCACATACAACGCAACGAGCATGATTTTGCCGGGAGCACAAAATCTTTCTGTCTTGGCAGGAGATATTGTTGAATTTACAAGCCTTGGAAGCGGGAATTGGATTTGCTCAGATTATCAGCCGAAAGCAGGACTGTACTCGCAAGGCGGCATACCAAATGCAACAGCATCTAACCAAGCGGTGGCACTTGGTCAATTACTTGGAAGTTTAGGTTCAAGTGGATACATTAAGATTCCCTTCTGGAACGGATCTTCTTTGCAAACTTTAATTGTTCAGTGGGGAACATCAAGTCTTAATAGTGGCCAAGCTATTTATTGGGGATATCCAACATCGCTGTCTACTGGAGTTGTTGCTTGTGCATCATCAACAATAGACGGAGGTGCTGCTTATTATCCTCTTAATTTTTACAATTTAACAACCAGTGGTTGTAATATTCAGAATCAGAACGGCGCAACGCGTAATTTTAATTGGGTTATTATTGGTTATTAATTACAAATATACACTAAAACAATCTTTGGTAATTTCTCTTTCTATATCAATCAACATATGCAAAGGAACTTTGCCATAAAATGAAGCCCACATGGTATAAGTGCTAGGGGGGCCAGTTATGTAGTCACATTCAGCTAAACAGTACATGTCTTCTACTATGTGATTTGTCCCCCTAATAACCGGAAACCCACTAAACTCTGAAACGTCTATGGTTTCGTTTGAGCAGATTATAAATCCGATTTTCTTGTCTGGGAACAATCGCAACATTTGTTTCATAACAGTTGTGTATTGGCTTGAAGTATAAAAAAACTTTCCGCCAGAAAAAGTTTTATAATCTCCCAATCGCATGTGAATGCCGACTAAAATATCATACTCATTTCGAGACTGTCGAATAAATTCTGAAATTTGTTTTGCGTGGGTTTGTGTTACACGAAAAAAACTGCGGATTTTATCAGCATGTTTTATGCGGTTTCTATCATCTTGCGTCCAAGCGTTGATTACCATTCTCTTTCTAACTGAAAAATCGCCAATTAAGTTTGTAAGAATAGAGAGAAGCATTGCTGCTTTTTTTATTAATGGTTTCAAAAATAACAATCTACTTAAAGGTGATTTATGGGGAAATTCAACTATTAGTCTATTTCGGCAATTTTCAAAATAAGGTGCATATTCGTAGAAAAAAGGGTTAATAACCCTGTAATTATCTTCAATGGCATTGCCGATGAAATTTGCAAAAGAAAATAGTCTGTTCCCAAGTTGTCCATACTTATTCCCGATTACTACCGTCTTCAATGAATTCACCTCATCCATATTATACCACAAAGTCGGTGACAATATGAACTATGACCAGTGGGCAGCATTTTACCGCCGCAAGACCGGCGAAAAACCAAACCCGCAGTCGACCGATCAATGCGTGCATAATGAGCATGGCTTTTTTTATTGGTCGCAAGATGAAACTCGCCTTTTGATCAAGGCGGTATGCGGTGATGGAGCGTATTGGGAGTCTTTTTCGGACACCCTTTGCATTGGCCTTGGGCTTCGTGAAAAATGGATGATATCCAGTAGGCGAAAACTGGCTTGGCTGAAAAAGGGATGGCTATTGGTCAGGGAAATCCCCGAAGGGAATGTTTATCGAAAGGTGGTGCTGTAAATGTTTACATTGCCGGGACGCAGAAATTTTACGCCGCAGCCGCTGCATGTATGTCAAAAGGAAGTTGCAAACGCTCTTTTTGGCACGTCTAGTTCGACCAGTTATACCAATCCATACGGTAATCAGGCAAATACTGCATTAAGCCAGCTTCAAGCCCTGTTAAGCGGAACGACTTCCGGCACAACCGGTCTTGAGTCGGCAGCGGGAAGCAATCTCGGCACTGCAGCAACCTTGCTTCAAAGCCTGGCAAGCGGTAACTTACCATCATCTTACACTAACGCATTTCAGACAACCCTTAACAACCAAGTGGAAAATTCACTGGGAAACAGCGTTGCCAAGCTGGTAGGACAAGGAACTTTAGGCGGGAGCACCCTAGCAGACACAATGAAACAGATATCTGACTCTGCAGCGAATGCGACCGCAGCAAATTATAACCAAAGCATGGGAATCGAGGGTAATCTGGCGTCTGGTCTTGGCAGCATAGGAGCTTCGGAAGGAACACTAGGCCTGCAGCAGCAGCAAGGACTACAGACGCTGCTTAGTGCTCTCTTGGGGCAAGGTCAAACCACAGTCAACCAGGGGTCAAGCGGATTATTGGGAGGCTTAATAAGTTCCGGTGCGCTTAACAAGCCCATTGCTAACATGATTAGTAACTGGTAAGAGTAGGTGAATTGATATGCAAACAATCTATTTGGATAATCCATGGGGCACCGCGTGGAATCAGATGGGCACTAAACTTGGCCAACAGGTAGAGACTTTGCAGGCGCAAAAAGACCAGAATGCCGCTATACAGAAACTGCTTCAGCTTTATCAGGACCAGCAAAAGCAGCTGCAAGGCCAGGACACTGCCCGTCAGACGCAGGCTGACACTTCCTACACCAATGCCGTTCCCAGCCTTGACGACGCTGCCAAGGCCATGGACGCCCTGCAGGGAAATGATTCGAGCATTGCTCAGCAGCTGAAACAAAAAACCGATGCCGCCCGGCAGAACTGGGTTGACAATTCAAAGCAGATCGCTCAAACTCCGTCACAGTTTACGCCCGACAAGTTGCTTCAGCTGGCACTGGCAGCAGGCGGTAAAGGAATTGACACGAATACCGCGCTAAAACTGGCAGATATGCTCGGCAGCGGCTATAACCAGCAGGTGACGGCGGCGGCGGCCGACAGACAGAAGCAGCAGAATTCGCTGCTCGCCTCCAAAATCATGTCTGACATGCAAACTGACTTACAGGCTGGGAACATGAACAAAATGCCAATGTATGCTTTGCAACTGCAGCAGCTTGGCGTGAAGATTGAGCCTAGCCTGTTTACCGCGTTCGCTGCCAACAAAAAGCCGACAGGTCATGTGGAGCTTGACAATGGTAATATTGGGCTGATCATGCCGGATGGATCAATTCAAGACAGCGGGAAAGCATTTTATCAGAAACCTGTTGTGGGGCGCACCGGCAGATCCAGCAGCGGAACGGGTGGAACCGGGGGAACTGGCAGCAACAAAAAGGCATCTACCTATTGGAGCAGTGCGGCCAGGCTCAACGATGAAACCTTGCTACAGCGTTATTGGGATAATATTGATCCTGCAACCGGAACGTGGCGAAAAGATTCCGAACTAAGCGATGCGGAGAAAAATTCCCTTCAGGGAAAGGCACCGGCAGCTGCCAGGCGATACAACACCTTCAGGGATGAATTGCCCGAAGAAACAACGGCTGATGCTGTTTTCCCGAAATATACCGGTGGCGGACAAACGACAGAAACCCCGTCGCCGCAACCTGCTCCCGCGACTAACGCATCTGGCATGAGCCCGATTATCCAAGACTTTCAGTCTCAACTTGACGCGCACATTCGCGCCGAAGGTGCAGAAGCAACTCGCAAATGGATAAATGACCATGCTGCCGATCTACAGGCAAGAGGCATTGACCCGCAGGCTGCTCTGCAGTGGGTGCCTGATGACGCCCCGCAAGTTAATCCGATTTTTTAAGAGGTGATAGTCATGGCCGGATTAGATGATTTTCTGAACAATAACCCGGTGAGTGCTCAGCCGCAACAAACGGCCACTGGCTTGGACGCCTTTTTGCAGAATACTCCTGTGCCGCAGGCCGCTCCTGGACTTGGCGTGGGTGGAATGAGAGAGGCGACGGCGCAGTCTCCATCACTTGCAGTGTCGGACCAAAGCAGCCAAAATGCCGCGTGGTATGATCAGACCTGGCGGCAGGTCAAGGCAGATCATCCCGACTGGACGGACGAACAGGCATATGCTTATATGACCAACCTTATCAGCCCGCCTCCTACTTGGACGGAAACTGTTGAAAAGGCAGTGCCAAAACTTGTGGCGCAAGCGCCCGAAAAGGTGAGTCAGTGGTGGGAGGGTGCCAAGGCCGATGTTAGAGATGCAGGGAAAGCAATCGACAAGTTTGTTGATACCGTAATTGCCTCCCCCGGCATTAAACTACAACCCGGACCTCAAGGGAACTTTGAGGGACTGGTGGAACCGGGAAACATTGACCTAGCTAACCGCCCACAGGTAAAATTACCTGATGGATCAACTGCAACCGTTGCCTCCAAGAGCTATAATTTCGACGGCAAGGAAGTGCTGTTGCCGACTGTCAGCGACGACGGTCGCATGATGAGCGATGCTGAAGCTGTAGATACCTTTCGTAGAACCGGCCGGCATCTTGGCATCTTCGCTTCGCCGGAAGCGGCCACCAAGTACGCTCAGGCGCTGCATGAGGCGCAGCAGGCTTATTATCGGAATCCTGATACATCCGGCATACAGGCAGAATTCAATTATGGAAATGTGCCAGAAGGCATCCCTGATACCCCGGCCGAAGCGGCGGCAGGGAAGGAACTAAAAGAAACGGTTGGCAGACTGACCGGGAACACTGTGAAGCCGGCCGCATACGCGGTGGGCATGATTCCGGGAGCAGGCGTGGTTGCGGCTCCATTCATTGCCTTTGACACGGCCAAGGCCGCCGGGACGGACCCGGGAACGGTGCAGGTTGGCGAAGAAAAGGTTAATGTTCCCAATACGGAGAATGTTGCCAATCAATTCGGGGCAGAGCAGATCAAACAGATTTTGAACAATGACCCGCAACTTAGGCGCGACCTTATCAACGACCCGGCCAACACCATAGCATCTTTGCTTCCGCTTTTGTTGATGGGCAAGGGCATTGCTGAAAGCAGAGTCAGAGAGCTCGGCCGGCAGTCGAAAGAGGTTATTAAGGCCGGTTCAGAATCTGGCGAAACGTCCGGCCGCGACATGCAGACCCAGCAGCCTGAAGATCCGATTGCCAAAATGAAGACTGACGAGCAGCTATTTGCCGAGAATTACATCCTTGACCCGGAAACAGGGACTTACCGGCTGAAGACTGACGCGGAAAAAGCGGCACAACCGATTACTTCGCCGACGACTGAGACACCCCCGTTGCCGGGGATGATCATTCCCACAGTGCAGAAACCGCAGGAAGCCCAGGAACCGACCACTATAACGGCAGCGGAGGCGCCCAATCCGCAGGTAGCGGCCAAACCGGCAGAGGCAAGCGCGACGGAAGCGGCGGCACCGGCGGAAACACCAGCCCCCCAAGAAGCGCAGCGCCCGGCCGAAACCGTGGCGACTGAAACGCCAAATCCGGCAGAGGCGCCGACGCCAGCTGAGTTTAAGGCAACGGAAGTTGCCACCCCCAACGGCAGGCTAGGCACCTTGACCAGAAACGAAACAGAAAGAAACCTTGCCGAAGGCCGCACAGTTCCCTGGCAAGTAACGCTGGACGAATATGCACCCAACCATAAAAAAGGCGACATAGAGGAAGGCGGGTCGGTATCGTCAGGAGGGAGAAATCCCTATGCGGCAGGAATCCATGCACAATCTGTAAAATGGGCTTTGCGTGACGGTGCAGACGTTCCTATCAATGTTTTGAAGGAATACAAAGACTCCATTCCTCAGTGGGAAAAGTCAGAAGGATTCACGTTGCCTGATGACATTAAGCGGCAGCTTGACCAACCTGAGATCGCCCCCTATAACGGCAAGCAGCCGTGGGAAATGACGAGCAACGAATACGACGAGGCCCGGGCCAAGGAAGTTGCTCCTGATTACAAAGTGGCGTTTATGCCGAAGAAGAAAACCGGCATCGAGGGTCGGGAAAATGCCGACGAGAAGACAATCACGGTCGAAGAAGGGACGGACAAGCGAGGCGTTTTTAGCCATGAACTTAGACACCTTTTGTTTGATAACGTACTAAAGGATAAAGGGCAGTCCGTCTATAATTCAGAGCGGGATGCGGCACAATCTTACCTCAAAGAGCATCGGCCGCACGATTTCAACCACCCGGACAATCAGAGTGGCAACGCCGTGTCGGAGTGGCAGGAGAACAGCCAGGGATTCATTGATGAATATTTCAAGCATCCTGATCGCCTGCAGCAGAAACTGCCGGGAATTTACAACTTCCTCAATGAATCGCCGCTGAAAGACTATGCCAAGTACGATGTAAGCCACAAGGCTATCGTAGAACAGGCTTTGGCCGAGGGCAAGCCTGTCCCTGAAAATGTACTTGCCGAGTATCCTGAATTGCGCGATAATGTAGGAAGAACCACGGAAGGAGGCGTACCCAATGGACAACAAGCCCAAGGACAAAGAACCGGCCAAGAAGGTATTGCCGCCTCGGAACGAAGCGGAGTACCAGAAGTTCAAACAGCAAAGGCTGGAACGGCATGGGAAGAAGAAGGATTAAAACATGTACCTGCTGAAGACCGGGAATTTGTAGACAACCTGCATAATCTCGGTCTTTCTCTGACTGATTATATCGAAGACCTGAAAAAGGACAAAGAGTCGTACATTAAGGAAGCCTACGACTACATGAAGGCCAATCCCGGGGGTAAGGGAGTCAAGCAGGGAAGCCTTACTTTTGACAAAGACGGCAAGGTTACGTCCCGGGTCGGCCGCGAGTCCAATAACCCGCTTTGGTATCAGGAGTATTACGCCAAGTATGGCCGTGCCCCTTCCAATGTCGGGCTGCGCAAGTTCGCGGAAGCCATCATGGATGATCCGAAGTCTTCTCTGTACAGCGCCGAGTATGCGGCCAATGCCGAGGAACTGGCCAATGCCGAACGGGTAAAAAACTCCATACCGGACTACGAAACTCGCCTTTCAAGAGGCGATTTTTTGCGTAAGGAAGGGGATGTGCAAGATGAGGGCGTTCTTCCACAGGCACAAGGGGTTCGGCCTGAAAATGCCGCGAGCCCCGGTGTTGCCGAAAATGCCGAATTCAAGCCGGTATCTGCAGAGACATTCATTGCCGCGCGGGACAAAAGCACAAAACGACCGTTTTTAACGCCGTATACTGCCGATGAAATGAAAGGTTGGCAGCACTATTTGACGGATGACGGTGTGGGCTTTGCCCTGACCCCGGAAAAGGACATGGTAGGCGTCTTCAATAATTCCGGCAAGCCTGATGCTGGGGCAAAGGCAGTAACACTGGCCATTGCCAAGGGAGCAAAAACAGCAGACGCTATTGCAGGATATTTGGATAGATATTATAATGGTTTTGGATTCAATATCAAGGAATCCGTTCCCTGGGATGACAAACTTGCGCCAAGGGGGTGGGATTATGCAAAATACGGTAGACCAAACGTCGTCTTCCTCGAATACCCTGAAAATCTCTCCCGAGAACCAGGCGAAATTGCAAAAATACGCGACCTTGCTCGGGCTGCATACGCCGAACGACTTGCCGGGGGCACCGGAAGTCTTCCCGTTCTTTTTGACGAGCACGGAAGGATTGATTGGAGAACACGGCGAGGCGTGGGTGAAACAGCACCGGACGCGGCTGCTCGAAGAACTGAAAATAGTGGCGGAAATGTAAATAAGGCAACCGAAACACCGAAGGGCGTTAGCGAAAGCGAACGTCCTTCTTCTGTTGGTGGGGATTCAACGCCGCCGGTGGCGCCAGAAGGTCCGATGTCTGAGCAGCTGGCAAAACAGCTTTTCGGAAACCAACAAGCAAAATTCCAGGCTATGGAAAACGTGTATAAAAAGACAAGGCAGTCGTTCCGCGACATCAAGCAGTTTCTCTCGCCGTCGTCCATGGGAGAAGAGTCTCGCCTCGCCGGCCGGTCCATGCGGGAGAATCTTTCCGACATGGCGCGGAAGTACGATGTTGCTGAAGCCGCCCTGCATGATGGGAAGCTGTACTTCGACAAGGTGCCGGAAGTGGAGTCGCTGCGGTTTATCGACGCCGTTGAACGCGGGCAGATCAGTTCCTTAGATCCTAAACTGCAACCCATAGCCAAGCTCATGCGTGACGCCTTGAATGATCGTGTCCGGGAAGTCCGCGCCCTTGGCACTGGTAAGCTGCAAAGCCTTATCGAGAACTATTTTCCGCACATCTGGAAAGATCCGAAACAGGCGGAAACGGATTTCGCCAAGTGGTTCGGCAAGAGGCCCCTGTCGGGCTCAGAGTCCTTCACAAAGGAGCGGTCGATACCAACGACGGCAGACGGCCTGAAGTGGCGCGTATACGACAATGAGGGCAACCTTCTGGACGCCTTTGCCAACCGGACGGATGCCGAGGCGCTTTCTCAGGCTACCCCGGATTCGCGGATAGGCCCTCCGCTACAGCCTGTCAGTTTTAACCCTATTGATCTGACTATGCTGAAATTGCGCGAAATGGACAAGTACATTATGGCGCATAAGACTCTGAATGAGTTGAAAGGTGAAGGACTGGCCAAGCTGGTCCGGGTTGATCTTGATCACCCAGAGGGTTGGGTGAAGATTGACGACAAAATATCCACCGTCTACAACAAAGCCGGCAAATTCAATTACTGGGTACACCCCGACGCTGCAGAGTTGATAAACAACTACTTATCGCCCGGACTGAGGAATGGCAGGCTAGGAAGTGTTTATGAAGGGGTAAGAAGCGGCGGAAACTGGCTTAACCAGTTCCAGCTTGGCATGAGCGCCTTCCACTTGGGCTTTACCTCTTATGACACCATTGTCTCGAAGTTGGCGCTGGCCATGAAGCAGGTCGGGTCCGGCCAGGTCGGCGGGGCGTTGAAATCGACGGGTGAAGCCCTGTCTTTGGCCGCGCCGATAACGACGGCCCTAAAGGGAAACAAGTTACTCAAAGAGTGGTATAAGCCGAGCCTAGAAGGAAGCGAGGTATCAAAAATTCTGGATGCTCTTTCAAACGGGAAAACCAAGTGGACCGATTTGACCGGGCAACAGAAAACTGGAGTTTTAACCAATGCCCTGTCTTCCGGCGGCGCCCGGGCCAGAATGGATGCTTTCTACGGCACCAAAGGCGAACAAAGCATGGTTCAGGAATTTAAAGACATCTGGAAAAACGTTGGCGCCGGAAACTATCGGACTGCCGCCGGCCACACGCTTAATCAGCTTTTGCCATGGAATGCCGTCCGCATTATCCCACGCCTTATCATGGAAGAAGTGGTGCCCCGCCAGAAGCTAGGAGTAGCGGCGTCAATGATGGAGTATGAACTCAAAAAGAACCCCAACATGACGCACGATCAACTTCGGGAGGCGGCCGGGAAAGTGTGGGACAGCACGGACAACAGACTAGGTCAATTAGTCTACGACAACTTGTTTTGGAATAAGGCACTGAAAGATGGATTGATGCTGTCTGTACGGTCTGTAGGCTGGAACTTGGGTACTGTCCGGGAACTCGGCGGCGGCGTCGTGGACTTAGGGAAAATTCCTATTGACCTTATGCGCGGGAAGCCAGCCGAATTTAGTCACAGGACTTCCTATCTGGCAGCCTTAACGTTGGCGACAGTTATTTCCGGTGCTGTAATCCAAAAACTTGCTACCGGAAAAGACCCTGAAGATTGGCGCGACTATTTCTTCCCGCAGGTAGGCGGCATGGACAAAAACGGCAACCCCGAGCGCATTTCTCTGCCGTCATATGCGAAAGACGTTTACGCTACAGGAAGCAGAATGTATCGCCATGGCATCGCGCATGGTCTAGCCGAAACAGCAGTTACCAAGACTCACCCGTTCTTCCAGTCGCTGAATCAACTATGGAACAACAAAGACTACTGGGGCAAAGAAATTGTTCATCCCGGCGACACTTTGCCACAGAAGGCATGGGAGCTTGCAAAGTATGCTAAGTCAGAAATTACGCCATTTGGTGAGCAAGGGCTAGAAAAAATCAAGGAGTCAGAAGGAGAACCATCACCAAATATTACTTTGCAAGGGTTTATGCAACACCCACTTTCGACTGTCAGCGATTATGCCAAAAGCCTTGTTCCGACTTCAAGAAAACAGGCACTGCCTTTCCTGGGAATTATGCCGGCGCCCCGGGACATCAACAAAACACAGGCCGAAGAGTTGGCGACAGACATCAATCAGCAACGGTTTGGCTCTGGAAAGCCCCGCACTTCGCAGCAAGCCGACCTGTCCGACCTCGAATCACGCATCAAGCGGGATCTGCAGTCTGGGAATACGGCAAGTCTTCAGCAGGCGTATGCCGAGGGTAAACTCAACAAGGATCAGGTAACACGGCTCAAGGAGCTTCGGAACATGACGCCTCTGCAGCAACAGATCCACAGCCTGGACATTGATGACATTGTTCAAGTTTACAAGGCTGGCAAGCCGCAGGAACAGCAGCAGTTGAAAGACATGCTGGCCAAGAAGCTGGACAACAAAATCAAAAAGGGCACGCCGGACGAACGGGAAAAATACAAGAATATCAAGCAGCAGCTTGGATTTTAGGGAGGGTCAACGACATGCTGGAAATGCTTGCGAGTGCATGGCCTTTGATTGAAAAGGTCATTAATTTAGGGGTTGCAATCGTTGTCACTCTCGTATTTCTTGGGCTGGTTATTTGGATCGCCATATCAGCGGTCAGGAAAATTCACCCATTGATGATGACGCAGAACAAGCTAATCGAAAACAACACTAAGGCCACGGAAGCTGTCTGCCAATCAGTCAACATCCTCGGTGACATTTTAAAGGAAGTAACTACCAATTTTGCGGTGCATGACACCAGAGCTATCGCCATACAAAAGGACATTTCCGTGCTACAAGCGGATGTTTCTGGGCTTAAAGTAAGTGCCGCCACAAAGGAGGAACTGGTTCGTGTTCATGAGCGAATTGACAACATGGGCACGGATGTAACCGCAATCAGGACTAAAGTCGGCTGTTAGGGGGAATTCGTTTGGATTGGGTAAGTCGTCTTCTTACGGATGGACAACCACTATCACCCCAGGCAACCATGGGATGCGTCATAATCGGCGCGTCCCTTTTTGTTTGGGGAGTATCCTGCTACTGGGTATTGTTCACCGGAAACCAATGCGCCTATTTTGGAGAGATATGCACAAGTTCTTTTGGCATGATCGGCGTCGGGACCGGCCTGCTCGGGTATCATCTGGCAAAAACGGAAGGGGGTAGTCAAGGTGACAGTAGCAGCACACGTCCAAACGCTTGATATGAAAGTCGCCATGTACACTTTGACCCATGTTGACCGCAGTGCATCGCCTGAATTTCAGAAGTCCGTCGCTCGATTGAAGGCGGACGGGAATTACAAGTGCTGGATCTCAGGCAGCACGGAAGACCTGCAGGTTCATCATTTCGGGTGCGAATGGTCCGAGCAAGGCGAATGTGATCTAACTGAACTCGGCAAGGTCATGTTGGCGCTCGATGTTTACGGCTACAACAAACTACCGGAATTTGCCGGAAAGCCGATAGAAAGCGTTGATGACGTTCGGGTGATGATGGTCCTTTCTCAAAAATACCATACTGGCGCCGACCATGCGACCGGCACCGGAACCGGTATCCATAACATGCCGTTTGGCTGGTGGCTTGAGCAGCGCATAGCCAAGAAAGGGGAAGATCCGATTCCTCAAGACGGCGAGAGCATTACCGATACGGAAGGGAGGGTTGATAAAAATGTTGGGTGATCTGTCAGCGAAATATGAGTCCAATGGTGACTGCGGAACCATATCAAACAGCGACGGAGATGCTGGCGGTAAGAGCTATGGCTCTTACCAGTTCGCCATGAATGCTGGCGTGCCAGAAGCCTTTGTCGAGTGGTTGAACGACACAAGCAATTCTCTGGCAGCTTTGCTCACGGCCGAACCCGGTAGCGTTGAGTTTGATGTCCAATGGAAAGGCGCCGCTCAAAACTACAACAATGCTTTCCAGCAAGCTCAATGGGGTTACGTCAAAGCGCAATATTTCGATGCGGCTGTGGCTAACCTGCAGGGCATTGGATATGACGTTATGACCCGTTCAGAGGCAATGCAGCAGGTGCTGTGGTCGCGGGCCGTGCAGTACAGCCCTCATTACATGCCGGACCTGTGGCAAGAAGCGGTGAAGCTGGCCGGACAAGACCTGTCCGACATATCCGACCACGACCTCATCTACAACATCTACGAAGTGAACCTGACTGACCCGGACTGGACGAGCGGAAGCCCCGACGAACGACCTGGGTTGTTTGCCCGCTTCAATGCTGAGCGCGATGATGCCCTAGCGATGCTCCCGGCCTGAAGGCTGTGGCATATAAAAAGGAGGAAAAATCATGTTTAATCTATCCGTATTGCTTCAGAGTATGTCCGCTGTGGCAAAAGCTGGCTTGGCTCATGCCGACACTGTGGTTGCCAATAAGTTGGCGGCGCAGAAGGAACAAGATGCCAACACTGCCAGCGATTTTGTCCCGGAAAGGGACCAGGCTGTTGCTGATGTGGTCAATGCAGCAATGTCCGACATTAACGCTTTGGTAAATGCCGAACTCGCGCTGCTGACCCCGACCTCAAAGTCCTAATCGTAAAGGGGCGGCCTCGTTGTCGCCCTACTTCCTTTCCGGGAGGTGATGAACGTATGGCAAAAGCCATGTTCGTTTGGCCTTATCCAAACAAGAAAGACTTGTTTTCAAGAGTCATACAGGCTGTTGATGGAAAAGATGCACCGGTTCATGCGGTCATTGTACTGAAAGATTCCTATGTTGAGGCATTGCCGCAAGGAACAGTGCAGTCGCCGCTTGGCAAATATAGCGACAGACCGTATGAAATATATGAAGTTCCAGTCCTACACACGGAATGCGCTGACGCTATTGCTCATCTTCTCATTGGCCGCCTCTATGGCTGGATTAGCTGTTTTGCCGGATGGCTTCGTGACAGGTGGGGAATCAAAGTGCCGTGGGTGAGCACGTCTTTTGACGATTGTTCAGAGGATTTGCTTATCTGGCTTCGCGGACAAACTCTGGTGCAAGATTTATTTGGCATTGAAAGCCCAATGTCAATCACTCCGAAAGACCTACGTGATGAAATAATTCGTAAAGGGGGAATCCTCATTGAAAAGAACCTTCGGTAAAATTCTTGCCATAGCCGCCGTAGTCGCGGTGATCGCCGCTGGCGTAAACCTGTACACGAATAAAGGCGGGGAAATCAAGGGTAGCGTCGGTGAAAAGCCTGCTATTGTTCAGCAACAGGACATGACGAAGAAACCGAATCCGGTTCCGCCCCAGACGCCCCAGGTGTCTCCACAGCCGGTCAAAACTTTTGCTGTCAGTAGTACGCCCGCGCCGGACGTGGCAAAGCCAGCGCCCGCCCTGGGCGCTCAGACCATCATTCCCGTCTATAAGATTGATGGCAGCGGCATTTACGCACTGCCGATAAATACGAGCGTAATATTTGTCAGGCTGGATGGCGTCAAGACGCTGGACTGGGCCATGACTGAAAACGGCAATTTGGATGTTTTTTATAGCCAGCCTAATTCAAAGGTGGAGGTGGCAAAGTGAAGATTATCGTCATTGACGAAATGTCGCCTTTTCGCCAGGAGCAGCTGCGGCAGGTATTGACTAGTGCAGTCAACGGTTATCACAAAGACCTGTTTGGCGTGCGCCATGACTGCGAAATATCCTTTGGATCCGAAAAGCAGGAAGCGGTTGCGCCGACCGAAGATGCACCGCCAATTGAATCCGATATGCCTCCGCTGGTGGCGGGAAAGCCTGTAAAAGAAAAAGCGCCAAAAAACAGGGTTAAAAAAGCGGAATAACCGCTTTTTTAATACGCAAATGCTACCTATTTGAAAGGAGGTGCAACCATGCGTCATCACAACAAACATCAGGCACCGAAAGAGATTTTCAACCTGGCCGTAGGTCATGCCGGGAATGAGCCGGCCAATTATCACACTGGCATGAAAGCGGTAGCCGGTGGATTCGGCGAACTGCCGACAACCGATGGCCTCTTCCCGAAGGCTTTCAGAAGTCGTGAAGATGGCTATAAGACCGGCAAAGTTGGAAAGGGGCATCACCGTCATGCCTAATCGTAAAGGCTATCATCCCGGCAATGTTCCCGGCAACATTCCGGGCAGCACATGGGATAATCCAATCCGCCTCCATGAGAGGAATCGCCAGGATTTGCCTTGGGCTGGCAAGACGGAAAAACTGTCGAGAGTAAACGGTGCAATTCCTGCCGTCCATTGCAGAAAACAACAGCCGCCGGCCATCGGCAACTTGGCGCCAAAGGGAAGGTAGTTCCCGAGCAAGAAAAAGCCCCTGGTTTTATGCCAGGGGCTTTTTTGTATTTGTCATCCATGAATCAAGCCACATAAAGGCCCAAATGATTATGAAAAATGCTGCTATTGACCACCATTGGAGCAATAAAATTATATAGTAAATCAAGCATATTATAAGGAAAGGAATCAACAGTACATACATAAAAGCAAACATAACCTCTGGCGGGCTTCCCCAATCATTTGTGTGGTTTCGCATCTTACGATACATATAGGGAACGCTGTATATAAGAAAGATCATAGTAACCAATCCGATGATGCCGGCCAAATAACGCAGTTCATCCATGGGAATCCCTCCCCTTTCCAGAATATCACATTGGTAAAACTTGGACAAGCAAGAAATCCTCTCCCCCCATCTATCCCCCCTAAAAGCTGATTTTTATCATTGAGATTCTACGCCAGTCGCGACTATAAATCGTAGTCGAATCCTTATTTTAAGCCTGCTCAGCATATTGCAGCACATTTCTTCATTCAATCCTAGCTTGAATGGCATTCAAGAGGTCAGCGGTTCGATCCCGCTTATCTCCACCAAAACGAAAAAGGCTTCCGAAGACTTTGTCTTCGGAAGCCTTTTTCGTTTTGGTTCCCACTTGCAAAAATGACTTGTTTTTTCGATCTGATTGCTCAGATGTATGTCACTGGGGCTTTTTATTTTTAGTGGGGGAAGCGCTCGTTTATTCTGTCCAAGTCCAAACATGCTGTTCTTGGCTGTTCAATATCGCACCAAGCATTTTAGCCTCTTGCAGCGCAGCATAGTGCTGGTCAAGCCAACAGCGTCCCTGAGCTTCCGCTCGATCTTCCGGCCAAGCATCCAGCAACGTGTCCCTAATGAAGCGCATGTGTTGAGGGGATATATTGCTGCTTGATTTCGCACAAATATCCAGCAAAAATATCGCCTTTTCCAATGTCCTTCGCCAACCGAGCTCTTTGGGAGTCATTATTGCCTCAACTCCTTATTCATTCATCGAATGTATTTTTGCTCAGTTGTATTTTTCTTATTCCTAACCCTCATTCGGCGGTTCCCGAGTTCCGGTCATTTGGCGTCGAGGCTTTTTATTTTGCCTTTTTCTTGGCGTCCTTGGCTTTCTCAGCCTTGTCACGAAGGCCGGCCAGGGACATCCTGCATGATATTGGCTGTTTCCTGCTCGCTGGAGCGCAGCAGGTGGGCGTAAACCGTCAAGGTGGTCCTAGTATTTGCATGACCGAGTTTGCCAGACACTGTTCGAACGTCTGTCCCAGCGCTGATTAGGAAGGTGGCGCTCAGATGTCGAAAAACGTGAGTCACGATATTAGGCAAGCGATGCTCTTTGCAGAATCGCCTCAGCCAGTTCCCAGAAGCGTGAGGATGAAGATCCGACCCGTCCCAAGATGTGAAAACGTAATTCGGGTTCATGCGCTCATCGACAGACAGCCCGGTTTTTTCACCATCAGGAGCACCCTTTTAATTGCTACCCTGTTTGAGTTTTTTCTTGATCTCGGCCAACCGGTGCTGTTTGAGTAGAGCAGCGGTATCGGGCGGTATGCTGACCTGTCGATGACGATAGGTATTCTTGCAGTCCTTAAGGATTACGCCCTGGCGAGCCACATATACCCTAGCTCGGTCGACTGTGACGGTACCGGCAGCAAGATCAATATCTCCCCAGCGGAGTCCAAAGATTTCTTCCCGACAGAGGCCGCCCGTCAAGCCCAGGAAGACCATGCACCGATGGCGAAGATCCTCGTCCTGTAGCTTGTCCAAGAAAAGGGCAAGCTGTTCCTCGTCTAGCATTGACCGTTGGCTCTTTCCAGCTTTAGGCGGTTCCACGGCTTTACAGGGGTTTTTTGCGAGGAAATTCCATTTCACGGCTTGATTGAGCAGTGAGTTTAAAAAAATATGATGTTTTCTAACGGAGGTACCGGAAAGGTCTAGACGCTGCCCTTCCATGATCTCGCCATTTTCATCTTTCTTGATATCCTTCCGGGCACCGGGCTTGCCGATTTCTTGATAAACCTCTAACAGTTGTTTTGGCTGCAGCTTATCTATTCGAATATTCCCGAGGCGTTTATCAATCCGTATCCACATTTGCAGCGCAGAACATGAGAGCCATGTCAGGTGTTTCATGCTAATATTTCCTTATTTTCTTTTGAATAATTGAGTCACAAAATAGATAAGAGCGAAAAAAAAATAACCCCCCAGACGACACCGGAGTTTTTCCCGTGATATCCTCTGGCGTGACAGATGGACGGATAAGGAAAAGCCAGGGCTTTTACCCCGGCTTTTCCTTCTTACTCATCTTGTTCAATTTCTATTCCAATTGCCGATGCAATAAAAACCAAAAAAATGATCTTTAATCGCTGAATATATCTCAACTGGCGACCTCCCTAAAATCGTGTCCTAATTAGCATTAGCTATTTTGAAGTATTTATACGACTCATAAAAATCTGAGATATAATTTCCGGCAGCTGATCAATTTATACAGCAAAACCAAAAGCCCGGCCGTAAGCCGGGCTAGGTAAAGAGGAACGAAGAGTTGTGGTGTGGTGACTACTCTTGTGTATCATATGCTCGGGGGCGGATATTGGAATCATCCGCTTTTATTAATGTTGGGAAACATAATCTTTAACACGTTAGAATCCATAGCGTACTATATAGTGGATGATCGTTAACGTTAAGGAGGTGCGAAAATGGGATTTGGTGGATTTGGTGGATGTGGTGGTGGCAGGGGTGGCGGATTCGTCGTAGTTATCATCATCATAATCCTGCTCCTGTTCTTCTTGATTGAGGACGAAGAGACTAGTTGCGTCTAGACACATATCCCGCCCTTTAGGAAACATAGATTTAGGCGAGGAGAAACCGAGGAATATTCCCCGGTTTTTCGCCTTTCTTCTGAGCACGGAATTCAGAAAAAAGACCTCCGGCAGTCCCGGAGGCTGTTGAGGGTGGCCATTGTAATATATTCCACAAACTTCAAAAAGAAGACCTCCGGAATTCCGAAGGTGAAAAGGGTGATTGTATTTTATAATATTCGAGTCTTGACGCGTCGTTACTGGGCGTGCAGTGAGTCGAGGGCTGGAGATTTCTACCTGCAAGCGCCCAACTACCAGCCCCAG
>JARLHX010000342.1 GCA_031292035.1 Negativicutes bacterium | reverse complement strand
GGTCAATGATCTTCTTGGTCAAGATGCTCGCTAATCGTTCAGCGGCGGCGGATCGACGCCGTTGTGCACAAAGCGACACGCCAGGATACAACCCGACCCCCACCCGGGGCCCGGGGGGGGGGGGCGAACGGACGAGGAGCGCGATTTTCACGCTGGAATTCCGTTATGGGGGATGGATGAAAACAACTCCGCACCGGCCCGCAGATCAACGATAGTGCGGTCGATACCTTCGGCGAAGCTCAGATGAGGTGCCCAGCCGAGCACTTGGCGTGCCCGCGTTATATCGAGAATGCTGATCGGCACATCGAAAGGCCGGCCTGCGGCATATTGCACTTCGATCGGATACCCCAGATGGCTGCGCAGCACCTTGACGATATCGTTCAAGCTGACGCCTTCGCCGCTGCCTATATTGAACACCGCCGGCCCCGTTTGGGCAGTCAGATCCGCGTCGGCCAGGGCGAGGAGACCGGCGGCCGCGTCGGTAATATGGATGTAATCCCGGACCACCCAGCCATCACCCCAGATGGTGAGGGGTTGGCTGGCCATCGCGCGACGCAGGAAGATGCTGGCGGCACCCTGGTTGTGACGGGGATCCTGGCCCGCGCCGAACGGATTGGACAGCCGGGCAACCCGGGCATCGACATTATGCAATGCGCAATAGAGGTGAAGGTATTTCTCGACCGCCACCTTGCCCACTCCATAAGCGGTGAGCGGATCAAGCGGATGATCTTCGGGCACGGGAATCTGTGTCAATCTGCCATAAACGGTTCCTCCCGAAGAGAGGAAAACTATCTTGCCTCCACCGCGGCGACGCAGAGCCTCTAGCAAACCGAGGCTACCGACAACATTAACTTGAAGGTCTCCGATGGGATCATCGTTAGCGGTCTGGGGAAGACTGGACCAAGCGCAATGATAGATCACCGAAATATCGGCGATCAATCTGTCCCAATCACCGCCAATCATCTCGAACGGCAGCCATTCCACCAAGCTAGGCTCGACGCCGGGAAGAGGAGACGCGAGCGGGGAACGATCAGCCAGACGTACACGTTCGCCGCGCCGCGCCAAGGCCAGAGCCACGTGTCGCCCAATGAAACCACAACCACCAAGAATCAAATATGTCGCCATGGCCATCGCCTCGTTTCGTTGGACGGCATTGCTGTTCGAGCAGGACTTATATTGCCGGCCATCTTATACGACTAGAACTATTCGATTAGGCAACACGTATACAACACAAATTTGCAGAAGAGGGGAAGATTCAAACAACGTGTAGCCGCGTCCTCGCGAATAAATATGTATCTGAGAAGATCAGTGACAGAAATTCCTACTGTTAATGAGGCAAGTATGGGACCAATCCTTCACCCTAGATGACTACTCTCTCACAATTTTAATATCTAGTATTGGAATACCGATAAGTCCTCTGGACACATGACTGGAGTGGACCTTGAAAAAAAGAGCGTCATCGATCCAATGATGCTGAACATGGTCAGCCTGGGTGCCTTCGGCCACGGCCACGGCCACGGAGAAATCACCAGATGGTAGATAAGGCATCTGGAAACGAAAGCGGGCCGAAAAGGCATCACCGGCGGGAATGGAGAGCGGATTGAGGCGATAGGTCAGATAGGTATTGTCGCCGAACAGGTTTTGTCCTAACCGGTCTTTCACAAAAAAACCAACGATGGGGCCATTGAGATCGCGCTCGGCCTTACAGTCGACCTGCAAGATCACCTCCTCTCCGCCTTCCAGAGCCAAAAGACGAGCGCCAGACGGCTCTTGCAGCTCGACATCGACGATACTGGCGCCGCGTTGCCCAAACCAGGGCCCCTCGTCATTGAAGTCGAAGACCTCAATGGTGTTGCGAGCCTGAGAGTTCTTGAGGATGGTTTCCCGGACGTCACGAACTGGCCGGTCAGGGTCACGCCGGCTACCTCCGATACGAAAGGCGCCGCCATTGTCCTGAGAGGCATACAGGGCGGCTAGATAGCGATGGCAGACGTCTTTGGCCGGCCCCACTTCACGCAATTCGCCACTATCGAGCCAAGCTACCCGGTCGCACAGATTGACGATCTGCGCCGTATCGTGTGAAACGAGAAACAGTGTACCGCGTTCCTTGAATGCCCGGATAAAACGCATACACTTCTGGGTGAAGGCGGCGTCGCCAACAGCAAGGATCTCATCTACGATCAGAATATCGGCGTCGACATGTGCCGCCACGGCAAAGGCGAGTCGCGCATACATACCGCTTGAGTAGAGCTTTACAGGCTGCTCGATGAAATCACCGATACCAGCGAAAGCGACCATGTCCTCATAACGCTCGTCGATCTGCCGCGAATTCAAACCCAAGATTGAGGCAGCAAGATAAACATTCTCCCGACCCGTAAATTCAGGATTGAAACCAGCCCCCAGTTCAAGCAAGGCGGCGATCCGCCCCTTCACTGCAATTCGCCCCCGACTCGGGGTCAACGTTCCACAGACCAACTGCAGAAAAGTCGACTTGCCCGACCCGTTGCGACCGATCACCCCGACCGTTTCCCCCCGACGAACGGTCAGAGAGACATCCTTCAGTGCCCAGTACTCCTCATAATACCGCCGCCATCCCCGTACGAACATCTGTTTCAGCCGATCTTGCGGGCGCTTAAAAATGGCATAAGCCTTGCCTAGCCCCTCGGCCTCAATCACGATCTCAGACGACATCGGCAAACCCCCGCCGGGTCTTGATAAACCAGATATAACCAAGCCACGCCCAAATCCACGCAATGCCGCAATAAAGCGCCCATTCCAGCGGAGATAACCCTATGCCTAAGAACAGCACATCTTTTGACCGTTCCAGCAGCAACGCCAGTGGATTTAACAGAATCACACCCCGGAATCTTTCTGGTATTGCCGATAGCGGATAGAAAATCGGACTAAGAAACATCGCTATCGTGATGAACACGCTCACCATCTGCCGTAAGTCCCGCAAGAACACTCCCGCCGACGCGAGGAACCACACAAGCCCAAGGGTAAACAGGCACAAGGGTAATAATACCAACGGGATCAGCAGAGCGGTCCATGGCGGCAACCCCAGGACCACAAGATAAAAAACAAACAGAATACCAAAGCCAACAACGGCGTTGAATAAGGCCACCAAAAGCACGACCATCGGCATAATTTCCAGTGGGAAAACGACCTTCTTGATGTAGCTGACGTTCTCCAACATCAGACCCGGCGCACGGATGACACAGTCGGAAAAAATTGAGAACAAAACCATGCCGGAAAAAAGATAAAGGGCGAACTTCGCCGTTCCTCCAGTGCTCGCGGTGCCCCAGCGAGCCTGGAAAACTACAGAGAAGATGAAAGTGTAAACTGCCAGCATGAGCAGAGGGTGGATCACTGTCCACGCTAACCCAAGGATCGAACCACGATATCGAGACTCAAGATCTCGCCGCGACAACCGTAACACTAACGCTCGGTATCGCCATAAGACATATAATGGCTCCAACGGCCCCCTGATCCCAGCCAAAATCCGTGCCCTCACAGAAACACCCCCACTTCAGTAGAAACTCTTATCTGCACCAAACCAATAATACCTGAAATTTTCATTTAAAAAAATCGGCCAGAGAAGACCACATCATCAGGACAAACCACGATTATCGCCATATAAATCTGCCGAAATAGTATGCACCAACGATATGCTCATATCTGCATGTCAATTAATATTATTCCGAATAGCGCCCCACCATTTGGTGGAATCCGATGGACAGCACGCGCTCCTGCTTTTTCGTGCCGGTCTGGATGTTACCATGACAGCCTTTCCCAAAACCTCACAAGTCACCTTTGAAGAAGGAAAGTGTCCCGGCAAAAACATCACTACTCAATTCAAACTCCATGGCTTACTGACACGCGGCGGAAAGGCCAAGCCGCCACGGAAGTCATCCAGCGTTCGGTTGGGATTGTAGTAGGGATCCGCCGTCAGCGTGGCGCCCCAGCGCGCCTTCATCAAGGCCAGATCTTTCTGAAACCGCGCGATCTTGTCGGGCACGACATCCGAACCGCGGCTAGCCGATTCGAAATGATAGAGCGCAGCAAACGGTGTCCACACAATCAGATAGCCTTTCGCCCGGATCTTCAGACAGAGATCGACGTCATTGAGAGCAATGGGCAGACGCAGTTCATCAAGACCTCCGACCTCTTCAAAGACGACCTTGCGCAACAATAGGCAGGCTGCAGTCACACAGGAGACGTTGCGCACTAGCTCGACATCGTCATAGTAGCCAGCCTCGGCGCTAGATAGACCGATATGAAGATGTCCAGCCACACCGCCGAGGCCAAGGACTACACCGGCATGCTGGAGGCTGCCATCGGAAAAATACAATTTGGCACCCACTGCCCCCACTTCAGGCCGGCAAGCGTGGCTCACCATTTCACGCAGCCAGTCCCGCTGCATGACCTTGGTGTCATTGTTCAGCAAGGCGATGAGGCTGCCCGATGCCGCGGCGACGGCCCGATTGTTGAGGGCCGAATAGTTGAACGGTCCGTCGTCGCGCAGCACGCGCACCGACCCTTTGGCGATCTCGGCCAAATAGGCCAGGGTCGCCGGCTCTTGGCTGTCATTGTCGACGACGATGATCTCAAGGTCGGGATAATCCGTATCAAACATCAATCCCTGGATGCATTGGCGCAGCAGATCGAGCCGATCACGGGTCGGGATGATGATGGAGACTCGAGGGGCCGGATCAGGCAAAGGATAGCGCACGCGCAGATACCCCTGCCGGCCGGCGGTCAGGGCGACCTCGGCGGCAATACCGCGTTGACGGAACTGTTCGGCGAGAGCGCGCCT
>JARLHX010000341.1 GCA_031292035.1 Negativicutes bacterium | reverse complement strand
TTCAACCCTGGTGATACACCGTTGGTCGGGCTCGATCTTCCAACCGTATTTGATAAAAAACTTTTGCAGTATCCCTTTGTCTACGGAGGCTCCGGCCAGCCGAACCGAACGCTGAAAATAGCTCCAGCCGCGTTGACAAAACTAAATCAGGTCGTTGCCTTCCTGGACAGCGACTAACCCCCAAAGCAACGCCCTGACAGCAGATCAGGGCGTTTTTGTGTAGGCGCGTCTGCCTTGCATAGCAGGATGCAAAGGTGTCCGCCTTAATCCGGAACTCCGTCGGCCGGTGCTATTGCGGGCGCAATGGACGGGAAGGACAGACCGCGTTGATATTGGTCATATAAATCTCCTTCAAATGGATAAAATGTAAAAACAAGGATATTGGTGATTGCTGGCGAAAGAAGGAATTAATAGCGGAATATGGGGAGGACAGCATGTATTTCAGGGAGATGAGGCATTTGAGTGTCAAGATGATCCTGCAAATTGCATGGCGCATTTTCCGCAAAAATACGACGAGCCTTGGGCTGCTGGGCGTTGTTTCCTGGATGGCCATGGCGTTATTGCAGTATCTGCCTTCTGTATTAGGAAGCCTACTGAACCTGGCGATTATCGTTTTTCTTCTGCTATTTCTTCCTTTCGCTATTTTTCAAGTCCTGCAAGGCAGAAAAATTGGCCTGGGAACAATCGGCGCAGGTATTAAGGCACTCTGGGGCAGAACACTCTTTTTGGCTGTGCTGATGCTTTTATTTGGATTAATCATGTATTTCATCCCAGTCCTATACAGGGGATTCACCAGCGTCTATGCGAAAGTGCTTCTTGTTGGGCTGACAGGAGTCGTGGCGGTGGCTGCTATTATGCCAATTGGCCTGTCCCTGATCACAATTATCGTAAAAGATATGGGAGTGCTTGACGCGATCGGCTATTCCTGGAATTTGACAAAAAAGCACTGGCGAAAAGCCTGCAGTGGAACGCTGGCTCTGCTGGCGACGGTGGGCATCGGTCTCGTGCTTATTGGCGCCGTGTTGTTTGTGCTTGGGGTTAGTGGTCATGTTCTTTTCGGGGCCGGGTCCCATTCCGCTATAACGGCTATTTCGGGTATCCTTGCATATGGCATGCGAGGAATAATTTCGGTGTTCTCCCTGCTGGTTGTCATGGTTTTCTTTTTGCT
>JARLHX010000340.1 GCA_031292035.1 Negativicutes bacterium | reverse complement strand
CGTGGTGTGTAAAATCTCGTCATGCGCGGGAGGGGCACCAGTCAGCGAATGAAACACGGCTGGCAGGTTAGCTCAGTTGGCCGAGACCGACTGCTACCAAACTCCACTGGTTTCGGCTTTGTCGTTTATGGCATGCCTAGAAGTGAAATCCCTCGATGGCGCTGGAACCAGTTTTGTTCCCAACATGCTATTAGTCCAAACCGCTGTGTTCGTCGGATGCAAGTTGAGCAAAATCTGAACAACCGAGCAACAGCACGCGGTCCAGACATTCCTTTGAACATCGTCGAACTGCTTCTACGTTACTTTTGAGCCCCGAAGATAATACGGGTCCGAGTTCCTTGTAGTTCACGGACCACCGGAGTTCATCGCCAGGCTTTGCCAAAATGGCATGGAATAATTTGATGCCTGCGGCTAGCAGTTCCGGCTTTTGTCCGAACCGGACAATAGTTCGAATTAACCCGTAGGGTTGTGGCGACTTCGAAATCAATCGAATTGCCTCCTCCGCATTTGACAGGCGCCAGTCGAGGGGAAAGCATTCGCAGTCCAGCCAGTCCTGAAACTCGGACAATTCGCCGTCGAAATCATCGCGTGGCTGGTGGCCGGATTTCAGTGCTGACTTGATTTTTCCCACTCGGCGCTCCCAGATCTGCATGGTGCGTTTTAAAATGTTCTTTTCGAGGGACTCATCGGCATTGCGGAATGCTTGGCCGATGTGGTGGATGAGTCCCTTACGGGCGGATTTGCTTGCGGACGCGAAGAACGCATCCTGAAATTTCTGCGCCGTCTGATTTGACGCGAACGCGCCCGTCCAGAAGTAGAATGCCAGATGGACGCCGAACCGGGACCCGAAATCACGCCACTCCTGTTTTTCGTTGGAGTCCTGCATTGCGGCGGTCTCTGATTTTAAAATATCAAGAGCGGTCTCGGGCAGTTTGGGAACCGTGTCGAGGATCAATTTGTGAGGCTGGCTGTAGCGAAAGTGGGAGATAACAGCGGCCTTGCAGTGTATGGGCCGGTCGCTTGGAAACAATAAATCAGAACACCTTTTGAAATTTTCTCCAAAAGCATAAGCAGTCTGACCGAGGTGCACACCGAGCAGCGAGAATGTCGCGGGCGATTCCTTTGGGCGCTCAAGACAATGTTTGATGAGATCAAAAATCCAGGTTTCGACGGCTCTACCCTCGTTTTTCTGTCTCAGTCCCAGATAAACAAGTGCTTCGACGGCGTTTCCGCGATCGGAGTTGATTGCTGTGGCGTACCAGTCATTCATGCCGGATCGGGTGTGTCCGTCCCACTCTTCACTGTCCTCCTCGAACAAATACTCCAACACCGCCCGCAGTGGGCCGAGCCGGCTTTCAGGAATAGCATAATTCGAGCGGATTATCATCCGCAACAACCTTGAAATTGAACTCCATCCGTAACCCCAGTCCGGCTGATTTTCTGTGCTGCTGGCGGTTCTGGCCGCAGATGCGGTCTTCCTTTCCAAAATCCATCCGATGATGCCAAACCAATTGTCCCAGTCATGTTCGCTGGGCGCGGGAATAGCATTTTTTTCGTCATGTTGCTTTTGAACGAAATGAGCCGAAGCGCGTTCGAGCACGCGGTAAAGCATTAGGGGCCGCGTAGCGCGTTTCCACCATTGGGAAGCAGGAGTGAAACGTTCGGGCTTCCGGACCACTAAATCAGCGAATTTACCCGCCAAAGGATGCAGATCCTCCCGGACCGAGTTTCCGTCCTTCGGAAACTCTACCTTCGGTTCCCAGTTGTTTAGAAAGTCCCAAAACTTATCATCGTCCAGCTGCTCCATCGTGTCCGCTTCTGCCGGGGCAACTGTCACCACCTCATATGACCTGACACGGGAGGAATACGGCTTGTAATCCTCCATTGCGATTGGCTTTGCGCCGGGCCCTGTCGTTTCCAAGGTGGCCCTCTGGTCCTCTGTCAGCAGCGAAGAGACTGGCTGGAGTTGCTTTCTACGAAACAGCCCCTTGTCGTAATAGTCGGCTAGGCTTCGGCTTTGAACCAGTTCTCTAGCAGTTCCTCAATCCAAATCCAGGATGTGCGGCTCAAATTGTTTTTTAATTGAACTATGAGCGGGCGCAATTGGCGGATGCATTCATGGTTAGTGATTCCGGCCATGCCCTGCAGAATCTGGTCTCCCACCCTCGGGTTATCCGGAATCACGAGTTTTATAAGAATGCGGGTCGCAGCCTCAGGCGCAATGGGAGCCATTTTGGGCAGGCACGTAAGCGGGATATGCCAGTTGTACTGCAACCGCCCATCATCTGTTGGTTGCGGCCCGGGCAGACCGGTAAACCATCCATCCTCATCGAGGTAATCCAACCAAGCCGGGTTGTCCAACTTTTGAAAGAAGAACAGCAAATTGGCAGCCTTGGAATCGATGAGTCGTTTCAGCGTCTGCTTGTCCGCATCTCTCCGCGCATGACCTCCGCCACATTTTTGCAACGAGGTGCATCGAGGCCGGCGTGGATTGGGTCACCCTGGCAAGCTGGCTGGGCCACCGCGACAATGGACGCACCGCAATGCTGGTTTACGGCCACATCCGCAAAGGCCACAGCCACGAGCTCGCAGGGAAAATGTCACTGCTGCCTGGCTCCACGGTGCATACCGTACCCGCTGCAAAGTGAAATCTAATTGAAAACCGCTAGATATGATTATTAACGCAGCCTAATCCAGATTCAGTCTGCTTTGTACTATTGGGTCATAATGCTCATACTGCGCATTGGCATCGGCGGAAGGACACCGCATCAAGACGTAAATCTTGCCAAATATGACACCTTTGTTGCTTCCGCGATGCCCAAAAACGGCAAGTGCAGAACACCTGCGTCAGGGCTATTGGTCGGCTCCGGGATTCCCAATTGCGGTTGTTGGCCCTGATGACTGTGAAAACGCCAAGGGGACTTTTGCTCCAGTCAGTAGCTCCCGCCGGCTGCTCTTTTGGCTTCAGTGAGAGCCCAGTTGTCCGATCAAAAGATAATCCTGTCGTGTTCATGTTGCGCCCGGCGGAAGCGAGTCAATGGAAAGAATTCTGGTTATTGAAGATGACAGTG
>JARLHX010000339.1 GCA_031292035.1 Negativicutes bacterium | reverse complement strand
GTCTTAATCAATATACTCGCAGCCCTTTTCGCGAAGCACCTTGTCGACCCATTTTCTATCCCATTTGTGGTTCTTGATATCCTCCATGATGCCCGCTTCCTTGGCCACGGTCGCTTTTGATTTTTCCAGTATCTCCGGCGCATCCTGCGGATCGATCACCACCACGCTGTCCTCGTCTCCCACCAGAATATCGCCAGGCTTCACAATGATGCCTCCGCAGCAGACCGGACCGTTGATTTCCCCCGGTCCTTCCTTATACGGGCCTCTGGGGGTTATGCCGGCGGCGTAAACCGGGATGGACATCTCTTTAATGGCGCCGGCGTCGCGAACGGCACCGTCAATAATGAAACCGGCAATACCCCGTTCGACCGCCCAGCTGATCATCAATTCACCGATCAGCGAATTCACCGTATCGCCCTGTCCGTCAACAACGATGACATCGCCGGGAGCCGCCATATCGATAGCTTTGTGCAGCAGCAGATTATCGCCGGGTCTGGTCTTGACGGTGAAGGCCGTGCCCAGAAGCGGCACACTGTTCATCGGCCTGATTTTGGCGTCGATACACGACATCCGGTTCATATTGTCGGCGATGTTGGCCACCGGAATCCCGGCGAATCCTTTCACCAATTCACCCTTCGGCCTTTCGATCTTGCTGTAAATACGAAATCCCACATTAGCCATGAAAATCACTCCTTATTATTTAGGCAATTGACAAAATTGTCCGTCTAGTGTAAATTTTATAGCAATATTATTATGAAGTAAAATGAATACATTCGATGAATAATTATCACCATTTTCGATAATTGATGGAGGGATGCAACCATGTATAATCTTGGAATCGAAGCCTTTCTGGCTGTCGTCCGGACCGAAAATATCAGTAAAGCCGCCCGGCAGCTCAATCTGGCCCAATCAACCGTCAGTAAACGGCTGAAAGTGCTGGAACAGGAAGTAGGCGCTGTTTTGATCGAGCGGGGTAAAGGGGCCAAAGCCATTCGCCTGACACCGGCCGGAGAGGCATTTGTCGACCTGGCGGAACGCTGGGGTGCTCTATGGCGCGAAACCCAGAACCTGCCCATCGATGGTCTCAAGCTTTCTTTGTCGATCGGTACCCTTGACAGCATCAATTACGTCATCTTTCCCGGGCTGTACCAGGCTATCAACAACCACCAGCCGCAAATCACTCTGAAAATAGTCACCGCTCACTCACCGGAGATGTATGACCTGATCGACCGGCGGCAGCTTGACGTTGCTTTCACCCTACTGGAAAGAACTCATCCCAATGTTGCTGTCAAAAAGTGTTACACGGAACCGATTGTCGGTTTCCGCACCGCTTCACCGACCCGCCCGCAGACCGGTCTCATCTCCCCTCAGGAGCTGGACCCCAACTTCGAACTATACGTCAATTGGGGCCCAAGCTACCAAATATGGCATGATCAGCAATGGGACCCGGCCTGTTCCGGACGGGTTCACCTGGATACCGCTCAACTGATTTTGTCTTTTCTCCATGATGTCCGGCAATGGGCCCTTGTACCTCTTTCGGTGGCCAAAGTTGCCCTGACCAAAGGCAATTACAGCATCTTTCGCCTTGCGGAGCCTCCGCCCGACCGCGTGTGTTATAAAATCATTCATAAACATCC
>JARLHX010000338.1 GCA_031292035.1 Negativicutes bacterium | reverse complement strand
CCCCTCGCAACGGGCACGGTAGAAAATTCCCATAGCCGTGTCCCCATGCCGAGTTCCCACTAACTAAGCACCCAGCCATTCCCCAGCCAGCCAGGCTCGCCCCCATGCCGAGTTACCCAAAAGCTACGGCTGGAAAATTTCATTGCCGTAACCGTCTGAAACTTTAAATTGGCTTACGGCTAGGAAATTTTTCTGCCGTAAACTTTAAAATGGCTGCGGCTGGAAAATTTCATTGCCGCAAGCTGGCAAGCGCTTCCGACTTTCTCTAAGTGAAATTCGTGAGAAGAATTGTATTGAAAGGGGTGAAGGACGGGAGCGAGCGAGCTACGCGTGAGGAATGGCGCGATGGAAGTGAGGAAGACGGTCTGTACATGGTCGTTCAAATCAATTCATTATTTAATTTATATTAGATAAACAATGCTCCTATTAGTGTAACCATCGTATAGTGGTCATTACGGCTGTGCTCCACACAGCTTACGGGTGTTCGATTCCCCCTGGTTGCATTCAAATTAATTTTTTTTGTAATGGCGAGCGCTTTGGCGCGTTATCTCAACTCGGCATTTCTGCCGAGTTGAAATAGGCCTCCAGATTAATAAAGGGAGGAAAATAATCACAGCATATGTGACGGGAAGCTCGGCGTCATTCACAACAGCATTGGTAGGTGAAGTCACCGGAACTCAGGGCGCTACCGTGGTCGCAAAGGTTAATGGCAAAGCGGCGAATCAGACAGTCACGCTGACCGACATTCAGACGTTGACGAACAAGACGATCACTGGAACGTTCACGGGAAGTCTGACCGGAAATGCGACCACGGTTACAACGAATGCAAATCTCACCGGCGACATCACATCCGTGGGAAACGCTACGACAGCATCCGCTTCGATTGCCAAGCTGACAACGACACAAACCCTTACGAACAAAACGATTACCGGCACGACGAATAATGTCGACGCGAACACAATTAGAAACGGTTCCACTTGGGTCGTTCCATTCTCTGGTGCCACTCCGGCTACAAACAACATCCTGACCTATAATGGAACGAATGCTGTCTGGCAAGCGCCGGCAGCGGTTTCTGGTGTATCTACCGCCACAGCACACACCCTTGCACAACGAGATGCTAGCGGTGGATGCGCATTCGCCGCGTTGGTAAGTACAACTATGACGGCTAGTGGATTAGTGACTGCAAATAATGGATTGGCTGTGACAGGTTTGTCAAACCTAGGATCGTTTTCCACATTCGGTTCAACATCAATCACTGTTCCCACAAGTACGAGTAGTAGTAATTGCGTTCAGTTTCTCCAGTTGAATGCTGGCTGGGGTGGATATACGGTTGAAATATCCGCGGCTGTGAGCTCGTCTAGTTTCTCAGAATCAACAATCTATACTGTGCCAATCCAATATGGATCTACGGGTGG
>JARLHX010000337.1 GCA_031292035.1 Negativicutes bacterium | reverse complement strand
CGTTGCGCCTGGTCGTAGGTCCATAGGCCCGTGCTGTCGCGTACGCCTGGGCTGGTGGCGAAGGAGGTGACGATCGGTGCATTCACGGCATTGGAAAAGTCGACAAGGCCCTTCCACTGCTGGCGGCTCAATACGCCTTTAAAGCCTTCAGGCGGTGTGCTTGGGGCATTATCCGATTCGGCGAAATAAGTGTGGTTGGCCCAGGTGCCGCTTGTTCTGACGTAGGAGGGCGCCAAGGCGGACGCCAGTTTGCGAAGGCGAGGATTGCTCAGGTCCAGGGGTTCGCGATAGGCGTATAACGAAGGATCCATGCCCGTGGGAGTGGCGCCCTTGGCTTCTGCCGGTTGGGCCGCGGAGTTCTTGATGGACGCATAAGGCTTCCAGAACTTGCCGCCGGTGACTTCCAGCATTTCGACGTTATAAGACTGGAAGCGTTCGTCGATGGTGCCAATGCGCGGCAGGGTTTCAGCCGAGAGGGTGGGGTGCTGATCAGCGGCAAGGGCCTGGCCAATGCTCGCGCTCAGTACAGTCAGCGCAATCGTTGTTTTAATTGTAATTTTTCGCTGTTTCATCAGGTGTTATCCATACGATAGTTAATTGTGATGCGCGAGCCTTCTGCGAGCAGATGCTGCGCGAATGACACTCGGTGCCAGCACTCCAGGGATACTCGAGTGTTCTTTCCCGACGCCGCGAACAACGTTTCTATCAAGCGATTCAAGCGGGTTGCATGCATCGACAATCCGTTAGGCATCCACTGCCCGGCCTGATTGAGCAGAAGCGCAGGGTTCCCTCGCCTCCAAAAACTGACCGTTCCGATGGTTCTAATCGTCACCTCTCATGCGTTGTCATACAACCTCATAAATTATTGTGAGGTCAGCGGCTCGCTGTCAACAGAAAAAGAAGAGGTGTGCTGGTGTACTGATTATGTTGGGTTTTAGACGGTTTCAGATGATCAATTCCGTAAGGTGCGTTGGCTTTTCGATTGACAGTCGCGTGTCGGGCTGGATATAAAGTGCGCAGTCGTATGACGACATACAAGGTCGGTCGGATAGTCACAAAAAGCAACATGCCTTCAATCTAAAAATAATTAAGGTAAAAACATGAAAGTGAAAGGAATCCGTTGGTGGATGGTCGGGCTGGTGATGGCCGGGCTGGTCGTCAACTATCTAGCCCGCAACACACTGTCGGTCGCCGCGCCGACGATGATGGGCGAGTTGAATATTTCCACCGAGCAGTACTCTCATATCGTTGTTGCCTGGCAAGTGTGTTATGCCTTTATGCAGCCTGTGGCTGGATACATCCTTGATCTTATCGGTACT
>JARLHX010000336.1 GCA_031292035.1 Negativicutes bacterium | reverse complement strand
GCCTGCAACTGATTCATGATCCGCGTGCGCATCTGCACCAACCGATGCCGGTGCCACAGCAGTTGCCGCAAATCTCGGTTCTCCGGGCTCGGTACCCAGATCTGCGGGAAGTTATTTTCCAGCATCAGCCTGCGTAGCAGTCGAGCATCCTCGCGGTCAAACTTCTGCTTCTTCACTCGCTTGGCCTGGATCTCCGCCGGATCCCCGATCCACAGCTCGAAACCTAATTCAGCCAGCAGCCGCTCGAACCAGCGTGAATAGCCGGTAGCCTCCATCCCTACCCGCACCCGGATTCCTCGCTGCTTCAGGTCTCGATAGAATTTCCCTGCCTGTCCATCACTGTGGTTCAGTTCCTGTTCACCGCACTCACCTGTCTCTTCTACAACAAAAGCAATCGTCTGAAAGCTCGGGTGGTAATCTACGTCTATAATCATCATGTTCGGCTCCTCTCTCCCGAGCCTTTGGTCTTCGACAAACCACAGTTTACTCGGGGCGAGGAGCCGACATTGTTATGCAATCATGTGGGTACTGGGACAAACTTCTCCGGTAATCCAGGTGGTCTCAATGGGTCGACGCAACACCAGCTCGAAGTCTATCTCGCGGAGTTTAAAGGCCAAATACGATTGCGGGCGTCGATTCAAAGAAAAACCCTGTCCTGATTAGGTCTAAGTGAGGGCACCCCAATAGATCGGTCTTCTCTGAAACGTATTATCGGAACTACTGTTTAGAGGGTGTTGCGTCGACCGTCTGAACCGGCAGCGCTTACCGGAAAAGTGGTGTATTAGGCCGGTATATGATTTCATAACAATGTCGGTGCCTTCCTCCCGACCCTTTGGTCGTCAACCAACCACAGTCTACTCGTGCCGAGGGAGCCGACATTGTTATGAAATCAAGTGGGTATTAGGAGCAACATGTCGGGCTCTTCTACCGCTCGTGAGCGTCCGCACCCATGAAGACACCCACTGTTATGACCACGGCGGCGAAACCAGGAAGCAAAAACCACCTGCCGCCGTAAATAGTCCCCAAGAAACACATGATTGCGCCCAGGCACATCAGCCGAATCCACAAAAGGAACGACGGAGTTATCCACGACACCGCGAGCCAGCACATAACTGACAAGGCTGTCCCGCCCCACCCAGCCCATAATGCGTGTGTCGCTCGGAGAATCACCGAGCCTCACTGATGAAAGCCTACTCGCAGTCGCCGCGTAGAGCCAAGTCCTGATAAACGGGGTGGTCTCAATGGGTCGACGCAACACCAGCTCGAAGTCTATCTCGCGGAGTTTAAAGGCCAAATACGATTGCGGGCGTCGATTCAAAGAAAACCCTGTCCTGATTAGGTCTAAGTGAGGGCACCCCAATAGATTGGTCTTCTCTGAAACGT
>JARLHX010000335.1 GCA_031292035.1 Negativicutes bacterium | reverse complement strand
CGCATGTAGATCATGCCGTTGATGGATGAACAGCCACCCAGCACCTTGCCCCGTGGATAACTCAAGGCACGACCTTTCAGGCCGGGTTGGACTTCGGTCTTGAAGCACCAGTCAGTGCGTGGGTTGCCGATACAGAAGAGGTAGCCGACCGGAATATGAATCCAGGCATAGTTGTCCCGGCCGCCGGCTTCAAGCAGCAGGACATTGATGGCAGGGTCTGTGGATAACCGATTGGCTAACAGACATCCCGCCGGGCCGGCACCGACAATGACATAGTCGTATGAACCGCTGGCTGATGGCATATAAGACCTCGCGCCGATTTATTGTTCTTGTCCTGATTCATGTTATTGATAAGTTGCGCGTTTGATACAAGCGTTTTTACATCAACTGATGTGCGTTTTTGAACAGTGATAGTGAACGGCTGATTCACAAGGAAAAACATGTTCGACTGGAACGATCCGAGGTTCTTCCTCGAATTACAGCACAGCGGGAGGTTGCTTCGAGCGCTATCCGGGTCTTGAGGTGGAGTTGGTGGCCGTACCGCGCTTCGTCAGCATCCTCAACCGCGAAGCCGAAATCAGCGTGCCCCTGGATCGCCCGACGGCCGATCAATTGATCACCCGCAAGCTGACCGACTACCGCCTGGCCCTCTATAGCCAGCCCTCGCTACCTGGCCCAGGCTGCCCCCCTGACGACCCGTGAAGACCTGGCCCGACACAGCTGGATCGGCTACGTCGATGACTTGCGGTTCAGCCAGGAATTGCTGTTTCTCAACAGCTTCTGCCGCAACGCCAACGTGGTCTTTCGCAGCACCAGCGTCATCGCCCAACAACAAGCCGCCAGGGCAGGGCTGGGCATCGCGGTACTGCCAAACTTCATGGCTCGAAATGATTCCGAGCTGGTCAGGGTACTCCCGGCAGAAACCATCCAGCGCAGTTACTGGATCAGCACCCGCCGGGAACTGCACAAATCGGTGCGATTGCAGGTGGTGTGGGGTTATCTGGTGGAGCTGTGCGAAGCTTCGCGCGATGAGTTGGACGGCTGACTCATGGTGTCTTCAATAATAGCTGCCGCAATTGGGTATCGGGTTTTCAATTCGAAGAATGCCCTTTCGGAGGAAGGGCACGAACATGCGTCAGAGTTCAAATAGCTGACGCGGAAACCCGACTTCGTCAGGAAATCCTAGGGCCGAAAACGGACAGCCAGGCAAACTGGGCTTGGGGTTTGGGGAGCAACGGAACAGAAAGTGCACTTAAGCTGGGATAACCTGGTTTTTCGGCCTGCCCACAGACTTACTTGTCCTGCTCTTTCACAGAGCTGCCGCTGGACCTGAGCGCGACATATTTCGTATATCTTTTCGGAAACTTCTTACAGCCGGTCTGTCCCCTTCGCAATAGACTGTCTGGCCGAAAAAAGGAGTGGCACGCATGGCGAACCCAGGTTACATGACCATCACCGGTAAGGCTCAAGGACTGATTTCAGCGGGTTGCTCAACTCCGGATTCCATCGGCAACAAATATCAGTCAGACCATACCGACGAAATCATGGTGCTGGCCTACCAGCACAACATGGCCAATATTGGGAATATCAATAAGCCCACGCACAGCCCGATTATCATCACCAAAGCCGTCGATAAATCCTCCCCGTTACTCGCTCAAGCGCTCTCAAGCAGAGAAGAAATAAACTGCACGATCAGCTTCTACCGAGTGTCTTCCTTTGGCCTACAGGAAAAATTCTATTCAGTTTCGATCAATGGCGGAATCCTTGCTGATCTAACGTCTGTTATGCCCCATGTTGTTTTGCAAGGCGACGCCGAACCTGAAGAACAGTTGGCGATTCGCTACCGCGAGATTACCTGGACCCACCACTTGGCAGGAACCACCGGTCACAGCTCCTGGGGCGAAGAGGGATGAATCCGAACTGTTATGACATCTGGGATGTCAACAGCGCCGCTAGCAAGCTGATTGGGCAGGGTCTCACTATCAGTGCACGCCATCTTGCCCATGGTATTCCGCGTATGCAGTTCAATCGGGAAGTCGCCTATTACGCAAAGCGTATTGCCGATGATGTCGCACTGGGCCATAAAACCCCTGAACAAGGCCTACAGGCCATTCTGCAAGAACAGCGCGACCTCTTGAACCAGTCGCTAGCCGTGGCGCGCAAAGGCCAAGACGCTGTAACCCATTTGGTTAAGCGCATTCCGCTTATGACGCTCACCCGGCCCGTATTACAGCCAGACCCAGGGCGGTTACTACGGTTTGTCCATGCTCAACACCTCAAGGAGAACTCCAATACGCAGCCCACAACGTTGGCTGCGCCACGGCCGTCTCCCACTGAAACTTTTAGCTTTTTCCCCCGTGAGCAATGGCCGGAGCCGATCCAAGTACACGAGCCAGGCTTCTACGTTGTCCCCAAGAGCACAACGGCGGACAAGTTAGAGGCTGCATTATTCACCTCGCGCAACCCCGCCGTTATCGCCAAATTCCGAGCCCTTAACCCGAACTTGGATCAGGTAAAAGCGGGCCAGATGATTGTGCTCAGCGACCCCAACAACCTGCGCTGCACGCGTGAAGAAGCGTATTTGATGGCGGCAGCGGAAAAGGTGAATACGGCGCTCCAGACCCTGACACCTGATGAGGCCGACTTCATGGCCCGCCATCATGACGAAATTGAATCGTTTCTAAAACACGGTTCCACCTCTATCGGCACAGGGGTAGCGGTTTTTGCCTCGAATCTGGAAAGCGTGAAAAGCGCACTACGCGACATTGAGGCCCTGCACCAACGTAATTTCCAGCGTGACGGGCATCTGCGCTCACCTGAGTTTTTTGCCGAACGTAAGCGCTTGTTTGGTCAGCTCGATAGCCACCTCACGGGGTTCACCAAAAAAGGAATCGGTTTTCCTGATCACCCGAGCCTCAAGAACGCTCTGGGGATTTCCAGTCGTAGCCTGGTGCACCGCTGGACCAAGGCCGGCGCGCCGGACCAGATTCCCGGTTATGCCACACACATGGACGGG
>JARLHX010000334.1 GCA_031292035.1 Negativicutes bacterium | reverse complement strand
CTCGTCGGCAATGTCATCGACAATGCGGCAGAAGGCATACACGGCGAACATCGCCCGCCGCCGGGGCTCCGGCAGCACCGCCATGCCCCGCAGGAACGAGGTGCCGGCCGCCCGCACCACCGCCTCGACCTCGGCCCGGTCCACCGCTTCGGTGCTCATGGTTGTGCCTCCGTGACCGCCTGCGGCGGGGCGAGGCGCTGCCTCGCGCTCTGCCAGGGCGCTGCCCTGGACCTGCAAGGGGCCGTGGCCCCTTGACCCACTTCCCTTCTCCCCTCCCCTTGCGGGGGGGCGCGCGGCGTCACTGAGAGCCAGGGTTGATTGAGGACCAGCGCCCAATCAACGGCGCCCAAGGCTCGAAACCGCACGTCCGGCACCGACCGATAGCGGCGCCTTCGCGCCCATGGCCTCGTTTCGCTGGCTTGTGTCGGTTTTTACAGCGAACGTTGTGCTTGGCCTGCGGTACGATGGGGCACCGTCAGGCCCCAACCAGCGTGTGTCGCGGCGGGGTGGCATTGACTGGCACAGCGGCGATCGAAATGGTGCAGCGCAGGAACACTCCACCCTACAGCTTGTTTATGGTAGTCTTGGAATGGATATAGTTGAGAGGGACAAATGGTTGCGAGACTCACGGAATTCCGAGTTGAAAAATTATTTGGGCTCTATAACCATACAATTCCAGTAAATACTAAGCAAAGGATTACAATAATAATAGGACCGAATGGTCGTGGAAAGACCGTTTGTCTGAAATTTATTGAGGCATTTTTTGCAAAAAAACCCTCCTATTTTGCAGATATAGACTTCGAATATGCGTTATTCACGTTTTCAGACGATGAGAGTATTAAGGTTGAAAGTATTGCGGGTGCTGCGGCGGCAACTGGAGATGGCGTACCAGTCCGATTGATCCGCTACACGCTGCGACGTCCCGGCTACGAAGATGTCGAGTGGATCCCTTCGGTGGCCAATAGCGCCCTTTGGCGAGAAATTCACAGGCACATTTCTCCAGGTTGGCATCAATTAAACGCTTATACTTGGAAAGACGAAACGGACGATGAGGAAATAACAACAGATGAGATGATACAAAGGTATCGGATTCCGCCCAAGCTTGCTGATCGTATTAAGCAAGACATTCCAGAGCCAATAGGCAAGCTTATTGACGAAATCGACTGCCACCTGATTGAGGCGCAGCGGCTTCTGGTGTTCCCAGCCAATCCGCATGTGGATCGTGAATTCCCTCCATACTATCAATACGAAGCAATTAACCAACGATCGAAAGGTTCGCGCCTTGCAGTCCAGCAAAAGGCCGCAAATTTGGCGTCCATTTTGGGAGATACACTGAAGCGTTACGCCAATAAATCTCAGTCTCTCGAACGCACATTTCCTTTGCGTGTTTTTGAGGCCCAGGGATCGGCAAAATTCTCGGAGGCAGAACTGCGCGCAGAGTTAAGGAAGCTCGATGAGCGGCGCGATGCACTAATGACCTCTGGTCTTCTCGACACCGACTATCGCCCTGTCAGTCTTCGTGATGGGGATATGCAGCCTGGCGTAGCGATGGCTCTTGAAATATACGTGAAAGACACGACGGAGAAACTTAACGTATTTAACGATATGGGGGCGCGAATTGATCTATTCAAAAAAATTATCAACGATAGACTTATTGATAAAGAGCTTAAGATTGATAGAGAAAACGGTTTTGAGATTGTGCTTTCGAATGGAACAAGCGTCCCATTAGACAAATTATCGTCAGGAGAGCAGCATGAGCTGATTCTAATTTTTGATTTAATATTTGAAATCGGATCAAATTCACTCATATTATTAGATGAACCTGAGCTGTCTCTGCACGTTTCCTGGCAACGAAGCTTTATAGATAGTCTTTCAAAAATAATAGCACTAAATCCGTTTGATATTTTGCTGGCAACTCATTCCCCGTCAATACTAGCGAAGCACTTCGATCTCTCTGTTGAACTTGCTCCCGTAGATAAGTAGACGGCTATGTTAAATCAGATCGATGGCGCATACGTAGCTGCCGAAATCCGCATGATTAGGCAGGTCAAGGAGTGCTCCATATTAATAGTGGAGGGAGTGAATGACGAGAAGATATTTTCTCGATTTATTGATGGAGATAAATGCGAAATAGAGATCGCATTCAATAAATCGAACGCATTGGATGCATTAGATCTATTAGAAGACGAGGGATTCCCAGGGGTTGTTGCTGTAGTCGATGCGGACTTTGACCGTGTGCTTGGGCGCAGCCGCCACCTCGAAAATCTATGCATGACCGAAACGCACGATCTGGATTTGGTTGTGCTTCTATCAAGCGCTTTTGATTTTTACATTAAAGAATATTGTGACAATGAAAAATTGCATAAATCTTTCGAAGGAGATCCGAAGAAACTTCGAACAAAAATATTTAATGCATGTCTCCCTATCGCGTATTGCCGACTAGCTTCTGAGCGCCGCGGCATGAATATTTCTTTTAAAGATTTGAATTATGGAGAATTCATTGATAAATTTACGTTGGAAATAGATAAAATGACATTATTTTCGATTGTTTTGTCTAAATCTAACGTAAATTATGACGTTAATATATTATCAAGGTTAGTAGATCTAGAAGAATCCTATAATTTTGATCTACTTCAACTTGTTAACGGTCATGATGCTACGGCAGTTCTTGGTATTGCTCTGCAAGAAATGGTCGGTCGCCGGAGAGAAGTTCATACGTGGAGTCGTGAGGTCGAATCCGCGCTACGGTTGGCCTTTGACTGGGAGTCAATGACGCGGACCGAGATTTATGAAGCTCTAAAGGGCTGGGAGGTTTCAAGTGCACCATACATAATTTTTCGACAATAATTTAAATATACCGCCATATCGATGTCCGTAACGGGTGCCAAGTGTTTATGTTAAATAAATTGATATCAATTCTCTGCTTCGTTCATGTATAATATTCTCTGCTTCGTTCATGTATAATATTGAGATGAAAGTCTCGGGCGGTTTAAAAATATGGCGGAATGCGTTTTGCTTTTCCCTAAAAGCAGGCGTCTGCGTTGACGTTTCCTCGCCGGATACCGGACATTCTCGTTTGGGGTCAAATTCGCCGCTAATTGAATTTTGACCCTGGGACGCTTCGCGCCAACCCCAGTGTTCGCCCCCCTGAAACGAACGGCTTCTAACGCGCCCCGACCCCACCACCCCCCCGGTTGATCCCGCACCATCCCGCTTCCATATTGGCCCCGACCCCGCGCCGCCCCGTTCCGGTGGCGCACCGAACAGCGAAGGCCGTGGCCCATGCGCAATTTCGACGAACTGACCGAGCGCGAAATCCTCGCCCTGGCCATCAGCAGCGAGGAGGAGGACGGGCGCATCTACCTCGACTTCGCCGAGGGCCTGCGTGCCGACT
>JARLHX010000333.1 GCA_031292035.1 Negativicutes bacterium | reverse complement strand
TTCGCTTTCGTTGTCCCGGTGCCACCGATACCAGTCGTTCCACTCTTTCGCGTGGACTTCCCGCCAGCGCCGGTCATCGCGATGCTCTTTCCATTCCCGGTCATGCTCTTTCCATTCCCGCTCATGATCGTGCCAGGCCCGATCGTGATGCTCCTTCCATTCCCGGTCATGATGCTCGTCGTCGGCATACGCGGCCAAGGGAAAGATGCTGACCGCCACAACGACTGCGACTAAAACAAGTAGTTTCTTCATTACCAAAACACCATCCCTTGTTATGTAATGTTCTTATTGTAACCGGCAAACGTGACAAAACTGTGACAGGGGGTGTACCAGCCAGATTTCGTTCATAGCCCGGACATGTTCATAATATATTTTATTGCAAGCGAATGTCTGCCGCTACGGCCATGGAGGGAATCAACATGTTAAGACAAGGTTTGGGAACATGGATCGCGGATTGTCTCGGCAGCGGCCGGAAACCGCCTTTGGCCCTGCCCACACTGCCGGTGGCGCTGGCGAGAGCCCAAAGCAACCTCGCCTGGGCAAAAAGCTGTTATAATCAGGCCACCGACGCCGACATGGCAGATTATGCCATATACCAGATGCTCGCCGCCGAAAGCGAGTACAGATATTTCCTGAGAAAAGCCAGGTCAGGGATTGCGGAAAAAGCAGATCAACAGCTAAGGAAGGATTGACATTGTCAATCCTTCCTTAGCTGTTGATCTGGAGTCTTCAGTTTAAAAAAGAATTTGACCGTCGTTCCTGCCGGACCCGTTTCCACCTCAATGGTCGCGTGATGACGGTCGGCAATCCTGTAGCATACAGCCAGTCCCAACCCTACGCCATTCTCTTTTGTTGTAATGAAAGGCGTCGGGCGGAACGGAGTATAATTTGCCTCCTGACTTGTCTTGACCTGCGTTCATCATACCCACTTCCTCTCTATTTGGTTCGGATCATTGATAGGAATCTCGATCCAGATCGAGAAATGAATGAGTCAAAATCGTGGCCCTTATGAGAACCTTCGCGCCTGTTATAATTTCCCCCAGATTCGTTTTCCCGAACCGAAATCCGAGAGAGATTTGACGGGATGTCGAATGGAAGCTGAGGAAACAAATGAGACTCTACCTTACCTAGTATTTATGGATGAGAACCCGTAGGCACGTTGAGAGTACCGAGGGTCTGTTTTACCGCAGCGGAATCTCCGACCGAACAACCTTGACGTGTGATAAACCATGTTTTGCAAGGAACGAAATCATTCCTGGCACTGCCGTATCTCTTTTGTTGTTAGGGCCAAGTTTAATCCTCTTTATAGGCCAATTAGTACCATCGGTAATGGGGATTTCAATAAATGGGATAAGGGTACCGTTTGCAATTCGAAAAAGTACCTCTAGATGCGAATCCGGATTGTTCGGTTTTGGGATTTTTGCGACTACTATCCTAGATTCATTCTCAAATCCAAATTTTTTATTTTTTACGAAGGCGGACGCGACGATTACTACGGACAGTAGTAGACTAATTCTAGTGTAAGTATCAGTGATATTCACAAAATATTTATTATAAATATACGAAATTAATTGGTAGATAGTTCCATGATTATAAATTATTTTTGATTGCATATTTAAATAAGGTTCCAACTCAGGAACGTTTGTTTGAAGTTGAACCATATTATTTACTAGTTCTGTAGAATTAAATTCAATATTATATCCTTCGTTTCGGCAATACATTGACCATAAAGGTAATTCATCTTCCTCTTGAGTTAAGGATAGAACATAATACTTATCAAATCCACTGTTAACAGAGGTCTTTACAAGGTTCAAAAAATCAATTCGAGAAACAATTGAAGTTTTATAATACTTCTTAACTGAATCCTGTATTCTAAGGCTTTCATAAACAACTGAAACAATAGCCTCGAATAAATCCTTGACCACATTTAGATCAGTTTCGAACTGAACCATATTAATGTTTTTTGCCTTAGTTATCATTGAATTGATGACTTTTGCGAAGTAATTCCTTTCCGATGGGTCATTCAAGAAATCGATACGAGTTAACCTTAATTTTTTTGTTTCGATAATACCTTTTATTCCTTCCTCACTCGTATAATGATAAAGTTCGCTAAGAGGAGTTAATTTCTTCCCTAAAGGAGTATTCATTACGGGCAAAGAGAATAAATAGATTACTTCTAATCCATTATGCGGAAATTTATTTATAAAATCTAAAACCGCATCATTATATCTCGGATGTTTGTTTTGCCACATTATTATCGCCCTTTGAAATAACGGGGTACTCCAATCAGGTTTTAGTTCATTTGCCTTAACAAAATATTCAAGTCCTTCCTCGATATTCTGGAGACCTATAAGGACCTTCCCAAGATAAAAATATGCGATATCCTGATACAGTGGATTACGAATTGCCTTGCGATAATACCGTTCTGCCGCGTTAAGTGAGTTAGGAATGTTGTGATAGGCCAACCCTATTGCAAAATCCCCATTTAAAACATTGTAAATATCGGGATATAGACTTTCTAAAGTTGTTAAGTGCAAAATAACTTCGCCAAATTCCTTGCGTACAAAGAGAATCTGGATTTTCAAAGTATGCGCCGGAGTATTCTTTTCATAAATTCTAATTGCATCATTAACATTGATTAAGGCCTCAAAGTAATTTCCGGCACGAAAGAAATTGTTGGCCTTTATAAAAAAGAATGTACTACGTTCAATTTTTTCTCGTTCTTCGGGATTATGTTGACTCACATCGTTCTCACTCATCTGTAATCTCCCCATTCAATCCTATCTTAGGTAAGAACGAGTCATGTAGAGTCCTATCTATTGACTAGTACCATACCAACGCATTGCCCGACGGAATCCTTGATCTTCCGCCTACTTAACCGTCCATGCATAACACTTTCCGAGTTGATGTTACTGTTATAAATTCCCAACTTCATTGTACTACATAATCAAAAGGACCGCATCAATTGCGGCCCTTTTTTTGTCATTCGAGATAAATTATTGTCTAAAAGGTATCTATAGTTTTGGAAGTTCTTCTTCTATCCGATAGTGTTAGGTGTCACAGGGACGGTTTGACACCGAAAAGCATTAATTGCCTATTAGACACAAAGAGACAGTCTCACTTTACGTCTCGACAATCCCCTGCGCAAAGGTTAATCTCTCAAAACTTATTCGGAAACAAAAAAATCAGGTAGTACAAAAGCCCTGTAGCTTTGTACCACCTTGTATTTCTGAAGGGTCATACTTCCTCACAATGATTGTCAGGACTATACCACAAATGCCCTTGATCCCTTATAGAATCACACTTCCCATTGCCAGCGCCACTTCGTCGCAGTTGGGGAACTTGGGGCAGTTGATGCAGTCTTTCCAGACTTTGTGGGGGAGTTTTTTCTTGGGAATCTCGTGAAAACCCTGTTTGACGTTATTACTGGGTTTGCGGGATGTTCAACCTGTTTAGCTATATTAATTTTTGGCGTCATAGATACCTCACAACGCCACTTTGCATAATTATTATACCCTGTAAAATACGCTTTAATGCGAGCATGTTTATGCAATTTAGGGACTGTGGTTGTACTCGAATTTCGTTATTAGAGTTCTCCCTTTCAGGAATTGACAAATAACAACGTTACATTTCTATGACAATTATTATTTTGCGTACAATGTACCAGTGCCATCAATATATAAACCCAATACTATGTTGTAGCTAACTTTGTTGATTTCAGCATCAAGCTACTAAATATAGTATTTCCAGATACGTTCAGAGATGGCAAGTTCGAATCTCTTGTTGCCCGCTCTCGAATAAAAAGGTCAGCACTTGACCTATTGCTTTTCAGTAATAATCACGAATCAATTAACATATTATTTATACGAAATAGAATATCATGTAGGTGACTAGATTGAAGCTCATAATTGAATCGCGCATAAAATTTATCGCGGTTTCCATGCAATCACTTGATACAGATGAATTAATTCAACTTGCTAATTTAACCGGAATAGCAATAACTCAATGCTTAAACCCGGATGAACGGGAACTTCTTGGAAATGTCTTATTACTAGTGGGAAATACATTAACTATGTCTGGCGATCATAAAACAGATGAGGAACTAAAAAAGAAAAAAGAAAAATATTTAGAAATCTTTAATCGTTTACAAGATTTTTTAAAAAAAGAGCCAGGTCAGGGCTAGCCGAACCTAGTAGATTCCTAATAGATTACTTTTTCTTTAATTGGTTTATTTGTTCTTGTAACTGTTGAATCTGTTCTTGTAACTTTTTAAGCTTCGACTGCAATTCCTCATTAGACTTTTTCTCCTCTTTTTCTTTCTCCGCAGATTCTTTCTTTTCTTTTTCCGCAGATTCTTTTTCTTGCTGTGCCTTCAAAGCGTCATTAATTAATGTTCGTTGGGTTGCGATAACGATAAGAACTTCTGCCATTTCAAACAATGCGTTCCCCAAGACATTAAGTTCGTTAATAGTTAACGGTTCTGCGACAGCAATGCCTAATACATAAAAAATTAACGTAACCTCTTCTGGTGTTAAATGAAGTAATACCGATTCTTCCGGACTTACTTTAAACTCCTCCATGTATTCCGCTCCGTTACATATTAATACTGCTATAAATTATGTTCTAACCAGAATATCTATGAATCAAAAGACGCTTAGTGGACCTGGGAATACAATTTTTTATTAATGGAGTAATTATGTTATCTGCAGCCCCCGAGTGGCTTAGTATTTTAGAAATAAAAAGACTAGGGGATATCCCTAGTCCATTCTCCATATTACTAGACCGCTTTAGTACCCATTGTAGATAGACACTCTTGGCATACATTTTTGCCCTTAAAGTCAATTACTTTATCGGCGTTACCACAGAATAGCTCACGAGGTTTCACTTCGGGTTGCATCTTACGAAGGTTTTACGCATAAAAAATACCTCCTATCGCTAAACAGGAGGTATTTTGAACAGTCCCCACAATAACACTTTTTCATACTGCCTCACATAAGTTGTAAAGCATGCTTCAACAATGCCCTTCAACCCTTACACTACTTCAGTTCCCGCATCATGGCGACTTCGTCGCAGTTGGGGAACTTGGGGCAGTTGATGCAGCTTTCCACACTTTGTGGGGGAGTTTCTCTTTGGGGATTTCGTGAAAACCCTGTTTGGCGAAAAAGCACGTGGCTGCTGTGTTTGTCGTTATTTTCTTTACCTGAGACGATTATTTTTTCTGCGCCCGGGTATACTTTTATAAACTAAGTTCATTCCCTGAGGGTGGATCTTAGTTTATAGGGCTTGCTCTCTCAATCATCTAGGTAATCCACAAGGAAAAGGAGATAGTAATAATTGCATGGAAAATAATAGCAATTATTATATCGTCCGGAAGGGGATTTCGATGAGAAAAGAAGATGTATTTGAGCTTTATGCTTTCTTCCTGGCCGTTGTTCTTATAGCTGTCGTTTGGTTTTTTAGGCCAGAAAACATGCCAAAGATAGACTACCTAAATGGCCCACAACCGGTTGAGGGAAATGACGCAGGGCCTTATTTATTAGCACTTTGGATTTACTCATATATACAGTAGGAAAATTTATTTATATCAGACTCCACAGATCAAAACCGAAAGTAAAGTCGAAAGTAAAAAACCGATCAAGATAATACTTGGCTATAAGGGAACATATTCTTTTCTTACTTCCGCAAGGTACAAGAGTTTAAAACTAGTGCCGTCTATCTCAACAGGTATTTCTTCGTATCTTCCCCAAACTCGTACGATTGTTCCGGTCTCAATATCGGTCTCTTTCATTTGAATTTCTCTCTTGAAAGACAAAAAAATCCAGGCGGTACAAAAGCCCTGAAGCTTTGTACCGCCTTGTGTTTTCTGAAGGGTCATGCTTCCTCACAACAATTGTCAGGACGCGCTCACAGTTCCTTCATCATCGCCACTTCGTCGCAGTTGGGGAACTTGGGGCAGTTGATGCAGTCCTTCCAGACTTTGTGGGGGAGTTTCTCTTTGGGGATCTCGTGAAAACCCTGCTTGACGAAAAAGCCGGTCTGGTATGTCAGGGCGAACAGCGTTTTAACTCCCAGTTCCCGGGCCTCGGTGGTCAGTTTCTCAACGATCTGGGCGCCGATACCTTTGCCGGCCGCCTCGGGCTTAATCGCCAGGGCCCTGATTTCGGCCAGTTCATCCCATATAAGGTGCAGGCCGCCAATGCCGACGACGACTCCGCCTTCTTCCGCCAGAATCATGTCCCGCAGCGTTTCATAGATCACATTGCGCGACCGCGGCAGCATCAGCCCCTGATCGGCATAATCATTTATCAGCTTATGAATGGCTTCAACATCTGTAAACATCGCTTTGCGAAAATTCATCTATATCCCCTCTTTCATGTATAATTATACTTAATAATCGATAATTATTCAAGATTGTTTTTGGCCAGGGAAGATTTTCAAGGAAATGAAAGCCACCTACCTGCAGGCGGGTGGCATAGTCAAAATGTCTATCCCTTGAAGCTGTTCAAAAACTAGCATAGCTAGGCGAACCGGAAGGGCGCGCGGCGCCGCGTACTGGGATGAACGCAAGCAAGCGACCTGAGGAGCAACGACGCTAGGCGAAGTTTTTCAACAACCTTACACCACAAACGCGCTGGGGCATAGCTGATTCAGGGGACACCCGCCGCAGTCCGGCCGGCGGGCTTTGCATATTTTCCGGCCGTGCCAGATCAGCCAGTGATGGGCGCTGCTCCAGTCGGCCCGCGGCACCGCCTTCATCAGGCCTTCTTCCACGACCCGCGGCGTGTCGCCCGTGGCAAGCTCCAAGCGGTTGGCTACGCGAAAGACGTGGGTGTCCACCGCGATCGCCGGCACGGCAAAGAGCTGGCTGAGGAGAACATTGGCGGTTTTGCGGCCCACGCCGGGAAGCTTGATGAGCTCCTCGAACTTAGCGGGAACCTCCCCGCCATGCTCGGCCAGCAGCATGGCGCTGGCGGCGATAAGGTTGCGAGCTTTGCCGCGAAACAGGCCGCAGTCCCTGATGAGTCCGGCCAGGCGCTCCTCGCCCAGAGCCAGCAGCTTGGCCGGGGTGTCGTAGGCGGGAAAGAGCCGGGCGGTGATGATATTCACTCTGGTATCGGTGCACTGGGCCGACAGAACCACGGCGACCAGCAGTTCAAAGGGGGAAGTATAAGTCAGTGCGGTAGTGGTCCTGCCGTACTCTTCGGCCAGAATAGCGAGCATTTGTTGTTTGATTTTTTTTGTGATCCGCAACACCGGTACCCCCTTTTTTCACCGAAGCCTTATTTACCGAAGGGACAATGGGGATAGACGCAGGGTTTGCAGGCCTGGCAAAGGCCGCCGTAACCCATGGCGGCTATATCCGCTTTGGTCAGTATTTCTCCGGCCAGTATGCGGGGGAACACCAGGTCGAACACGGTGACCCGCGAGTACATACCGCAGGCCGGCATACCTAAAACCGCCGTCCCGTCCAGGTAGGAAAGCATGAACATCGCCCCCGGCAATACCGGGGAACCGTAGCTCACTACCCGGGCCCCGGTACAGCGGATAGCCTCGGGGGTAACGTCGTCAGGGTCCACGGACATCCCGCCGGTGGCAATGACGACGTCGGCGCCCTGTTCTTTAAAGTCCAGGATGGCAGCGGCGATGCGCGGGCAGTCGTCCGGCTGATAACACGTCCCGATCAGTTCGGCGCCATAGGCGGCGATCTTGTCGGCGAACAGGCCGGCAAACTTGTCCTGGATCCGGCCGTAGAACACCTCGTTGCCGGTGACCACCAGGGCAATTTTCAAGCGCTGCAGCGGTTGCACGGCGATGATACCGGGCGTTGCCGCGCCGATCTCTTCCACCGCCTCCACTGTGCTTTTCTCCACAACCAGTGGAACGATTTTGACGCCAGCCACCGTGTCGCCGGCTTTAACCATCCGGTTGCCGTGCAGCGTAGCCAGCACGACATGTTCGATGGTATTGGCAGCGTTCAGGGCTTGGCGGTTGATCTTCAGCAGGCCGTCGCTGGCTGCCTTGAGGCTGATCCGGCCTTCCGAGGGGTCGGTCAGGACAAGATTTTCGCCGGCCACCGCCTTGGCGATACGGGCGACAGCTTCGTCTTCATGGACCTGCCCGCCGGTCAGTTCGATGAGAAAGATGTGTTCTTTGCCGATATCCTTGAAGTGAGGTATATCCTCCGGCCGGATGATGTGGCCTTTTTTGAAGGCCGGTCCCTTGTACTCTCCAGGAACAATCTTGGTCATGTCATGTCCCAGTACCATGCCGACGGCTTCTTCCAGCCGAACTTTTCTGATGGCCACAGTCCCACCCTCCCGTTATAAAGCAAGTCCAGCAACTGGCGAAAGATTTCTGACAGGATAAAAAACCGTTTTTCAGCAGAAAAACGGCAAAAGCTACTTTATTCAAATTATAGAATATACGCTCGTTCTTGTAAAGTTAGTTGGTGAGGCTGCGCAGCGGGGCCGGGATGCGCCCGCCGCGGGCGATAAAAGCGTCCGGCTTGAAGGAATTTACAGCAAGGATGGGGCTGTGGCCCAGCAGTCCTCCAAACTCGACCCGGTCGCCCACTTTTTTGCCTGGCACGGGAATGATCCGCACCGCGGTTGTCTTGTTGTTGATCATCCCGATGGCCGCTTCGTCGGCGATGACGGCCGAGATGGTTGCCGCCGAGGTGTCTCCCGGCACGGCGATCATGTCAAGGCCCACCGAGCAGACACAGGTCATGGCTTCTAATTTCTCCAAGGTCAGGCTGCCGCATTCCACCGCGTTGATCATGCCGGCGTCCTCACTCACCGGGATAAAGGCTCCGCTCAGGCCGCCGACGAAGGACGAAGCCATCTGGCCGCCCTTTTTCACGGCGTCGTTGAGTAACGCCAGCGCCGCAGTGGTGCCGGGGGCTCCGCAGCTTTCCAGCCCCATTTCTTCGAGGATATGGGCCACGCTGTCCCCCACGGCAGGAGTCGGCGCCAGAGAAAGGTCGATGATGCCGAAAGGAACGCCCAGCCGGCGCGATGCTTCCTGGGCCACCAATTGCCCGACCCGGGTAATCTTGAAGGCTGTCCGTTTGATGGTTTCAGCCACGGCGCCGAAGTTTTCGCCGCGGACTTCTTCCAGGGCCCGTTTGACAACCCCGGGTCCGCTGACGCCGACGTTGATGGTGGTTTCAGCCTCGCCGACACCGTGGAAGGCGCCGGCCATGAAGGGGTTGTCTTCCGGCACGTTGGCGAAGACCACCAGCTTGGCGCAGCCCAGGGCGTCCCGGTCACGGGTGAGTTCGGCGGTGTGTTTGATGATATGGCCCATTTCCCGGACACAGTCCATATTGATCCCGGCTTTGGTGGAAGCCAGGTTGACCGAGGAACAAACCCGGTCGGTTTTGGCCAGAGCTTCGGGGATGGACTGGATGAGAATTTTGTCTCCCTTGGTGTAACCCTTTTCCACCAGCGCGGAAAATCCGCCGATAAAGTTGACTCCCACTGTTTTTGCGGCGCGGTCCAGAGCCTCGGCCACCGGGAAATAGCTGTCGCAGCGGCAGCTCTCGGCGACGATGGCGATGGGCGTCACGGCGATGCGCTTGTTGATGATCGGAATGCCGTATTCGGCCTCGATGTCCTCGCCGGTCCGCACGAGATGCTCGGCGGTGCGGGTTATCTTGTCGTAGATGTTGCGGCAGAAAACTTCGATATCAGGATGGGCGCAGTCCCGCAGGCTGATACCCATGGTGATGGTGCGCACATCGAGCTTGTTCTCTGCGATCATCCGGTTGGTCTCAAGAATGTCCTGAATGGCTAACATGGAAACCCTCCTCCGGCCTGTTGACTAAATCCGGTGCATGATCTTGAAAATATCCTCGTGCTGCACTTTGATTTCAAGGCCCAGGGCCTCGCCCTTTTCCCGCAGGAGCTGCTGCAGGTCCTTCAGGCTGATCCCGGAACTGGTCATATCGGCGATCATCACCATGTTGAAAAAGCCGTTGATGATGTTCTGATTGATATCCAGAATATTGACATTGTGTTCCGCCAGTGTCGTTGAGACCATGGCCACTATGCCCACCCGGTCCTGCCCGATAATCGTGATAACGACTCTCATACGCCCACCCTCCGCTTTATCTCTATAATGTCTACCAACAATGAACGGTTGTCTTTGCGTCTGATATTGAATATATTATACCTGTTTTTGCTAAAAAACCAAGGGAATTGTGTGATGTTTCTATTTTCAGACAAGTTTCGGCCGCTTGCGAAGCCCCCATCTGCTTTGCACCTGCAAGAGGCAGGCCGCATTTCTAAGCGCATCGCCTGCAGGACCGCCGTGCATCCGGGGCTTTTAAACGGCCTTTGTCTTGAATTGCTGAACAAACAAAAAGCGCCCGCCGAAGCGGGCGCCGGGTCTGTATCCAAAAGAAACTGCTTTATTTGCTGTCGTCGGCCACGTGGATTCCCGGGGAGGCCGGTTCGTCGTTGGTCCAGCCCATTTTCTCGAAGAAGGCGAACAGCAGGCTGATGATGATGGCGACAACCGTTCCCAGGGCCATACCCTTGAGCTCCACGGTGCCGAACTTCACGGCCGCACCGCTGATACCGCTGACCAGAACCACCGAGGTCAGGATGAGGTTTCTGGCCTTGGTGTAGTCGACTTTCTTTTCGATGAGCATCCGGATACCGGCGGCGGCGATGACGCCGAACAGCAGAATGCAGACCCCGCCCATGACCGGAACCGGAATGCTGCGGATCAGCGCGGCGAATTTCCCGATGAAGGAGATGAGGATGGCAATGACTGCCGCGCCGCCGATGACCCATACGCTGAACACCTTGGTGATGGCCATGACGCCGATGTTTTCGCCGTAGGTGGTGTTGGGAGTGGCACCGACAAGGCCGGAAAGAATGTTGGAGATACCGTCGCCCAGCAGCGAGCGGTCAAGGCCGGGATCTTTCACCAGGTCCCGTTCGACGATGTTGCCTGTGACCACCAGGTGACCGATATGTTCGGCCAGTACGACAAGGGCGGCCGGCATGATCATCAGGATGGCGCTCATGTTAAACACCGGCGCATAGAGGGTCGGCACCTCGAACCACGGCGCCGCGGCGACGCTGGAAAAGTCGACGATGCCCATGAAGATCGACAGAATATAGCCGGCGATAACGCCGATCAGCACCGGGATGACGCCGAGAAAACCGCGGAACAGCACAGAGCCCAAAATGGTGACCGCCAGGGTGAACATGGAAACAGCGATGGCAGTGGCGTAGGGAATCTGCAACTGCTCGATCAGCTTGCCAGTCAGTCCGGCCATCTCGGTGGCCACCGGCGCGAGTTCCAGGCCGATGATGGCGACAATCGCGCCCATGGCTGCCGGGGGAAATACCACGTCAAGCCAGCCGACGCCAACGGTGCGGACGATAAACGATACGATAACAAAGAATATGCCGAACATGATGAAGCCGCCCTGAGCTGCGGCGTAGCCGCCCAGAGCGGGAACGGCCAGCACGGCGAACACCGGGGCGATAAAGGCAAAGCTGGATCCCAGGTAAGCCGGGATTCTACCCTTGGATACGATGAGATAAACCAGGGTGCCGATACCATTCATCAACAAAGAAGTGGCCGGATTCACCTTGAACAGAAACGGCACAAGGACAGTGGCACCGAACATAGCGAATAAGTGCTGCAGGCTGAGCGGGATGGTCTGTACTATAGGCAGCCGCTCCTCGACTTGGATCATGCGTTTCTCCATCTTGACAATCGCACCTTCCTTTTCTTGATTTTCTTGCTTCTTCGACTGCGCCAACGCCGCCTTTCGCCCCGGGCCATGCCGCATATTTTCCGGCTTCTTGTTTTGCGGAAAATATCCATAAAAAGAAGCGCCTGCCAGCCGGGGTTGCGCCGTTGCAATCCCGGTACAGGTGCCTGCGACCTTCCCTGGCGGTGCACAGGCGAGCTGCGCCGTTCACTTGGTCACTTTTGAGAATATTGCACAACGGCGGCAGAAATTCCTGCCACTGTTGCCACAAACGGGAAAAAACGTGTCGGCCCCGCAGGGCCGACACGTTATTTCCTGTACAGCAGGTATTCATAGGCCCCCAGCGCCGCCTTGGCGCCGTCGCCTGCGGCGACAATGATCTGTTTGTCCGGCCCGCTGGTGACGTCGCCGGCGGCGAACAGGCCGGGAACGTTGGTTCTGGCGCGGCAATCGACGACAATCTCTTGGTAGGAGTTAAGTTTGACAGCATCGCGGGCGAACTCGGAATTGGGGTCAAGACCGATTTCGATGAAGACGCCCTGCACGGCCAGTTCCTGCGTGGAGTCGTCACTGGCCACCACAAACTTTTCCACCGTCTGGTCCCCGGCGATGGATTTCGCCTGATAACCCTTGAGAACAGCCACGTTGGAGCAGCCCGCCAGTTTTTCCACCACCACCGGGTCGGCGCGGTAGTCACTGCGCACCACCAGATGAACCTTGTCGGCGATGGCGCAAAGTTCGATGGCCGCCTGCACGCCGGAGTTGCCGCCGCCAACCACGGCCACCTCTTTGCCGGCATAAAGGGGGCCGTCGCAGGTGGCGCAATAGCCGACTCCCCGCCCGGTGAACTCCTCCTCCCCCGGAACGTTAAGGCGGCGCGGCCTTTTGCCGGAGGCCACGATCACCGTTTTGCCCTGGTGAGAGCTCTCGCTACCGTGCACGACAAAAGTGCCGTCGGCGGCCCGGGTCAGTCTTTCCACTTCCTCATACTTGATGTTGACCGGAAACTGCTTGACCTGCTCCTCGAACTTAGTAATCAGTTCAGGGCCGGTGATATACTGAAAGCCCATATAGTTTTCGATTTCTCTGGTCCACATCAGCTGGCCGCCGAAATCCTTGGTAATCAGCAAAATATCCATTTTTTTGCGGACAGCGTAGACTGCGGCCGTCATTCCGGCAGGACCGCCGCCGATAATGATCACATCATGCAACTGGCATCACATCCTATCTGCTGTCTTTTTTTGAACCTGGCGAACCCGGTATTATTCTTTGCCCAAAGCGGCGGCAATATGTCCCGGGCCCCGGCAATCGCCGGGTCGGCTGCAGACGGGGAAAGCTTGCGCGTTGGCCGATAATTTGGTAGTATTTTGTGTATCAGTCGAAAGAAAAAGAGGTGACAGCAATGATCACTGCGGAATTAATTGCCAGGATCAACGAACTTGCCGCCAAGCAGCGCCAGGGGGTCTTGAGCGAGACCGAAAAAGAGGAACAGGGCAAACTGAGACAGGTGTACATTGACGGCATCAAAGCCCAGGTGAAGACGCAGCTCGACACAGTCAAAGTCCATCCCGAAGCCTGTGACTGCGGCTGTCACCATAATCACTGACAGTTCCTCTTCAGTGTATAGTATGCCCCCAGCCGGGAAAAGGCAAGGAGGGTTCGCCGAACATGCAGACATCCCGGGCCGGGAAATTTCCCGTGGTTTTGCTGACCGCCGGGCACTTCCTGAACGATTTTTACAATAATTTTTTACCGCCGCTGCTGCCGGTGGTCATCGCCAGTCTGGGCATATCCCTCACCTCCGCGGGCCTGCTGGTCATGGTCTCCTCCTTCAGCGGCAGCATCCTACAGCCGGTTTGCGGCTACTTCATCGACAAAAAGGGCTATAGCTGGCTTCTCCTGTTCACCCTGCCGGTGGGAGCTTTCTTCATCTGTTCGCTGGGGCTGGCCCCCAGCTACTGGGTTTTGGTGGCCTTTTTGGCACTGGGGGGCCTCGGCACCTCGATGTTCCATCCCCTGGGCTCCGCGCTGGTGAGCAAGGTCAGCCCGGCGGAAAATAAAGGGCTGGCGATGTCCGTTTTCATCGGCGGCGGAAACTTCGGTTTCGCCCTGGCGCCGGTGCTCGTCGTCTTTTATATGCTGGAATTCGGTATCCGGAATTTGCCGTGGCTGATCGTTCCGGCGATCCTCCTGAGCGCAGCCTACTTCGCTTCCGGCCTGCACCGCATCCCGCTGGCCGCAGCGCGGACGGCGGCGGGCGGCAACACCGTCGCCTGGTATAAATCCCTCAATTTGTTAAAACTCAATGTCGTTATGGCCCTGCGCTCCTGGTCCCAGATGGCCCTGCCGAATTTCCTGCCGGTATTGCTGGCTCAGCAGGGTCACGCCCCGCTACTGGCCGGCAATCTTCTCACCGTTTACCTGCTGGGCGGAGCGGTCGGCAGCTTCGTCGGCGGCTGGCTGGGAGACAGATTCGGCCGCAAGGCCTGCATCATCTTCCTGCTGGCGCTGTGCCTGCCCACCATGTTTCTGTTCATCCGCAGCCAGGAAATCACCCTGTTTGCCTGGCTGATGCTGGCGATCAGCGGCGCTGCCCTCCAGGGCACGCTGCCCTCCTCCATCGTCTGGGCTCAGGACATTATTCCCGGCAACGCCGCCATGGCGTCAGGCATGATGCTGGGACTGGCCTACGGGCTGGGCGGGGTAGGGGTGGCCATCACCGGGGCTTTCGCCGATTTCGTCGGCCTCGAAACAGCGCTGGTCTGGTCCCTGCTGCCGCTGGCCCTCTCCATTCCCCTCGCGGCCTCGATTCCCGCCAGACAGCCTGGCACGCGAAAAACCCACCAGCCACCGCTGGCCCAATAAGATACCTGCCATCAACCTAAAGCCGGGACAGCCTAAGCTGTCCCGGCTCTTACTATTTGCTCTCAAAGGTATTACAGTCAGTGTCGCTGGTCTTTGCCGCCTGCTGCCCGTTGACCTCGATGGTGTCGGCGTTGCAGTAGTTGCTGTCTTCCCAGTAGCGGCAATTGGTCACATAGCATTCCACCGAAGGCGTGATCTGGGTGCCGGAGACGAACGCCGCTTTCAGCGTGCCGCCGACGTTGGCGTTGTGCAAAGCCCCCATATAGTCCCCCACTCCCCTGCCGGCGTGAAAGGATTTGCACTGGGTGTCACCCGGACTGCCGGAAGTACCGCTCTCTTCTTCATTGTAAATGGCGATTTTCGCAGCCATGCATTGGTCGCCAGGCATCCAGTGGGTACATTGGTCAACCCTGCAGGCAACTCTTGGGTTGTTACTCATGTCGTGGCCTCCTGTCCCTTTTTTCCATAGTATGAAACCCCGGGTCGACTTTTATCCGTAAAGCGAGCGCCATTCTTTCAAACGCCTACAAGTTCCCAGGCGGCCCTGGCATCGTGGCCGCAGCCGGGGCAGGTGAGCAGATGGACGCAGTGAGTGGCAGGGCCGAAGTCATGAAGGGCTGCGACATCCATGTAAGGACTGTAGGGGCCGCGATAGTCCGACAGTTTTCCGGCGTCGGTCATTTTCGCGCCGCAGCAGCGACAGCAGGTGGTTACCGTCTCAAAGCCGTTACAAAGGGGACATACCTTTTTCATGCTTTCCTCCCTACTTAACATAGAACGGCGACCTGCCGGTTCGCATATCATATTAGAGAATAACATAACAGTCTTTCCCGGGAGGTGATATCTTGCCCCAGTTTGCCAAAGGAGCAGCTACGCTGAAACAACTGCTGCCGCTTTTCGCGTCCGGAGCACTGGTGTTTGTCATTTTCAGCGGCTTGACGTCACTGACGCTTGAACCTTACAAACTGCAAATCTTTCACGGCATCCTGGAAATGGCCAGCATTATCATCGGGTTTATCGTCTTTTATATTACCTGGTATGGCGCCAGCTCCACCACCGGCATCAGAGTGACGGTAATCAGCCTGACAATCATCACCTCGGCAATCCTGGAACTGGTCCACCTGCTGTCTTTTCCGGGGATAGCGGCAGATACGGCAGGCAACGGCCATGTCTGGGTGACCTCATGGATCTTCTCACGCCTGGTGTGGTCTTTCGGGATGCTCTACGCCACAGGACTGCCCACAAGCTGCAACGGACAGTCGCCTTCAGCCAACAGGACACTGCTGTACTGCAGCCTTGTGGCCGTCGCCGCCCTGATCGCCAACATTCTTTTCAACAGCAGTTTCCTGCCTGTCCTGAATGTCGACAGCCTGGACCAACCGGCGGTGGCTGTAACCCATTACGCCGCCGTGGCGGCCGAAGTGGTGGCGATTATTATTCTGCGCCGCTACTATCCGAATCATGTAGGGAATCTGCCCCAATACGCACTGTTGTTCGCGGTCCTTTCTGACCTCAGCTTCTGTCTGGCGCCCCATGCCACTGCCAGCCTCAACGTCACCGGCCATATGTTTAAAATCCTGGCCAATTTCTATGTGCTGCGCTCACTGTATATCCGGGTGATCCGGCAGCCCTACGATGAAGTCATCAAGCTGAAGGAGGAGACCGAGAGCCTGGCGGAAAAAAACGCCAAACTGTATCAGGAATCGGAGCACCAGCGAAGCCTGGTGGAGGATGTCCTGTCCAAGATCGGTATGATTATCTCTTCCCGGCTGGATGTCAAAGAGACGCTGGAGGGCATCGCCGACATGGTGGCGGGTGTGCGTTGTTGCCACAAACGAAAAAAAAGCCCCGCCGGAAGGCGGGAGCTTGCGCTGGACGTTAAATCCCCACCGGCAGCCCGTTTTGGCTGCCGGCTTTAGTTTGCCTTTGGCCACGGTATTGCGGCCGATTGCTGTGAGAATACTAATACTATGAGTTCCCATATCTAAAGGAGGCGTATTCGTGAAATACGATAAGCCGTTAATCGCGGGGCTTTTCGGTGCACTATCAACGCTGATAAGTGAGATTGTGACACAAGTCTTTGTCTTTTTCGGAATCGGAAAATACAGTGTATATGAGTTGGACAGCCTGCTGATTACATTCAACAGACCCTCAATCCTTTTGGGTTTTATTGTAAACATCATTGCCGGGGGCGCTATTGCCATTTTGTTCTATTATGCAATCGGCAAACTGGGGCAGGATTATCTGGTTTTCAAGGGCGCAGCAGTTGGTCTCGTGGGATGGGGAATTTTTGAACTGCTATTGACAGCGACGGTCGAGGGGCATTTTTTCGAGATACGACCGATGTCCGATTACTACATTCATCTCATCGGAACAGTTATTTTCGGCATTAGCTTAGGCTTGTTCTTCGAAAAGTATTTATTTTATAAACCGGTCCGATTATGAAGAGGCTTGGCTGGAGTGACGGTCATCTTTTAATTTTGCTTTTAAAAGAACCGACCAGTTGCATCGGTGATATGAACGTCGATCACCGATGTTTTTATTTGTCTCAACATTTTGTCCCGGGAAAATTTAGGTCAGACGTGGCTGGACGAAGGAAGTATCAGTTCTCTTACTAGCTCAGAGATTGTTAATGAATAACTTCATTCAGCCAAAAAGAATAAGCCCCCGCCAACGGCAGGGGGCATCACCTACCACTCGGCCACTTTGTACATCACTCTTCCCCCCTGCAGGGTCTGTTGGCTCTGCACCTTCACGTCGACATCCAGCCTGACCTTCTTGTACGAATAGCTCACGGTCTGATACAGGCCGGTACCGCGGTCGGCGCCGAGGCCGAGCCAGAGGGCGCTGTTTTTTTCGGTGTGGACGCCGTAGTAGTTGTAGTTGGTGCGGCCGAGGGCGTCGGAGAGGGTATTCTTCAGGATGAAGTCGGGGTTGTCTTTCTTGGCGGCGGCCTGGGCCTTTTGGTCGGCGTCCTGGGAACTTGCTGCTTTGCCGGCGACGTCAGGGGGGGACTGTTGCCGCTCGATGATGCGTTCGGTGATAGCAGCCGCCTGGGTGGGGCTGTTCGGTTGGCCGAGTTTGGCCAGGGCTTTTTCGACGGCGGCGGTGGTGATCGACTCCAGGGCGGCGACAGGCGCCTGCTGACCGTGCCTGTATTCGTAGTAGCCGACGGCCAGGACGGCGAGGATCAGGAGGAACACGGCGATAAATTTCCACTCTTTGGCGAAGAATGCTGTCATATGCTCACTTCCCTGTCCACATATCGGTCACCAGTTTTTTGAACACAGCCTCATCCATCTCGAAGTAGCCGTCCTGTCCCCAGCCTTTACCCCAACTATTGCGCAGCAGGTATTTTGTTTTCTTGCCGGTACAGTCATAGCCGACAGTGTCGACGGCATGACCGCCGAGGATTTCCTCGCGACGCTTCGGCATGGGAATCCTGCCAGTACCGGCGACTTTTTCCGACGCAAAGGATTGGTATACCGTGATCCCGGTCGGCACAATGAGACCTTCCGCCAGGGCAGCCTTCAGCATGATCAAGGACGGAATCCGGTGGTATGAATCAATTTTGAAGGCCGCGGCGTCGGCGATGTCTCTGGCTGTCGGCGGATTGGCGAAGGTCGAAATATCATAGGGCCAATCGGCTTCCGGGCATACGCCGACTTCTTTTAGAATCCTCATGCCGTCGCCGATCATCGCGCCGGAATCTTCCCCGGTCGTTCCCTCCAGTTCCCGCTCCTTGTAATATAAAAACAACCTCGACAGGCTTGTCAGAGGTTGTCCTTCCTTAAGCAGGAGAAATTCCCGCAGGCCGCTGGCGATGGCATTGGCGGTGCAGCTGCCCAGTTCGCCCTGATCGACTACCGGCGAACAGCCGGACCGCAGGTCAACCTTGGCCGGAAGATGCGCGGCGCGCTCAAAGCAGCAGGAATGGAAGATCGGGTCAGTCAGCCGGATCGGCGTCGGTTTGCACAGATATTTACGTTTCATCAGAAAAACACGCTCCTATCGTTTCAAGTATTTTGTCGGCGTATTCCGGGTCAGTCGCATAAATCGGGGCGAGCGTTCGGACGAACTGCTCAATGTCGTTACGAACCGCCAGGCACGAAGCATAGCACGGTTCCTCGGTGATGAGATAACACCAGTCTTCGATCGCATCATCAATAGAGTCGTATTCCTGAAATCTGGCGTAGACTTGCACAGTTTCGCCGCCAACTACCTCCTCGGTCAGCTTGGTCACATAGGAACCATTGCCGCCCCATTTACGGCCAAAGATGTTGTTGCCGCCTTTGCCTATGCCGTACTCGCCCCACTCACTCTCGATGGCACCCTGGGCCACGCAGACCTGATACGGAAGGTCATAGGCGGCGCACATCCTTTTTGCGGACGGCGTTATCCAGGCGAGAAAATCATCCGGGGTCATCACAATCATCTCCCATCTGCGCCGGCTGTCCCGGTGGCGTATTGTACTTGGATATCGTCCACCACTTGCCGTAGGCGGCGCTGGCAGCGGTGAAGAGAGCCGTTATCCCGGCCCACATCGCCATGATGTCCCACTTGCCTGTGATCAGCCCCTCGGACCAGTAGCCGTACAGGGCCGATCCGGCGAAGACGAACGACCAGGTAAAGGTGATCCCGACCCAGTGCTTTTCGAGATAGCAGAACCATTTGCCCACTAATCTCATATCAGCCGCCGAGCCTTGCGGTCTGCGGGAAGATATGACCGAGTACAGCCCAGGCCAGCCAGCTCACCGAGCCGAATATGACGGCGTTTTTCACCGAATTGACGAATCTGCTCGTCTCGCCCGACTCCTTCTTGACCACCGCGAAGTCGGCCACCAGTCCGGGGTTGCCTTCCTTGTCCCGTCCGAACAGAAGCGCGTTGACCACTTCCAGTGCCTCGCCGTGCTTCTGGCAGAGGATATCCCGCATGTCCTGTTTGCCTACCAGTTGATTGACCTGCTGGGCAACGACCCCCATCTGCTCGGTAAGGGCCCCCAGCCTTTCGTTGACCATCTTGAGAATCTCGCTTTCACTCACGGTCGTCACTCCTTTATCGACAAATAAAAAAACCGGGTCATCCGACCCGGCCCAAGCAACCGCCTTGTATACTAGCCATCATTCATAAAATATTCCCGTCAGTCTTTCGTAAACTCCTTTATCAACTCCGCCAACAAGTAGCAGGCCTTGGGAAAACAGAACACTTCGCCGTTTTTAGTCGTGACCCTGATACGGAAGAATCCCTTATCCACCGTTGCCACTTCTGAAAAGGGCAAGAACCGTTCGCTGATGTCATCCTTGATCAACACTCCCTTGCCATCAAGCCGAACGAGCACTTTATGATAGAAGGCCGGAACGAAACACACCGCAGCAAACAACGCTATCATCCCCAAGAAAACCAACGCACCATATAACCCCAAGAATAAACCGAATATGGCAAGGGCGAAGACCGGGAAACCCAATAAACTGAGTAAATACGGAGATAGGGCATATCTTCCGATTTCATTGTAGGAAATACTTATCGTCTCACTTGATGATCCTTGGGTAATTGTAAGCAACGGCGTGTCCATATCCCACATTGTTGATACGGACCAATTGTTCAAACCAGTTTTTGCAAGCTTGGTAATATCTTTATCATCAAAACATATCTCTATCAGATATTCAGGAGAGGACACATCTACAATTATGGTATCAGACAAAAACAAACTTCGTTCATAGCCGCCCTTTATTTCCGTTATCTCCTTAAAAAGTATGCCACTAGAAGACGCCTTTCGTTTCACTCCTTGCGGGGTGATTTCACCTGCGCAGCGGTACCGCATGACAGCGTCAAAAATTTCGCAGAAAAATAAATATCCCAGAAAACCAATCTGCCCAATTTGAATGAATAAAATCAACAAAACAATATCTATCAAGGTTCGGTACATACGGCACCACCTTTCAGTAAAAATCATTAATTTAGCAATCCTGTTAAATTAATGCATTTTTTAACATATTCTGCATTGACCCTCCACTTCCTTCCTTTTTATGGTAATTTCACCAAAATTGCTTTGTCATAATTACCTTCATTCTCACTTACTTTTCCTGCTTACCTTTCTCAATCGCCTCTTCTCCAACGGTCGTCAACGATTGAGACAAGCTATTCTCCAACCCAGTCCGCACAGGTTCTGACAGTTTAAATGCTTTGGCCAAAGCTGTACTAATTCCCTTAGCGGAGTAATCAGCGCCCAGTTCAAATCCTTCGGTCTTAGCAGCATCCACAATTCCTTGAATTAGACCGTATTGCGGATTATCATAGTTTTTAAACATATTTTTTTCAACTTCCAAGCCAAAAGCGAACGGTGCTCCTGCCGGGCCTAAAATCTTTGTAGTGGCTTTCCCCCAGGAAGCAAGGCCAGGCAATACTTTCTTGTTCATGATATCTGCCCACTGGGTATTGGCCACTTCAGGGTTATCCTGCCCGGTAAACACCCGTCGCCATATGCTGAACGGATCGTCGGCTGCAAACGGATTCTCAGGCTCTGACGCAAAAGGCTGAGAGTCTGACATCCCAGCCATCGCATAAAGCTTACTGGTGGACCCTTGCGGGCCGGTTCCGACTTTACCCGGGCCCGGTCCTGGCCCCGCCATCATTGTAGCGTCTTCCCGGTCAGTCGAAGGAGTTGCCTCTGCCTGCGCCGCCAGGCTTGTCTCTTTATTCAATGTCTGGACGGCTTTGTTCCGCTGCGCCAGCTGGTTGGCATAATCCCCATCGGGTACCCCGGGCTTAAAGACCACGTAGCCTTGCTCGTCGGTCATCGGCGCCCCGTCGGAATTTTTGGCGATCAGCGCGTCGATAATCGTGTTCTGGTGGTCGATCTCATCTCTGCCCTGCAGTGCTCCCTGGAAATAGTCCCGTAGCGCACCATAATCGTCGGCGGCCTCTTCCCCGGTCGGCAGGCCGTTATCCTCCGGCTTCCAGGCGGGTGCCTGGGCGTCCGGCAGGTCAAACAGTGTCAACAATTTCGTTCATCTCCTTACAGCGAGTCGATCCAGCGGCGGTCAATGCCTTTGCGCAAGGCCGCCGTTTTGGCTTGCTGCAGGGCCTGACCGCGTCCGGCCCCCAGCTGCATCAGGTGGTCGACGGTGTTATGAAACATGCCGACAAAGCCGTCGTAGTCGATACCGCCCGGTCCGGTGCCGCCGGGCTGTATCCCCGTCACCGAGGCCGGCAGCAGGCTCGCCAGGCTCAAATCGGATTCCGGGTCCTCTGTGTATCCGGAATCCCGACTGTCCGGGTTGTACTGTCCGCCTTGTCCGTATAAGCTGCTTTCGGTCCCGCCGCCTGGTCCGAACGACTCATAATCGACAGAAGGCACAACGATGTCATCCATATCACTACTTTGCTTCGGTGGCTGTTGCTGCGGCTGCGGCTGCCCCTGCTGAGCTTGCGTCTGCCGCTCCTGTTGCTGCCGCGGATGCCGCAATCCCTCTAAATACGCCTGGATAAAAGCGTCGGAAAACTTCATAATATCGCCTCCTATCCCTTTTTACCCAAAGTGGATGCCCAGCCGCCGGCCAGCGAGCCAAGGATGCCGCCGATGCCGTTATCGCTGTCGGTGGTGGTGGTCTGGGTCGGGTTTTTGCCGATGTTGAAATACTGGAGCAGTTCGGAAATATCCTGATCAGTCAGCCCCATCTGATCCTTCCAGGCCTGGTACTGCTGCGACAAATTCTGATTCTCCTGGTTCCACTGGGTATTGCCGGCGCTGGCAAGGGCGCTGTTCGCGCCCTCCAGCGCGTTCTGAGCGCTCAACATGTTGCCGACGCCCTGTTGATAAGCGGTATTTTCCAGGCCGGCCACGGTATTGGCAACGTTCTGATTGGACTGGTTGGCTGCATTCTGCAGGGCACTGACATGACTTGATCCATCGTAGAACCCCCGGTTGGCAAAACGGCTGTCAATCCCCTGGGCAGCTTGGCCGTACTGATCCAGAGAATTTTGTTTGATGGCGTCGATTTCACTTTGCAGGTATTTATTGGTTGCCGGATCGATGTACTGCCCGCTGGCAAAGGCCTGCAGCGCAGGGTTATTGGCCGCGTCTGTCAATCCGGTTATGCCCTGCGCCGTTGCCGCGTTGGTCGGGGTGGCGAGGCTACCGGCGTAGGCTTGCGGGTTGTTGACCCGGCCAAGCAGGTAGTCGTACAGATCGTTGAATTCGTTGTTCCTCTCGCCGCTAAAGGACTCGGAGGTCTCGGTCTTGGTGGAGGATCCGCCCATTTATGTCAGCTCCTTTACAAAAGTGATCCCGACAGCCTTTGCGTCGGGAAAAAGTCTTTGCACCGCCTTCGGACGGCCGGTGGTAACCTCGATGCGACGGAAGCCGGCCTTCCGCGCCTTTTCTTCCAGCTGCCGGTAAAGCGGCAGCATCGTTTTTCCCCTCGCCGCGTAGGGGTAGAGAATGTGGATCTCATCAAGGAATTCGCGGTAAACAATAAAGCAATCATCATCGACAAGGATGTGATTGCTTAAGGCCACCTGGGCTATCTGCCTGGGGGTAAGCCGGGTGGGAGCGCGGCGGCAGTAATCTTCGATCATCTCGGTCAGCTTCATGTCTGTGTTCCGACTATCGTTCCATCCGTGTCGCCGCTTGGAGGACCGGACTTCATTCTCAGCCGCCCCGAACCGTCGACCCATAGATGATAATCGCCCATCGTGAAGTGATTTTCGTTCCAGGCCGCCCCTATATCGGCACGATCCGCCAGCTGATTCACCGTTTTTCCGATCTTAATAAGCCAATCCCAGAGCGGTTTTGACACACTGTCATCCACGTTCGGGCTGGGGGGAAGCTTATTGATCCGGTCAGTCATCACATCGGCCCCCTCATCTGATAATAAACGATATAGCCGGTCAGCCGCCAGGACTCATCCTTGTGCAGCGTCCCGAATTTAAACATCGCGTATCTGGCGGTGATGTCAAAGTCGATCCACGGCGGCGAAGGATTGTCCAGACCCATGTAATAAGGGCCGTACCAGGTCAGATCCGTCGGTGAATCAACCATTCCGTTCGATACTCCCACATACACCGACAGTTTGTAGTTTGGCTCCTCATGGGAAAGCATCAACTGCATCCGGGTCAACCGTTTCATGAGTACCGGATCGCCGAAGTCAAACAGCTTAGTCTGAATGAAGCAGGAAAGATCCTCGCCGTCACAGGAATTACCGTAAAACTTATAAATATACCCCTGCGCATCACTGCAGAGGTTTATCGGGGCATTGGCCAGATTGGCGGACGCGTTCCACTCGAAGTCACTGTCGCCCCACTGCTGCTCCTGGGTATCCCATACCGGATTGTCGACCAGATTATAGTAGCCGAAGCACAGCATCGGCAGGTCGCGCCAGGACCAGGCCTTGATGTCCGGCTCGTAGACGATCGCTTTATCCGGCATGTCGTTTGGGCTTGACGTGGAAACAAAGCTGAAGCCGCCTTCCGGTGTTTCCTCATGGTAAAAGCAAGTGGTGAGGCTGGTTCTGGCCGGGTCCAGGTTGTTGATAAACTGTTTGGCGATATCATCACCGGCGATTTTTACCTCGCGGGTGTCGAAAGAGTAAATGTTGTCCGGCCCGACGAAAATATGCTCGTCGCCGAGATCCATGAGAGCCTTGGGCGCCAAGAGGCCGGTACCCTCGATGGCCGGCCACTTGTCGAAGATCTCGTCGCCGCCGACATAAGTCACCACCTGGACCGACCGTTCCTTATAGGCCACGATATAATTTCCTATCGTCGCCAGGGCCTGGATCCAGTCAACGCCGTCCGTCATGTCGGCCCATCCGGCCTGCAGGTCCTGGGTCGCCTGGTTGGTGTTCTTCCATTTAGTGATATCGCCGACGGCCGACCAGCGAAGCCGCTGGGGATAAGCGACACTGTTCTCTGTCGTGCCGCCCAGGATCAGGAACTGATCGAAATACAGCAAACACTTCGCCACCACCGAAGTCACCGGCGTGCCGTCGTTCCAGGGAACGCAGTCGGCAAGCCCCGGCAAGTCGGCGATATTGCCTGTTCCTGTCCAATATTTCACCGGATCGACGCCGTTGGTAAAGACAAAGTAATTCTGGGCGTTTTCGGTGAAAACAGGCTGGTCGACAACGCCGCTCAGCGTCCCGCCGGTAATGTCGACAGCGGTATTGTCGGTCACGTTGTAGTTATAGATTTTAGTTGTCGTGATAAACAAAAGGTAAGAGTCGCCGTTAAATTTGTAATAGTTGTCGATGGCCATAGGGAAGCCGCTCAGCTGATTGACCCCGACTTCCAGCCAGGTGACGCCGCCGTCGGTCACCGTCTCTCCGGCGTCTGTCGGCCAAGTTGGGGCTGCGCTGCCGGTCGTCCCCGCCGCAGCACACTTGTAGATATGGGTATTCGCTTCGTCAGGAGTCACATACTCGCCAAGCTTGTAGGCCGTGCCGGGTGCGCGCGGAGTAGCCTGGTTGAGGAACTTCACATACCCCCGCACCTTTTCGACATAGCCGGGACCAAAGTGGACATTGTTGCCGTCCGACCAGGCCTGGTCGCTGATAAGGTTGATCGGGTCATTCTGGTTGATCCCGACCGCCGGCGCCATCACCGCCTTGAATTGTTCACCATGTTTTGACATAGTATCACCTGCCCTTGTGTAGGTTTTGATTGCGGACCGGGCCGTTCTTTTCCGGCCAATATAAAAGGGACTGTCTCCGTCTGCGGGACAGTCCCTTTGTGGCTCAACCTTATTTACGCTTCGTCGTCCTGGTTTCTTTTTCTTTTAAACTGGGTGTTGTAAAGTTTGCTATACAGGCCGCCGGCGCTCATCAATTTCAGATGGGGGCCTTGTTCGACAATGCATCCTTTTTCCATGACGATGATCAGATCGGCCTGCTGGACGGTGGATAAGCGATGGGCGATAACGAGGGACGTGCGGTCAACCATGAGCTTATCGAGAGCCTGTTGCACCAGCGCTTCACTTTCCGTATCGAGAGCTGAGGTTGCTTCATCAAGGATGAGTACCCGCGGATCCTTCAGGATCGCCCGGGCGATAGCGATACGCTGGCGCTGACCGCCGGACAGCTGGGTGCCGCGCTCGCCGATCTGGGTATCGTAGCCGTTTGACATTTCGCAGATGAACTTGTGGGCGTTGGCTGCTTGGGCGGCAGTGATGACCTCCTCCTTGGAAGCGTCAAGCTTGCCGTACAATATATTCTGATACACGGTACCGTTAAACAGCGTGGTTTCCTGGGGCACGATACCGATTTGGGTCCGCAG
>JARLHX010000001.1 GCA_031292035.1 Negativicutes bacterium | reverse complement strand
GCATAATGATCCTCCTTATAGTTTATTTCTTTTTTATCCTGATGGATTATAGACTTAAGTAAGGGTCACCGTTTATACGAGTAGTAATCATAAGTCAATTATTATCAAAAAGCGGAAGAATCCAGCCAATTATCCCCACCCCCACGGGATGGGGTTGATACTATTATATCGCAGCCATATTCATATGTACACCCTTTTTGCAACCCTAAGAAAAAATCCATATGCCATTACGATTTGCTCTCACCTGAGTCATCGAAATAACTCAGACCCCCCGACCTTCTGCTGATAACACATCCGTTAAAATAGGGTTGCCATGTCATATATTAATTGTTATTAAAATAACTTGTATCAGTCTATTTACAACATCAGCGAAAGTTAGTAAAATTTAATCACGCCCCCCTCCCCGGGGGAGGAAGGTAAAGACGAGAGGTGTACTATAATGGCCAGGCAATTTCAATTTTCATTGTCGGTCTTTTTTCTTGTCATGATTAGTTTTTTTCCTGTTGCTAAAGCAGACCCACAGTTTTCGCTAGTCGGAGCCGTCAAATACGCCTTGGAATACAATGATGAACTTCGGGCAATGAGTTTCGCGCTGGCGGCGGGCAAAGAGAACATCGGTATTGCAGAAAGCAGCTTCTCGCCACAGGTTTCCTTTGAAGAGCGAGCCATGCGCACCAACAATCCCGGATATGTCCTGTCTCTCAAAATGGACCAACACAGGTTCTCCGGGCAAGACCTGTCCGGCGCCCCCAGCACATTTAACGAACCAGGGTCCAATAACGACTTTCAGTCCACTGTTTCCTTTGAACAGCCTCTCTTCGCCCGCAAAGCCGACCTGGGGATTGTCATGGCCCGGCAAGAGTACGCAGCGCAGACGGCCGACTATCGACGTAAAAAACAGGAAGTCGCCTTAAAGGTCGTTCAATCTTACTTAGCTGTGCAGACCGCTGCCCAGTACATTATTGCCAACGAAAAAAACCTGGAAGATGCCAAAGAGCACTTTCGGATCGCGGCATCAAGAAATAAGGCCGGTCTTGGCTTGTATTCCGATATGCTTAGGGCAGGCACCGCTGTAACCGACGCAGAGCAGCGCTTGGTAAGCTCACAGAAGAATTTCAAAGTAGCTACACGGCAATTGGGTCTGATTATTGGTATCGACGGGTCGGCCGACATTGCCGGTGTTACCACCGTCCCATCCGCCGTCAAGCCAATTGATTATTACAACTCTGCAGCACTAGTCCGTCCTGACATTCTGTCCCTAGAGATACGCTATAAAAACGCCCAAACCAATTCGGAACTGGCGCAGGCCGGATATTTGCCCACGCTGGGGATCGGTGGTGCCTACCAGATGAACGACCGAAATCGAGTCTTGGGTTCTGAGGGTGAAAGCTGGCAGATCATGGCGTTTTTACGATGGAACATTTTTGATGGCAACAAGTCCGTCAACGAAGTCAAGAAGGCGAAGCTGATTTTGCAGGAAGCCGGTGAATCTCTGCGCGGTGTAAAAAAAGCGGTGCTCTTCAAAATTTATGACGCCTACCTCTCTGTGGATGAAGCCGCAAAAAATGTCGAGCTTGCCAGAGCCAGTACGGCCTCGGCTGAGGAAGGAAAACGTCTGATTGAGATGAGATATAACGCCTCGCTCTCCCCCATTGTTGATTTACTGGACGCCCAGGTTAACCTTGACAATGCGCGAGCTACCCTAGTCGCGCGGGAAAACGCCCTTCAACTCGCGGTGGCCGTTCTCGATTTTGAAAGCGGCACCATTTTGCAGTCTCTTGCGGTGGAATAACTAACGGAGGTGTCGACATGAAACGATTTCCTGCAATACTATTCGTGGCGCTGCTGATTACCATGGTTGCGGCAGCCGGTTGCAGCAGCAAAGTAAAACCTGGCACCTCCGAGGTAAAGCGACCTGAAGTCAAAGGTATCACTGTGACGGTAGCTCAAAAAGCCATGACAGCCGATTATTATGAAACCTCCGGAACAATAAAGGCGAAAACCGTAAGTGCCCTAGCCAGTAAAGTGATGGGAACAGTCACCTCCGTCTTTGTTAAAGAAGGGGATCGGGTCAACGCCGGTCAAGTTTTAGCCACCCTGGAAGACACCGATCTGTCGGCCCGGGCAGTCGCCGCCCAAGCCGGTTATCGCGAAGCGTTAAAGGCGGTGGAGATCGCTGGGCAGAACCGGTCATTAGCCGGCACAACCTACCAGCGATATCAACAGCTTTATAATGATAAAGCCATTTCTCAGCAGGAAATGGACCAGATTGAAACTCAGAAGCGTGTTGCCGATCTAGAGCTTGAGAGGGCTCAGCAATCTTCTAGCCGCGCCCAGGCCGAAGCCCAGGTCTATTACGGCCTAACCCAGATCATATCCCCCTCGACAGGGGTAGTAACGGCCAAGAAAATTGACCTTGGCAGCACTGCCGTTCCTGGTGTACCGCTCTTTACTGTCGAAGACACCGCAGCCTACACCTTCGAAGCCGATGTCGACGAGAGTCTTGCCGGACGCCTGACTGTCGGCATGCCGGCCGATGTACTTGTGAGCGCTGCGGGTAAAACCGTCCAGGGAATTATTAGCGAGATCGCGCCCTCCATTGATCCTGCGTCCCGCAAATTCCACATAAAACTGGAAGTTCCGGGCGATGGCCTAAAATCAGGTCTCTACGCCAAAATACGCCTGCCTATCGGCACCAAGGAGGCACTCCTTCTCCCGCCGGGGGCGATTGTGGAAAAAGGCCAGCTTACCGGCGTTTATGTCGTGGATGACAATGGCGTGGTCACCTATCGGCTTGTACGACTGGGAAAACAGGTCGATAACAAGGTGGAAATCGTGTCCGGACTAAACCCCGGCGAAAAAGTCATCGTTAACGGCGTGGAAAAGGCGGTCGACGGCGGAATAGTAAAAGAGGTGACTCCTCAATGAGCGCCTTCGGCTTATCTGGTCGAATAGCCAAGGCTTTTATCAACTCCAAACTCACCCCCATTTTGATCGTGGTTTCCATCCTCCTCGGGGTTTTCGCTGTTCTCATTACTCCAAGGGAAGAGGAGCCGCAAATTGTCGTTCCGATGATTGACGTCATGGTATCATACCCTGGTGCGTCGGCCAAGGAAGTAGAAGAGCGGGTCACCCGACCGATGGAAAAGTTCCTGTGGGAGATCAAAGGCGTTGAATACATTTACTCCATAGTCAAACCTGGTTCGAATCTCACCATTGTCAGGTTCAAAGTCGGTGAAAACACCGAAGAAAGCCTTGTCAATCTTTACAATAAGTTGATGTCCAACTACGACAAAATACCCCCAGGAGTTTCCCAGCCACTGGTAAAACCAAAGTCGATCGACGATGTCCCGGTCCTCGCACTTTCCCTGTGGAGCAACAACAATCACTATACCGGCTATGAGCTGCGGCGAATTGCTGCCGAAATCAGCAATGAGATCAAAAAGGACGAGAACGTTTCTGAATTATCCCTTATCGGCGGGCAGAGACGTCAGATGGCAATAACCCTTGATCCCGCCAGACTCAGCGCCTATAACACCTCTGCGTTCCAGATCGCCAGTGCGCTGGAAAAGGCCAATTTCGCCCTGCCCTCAGGATCTTTCCCCAGCGGCAACCAGGAATACCTTGTCCAGACCGGCGGGTTTCTCACCAACGCCGGTGAAGTCGAACAAGTTGTAGTCAGTGTTTATAACGGCAAACCGGTCTATCTGAAAGACGTGGCCACAGTCAGAGATGGTCCTGAGGAGCCTGCGGACTATACCTTTATTGGCTTCGGACCGGCCGCCACGCTCAAGGGTATCCCCATATCCGATTCCGAACAACGCGAAGCGGTTACCATCGCCGTATCCAAGAAAAAAGGCGCCAACGCCACCACAGTGGCTGAAGAAGCCCTGCAAAAAGTCGAAGCCCTAAAAGGCAGCCTCCTCCCCTCAGACGTAAATGTGACCGTAACCCGCAATTATGGCGAAACCGCCAAGGAAAAGTCAGATGAATTGCTTGACCATATGTTGATCGCCACCATTTCGGTCGTCATCCTGATCGCCTTTGCACTTGGTTGGCGCGAATCTATCGTCATCGCCGTCGCCGTGCCTGTCACTCTGGCCCTCACCCTACTCATCAGCTACCTTAACGGCTATACCTTAAACCGCGTCACTCTGTTCGCGTTAATCTTTTCGATCGGCATTCTTGTCGATGATGCCATTGTGGTAGTGGAAAATATCCATCGCCATTTTAAACTGAAAGGGGTGTCCTTCCAGACTGCCGCCCAAGCGGTGGATGAAGTGGGCAATCCCACCATTCTTGCAACTTTCACCGTGATTGCCGCCCTGCTGCCCATGGCATTTGTCTCCGGCCTGATGGGGCCATACATGCGCCCGATACCGGTCGGTGCCTCAGCGGCTATGCTCTTCTCCCTTCTAGTTGCCTTTATTGTCAGCCCTTGGCTGAGTTATAAGGTCTTGAAGAACGTCAAACCGGATGTAGCTCATACGGAAGGAAGCGCACTGCATCGCCTGTACGAAAAATTTCTCGGCTCACTGCTTGATAACCAGCGTAAGCGGCGAAAAATTCTGGGCGGCGTTGCGTTCTTACTTGTCCTGGCGGCACTTCTCGTCCCCTTGAAAGCCGTGACGGTAAAAATGCTCCCTTTTGACAATAAGAGTGAACTCCAGGTCATGATCGATATGCCCCAAGGCTCTACCCTTGAGCAAACGGCTGCCGCCACAAGGGCGATGGGCGAATACTTGAAAACCGTCCCCGAAGTGACTGATTACGAAGCGTATGTCGGCTTGGCCGCGCCGTACAATTTCAACGGTTTGGTCCGCCACTATTACTTGCGGTCAGGCAACAGCACCGCCGATATTCAGGTTAATTTCGCCCCCAAGGCGGATCGGGTGGACCAAAGCCACGACATTGCCAAGCGACTTAGACCCGGGCTCAAGCAAATCGGCGATCAGTATGGAGCGCGAATAAAGGTCGCCGAGATCCCTCCAGGCCCTCCAGTGCTTAGCACCCTGGTTGCCGAGGTCTACGGTCCCGATCCCAGTCGGCAAATCGAAATCGCTAGAGAAATCAAAAATGTTTTTCAGCAGACCGCCGGCGTTGTGGATGTCGATTGGTATGTGGAAGATGATCAGCCCAAAATCACCTTCGTTGTTGACAAGAATAAGGCGGCTCTCAACGGAATCAGCACCGACGCCATCGCTAAAACGCAACGCATCGCCCTGAATGGACTTACAGCCGGGTTAGTTCATTTTGACAAAGAAAAAGAGCCGGTAGAGCTTTTGCTGCGGATGCCGCTAGCGGACAGGGCCGGCATTTCGACTCTCCAGCAAATCGGCGTACTTTCGCCAGCCAACCAACTCATCCCGCTCGCTGAACTTGTAAAACCCCAGACAGGGATCGAAGAAAAAACCATCTATCACAAAAATTTAAAACGTGTGACCTATGTAATTGGCGACGTCGCCGGGAGCTTGGAAAGTCCGGGTTACGCCATTTTGAATATGAAGAATAAGATTGCCGGCCTGCAGCTAGCCGAAGGCTATGAGCTGAAACAGTATTTTACCAGCCAACCCTGGCTGGAAGACAAGTATGCTATGAAATGGGACGGTGAATGGCAGATAACCTATGAAGTCTTCCGCGACATGGGGATTGCGTTTGCGGTTGTGCTTGTGCTCATTTATGTTCTAGTTGTGGCCTGGTATCGAAGCTTCGTGACCCCATTCGTCATCATGGCCCCTATCCCCCTCACCCTGATCGGCATTCTGCCCGGACATTGGCTATTCGGAGCCTTCTTCACCGCCACTTCGATGATTGGGTTTATTGCTCTGGCCGGGATCATCGTGAGAAACTCGATACTGCTAGTGGATTTTGTGCTGATCGAGTTGGCGATTCATCAGGATTTACGCAAAGCCCTCATTGAGGCCGGCGCTGTCAGATTTCGGCCAATCGTACTCACTGCCGCCGCAGTGGTGGTTGGGTCCTTTGTAATGATATTCGACCCGATTTTCCAGGGACTGGCGATTGCGATGATGTTTGGCGCCGTTGCCGCGACCGGTCTTACCCTGGTGGCCGTCCCCCTGCTCTACTTTGAATTTTTCCACGGCAAGATACTACCTGTGAGTTCTGAAGAGGCCGAAACAAAGGGAGGTTTTATATAATAATGGGCACAGTTCTTTCTGTTAATATAAGCTCGACTAAAGGCACTGAAAAACATAGTGTTATTGACGCGAATGTGATTGAAGGTTGGGGGTTAGAAAACGACTC
>JARLHX010000332.1 GCA_031292035.1 Negativicutes bacterium | reverse complement strand
CCGTCAGATCAGCGCCGATCTCGATACCATCATCGACACTTATGCCGCGCGCAGCACGATGATCGACAAAGCAGCCTGGTCCGCCCGCCCGCGTGTCCAACGCTTCCTCGAAAACCTCCTCCGCCTCGCCGGGCCGCTGCTGTAGGGCTCTTTCCGGCCTTGATCCGGGAAAGCCGCTGATCGCCAAGTGAATTGGGCGCATTGACCTTGCCGAATTCGGTGAACTTCGCCCGTTGCTCCTCTTGCCGTCGCGCAGGGATCGCGGCACACTCCGATGCATGACCGGGGCTGTCCGCATCATCTCATCTCGGCCCATTGGGCCTCCCGCGCCCAAGACCGCGTTTGGGAGTAAAATCCGTGCCCGCCGTTTCGTGTCGGGCAATGCGTGGCATAACCGACTGTATGGCAAAGAAATAAATCGTATATGGAGCTATGACCCTGCCGGGTCACATATACTTGGCAATACCATCGGTAATGCCGTCGCCGGGAGTATCAGTGGGAGCCAGGATACCAGCGCGCAGGCGCTCCAGGTGCCACAGCCAACGGTGACATACACCTCGGGCGGGGTTCAATATGCACAGGCGGGTGGTGCAACCTCTGCGTTTACGCCTCCGACCGCGATTGAGGCCGAAGATGGATCAACTCAATACACTCCTGGTCAATTAACAGTCACTCTTGCAGACGGCACCACATCGACCACTTCAGTTAACGTGCGCGCTCTCGATCAGTCCGGGGGGGTGACGCCGCCTACTGGGGATGGATCGTCTGCCACACTTGTAACGGCAATACCTACAACTGAGAACGGCAATAGCAATTTGGAGTCAAAGCTACAGGCGATGTCCTATAGTAATTCAGAAAATATTTTTCATCCTATCGATAATGCATGGGTGGCGTCTCAAGTACAATTTGAATCTCAGAATCCAGGATATACACTTAGCCTAGTGGCTGCAGAGACGGATCTGGCTGTAAATATAAATTTAACAGGAAACTACGCGCCAATTGTCTTTGGGAATGGAAATGTTCAGGCTGGCGCCACCCTTAGTGCCGCTGCAATTGGAGGTGTCGGCGGAAGCGGCCAGCTTTCGGCGGTTGTCAATGCCCCAAGCGCGCTTCACCCGGGAGATTTTGGCGTAGTTGTGACCCTGCAAGGAGCTTATGGCGCGGCCATCGGAAAGTACGTCGGTGGAGGCTTGGGGGTGACTGGGCAGTACGCCAAAACTGTACCCAACACGATTTTCGACTGGGGTACGTCATCCTATGCTGAAGCGGATAGCGCCTTTGGGCTTGCGCAGGGATCGGCCTCGGCAACGGTGGATTATAAGGGCAACGTCACCTCGGCGGGAATTAGTAAAGCTGGCCTTGGTCCGGGTGAAGGTGGCGGCGCATTCGTAGGTTTTCAAGGAAGCACTACACTCACAATTACGGGGACTTCACTTTGGAATATGGCTGTAAATCATAAACTTGGCCCATCGGGATGAGTGGTGCCATACTTCGGAGTAGGGAGTCAATAAAATGGCTAGGATTAAATCGTATCGTAATTTTGATGAAATCGACAAAAATAACCCCCTTGCAGAAGATTTCTATAAATTCAGCATAATGATATGCAATGTGTTTATTTATGTGTCAGTTTTTTGTTTCTCAACGATATTCATAACATTGCTTGCTTCAAATGCGTTTTATACAAGGTGGGCTGCATCTGATGTCTTTAAATTATTGTCATTAACATTTGTTTTTTTGGCACCTATATTTTTTGGTATTAAGCTATTGCGATCTTTTTTTAGGAAAAGGTTGAGAAATATTCGATTTCTGGGAGACGGCAACGATATTGCGTAACGGGTCTCTGGTTCCGGCGGATGGGAATTACGGCGGTGGGGTTCCGGTGACAGTGCACGTAATTAGCCGCCTGCCTTACCGGGGCGACAATCGGCGCGCTGATAGCTGATCGCCAACCCCATATCGACGTGGTGGAGCAGTTCCTAAACAGGGTACACCTAACACGGTCCCCCGTAAGCCATTTTGGCTCGTAACGCTCTGATATTGCGCCATAGATTCGCAGGGGTGGACTGGCACCGTTTTGACGCCAGCGCCATAACCCATTGATGTTATGCCATAAGTGCCGGTGCCAAAATGGCGCCACCCCGCAGAAGTGGGTTTCTGGCCTGGTCATGTTTTCCGTCAACACCGGGATGCGCGCGAAGCGGAACAAGGCACCCCGATCGATGGCGTAGACGGCTCCCAGTGGCATCCATCATTGCATTCTCGAGTGAACGTTACGCACCGTTCCTGCGTGCGGCGGGTGGTTGGACACTGCCAGAAAACCGGGCAAGCGATTGAAAACAATAGTTGGCAGCGCGCAACCACCGATGCGGAGTTCCGGGGACGCAACGGAGTTCCGGGGACGCCAACGGAGTTCCGGGGACGCAATATCCAATTGGCGGAGTTCCGGGGACGCGGGAGTTCCGGGGACGCAATATCCAAGGGAAGTTCCGGGGACGCAATATCCAATTGGAAGTTCCGGGGACGCAATATCCAATTGACCTCAGAGCGCCTAGATGTCACGTTTGGCCCATGGCAAGGCTTGCGCGCATAGTGATCCCCGAAGTGGCGCACCACGTTACACAGCGTGGCAACCGTCGCTTGCCGATATTTTT
>JARLHX010000331.1 GCA_031292035.1 Negativicutes bacterium | reverse complement strand
TCCGAGTGGTGACCAGACGTTCGTATGGTTTTCGTACTTATAAAGCCATGGAAATAGCCTTGTATCACACGTTAGGCAAGCTCCCCGAGCCCGAAGAATCTACCCATGAATTCTGACGTCGAGCTCCAATAATGAACCTTTCTATGGGTTGACACCGTTTTTGACGAATATGACATTATTATTAACTGACCCGTTTACGGACTGGGTTTCGGTCAGTCAATTAAAGAGCGTTGGGGGCTTTTTGACCATCAGTGACCCGGAGACCAATGCCACACCGCTACGGTTCTATCGAATCGGGTATACTCAGTAAACGGATTGGCCATCAGACAGTAAGGGTGGATTTGAAAGCCGGTCTGCTGGCACTTTTCCGCCAGCGTTTTGTGAAATTCCTGCGGGTCCATATCTTCACAATAAATGTCCTTACTGCGCCCCTCCCAGGACCGTTCACGATCCCAATCGGAGCTCATGGCGTGGTGGACCGCTCTGGCATACTCAATGCGCGGCTTCCGAGCCATGGGTGGACCATCAATGTTATTAGCCAAGCAATAAGGACATTATTATGTTACGATTAACTGGCTCCTTGATGGATTTGCTGCCCAGGTATCTCGCCTAGGTGCGGGGTCACAATGCCAAGCACTGTTAGGAAATTATTTTCTCTGCGCCCGCCTGTACTCAGCCCTACACGGGTGGGCCCGGAATTGCCTTCCGAACCCGACTACACCAGCCAAGCAATTAAAGGCGCAAAATGCTCGCTACTAATGCCCAAGCCATTGGACCCGGAAGAACCCAGCCGATCCGGTCACATTGATGTACTGTGTGTTGGTCGTTTCTGTTGGAGTGAAAGGAGTGCCGAGATTACTCAAATCCCCATTCAAAACTGGGACAAATTCCAGTTGGTAGTTATCGTAGGGCGAAAGGCTTTCCAAATCTAGCTCCATCACTTGCGTCACATTCGGCGACAAAATCGTTTCCGGAGGTGGAGCGATCGTCATGGACGCGTCCGTGTAACCGCTGCCTGGGTTGGTAATGGAGATGTTGGTGACGACCCCACCCTCGCTCACTTGGACGATGGCCGTGGCGTTGATGCCATCTCCGCTGATGGTCACGGCCGGAGGCGCGGCGGGGGGCGCGGCGTATCCCGACCCGCCGCTGGTCACAGTAGCCCCGACCACAAAACCACCGACCACTTCTGGCGAGGCGGTGGCTTGAGCGGGAACAGGTTCTGTTGCCAACTGGTAGTCATTTGGACCAACCGTTCCTGAGACATACTGCGTGAAGGTTGTATTGGTTGCGCTGAAAGACGGACCGATGTTGATCAATGTGCCTCCAAGGTCAAACTGAAACTGGTAAGAGGTGCCTACCACCAGGTTGGTGAAGCTCAGGAAAGACAGCGCGACAATGCCCATCGCAGGCTTTGGGATAAATGGTGGCGCTATGACCACGATCGGGGCGCTGCTATAACCGCTGCCGGGGTTTGAAATGTCAACCCCAATGACCATCCCATTGCTGACCACGCATACTCCCTCTGCACCACTGCCGCCGCCACCGATGAATCTCACGCCAGGCGTGTTCGTATAACCAAAACCTCCGTAGGTAAGGGTAGCCTCCACTAAATAGCCATTGGTCACGACTGAGGTTGCGGTGGCGATCGATGACACACCGACATCAGTGACAGTGACGTTAAAGTTGGTCGAAGCGGCCAGTGCGCCTGATTGATAGACCATGTACGTGATATTGGTGTAGGTATCGTTGGCTGCCTGTTCCCAGGTTGGTGTCCAGGAAATGGTGCCGCTGGAGGGGTCGACAGTCATACCCGAGGGCGCGTTGGACAGGCCGAAAGTGTAACCGGTGCCATCGATGATTGGCGTGTATTCCCAAAGCGCCAGTATATCGATGTTGGTGCTTGGAATCGAGGATACGATATTAGTGGGGCCGACCGGCATGTTGGAGGGAAATATTTGAACGTCGTCCACATACCAGCCTGCAGCAGGATATTTGTCGTTTGTATCCACGGCATGAAAGGCCAATTGCACGGTCTGCCCGCCAAAGCGGGTGAGATCAATTTTCGGCTCCGTCCAGTTCGCACTGTTGTTCGTGTATTGTGGCGATATTGCCTGCCAGGCACTGGTTCCAACTCTGATCTCCACTACGCCGTAATCACTGGAGGCCCAAGTTGTAAAGCTATACCAATGCCAAAATCGCAGATAGGGGCTCGCGGAAGCCGGCGGGAGAATAAATGGAGGGGATATAAAGCGGGAATTCATGGTGAGGGGGTAGTCTGCGTTCAACACGGTAACTGCGCAATTGTGGCCCGTATGCGCCTGAGCGCCCACTGCATCTTTTGTAGGACCGTCGCTCTTTGTGGCCGAACCCACCCGCCATGTTCCTTGGTCCGCGTACCAGTCGCCAATCCCCGTCTCAAATCCTTCAGGATTATTCAGGACCGGTGTTCCAGTCACCAAGGATATGTCGTCCACATACCAGCCTACATCAGGATATGCGCCGTTTACATCCACGGCATGAAAGGCCAACTGCACCGTCTGCCCGGCGAAGGGGCTCAGGTCAATGGCTGCGCACGTCCAGTCTCCGGAGTCGCCCGTGTAATGTGGCGAAATCGCCTGCCAGGCGTTGGCTCCGACTTTGATCTCCACCACGCCGTAATCATCGCCGGACCAGATTGTAAAGCTGTACCAGTGCCAAAAGCGAAGACGTGGAAACTGGCTGGCGGCGGGTACCGTAAAAGTCTGATTTCGTATCAGCCTCGAGTTCATCGAAACCGGATAATCTGCCGTCAATCCCGTCGTGGCGCAGTATGGCCCCGAGTGGGTGCGGTCTCCCGCCGCTGGTCCGGTCGTTGGCGTTCCGATTTGCCAGACGCCGAAATCGACATTCCACCGGGCGTTGGCGTTTCCGTCGTCGAAGTTTTCCGACCAGACGACGGTTTGCGCGCGGGCGACGCCAAAGATAGACAAACAGGCGGTGAACAGACCTAACACCAAGACTCGAGCATTTGGTTTCATATCGAGGGGAGACACATTTTTTTGTTTTTAGGCTAGGGAGAGTTGAGTGATCTGAGCTACCAATTCTGTGATCCGGCGGTGTTCTATAGAAGGTCCATTGCTTGACCGGGGGGAGCAGGTCCACCGGCAGGTAAACGTTGGGGGTTTTGGCTTTGACCTTCCACGTCCGATTGTGGCCCAAGTGTTTGTGGCCGTGCGCACAATGGTGGCGGAGGTTGCCACAGGTGCGACGGGTGGTGTCGAGGCGGGGGGTTCTTGGCTTGGAGTTGCTTTTGTTGGGCCAAGAGAACGCGGTGGATTCGGGTGGAATGATTGGGTGTTTTCACGCGCTTACCCCGGGCCATTTTCCCAGCCAATTTGAATAGTAAGTAAAAATGCTTATCAATGTCAAGGGGAAAATCACGCCCTGCGACAACTTGCAGCGCCAATTCCACAATTGGGCACAATGTTTATCAAACCATAACCTTTCACTTTGTGGCTGGTTCACGGATGCCTGATTGAGCCTTCAGCATGGCCCGCCAGATAAAGCTCGTTGTTCAGATTCTTCCATCTTCTCACCTGGAGTCGGCTTCCGACTCTAGAGTCCTTGACTTTTCGAATTCAAAGTAGTCAGGTCAAGTTTTAAGCGGCCAATATCTCAGTGGTGTAAGTGTCCAATGCTGTTTGGAACCGGGCGAAGTCTGCCGCCAAGGTGGAAGTTTGGGCGAGGCGGGGGTCGTGTAGTTCGGATAGACCGCGGCGGAGTAATCGCTGGTAAGTACGGCTGTAGAACAGAGCGGTTTTGAGGCCGAAGGTCGTCAGGCGATAGCGGTGTCTCTTGGGGATCCGTTCCAGCAAGCCGTGCAGGCGCAAGCGGCGCAAGTCGTAGCTCATGCGTCCGGGGGTGATTTCGGACTCGGAGAGTCCGAGCAACTGCGCAAGCAATGGCCGCAGTTGCCGATTACGAAAGCCCTCGGGCTGGAGGCAGAACAAGACGACTGCCGCGAGCAAGGCTTGCACCCGCGCCTGGCCAAACGGCAGGGCGGAGGCATGCTGGCCGTCGACCTCGGCCGGTTGTTGGAGTTGATCAAACGCCTCGGCGCCGATGTGGCAGTCGTGGGTGAGTTGCTCGACTTGCAGCACGCGGCGGTTGGCGTCGAAGCCAATCCGGCGCAAGGCCGGCAGGTTTTTGAGGCGTCGGCCCACCCCGAAGTCGTAGGTGTTGTTGATCGTGGTTTCGGTCCGCAACGCCCGGCCTTCTTTGTGGTATTGTTTGAGGTGGGTGTTTTTGTAATA
>JARLHX010000330.1 GCA_031292035.1 Negativicutes bacterium | reverse complement strand
GTTTCAACGGCCGTGGTGCCGTTAGCGTTCGCCGTATTAGATGCAATGTTACTCTTTCTTCCCGCGTCATAGGATATCGCCAGCGAGGTGGCGGCGAGAGACATGATCAGGCCGATTGCAATCGCCAGCATGACTTCAATGAGAGAGAAACCCTTTTGATTCATAACGTTTGATCGACCTTGAAAGAAACGCTGTAGGTATTCGCGATACTGTCCCGAGGCATTTGCCAGTAAATCGTGATCACACAAGTGCCGTCAGTCGCCACGGTCACCGAAGGTTCCTTCCCCCCCGGCAACTTTTTGACTTCCGTGGCCCAACTGGTGGCCGCCGTGCCAGTCGGATAAGCGTAGTTGGCGAGGTTCGAGGAGTCCGATACCATTTGGCCGTATAGCACCTTTGCCAGATTGGCGGCCTTTACCCGATCATCCGCTTTGGCAGATTCTTTCGACAGGTTCGCTTGAAGGGCTGCATTGCCCAGCAAACCAATCGTCATGATCAAGAGCGCTATCAAACATTCAATCAGCGAGAATCCGCGCTGCTTACGAGCAAAAGTTTGTTGCATTGCTGTCCCCTTGCGAAGGGTTGCAAACTTTGATAAAGCCGCCGCCATAGACCTGGACATTGAGACAGGCATTATTTGCCGCACAGGAAGAGTTTGTAATCGTGATGACATATGATGTGGAGGTGATAATTTGCCCCGTCGAACTGAAAGTAATCGCGCCAGCTTTATCTTGACTGATCACTGCCCCAGAACCCGCTCCGCCCAAGCTTATGGTTTTAGCATAATTGGTGCCCGCCAGATTGATTGCTGTAGCGGTTACGCTGGCCGAAACAGACGTATTGCGTTTCAGCGCCTCGGATCGGGCTTCCTGAAGGGCGGAAAAAACGACGTCCGCTGTCGACTTTACAGTATTGCTGGAAACGACATCGCTTAAGGAAGGAATCCCCCATGTCAGCACGATGCCAATGACTGCAATTGTAACCAGGACTTCCAACAACGTCACCCCTCCCTGGCGCTTCATTATCAGCACTCCGACCCCGTGATGATCCAGCAGGTTTTATTGGAGGAGCCGGTGGTGGTTTTGTTGCCTTGGTCGTCAATAGTGTAATTTGTTCCGGCGATAGTCCCTATTCCGGTGGCTGTATATACATAGCTTTGGCCGGCGTTGCTGGTGGCACAGGTAATCGTAAAATTAGTCGTATTGACGGGGAGCACCCCGCAGGCACCATTATTATTGTAGGTTTGGGTATTTTGATAGTAAGATTCCATCTTTATTTGCAATGCCGCCAAGGCGTTAGCTCCTTCAGAGAGCTTACTGCGATTGACGTATTTTGAATACGATGGAAGCGCAATTGTTGCCAGAATTGCAATGATTGCCACTGTGATGACGAGTTCTATCAAAGTGAAACCGTTTTGGGCTTTCATTAAATGGCAACCCTAGATGATGTGAAAGTCATTGTGTTGTGTTTTTCGACAAAATTGACAGCCCAAAGATTAGGCTTTTACGGGCTCAACCGCTAGGCTCTGCACGAAATTCCCGGCAATCGCACCGCTGCCTCTCGGGCGCCTGCTCCTTATCGCAGAGCGGGTAAACCACCCGCAGGCATGGGTTAAAAAACAAGACGAGCGGTGTATTCGGAGTGTTACACGGCTACTACACAGTATTGACAAGCCAGACAAAGCAGTAGTGTTAGCCTTTATTCGACTTCGGGATTGCCCGCGGTAGGCCCATCTGAATGGTCGAATAATTCAGAGATGACAAATGGTTGCCGGTGCGCCTCGATGCAGCGTGCGCAGGTTTTCCAAATATCTAGGAGATAACAATGTCTGTTGGTGCAATCTCAGCTTCGATTTCAACCATTCCCACGTCTACTCAGGCCGCTGCGCAATCCGCGACTTCCAGCACAACCGCCAGCAACACCAGCGCAACCCACAAGCACCATCACCACCGTGCGGCACAAGGCAGCAGCACATCCACACCGACTACGCCTGCTGCTTCGGTGAACGGCATGGGGCAAACTGTCGGCGCGACCATTAGCGTCACCGCCTGAATGCAGTTGAAGTGATTCAAATAAACAAACCCCGCTTCGGCGGGGTT
>JARLHX010000329.1 GCA_031292035.1 Negativicutes bacterium | reverse complement strand
GCTAATGGCTAGATGGTAACGGGGGTTCGGTGTGCAAGTGGTTTGTTTTCTATGACTTTTTTGAAATGTCACAGTTTCACAGGATATAGGGGGGAGGGGGGTGGGCTGTCCGAGGGGGCAGGGAATAGGGAATAGAAGGGCTGCGCGGTTGAGTTGATGCAGGCTGAGGCTGGCATGGAGACATTGGATAGAGCTGTCATGGATTGATTGTGCGCTCTTGTGGGGTAATTTTCGGCAAAAGACGGGTTTGGGCTTTCGGCTTGCGGCTGCCGGTTTTTGGGCTTTTGGAGGATGGCGAGGATTTTTCCTGGTGAGAAGGCGGATTCGGAGGAGCGATCCTGAAAGAGGCATTTTCTTCAATCCCCGGTCCCTCCGCCGCGGCGGACGGGGGGCCGGGGCCACCCGCCAACGATTTCGCTAGAAGTTTCGAAATCTGTTCAAACATTCCGTGCGCTGACGTTCCAATACCTCGTCGAATCGCTCAACGCTGGCGAAGAGGCCCGCATTAATTGGGGGCCAATTTGGGCCAAGCTGATTCCGTTCTTCTTTGAGCCGTTCTGAAATATGACCGCCATACTCCCGGTTTCGCCAAGCCCAGCGTCCCCACCATCCACATATAGATTTATCTTTTGAAGCTCGGTAGTCCGCAAGGACCAAGGCATTCAAGTACTCGAAACGGTCGAATAAGTTTTCAAAGTCGACCACGGATGGCAGATACTTTTGGAAGATTGGCGCAAATAAATTGAAAACACGATCACTTCCGGGTGTATAGAACTTCTTTCCAAGGGCTCGATTCAACTCATCATTGCGAATGGAGTATTGCAACTGTAAACGCTCTGATGCGGGTTCGATTTTGTGGTTCAACTCTCCTGCGCCTGTCTGGAACTCCTTCAGCAAAGCGGTAAATCCCATATAGTTACCAGCCGTCACGAATCCAAGACCGACAGCATAGAATGCCAATACAGCCGGATAGAGTTGCAGATCGATCAAGTAGTCGTAGCCACCGGAGTGTACCTTCAGCCCCATCAAACGCTCGATCGTGCCCTTGAGACATGTGAATGATCTCGGTTCCCCCCAATAGGCAACGTTAATCAGAACACACAGGAGACGTTCCATCGTGAATTCGTAATGTTTGATTTCCTGGAGGTAGAGCTCAGGGGTGATTTGGGACGAAGTGGGATTCACCTTAAATGAGGATATAGCTTGCTCTGCTTCGCCCATGACGAGCTCATAGAGCTGAACTCGATAGCGGTCTTCTGCAACGTACTTTTTCGCCATTCGCACGGCAAGATCAACTGAGAGCGGATGTGGAGCGTTAAAGGTTTCCAAAGCCTCAAGCCTCTCATTCAAGTCGGTGAAAAAGCTGTCGGAAGATGCGACTTTGATTGTTTGTGCTTGGCGAAACTGGATCAACTCCTCTGCTTCCGAACTTAGAGTCGAGAAATAGGTCCAAACTGTGGTGAAACGCCTGTTTTCTGCGCGCATAATGGCATTTCTAAGTGCGATGTCCCAGGTAGCAGACCATCCGCTTACGATCAGGCCATATTCGTCCAAGACCTTGTCGACCAAAGACTGGGTCTGTTCGTCATAGGCGCTCAACTCGGCGACGGTGTTCCGCAGCCTTGCGTCCCGATAGTCACCATGAAGTTTGATCAGTGTGCAGGTGGCATGGGCAAGTGGAAGTGCACCCTGGATGGCGTCCGGCGTGGCGATAATCGTCGGACTGATTCCCTGCGCTTCAAGTGCCCGTTCCATCAGCCGATCAAAGTTGGTGGTCACTATCACGCGTATGTATCCACGCGAGACCATCTTGGCGATGGCCACATGAGCCTTGGTTGGCTGTAGGGGGACTCCATCAGGATCGTTCGACCCGTCAAAATAGCGAGCTAGTGCCGCAGTTCGCTCCGCAGGGGAAATAGCAAGCTGTTCGAGAAGGCTGGAATAATCTGGATCATTTTTAAATCGGCTTCGATACCATTCTTCTGGAGTGTTCTGGCATTCCTCTGACTCATTCATGGTGGCTGCAATTCGGCGAATGAGATCGAGAGTCACTTCCCATCCAGTCGGGATATTCGCGGCTCTCGATATTCCCGAACCAAGCAGAAGAGCGTAAACACCTTTTGCATTATGTACTGCGAACGAGGTCGAAGTAAGGGCATCGAGCATGCCCCCAATAATAATTCAGCCGCCCGAGCGAGTTGAGAAGGCCGGTATCATTCTGTTTTTTGAAAACTCATACAAGTTTCAAATTCCAATCATCCAAGCCAGTTGCCACAACCCGGAGGAATTTGTCCCCGCAAGTCGGCTTTTGGGATGTATTTCGCATTTTGGATTTGGTTCTGGGCGGGGTGTCGGTAATTCGGTGGTTGCTGTTGCAGCAACGCTCCTGCGGGGCTTAGGGAACCTCTGATTAAGTTCTATTTCGTGTTGGGCCTTGCCTCAGTGGCTAAGAACTTATCCGTAAATTGCGAAATCAAGGAGTGCTGCTTTGCTGAACTGGTTGTTTAAGCGGGGTTAATGCCATCAGATGGAGAGTGCGGGCGAGGACGGCCGCACGACAGCCGGCCAGGAGGCCGGCGCTACCTATTTACGGATAAGTTCTAAAGTCGTGCCCTTTCAAAACCAGATTTCTACAGCAGGCTATTTACAACAGACCGTTATGCTGGCGGCGCGCCGGCGAGTTCGGCCAGGGTCTTT
>JARLHX010000328.1 GCA_031292035.1 Negativicutes bacterium | reverse complement strand
GGCCCCACGACCCTGAATTCCTCAATATACCCCGCAGATACCGTCGATGGCAAGTTCTTCGACAGTTATTTCGTGGACGGCGAAAACGTCATCTTCGCTGCTTGCTGTTTGAGTCTCGGTCGACTCCATTTTCTTGTTATCTCGCATAATCAGTTTGTCCCGTTGGCAGTTAATGGGATGGGCGCGCCCAGTTTCTTTCGGGCCGCCTTTCCGGATGCACAAAACCACTATTCCTGAAATCTTCAAAATTTCTTGCAAGTGTCCATGGTGATCACGCGCATATCCTCCATTTCCAGCGGTTTCACCCTGTCGAGGCGGGCCCGGGATTGGAACGGCTTGCCGATCCAATCCCGGGTAAACATAATTTTTAGCCCCTGGTTTTAGAATTCGACAACTTCCATGCCGAAGGTTCCGAACTCCGTCATGGATTTGAGGATGGCCGGAGCTTCTTCCAGCGACACTCGTTTGGTGACAAGCTGTTCGGGATGGAGTTTTCCGCTCAAGACATGCTTCATCATCTGACCGTACTGCGGGTAGGGCATTGTCAGAGTGCCGTGCCACTCAAGCTCCATGGCCGTCATGACGTCGATCGGAAGCGCCACCATTCCATTTTCTTCGCGGGTCGAGAGACCGATCTGGACATGGCGGCCCCTGTTCGTGAGGCAAAGCACCGAATTCAGTGCCGTCTCGCCAATTCCCAGAGCGTCAATGCTAACGTTAGCGCCGGCTTGTTTGTTAAACTGGAAGGTCAACTCCTTTACGGCCTGTACGGGATCGGTCTTCTTGGCATTGACCACGGCGTGGGCGCCCACCTTTTTGGCCAACTCCAGTTTTTCGTCAAAGATGTCGATGCCGATAACATAGCATCCCATGGAAGCGGCTACCTGGACGGCCACCAGGCCGATTCCGCCCAGCCCCCAGACGGCGACCTTGTCTCCGGGTTTTACCTCACCTTGGGAAACCACGCCATGATAGGCTGTCTGGTAGCGGCAACCAAAAGAGGCAATCGCCGCCATATCCGTTAGTTCTTCGGGAATCTTCATCAAATTGCCCGGGTAATCCGCGTCCGGCGCATGGGCGTATTCGGCGAACAGACCGTCGATGTGATAGCCGAAAATTCTCAACGTCTCACACATATTATGCCTGGACCAATCAACGCACCTGGGACAAGTTCCGCACCCCACACTTACGGGAGGAACAACCCGGTCGCCAACTTTCCAGTTTTTGACATTCTTGCCTACTTCGGCGACTACACCCGTGCCTTCGTGTCCCGGAATCATGGGGTACTTATAGGGTACGATGCCCAGCCATCCCCAATCACCGTTCCATTCGTGCCAGTCGCTTCGGCAGATGCCATTAGCCGCCATTTTTATAATCAAGCCGTCATCGGAACATTTTGGGTCAGGAACATTTTCTACGGTTAATTCTCCCCGGGGGGCGCTATGCAGCAACATTGCCTTCATCTTATTCGCTCCTTCCTGGCTATTTGTATAGATCCGCTCACTGTGATACAGACACTTCGATATTAAAATACGTTAATCATAACGTATTTTAATAAAACAACGATCCTGCCCATACGGGCTGAACACTAGATTCATGCTTTTCACTTAACTTCGAGGCAGCAAACAATGTGCCAATCTAATAAGCAGCCGGCGGTATAATCGAAGGGTTTGTAATGATAAAGTATTTTGGATTCGAAGAATCGCT
>JARLHX010000327.1 GCA_031292035.1 Negativicutes bacterium | reverse complement strand
GGGTCAGTGTCAATCCGCAGACCATGCAGGAAAAAACTTTAAAACTTATTGGACGAAGGCATAGTGTCCGCGATATAATACTAGTATTGGAAAAAATTCGCCAGCAGGGAAACCTGTCTGTAAACATGGACATCATTGTCGGATTACCGGGAGAAGGGGCGCAGGAGCTGACTGATACCATGGCGCAGATCGCCCATTTGGCCCCGGATAATCTGACTGTACATACCCTGGCAATCAAGAAAGGGTCGCTGCTAAAAGGCGACCGACAAGGGTTCACCCTTCCTGGTGAGGAGACGGTGGCCCGCATGCTGGCTATCGCCGATGGCTGTGCCCGCGAATGGGGCATGGTTCCTTATTATTTATACCGGCAAAAGTATATGACCGGCAACCTGGAAAATGTCGGCTATGCCCGGCCGGGCAGCGAGGGCATTTACAATATCCAGATCATCGAAGAGCGTCAGACCATCCTCGGCATCGGCCCAAATGCCGCTACCAAGGCGGTGAACGCCCGCGACCTGCAGCTGAGAAGCTCATATATGCCGAAAGATCTGGGCACTTATAATCTGCAACTCGAAAAATTTCTTGACCGGCGGCAGCAGTTGCTGGCCAACTTGTTCACATCCTGAGGAGGAATTACCATGAATTTCAGCGCCCCCAAGGGCACAAAAGACATCCTGCCAGAGAGCTCCGGCCAATGGCGGCTTGTTGAGCAGACCGCACGGGATATCTGCCGGACCTATGTCTATGAAGAAATCCGGACCCCGGTGTTTGAACACACTGAATTGTTTCTCAGGGGTATCGGGGAGACCACCGACATTGTCCAGAAAGAAATGTACACCTTTTTCGACCTGGGCAAACGCAGCATCACCCTTCGGCCGGAAAATACCGCCGCAGTGGTCCGGTCCTATTTGGAACACAAACTATACAGCGGTCCCCAACCCACCAAACTGTTTTATATCGGGCCCATGTTCCGCTATGACAAGCCCCAGGCAGGGCGGTTCCGCCAGTTCCATCAGTTCGGCGTGGAGGCCATCGGCGCCAAAGGCCCGGCGGTGGACGCCGAAATCATTCTGCTCGCGGTGCAGTTTTTCGTTAAACTGGGTCTTAACGACCTGAACTTATTCATCAATTCGGTTGGCTGCCCCCAGTGCCGGCCGGTCTACCGGACCAAACTTCAGGACGCCTTCCGTGACAGATTGCCGCAGTTTTGCCATGACTGCCAGTCGCGGTTTGAACGAAACCCGATGCGGATGCTGGACTGCAAGAACGAAAGCTGCCAGCAGCTGTCAGCCGATGCTCCGACCTTGACTGACTGCCTGTGTGACGAGTGCGCCGATCACCTCAAGGGTCTCCGCAGTCTTCTTGACGCGGCAGGAGTTGCTTACACCCTCAATCCCAGACTGGTTCGCGGTCTGGACTATTATACCAAGACCGCCTTTGAGATACAGTATCCGCCGCTGGGCGCCCAGAGCGCCGTTTGCGGCGGAGGCCGCTATGACGGGCTGATCGAAGAAATCGGCGGTTCGCCGACTCCGGGTATCGGTTTCGCCATCGGCCTGGAGCGGGTGCTGCTGGCTCTGGAGAAACAGGATCTATTACCGGCGCGGCAGACCGATATCGCCGTGTATGTCGCTGCGGTGGACGCCGCCAGCCAGACAGCAGCTTTCCAGCTGTTGACCGAACTTAGGCAATCGGGAGTTGCCTGTGATATGGATTACCTCGGCCGCGGCCTGAAGGCCCAGTTGAAACAAGCCAACCGTTACCCGGCGCGCTTCGTGGCCATCATCGGCGAAGAAGAAGCTGCCCAGGGCAAAGTAGCGCTGAAGGATATGCAGACCGGCGGACAGGAACTGGTTAATACCGGGGAATTGCTGGCCAAGATTCAAGCTGAGATGGAGGAATAACATGGATACAATGCAAGAATTAAAACGCAGCCATTCGTGCGGTGAACTGAATAAAGCCCACGCCGGTGAAACAGTGGTACTCTGCGGCTGGGTGGCCCGCCGCCGCGATCATGGCGGTCTGATATTCGTCGACCTGCGCGACCGCAGCGGATTGGTCCAGGTGGTTTTTTCGCCTGATGTCAATAAGGAGGCCTTTCACAAAGCCGAAAGCGTCCGCGGCGAATACGTGCTGGCAGTGAGCGGCACCGTGCGCCTGAGAGACGCCGACACCGTCAACCCCAACATGTCCACCGGTGAGATCGAGGTGGACGGCGCCGAGCTCAGAATACTGAATGCCGCCAAAACGCCGCCCTTTTACATCCAGGACGATGTCGATGTCGATGAGACGGTACGGCTCAAATATCGTTATCTTGACCTGCGCCGCCCTGAGATGCAGCGCAACCTGATCCTTCGCCACCGGGTCACCAAGCTGATGCGCGACTTCTTTGACAGCCACGGGTTTATCGAGATCGAGACCCCGATGCTGACAAAGAGCACTCCGGAAGGGGCAAGGGACTATCTTGTCCCAAGCCGTGTCAACCCCGGCAAATTCTACGCTCTGCCCCAGTCACCGCAGATTTTCAAACAAATCCTGATGGTGGCCGGTTTTGAACGCTATTTCCAAATTGTACGCTGTTTCCGCGACGAAGACCTTCGGGCCGACAGGCAGCCGGAGTTTACCCAGCTCGATATCGAGATGTCCTTTGTCGACCGCGAAGATGTGTTGACAATGATGGAAAATATGATCACCTATCTGTTCAAAGGGGCTATCGGCGCCGACCTGAATGCGCCTTTTATCCGACTTAGCTACGCTGACGCTATGTCCCGCTTTGGCTCGGACAAGCCTGATCTTCGCTTTGGCATGGAGCTTGTCGATCTGTCGGCTGCGGCGCGCGGTTCGGATTTCAAGGTTTTCGAGTCAGTGCTGACTGCTGGCGGCCAGGTAAAGGCCATCAATGTAAAAGGCTATTCCCATATCGCCCGGCGGGAGCTGGACGGACTGGTGGAATATGTGGGCAACTATGGCGGCAAGGGGCTGGCCTGGATTTGCTACACTCCTGACGGCATCAAGTCGCAGATCACGAAGTTTTTCAGTCAGGAACAGATCGACGCATTTACCGCCGCTACTGCAGCGGAAGAGGGCGACCTCCTCTTGGTCATGGCCGATCAGCCTGATGTGGTGAACAATGCTCTTGGGCAGCTTCGGCTGGAAATGGCTCGTCGCATGAATCTCATCGATCCTGCTAAACTGGCTTTCTGCTGGGTGCTTGATTTCCCGATGTTCGAATACGATGCCGAGGAAAAACGCCATGTGGCTATGCACCATCCGTTCACTTCACCGACTGACGAAGATATGGAATATCTCGAGAGTGACCCGGGCCGCATCAAAGCCAAAGCCTACGACATGGTGCTCAATGGCACCGAGATCGGCGGCGGCAGCATCCGGATCTACAACCGCGACATTCAGGAGCGGGTCTTTAAAGCCATTGGCCTGACTGATGAAGAAGCTATGGAGAAGTTTGGCTTCCTGCTCGAAGCGTTCGAATACGGCACTCCGCCCCATGGCGGCATTGCCTTCGGCCTGGATCGACTGGTGATGCTGATGGCCGGACGTCCCTCCATCCGTGACGTCATCGCTTTCCCCAAAACCCAAAGCGCCACCGATGTCATGACCCAGGCGCCTTCAACCGTAGTGCAGCGTCAGTTGAAAGAGCTTTCGATCAAGCTGGACGTACTCGGCAAAAAATAGACCACCAAGATTCCATAAGGAAACCGGTAAGATACCGGTTTCCTTATTTATTGTTAAAGCGGAGGCCTGTGGGTAAATATGGAAGGTAAAGTGGCCTTGATGGCGAATTGTTACCGGAGTGAGAGAGGAGGGACGATAGTATGCCAGATACGGTTATTATCGCCAACTGCGGTCTGGTCTGCTCGAACTGCGGGGCCTATGTCAAGGGCAAATGCCGTGGTTGTCACGGCGGCAAACCGATGCATTCCCGTTGCCAGATTAAAAAATGCACAGAAGAAAAACAATACGCCACTTGCGCCGATTGCCAGGAGTTGAGTGACCTCAAAGAGTGCCGCATTCTCAATAATTTTATCGCTAAAATTTTCCGACTGGTATTCCGGTCGGATCGAGTCGGCAACCTGATCCGAATCCGCGCGGTCGGCTACGAAAAGTTCCAAAACGAAAATATTCGGCTGCCGAAATGACGGCATAGACCCGAGAGGCCATGGCCCCAGGGTCTATAATTTTGGCAAAATTTAATCGATAACTCCTTGCATTTCAAGTATAACATTGTTATATTATAACTATAACGACGTTATAGACCTCGGCTGATACCAATTGAAAGTGGAGGGTTATACTATGAAAATCGCAGTTTTGGGCGGCAGTCCCAAGGGTGATATCAGCGTCACCATGCAGTATGTCACCTATCTGGCCCAGCAGTTTCCCGAGCACCAATTCGAGGTGCATCAAGTAGCCCAGCGAATCAGAGCAATAGAACAGGAGGAGGGGGCTTTCAACACAGTGCTTGCAGCGGTCGAGGGGGCTGATGCAGTGCTATGGGCTTTTCCGCTCTATGTTTTCCTCGTCCCGGCCCAATATAAGCGCTTCATTGAACTGCTCAACGAACGGCAGGCAGATGTCTTTCGCGGCAAGCCAGCCGCCATTTTGACCACCTCGATCCATTTTTATGATCATATTGCCCATAACTACATTCGCGGCATCGCCGAAGACCTCGGCATGAAGGTTCTTGGCTCTTATTCCGCCGCTATGATCGACCTGTTCGAGACAAAAGAACAGGAACGACTCAAGGCCTTCGCCCTCAGCTTTTTCACCGCAGTCGGCCGCGATGCGCCGGTGGCCCGTGTCAATCCGCCGCTGACAAAGTCAGATCGGGTATATACTCCGGATGGGGATATCTTTACTGTTGAGCCGCATCCTCTGAAAGTCATGATTGTCAGCGACGCAGGGGCGGCAGATAGCAACATCAAGGGGATGGTCGACCGACTGGCCGGCTATTATGGCGACCGGACAGAGGTATTCAATCTGCATGACATCGATATCAAGGGCGGCTGTCTGGGCTGCATCCGTTGCGCTTATGACCACTCCTGCGCCTATAAAGGTAAAGACGGCTTCATTGATTTTTTCAACCACCTGCAACAAGCTGATATCCTCATTTTATCCGGGACCATCCAGGACCGTTATCTTTCGTCGCGCTGGAAAACCTTCTTTGACCGCAGTTTTTTTAGAACTCATATTCCGTCCTTTACCGGCAAGCAACTGGCCTATCTGGTTAGCGGTCCCTTTGCCCAACTGCCTGATCTTCGCCAGATTTTCGAAGCCCATACCGAGCTGCAGCAGGCCAATCTGGCCGGAATTGTCACTGATGAGGCAGGTGACCCTAGCATCATCGACGGTTTGCTCAGGGAACTGGCGGTTGGCAGCATCGAGTTTGCCAACGCCGGTTATGTGCGGCCGCCGACCTACCTCAGCGTGGGGGCGCGTAAACTTTTCCGGGACGAAGTGTGGGGGCGGATGCGGTTTCCCTTTGTCGCCGACCACCGCTATTACCAGGCCAGCGGGCTGTACGACTTCCCTCAAACAGACTACAAAACCAGGCTGCGCAACCTATTTTTCAGCATGATGCTGATGATTCCGCACTTCCGCCGGGGTGTCTACGGCCAGTCGATGCAGGATCACATGGTGGCTCCGTTCAAAAAACTTCTGGGGCGAACCTAAATTATGACTGATCAAGGAGGCTTCATGCCACAACACGCTGAATACGCCGACACCCGCGCCGCCATACTAGCTAAGGCCCGCGAGCTTTTCCTGTCACAGGGTTATCATAAGACTGCGATGCGAACCATCGCCCAGGCGGCGGGAGTATCCACCGGGCCACTGTACTTTCATTTTGCCAACAAAGCCGAGGTTTTTTTCCACATCTGCGGCGAAGCGTTCGACACCCTGATCACCGCATTCCGGCAGGCGGCTGCCAGTGAAGAGCGCGCCGGCCTCCGGCTCAGGAATATGTACTGTGCCTATCAGGGCTTTTACTACCACGAACCCCAGCTTTTCGAGATCATGCATCTGGCTACCGATCCCCTGGCCGGTATCGACCTGCCGGATAATCTGCAGCAAATCCTTTCCCACAAATCGCTGGAATTGGTAGAGATCATGGAAGACGTCATCCGGCAGGGAGTGGAACGGGGTGAACTGCGGTCGGTAGAACCGCGAAAACTGGCGCTGTATCTTCATTCGGTGGCTGAAGGAGTCTTTTTATCCAGCCGCAGCGGTCTGCTCCAGCGTTCTGGGGTGGGTCTTGACGAAATGATCGAAACCGCTATTAATCTTATCGGTCTTGGTATGATCGGCGTTAGTCATATTGGGGAAAATAGAGACAAGAATAGTTGACCGAAGCCCGCCGGGCCTGTATTTGGCAAAAGATTCCGTCGTGTTTTCCCTTGCATTTCGCCTCTGACTCTGCTAAGATATAGACGGAAAAGTCAAACAGTTTATAACCGCATAAATCCCTGCTGTGTGCGCAACAGTCCGAAGTTTTGAACCAACACTTTTACTTTGGGAGCCTGTGCTCTAGTGATGGCGTGTATGCCCCCGTTCGAGACGCTAGGGGACACATAAAATGACTGGGAAGGCACCCACCTGCCGAGGGCAGGCTCAAAACTTCGGCAAACGGCATGGTGGGGCTTTATATTTTAAAATAACCGGCGAAGGCCGGTTTTTTATTTTTGGGGTAGTTGCTGCGTATCGGTCATGTATAAAGGTGGCTTTTTTCTCGCAGGCAGAGGGATTTTGCCAGCCTGGCAAGAAATAGATATACGAAAATAGGATTAGGAGTGATCTTGTGCGAACAGTTGATTTGCGTAGCGATACAGTGACCACACCGACGGCGGCCATGCGGCAAGCCATGTTCCAGGCCGAGGTGGGCGACGATGTTTATGGTGAGGATCCAACCATCAACGCCCTGGAAGAAAAGGGCGCAGCCATCATGGGCAAGGAAGCCGGCCTCTATGTCACCAGCGGCACCATGGGCAACCAGATTGCAGCCATGGTCCACACTTCTAAGGGTGACGAGATCATCTGCGAAGCTGAGGCCCATATTTATTACTACGAAGTAGCCGGACTGGCCTGCCTGTCCGGGGTTCAAGTGCGGCCGGTGGCTGGCGATAAGGGAATCTTATCCGCGGCTGCCATCCACTCGGCGATTCGGCCTGTCGATGTTCACGCCCCGACGACCTCGCTGATTTGTGTCGAAAATACCCACAACCGGGCTGGCGGCACCTATTATTCACTGGTTGGTCTGGCGGGAATCAAGTCGCTTGCCGCAAAGCACAGCATTCCGGTACATATGGACGGCGCGAGGATTTTTAACGCCGCCGTTGCCCTGGGGGTTCGGGCGGAGGAAATAGCCCGGCATGTCGATTCGGTTCAGTTTTGTCTCTCGAAGGGACTGGCTGCCCCGGTCGGCTCGCTGCTGGTCGGCAGCCGCTCCTTTATCACCGAGGCCCGCCGCTATCGCAAGATGCTGGGTGGGGGCATGCGCCAGGCCGGTGTCATCGCCGCAGCCGGCATTGTCGGTTTGGAGTCGATGGTCGAGCGATTGGCCGAGGACCATCAAAACGCCAAAATACTGGCTGACGGAATCGCCAATCTTGGTTATGATATCGATATTGCTACCGTTCAGACCAATATCGTCATTTTCAGCCTCCCCGGTGAGAAAATCGATCCGCCGCAATTTGTGGCGGCGCTTAAAGATAATGGCGTCAAAGCCAACGCCTTCGGCGAACGGCGGGTGCGCATGGTGACCCATTGCAATATCGATCGTGCCGATGTGGACTATACCTTGGCCGTTTTGGCCAAATTGCGCCCGGCCTGCGGTTAATTTTTGCCGTCAGCCCGGAAAGGAGCCATCAGGATGGATTTATTTGACGACGACCGGATCTTAGGCCCTAAACCGCCCCTTCCCCTGGCGGTGCGTATGCGGCCGGTGAACCTGGATGAGTTTGTCGGACAGGCTGACGTGGTCGGCACCGGCAAATTTCTGCGGCGAATGATCGACGCTGACACAGTACCGTCGCTCATTCTTTTCGGCCCTCCGGGTACAGGTAAGACGACGCTGGCTCACATCATCGCCCGCGAGACCGACTCCCAGTTCGAGCAGCTTAACGCTGTATCAGCCGGAGTCGCCGACATCCGTAAAATTATCGATGCTGCCCAGAAACGCCTGCGCAGCGAGCGGCGGCGGACCATTCTCTTTATCGATGAGATTCACCGTTTTTCGAAATCGCAACAGGATGTACTGCTGCCCTTTGTGGAAAACGGCACCGTTGTTTTGATCGGCGCCACCACTGAAAACCCGTACTTTGAAGTCAACACGCCGCTATTGTCGAGGGTCCGGGTATTCCGGCTGCTGCCTTTGGACAGTGACGCGGTGATTGCGGTGCTCTCAAGCGCTCTTAACGATGGCGAACGCGGTCTTGGTAAACTGGCTTTAATTTGTGACCCGGCAGTCCTTAACCTGATCGCCGACATCGCCAACGGCGACGCCCGGGTAGCGCTCAACTTACTGGAGCAGGCGGGGTCGATGCTAGATGGCACTGGTTCTCGCGAGATCACCGGCGACAGCATCGAAGCCATTGCCGGCAGCAGGCTGCTAGCCTATGACAAACAAGGCGACAACCATTATGACGTTATTTCCGCCTTTATCAAAAGCATGCGGGGCTCAGACCCTGATGCGGCGCTGCACTATCTGGCGCGGATGCTGGTCGCCGGCGAGGATGTCAAATTTATCGCCCGCCGGATGGTGATCTGTGCGGCCGAGGATGTGGGCAACGCCGACCCCTTTGCCCTGGTTATCGCCACTTCTGCTGCTGATGCGGTGCAATTCGTCGGTTTGCCTGAGGCCCGGATACCCTTGGCTCAGGCGGTGGTGTATATCGCCACCGCACCCAAGAGCAACGCCGCCTATATGGGCATTGATGCGGCGATGGCTGACATCCGCGGCAGAAATATCGGCCAGGTTCCTGCACATCTTAGAGACTCCCACTATAAAGGAGCCAAGGAATGGGGCCACGGTAAGGGCTATAAATATCCCCACGATCATCTGGGTGGCTACACTCCCCAGCAGTACCTGCCTGACGAACTGCAAAAAGCCCGATATTACCAGCCCAGTGACCGTGGTTTTGAGGCTAAAATTGCCGAACGGCTAAAGACTATCTATAAGAAATAAGCGGATAATCCGGCTGGGCCCTTGTCGGGTCGCTGCCGCCAGGAGGTGTTGACCATCGAGATTGAAGCTATCGGTACAGTCAAATCGCCAGTAACCGAGGGCGTGGATGCCGACTGGGGCGGAGTGATTTCCCAAATACATATCAAAGGGGAATTGGCATCAGGTCTCAAGGGGCTGGAGGAGTTTTCCGATCTTCTGGTGATATTTTGGCTGCACCGCTCGACCTTTGCCGCCGATAGCGATCTGGTGCGCCGGCCCCAGGGGAGGGACGACATGCCGCTGGTAGGTATTTTTGCTCAGCGGGCCAAACATCGGCCCAATCCGATTGGGGTGACTGCAGTCAAACTGCTGGCTGTGGAGGGGAATATTCTTACAGTGCGAGGACTGGACGCCATTGATGGGACACCGGTGCTTGATATTAAGCCGTACTACCCGGCCTATGACTGCCGTGCGACCACCCAGGTCCCCGAATGGGTCGGCCGGTTGATGAAAGACTATTTTTAGCAACTAAGGCAACGACCATTACCAGCTATAGTGTAAATGGCGCTTATTTACCTTCTAAATGCCTAAAGGTTGCAGGATTTTACCATTAAGAGCGGAAATGGAATCAATAGGGTTGATGGAACAGAAAAAGTGGAGGGATCAATATGGAAGACAGAAAAGTAGCGCTGATCACCGGCGCGGGAACCGGGATCGGCCGAGCGATAGCCTTAGGCCTCGCAGCCAAAGGCGTAGATGTGGTTGTCAACTATTCCCGCTCAGCGAAGGACGCCGAGGCGACAGCGGCAGACGTGCGGGCCGCAGGGGTATCCTGTCTGCTGCAGCAGGCCAATGTGGCCAATGATGCCGAAGTACGGACCATGGTGGAAAACACCGTTCAACATTTCGGGCGGCTGGATTATCTGGTCAACTGCGCCGGAACGACCGATTTCGTCGACCTGGCTGACCTGGAAGGGTTGACGGAAGAGTTTTGGGACAGGGCTATGGGGGTTAACGTCAAGGGTGTGTTTTTTGTCAGCCGGGCGGCCAGTGTCCACCTGAAAAAAAGCCATGGCGCCATTGTCAATATCACATCCATTGCCGGCATCACCGGTAAAGGCAGCTCGATCGCCTATGCCGCCTCAAAAGCGGCGGCCATCAGTGTCACCAGGTCGCTGGCCCGGGTGCTGGCGCCCGAAGTCCGGGTCAACAGTGTGGCTCCAGGGATTGTCATGACCCGCTGGGTTGCCGGAAAAGAGGAACATGTGCGTTCCCTGGGCAAGGACACACCCCTTGGTCGGGTTTGCGGTCCCGAGGATGTGGCTGAGATCGCTGTTCCGCTGCTGCTCGGTTCGGCGATGATGACCGGTCAAACGATCGTTGTCGACGGCGGCACTGTGATATAATTTTTATTATTGATAAAGGCCCGGCCTAGGACGTAGGACCGGGTCTTTTTTGTACAGGGTACGCAGCGTAATAGGCCGCCGCCTAAGACCGAAAAAGGGATTCGCGGCAAAAAGAGTGAAGTTAAGCTAAAAAAGAAAATAATGGAGGTCGTGTAGTATGACGCGAAAGGTATTTTCCGCCCCGGGAGCCGTCACTGTCGGACCATATTCTCAAGCTGTGGAGGCCGGTGATTTGGTTTACTTGTCAGGGCAAACTCCGTTTGACCCGGATTCCGGAAAAATGGTTGACGGTGATATCGGCGCCCAGACCCTGCAGTGCTTCGAGAATCTATTCAATGTTCTCACCGCCGTTGGTCTGACACCGGATGATGTAGTAAAAGTCAACGTGTTTCTGACCAATATGGGCGATTTTGCCGCGATGAACGCAGTCTATGCCACCATGTTCGACGAACCTTATCCGGCCCGCTCCACCGTGGCCGTCGCTGGTCTGCCCCGCGGCGCCCAAGTCGAAATCGAAATGATTGCCAAACGCGGCTGAGTAAGCTCAGCCGGCGTTTCTGGTGATGAACCCGGTATCCAGGAAGCCGTTTGTCCAGAGGAAGGATGTTACAATAATTTGTCGAAGTAATTTGTTGACTGGAAAAAGCTGTCGCGGGCCAGAAATGATCTTCGTAGATACAGCTGCCAATTCAAATTATCGCTATTTTTTTGATCACTGCATATGAGGGCGGTGCCAGATGTCGTATCAAGTTAAAAATACTCCGGTGAGAGCGTTGCAGTCGGGGATGGTTGTCGGCAAGTCCATTTTGTCTGATAGCGGTATTGTTATCCTTGACGAAAACGCAGTATTGACCGATACGCTGATTCAGCGGCTGATCGGCTGGGGCGTCACAGCGATATACATTAAAGATGTAGCGCCTACCCGGATGGAGACGGTCAAACGAAGACTATCGAAGAATGAAGTTTTTGTCGCCAAGCACGCTGAAATCGTTGGCGCATTAAAAGAGGCGTTTGATAAAATTCGCTATCTTAAAGAAGTGCCTGTAGATCAGCTCACCGAGCTGGCAGGGCAATGCGTCGATTCATTGGTCGACTCGCCTGTCGTAACCAGCCAACTGCTGCGTATCCGTGATATGGATGACTATACCTTCAGCCATTCGGTTAATGTCGGGGTGACTGCCGGTATCATCGCCAAGTGGGTGGGGCTGAAGGGGCAGCCGGTGGATAATCTGGTCCTTGCCGGATTGCTCCATGATACTGGTAAGACCCAGATTCCCCTTGAGATCTTAAATAAGCCCGGCCGATTTACGCGGGCCGAAATGGCTGTCATGCAGAGGCATACAATTCTCGGCTACGAAATATTGAAAAGGACCGGGAAAATGTCGGAAGCAGTGTTGCTCGCGGCCCAGCAGCATCACGAACGACTGGATGGCAGCGGCTACCCGGAACAGCTGGATGGAGGCGCAATCTCCGTTTATGCGAATATTGTCGCGGTCGCCGACGTACTGGATGCCATGACCTCAAAGCGCGTCTATCAAACGGCAGTCACTCCCTTTTCTGTGCTGCAGGAATTTTCCGACTCAATGAGCGGCAAATTGTCGCAGCATATCTGCCGGACATTTATGGATAATATGATGCTGTCCCTCCTGGGAAGCAACGTCAAACTATCAGACGGCTCCATTTGCGAGGTTGTTTTCATTGACAAGGATAGAATGGATCGGCCGAAGTTGCTGGCTTGGGATGGGGAAACGATTGATTTGCGGGAAAGAACGGATTTGAGTATTGAGTCTATTGTGGACAACTGAGCTGCAACATGCAGAATAATACAAACGAAAAGCCGCCTGATCGACAGGCGGCTTTTGGCGTTACGCTCAATTCAGCGGTATTCAGCCCTAGTTAACAGAGGATTTGCTAATAATACAGCTTGTCGTCGCGGTGCTTTTGGATGGCGACAAGTTTTTCCTCCGGTGTGGCGCCGGTATCCCACGCTTCCTTAAAGAGATAAGAGTTTCTAAAGCTGGTGCTCCAGAGAAAGGAGCCCTCCGGAGTATAGCAGGCAAATAAAATAATCTCACGCAGTGATTCCGGCATCGAGCCTTCTTCGTTGGTTACCAGAGCGTAGTTTCCCGATTGGTCAAGGTCAAACGACAGGGCACTAAGATCATCTTCTATGTCGATCATTTCAAAACCAAGGTCCTCGTAGAAGGCGAGGAGATTGTCGTCGCTCATGTCATCATCTCCCAAGTTCAGGCTGCTTGTTATCTTCCTATTGTACCGTAATCTGTCATCGATCACAATCAAATCGGCGGCACGGGTGGAAAAAAGTTGGACAAAGGGAGGTCATCCACTGCTTGCAGGCGAAATTTAAAGAAGATAGAACCAAAAGGGGAAGGAAGATTGGATGAAGATTCTGGTTGATGCGGACGCCTGTCCGAAACCTGTTCTTGAAATCTGCTTGTCTGCCGGTCGCCGTTATGCGGTGCAAGTATGGACGGTGGCCAGCTTCAATCATAATATTATGTCTGATCATCATGTGGTGGTGGGGTGCGATTCCCAGGAAGCCGATCTGAAGGTAATCAATCTGACTGAGGCCGGTGATGTGGTCATTACCCAGGATTGGGGCTTGGCTGCCCTTGTGCTCGGCAAAAAGGCGTTTTGCCTCGGTCCTTCGGGCCGGGAATATCGGCAGGACAACATTGAGTTCCTGCTTGAGGAGCGGGAAGTCAAAGCTAAATTGCGGCGTGGCGGTGGCCAGACCAAGGGACCGAAAAAGCGGACCGGCGATGATGACCGGAGGTTTGGAGCCGGTCTGGAACGTATGCTGGACCGGGCGACAGGTGCCGAACTCAGACCATAACATGTTTTGAGAGGCGGCAAGGTTGATTTCGGTCAGGGGGATGGCTATGGATATTCGCAGAAAAGTGTATTTAGCGATGGCGGTAGGGTGCTGCTGGTTTTCCCTATTTGCCTATTTGCCGATATTGCCCACTTATGCCCGGGATCTTGGGGCTTCTTATGAAATGATCGGCGTGATTGCCGGTTCGTATGGCTTGATGCAGGTGCTGCTGCGGCTTCCCCTTGGGATTATGGCCGATAAATTCAACAGACGCAAGATTTTCATTTCTTTCGGACTGGTATTGTGTGTGCTCAGCGGTGCAGGGATGTGGCTGATCCCCGGAGTAGTGCCGCTGCTGTTTTTTCGCGCCGTCGCCGGAATAGCGGCTACTGCCTGGGTGGTTCATACTGTACTCTATGTCAGCTATTACCCTCCTGTCGATTCTGCCAAGGCGATGGGCATTGTCAACGCCATCTCTGTCGCGGGACAGATGATCGGTACACTGCTTGGCGGCTGGCTGGCCTATCGGTTCGGCGATGAGGTCACCTTTCTCCTGGCGACGGTCGGCGGTGTAGTGGGTTTGGTTTTTAGTTTCGCGGTCGCCGACAACCGGCAGATGCGGCGCGAGACCCTCCGGGTAACCGACTTGCTGGAGGTGGGCAAGGACGGCAGTTTGCTTCTGGCTTCGCTGCTGGCACTCATTCTGCAGTTGGTAACCTATGGCACCATCTATGGTTTTATCCCGATCGCCGCCCGGGCTATCGGCGCCGACAATTTTCAACTCGGCTTGCTGCCCACTTTGTTTATGCTGCCAGGGGTGTGTTTCTCTGTTCTCAGCGGCCGGATCGCCACCTGGCTGGGGTCGAGACGGGCCGTCATCACTGGTTTCACCATTATGGCCGGTGCAGCGGCAGCCGTGCCATTTGCTACGTCTATGGCCACTCTCTATCTTTCGCAGATCGCCGCCGGCCTCGGCTGGGGCTTGGCATTTTCTCTGCTGATGGAATATGGAATCAACCCTGTTGCTGAAAACAAACGCGCCACCGCGATGGGATATCTGCAGGCAATCTATAGTGTCGGCATGTTCGTCGGGCCGGTGCTGGTCGGGCTCTTGGCCGGGTCGGTGGGGCTTGATTGGGGCTTTTGGGCGGTAGGGGCTACCGGTCTCGCGGCGGCAGTGATCAGCGCTATTTGGCTGCGGCCCTCAGACCAGTGTCAGCACTTATAACCCCCCAAAGCATTTGCATAATTTTTAGGACACGCCCCAGAGGAAACAGGAATACGCAACAAATATCGCGAAATAGGAATATTATTCCATTTGTAGAAAGCGGGAGGATGGTCATGAAGAAGTTCTGCTTGTTCGCGCTGATGGTGATATGCCTCCTGCCAGCCGCTGCCAACGCGGCTGCGGCGATCGATTCGCCGGTTATCGCCCGTTTTGACAATTATTATATCGACGACGCTGTTGTCATGTTGACAGACGACGCTGGGGTGTCCCGTATCCTGTGCGGCGGACTCAATGGCTCGATCACCAATCGTTTTGACAATGCGCCGCTCAGGGGCGTACTCGACCAAATCGCCAAGGATAACCGTCTGGTACTGATGGTGAAACAAGATTTGATCGTCCTTCGGCCGGCAGGCAAACTTGCTGCCACTGCGCCTATCACCTGCAAAATGAGCAAGGTAATGCCGCTAGATGCATTGCAAGCCCTAACGGCGGCTTTTGATATGGAAGTTGCGATTCGCGGCCAGCTCAAAGGCGAGGTGACCGAAGAACTCAGCGGGACGCTTAAGGACGTGCTCGATGCGCTGGCGTCAAAATACGGTTTTAAATGGTCGCAAAGCCGCAAAGTCGTCCGGGTAACTGTTGCTGCGGCGAAATAACGTAAGCTGCGTAGTTGAAAAGCCTGCCGGCTTCACGCCATGGCAGGTTTTTGCATTTTAGGGAAGGGGATAATCACCGCCATACTGGCGAAAAATAATTGTGTTTAGGGCTTTGACAACCCAAATATTTTTTGTTATATTTAAAGTAAATAAAACCTATCGTAATACTCGGGATTGCGGGAGAGGTTGTCATGAAACTATCGACCAAAGGACGCTACGGCGTTTCGGCAATGTATGATCTGGCACTCCACTACGGCCAGGGGCCGATATCTCTGAAAAGCGTAGCCGAACGCCAGGGTATTTCCGAACACTATCTGGAACAACTGATGGGCGTCCTCAGAAAATCAGGCTATGTCAAAAGTGTCCGTGGCGCTCAGGGCGGTTATACGCTGACCAAGGACCCGACACAAATCACGGTGGGTGATATCATCAAGATTATGGAAGGGCCGATCGCCCCGGTGGATTGTCTCTTAAGCGACGCACCTGACAACGATTACTGCCAACGCGCCACCTTTTGTGTAACCCGGGGGGTTTGGGCCAAGGTTCGCGACAGTATCAACACAGTTTTGGATTCCATTTCTCTTGCTGATCTTTGCAGTGATGAAAAAAACAAGGAGTGATAGTATGAAACGCATTTATTTCGACCATTCGGCCACTACCCCGGTTGACAGTGAGGTAGCGGCGTTGATGCTGGAATATATGACTGAGAAATTCGGCAACGCATCCAGCATCCACAGTTTCGGCCGGGAGGCCCGCAAGGCGGTGGAGCAGGCTCGGGACAAGGTGGCCTCACTCTTAGGGGCGACTGCCAACGAGATCTTCTTTACCAGCGGCGGCACCGAGTCGGATAACCTGGCCATTATGGGCGTGGCTTTTGCCAACCGTAAAAAGGGGAACCACATCATTACTACCGCCATCGAGCATCATGCCGTACTCCATACCTGTGATTACCTGAAAAAACACGGTTTTGAAATTACTTATCTCCCGGTGGATGAATATGGTATTGTGAAAATTGACGACCTAAAAGCAGCCATCACCGATAAAACTATCCTTATCAGTGTCATGTACGCCAACAACGAGGTGGGATCGATTCAGCCCATTGGCGAAATCGGTGCTATCGCCCGGGAAAAAGGCATCTACTTTCACACTGACGCCGTGCAGGCGATCGGACATGTTCCCATTGATGTGAAACAAGACAATATCGATCTTCTTTCCCTCGCCGGCCACAAATTCAACGCTCCGAAAGGAGTGGGTGCTCTCTATATCCGGCGCGGTGTGCGCGTACAGGCCATTCAGCACGGCGGCGCTCATGAAAGAAATATGCGGGCCGGCACCGAAAACGTTCCAGGCATCGTCGCCCTTGGCAAGGCCAGCGAGATCGCCAAAAATGATTTGGAGCAGGAAATCGCCCGTCTTACCCGGATGAGAGATAAGATCATTACCGAGATCACTGCCAAGATTCCTCATGTCAAATTGAACGGTCATCCGACCAAACGCTTGCCAGGCAGTGTCAACTTCAGCTTCCTCTATGTAGAGGGAGAATCGCTGCTCCTGAATCTCGATTTGAAAGGCATTGCTGCCTCCAGTGGTTCGGCCTGTACTTCGGGATCCCTAGATCCCTCGCATGTGCTGCTGGCCATGGGACTCAGCCACGAGGTGGCTCACGGTTCGCTCCGCATCACCATGGGGCGCGGCAACACCGACGAGGATGTAGACTACTTCCTCACCGTTTTGCCGGAAATCATCGATCGTCTCCGGGCCATGTCGCCCCTCTACGGACCTAGCTCACTGACACAGGTATCCAACCCCTGCAGCGAGTGTCATCTAAATTAATACGCAATGATGGGAGAGAAAATAAATGTATACTGAAAAAGTAATGGATCATTTCACCAACCCTCGCAATGTGGGTGAACTGACTGAAGCCAACGGCGTGGGCGAGGTAGGCAACGCCAAATGTGGCGATATTATGCGGATTTACCTAAAAGTTGACGACAAAGACATCATCACTGATGTTAAATTCAAAACGTTCGGCTGTGGCGCAGCCATCGCTACCAGCAGCATGGTCACCGAGATGGTCAAAGGCAAAACGCTGGATGAAGCGCTGAAAATCTCCAACCAGGCAGTGGCTGAGGCGCTGGACGGCCTGCCGCCCGCAAAGATGCACTGTTCGAATTTGGCGGCCGACGCGCTGCACGAGGCCATTAAGGACTATATCGCGAAAAAAGGAAAGTGATCGCCGACATGAAGGCTAAACCCCGCGTGGTTGTAGCCATGAGCGGAGGGGTGGACAGTTCTTTGACTGCC
>JARLHX010000326.1 GCA_031292035.1 Negativicutes bacterium | reverse complement strand
ATTTTCGCCCTGCTCGGCTCCAACGGGGCGGGCAAGACAACGGTTATCAAAATCCTGACCACGCTGCTCAAGTATGACGGCGGAAGCGCTGCCGTAAACGGCTTCGACGTTGCGTCAAAGCCTGACGATGTGCGGCAGTCGATCAGCCTGACCGGGCAGTTTGCCGCCGTGGACGAGATATTGACCGGGCGGGAAAATCTTATCATGATCGCCAGGCTGCGGCACCTCAAAAATCCGCGTCAGATGGCGGACGATCTGCTGAAGCGCTTCGGCCTGACCGACGCCGCCGACCGCAGGGTAGCTACCTATTCGGGCGGTATGCGCCGCAGGCTCGACATTGCCATGAGCCTGGTGGGAACACCGCAGCTCATTTTCCTCGATGAACCAACTAACGGGCTTGACCCCGAGGCGCGCATCGAGGTTTGGAAGACTGTCAAAGAGCTGGCTAATAATGGTACGACGGTATTCCTGACCACGCAGTATTTAGAGGAAGCCGAGCAGCTTGCCAACCAGATTGCCATTCTGCATGAAGGGAAAATTATCGCCAACGGCACACTGGCGGATCTAAAGAAGCTGTTCCCGCCGGCAAAGGTGGAGTATGTGGAAAAACAACCTTCATTAGAGGAAATATTCCTCGCAATTATCGGTAAGAAAGAGGAAAAGTAAATGGAAGCGATGAAGAAGCACTATTTCAGCGACATGGGCGTCATGCTTGGACGCTCCATGCGCCATATTTTCCGCAGCATGGACACCATCATCACGGTGACCATCATGCCGATTGCGTTTATGCTGTTGTTTGTCTATGTGTTAGGCGGCGCCATTCAAACCGGCACGGATAACTATGTAAATTATCTGCTGCCCGGCATCCTGCTGATTGCGATTGCAAGCGGGATAGCCTACACGGCTTACCGTTTGTTTATGGATATGCAAAGCGGCATCTTCGAGCGGTTCCATTCCATGCCGATTGCACGTTCGACCGTGCTGTGGGGGCACGTGCTGACCTCGTTGGTATCCAACGCGATTTCGGTTGTTGTCATTATTCTCGTAGCATTGATTATGGGCTTTCGCTCGCCGGCGGGGGTGCTGTCATGGCTCGCCGTAGCCGGTATCCTGGCGCTGTTTACACTGGCCTTAACCTGGATCGCAGCGATTGCCGGACTGTCCGCAAAATCGGTGGATGGTGCAGGCGCCTTTGCATATCCATTACTCTTTCTGCCTTTTATCAGCTCGGCGTTTGTACCGACCAAGTCGATGCCGCCGGTAGTGCGCGCCTTTGCCGAAAATCAGCCGGTGACCTCGATTGTGGATGCCATCCGTTCTCTGCTGGCGGGGCAACCTGTCGGTAATGACATCTGGGTCGCTCTGGCGTGGTGCATCGGGATTATGCTGGTGGCTTATGTCTTTGCGATGAGGGCGTATAAAAAGCGGGTGTAAAAAAGGACAGCCTCACTTCGGGCCAAATTGGCCCAAAGGGGCAGGGGTTGGGGCTGATGTAGCTCAATTCTTAGAATAATACCTTTAACATTGTTGAAATAGAAACAAAAGTCTATAATACCCCAACGGGTGGAAGGACAGGCCATGAACAAAGAAGAACAGGTCATAATAGGTTTCAGGGACTTATTAAACAAATGGGTTTCGCTTAATAATTTTAAGATGAAAGCCCGCCTTAAGGGGTATAAGTCTTCGGAAGTCCATTGCATCGAATACATTGGAAGAAAT
>JARLHX010000325.1 GCA_031292035.1 Negativicutes bacterium | reverse complement strand
GGCACCCTCTGGGTCGGGTCGCGTGCCGAACCGCCCCATCCAAAAAGAAAATCCATCAACGCGGCGCAAGCCGCGTTGAACTCTATCCCTCGCCCCTGCGGCGTATTCGATGACCGATCCGGCTGTCGCCGCGTAAAGACCTATCGAAGAACGCATTGGGCTGTTAGCACCAGCCTAAACAGCGTTGGGTTGGAATTGGTAAGCCTAAAGGCATTTTCCGGGAACACATCCAGTGCAGAGGCAAATAGTCATTGACCTTTCACAAAGGCGATCACGTTTGCCCATCGGGTGGGAGTAGCTTGGTGCACGACATCATCGTAAGGTTTCAAGTCTTGGGCAGGAGGCCAAAATTCACCGTCTCGTGGCGGAAACTCCGCTTCTCTTCGAGAAGAAACATGACGTATCGGTTGATTCTCGATCAATGAGCTAAACCTTTCGTCTATGAGGTCTGGAGCTGAATTGGATAATGATAAGGAAGGCGAAAAGATGAGGCGCCATTCGCGGTCACGACGATATTTCTTGCGCTTGAACGATGCGACGATCGTTAGTAAGCATTGCCCTAGATCCCTTTGAGGAGTTGATGCCATCCATTTCGCAATACCCCGATCACATGACCCGCTGGAGCGCTTTAACAGCAGCGTCGTGGCAGATTCTAAGAAGTTTTTGACTGCTCGCCGCTGATCATACTCGCCATAAATGACAGGACTGAACCACCGATCACATCCTAAGCCGTTGAGTGTAAGAGGTGGGGGTCCCCCACATGGTCGAGTGAAACGAAAGCAGACCGGCCCGTATTTTTCCATATGATATGGTGATGCATCTACGCCACAAAAACAGGTGATGAATAGCATGGAGCGGCGAGTCCGCATATAGTCAGCCAATCCGGATAGCACCTCTTGAATGATAGGATTGGGCTCCCTATCAAGTAACTTCATTGCAACGTCTTCAACCAGTGCAATACCATGTCGCAACTCCGTCTTGTCGCTTTGCTCTGTCAAACATGTTGCCCAAAGGGTGCGTGTGGTTATGATCTTTTTGGACGATTCTTCCCGGGTATAGTGACAGAGGATCATGGGTCCAGGGCCCTTGAATGTTGATACCGCAATCTCACGTGTCAAATTTGAGATATCTTGAACGAATTCAAGGTTCCGAAAACTGAATGTCATACTTACGTACAGTCTATCGCCACGGCGCATGGGCGGAATGGTTTTGGATTGGCGCCAAATCGCCAATGCGCTCTTTGAGGCGAATCGGTCCCCGTTTAGTCGCCATATAGCAATTGACCTGTACAGATCAGATCACCGGCAATCCGGAAAGAACCCTCGACGACCAAAACCAGACACAAGGCCCGGCATAAAAAGATAGCTCCTGAAAACGCAGCCCTGCCGCAAAGCTCCAGCAGAAGACCGGACTTCAGCCCCGCACCCCCTCGCAACTTCTCCATACCGGGCAACAAAGCAACATTGAGATGCGTATCCACAGAAATCCAGCCTGTTTTTAAGAACAAAATGCGCCAAAAACAGCCAATCCATCCGAAATGACGCGCTGGCGAGCCTCTCTCCACTGTCTCCGCAGCGCCGCATTTCGCCGATTTTCGCCGCCGCGCGCAGCTAGAGCATTTTCACCATTGGTGTAGAGCAGCTTTGAAGGGTACGGGCTTTAGCCCGTACGTCCAATCAGCAATAAAAACGAGGGCTTTAGCCCCTGAGGGAATGCTTATTCCTCTATCCCATTTCTGAAAATGC
>JARLHX010000324.1 GCA_031292035.1 Negativicutes bacterium | reverse complement strand
TGACTGCGTATAAATACACTAAAAAGCATTGGACGAAGACGACATTCGGAAGCAAAATCAACCACCCTGCCGCGCTGATTGCCGCTATAAGCGACAAGTTTTAGATCCTCCCGCTGACCGATAATCGTTGTGGCGACCCGCCAACTGCGATAGACGATTGCCTTGCGCTGACCAGCGCAAAGCCTCAGATACAGGTCACGGGCGTGACGACTGGCTCCTGGTCGGAAGCTTTCCGCGACAATCCGATCGCGCTCATCGTCGCTGCGCCGCCGGTGGCGCGTCGTTCCGGTGATCACTCAATTCGCCGATAGCTTGAAGCGTCATTGTGATCATCATTATGACCGTCATTTTCCATACCGACATCCCCGACGCATGTGGTCCCGCGTCGAATATTATCGCCTACAAAACGACATGGAATGTGGATCAGCCGTACCGCTCACAAATCATTGGGGTCAGCCGCCGACGCGCCAGTGCGACCCATCGCATCCGACACGTATGGCGTTGGTGCCGGTGCCGGAAACGATGGCTCCGATATTTTCCGCCAGCGTTTGTGCTGCGTTTGTCACGTATATTTCGGAACCAAGTGAACCTGAGTCGCATGTCTCCAGCTCGCCGATTGTGGTCGTCCCAAGCTTGACATATCCCCTTGCCGTCACCGACCCGTTCGAGGTGATGCCGGCAGCAGTCACGCTGGCGCCCGTGCTGAACCCGCCGGTCGAGAATAAAGCTCCGGTTGAACTAACCTGGAAGACGTTGTTAGCCCCGTAGGAAAGCGACATGACGCCATTTATATCAGACATGGACCAATTGTAAGCTGTGCCTTTGGACGACCCATCAAAGATGATTTTCTGTCCCGGCCCAAGGAAAACGGGGGCAGTGTCGAAGGATGACTTCGAGAAATTAATACCAGTATCGAAATTTCCCCCGCTGCCAAATAAGATGGCGTTATCCATCGTCGGACCACCATTGCCGCCAAGCATTATCCCTGTGCCGATATGGTCAGTGACTAAGGTTCCGCTGCCTCCCCAAGCCAGCTGTAGAACTACACGCTGATTATTCAGATCAGTTCCGACGCCGGGCATAAAGTAATCATCAATCTCAACGCCAATACAAGATGATGTAGGGTTTGCAGTCCTAGTCAAATCTTGACAAACGAAATTGCCGCCCCAGGTAGGGCCAATCTGGTCAGCGCCATAATTATAGCCTGACTTAAACTGCTTGAACGCCGTGCCGTTGATAGCCACGTTTTGAGCGGCGCTACCAAGGGCGGCACCGGTATGATTATAAAGCTCGCTGGTGATCGGCCATTCAAAAAGGGAACCAGTCGGAGACGTTTCGGTTAACGCCCAAATCGTCTGAACCGTGCCGGCGACAGGAGAAGGCCCACTTGCCGAGTTGGGGTAAGATGAGTTGCGCTGAACCCGCAGCGCCTGCGTCGTGGCCTGCGCAACGGTCGCTGCATCTTGGTAAATGAAGAACGTGTTATTATCAATGCCCTGACGGCCCGTCGCCTCGACGCTCGCCGACACGCCGGACCAGCCTAGATTGGCGGCCGCCGCGCCTCTGGCCAATTCGCTTGGCTGGATAAGCGGCACACGTCCGGCGGCATGGGCGAAGACCGTCGTCAAAGCCAAGGTGAGTGGGATGAAAACCTTACCGTTCATCGCGCCACCTCTGTTTTTCGGTTGTTCATTAACGATTAACCAGCTGCTCATTATGAGTGGGCCTTCCCGCTCTACAGACAAATTGAATAACAACTTCATAATAGGATTCAAGACAAGATCAGTTTCAGCTTTGCGCAAAAAAAACATCGTTTTATATCAATCAATGCTTGTATTAGTAAATATTTGTTTGTCGCGCAGCCGACGAAGGTTCAAATACCGGTCCTGATCACGTTCGTCAAGATGGTGAAAATGGCGGGCGGCAACCGTCGATTGCTGGAGCCGATCGGAAAAATTCCGTCGGTCGAAGCCGAAGACCGATATGTCTTTTCGATGATATATCCTCCCGCTGCTGTTGAGGCTACAGGATAACGATCTGGCCGCTGCCGCGCCCTTATCGGATCTGGATGACCGTTGCGTCAACGGCCATAATTTTGTAGACACCTTTCGTGAAATAAGTTTCCTGCGGCTTATATGAATTCTAACTGGGATCGGATAATTTCCATGTTCAATGAAGTCGTTATGCCGGTTAGCATTAGAGCCCCTGAGCGCAGAGATGTTGAACGCGCAGTATTATCGCTTAAGAGCCTCTCGTATTTCTGGCAAGGTTCGACTTCTCTTTCCGTCCGCATAATCGCGCCTGACGACGAGTTGGCTGCGGTAAAGAACTCCATTGGCGATGATTATGGAGAAAAGCTATCAGTCAATTATATAAGTGAGACTGATTTTTGCCCCGAAATCGCTCGTATCGACCGCAAATTCGGGTATGCCAAGCAAATGCTTATCAAATTGGCGGCATTCGATGGGAACAAGGGTGACTACTTTCTGACCCTCGACACAGATATTGTCGCTTGTAAGCCTTTTGACGAAAATACATTTTTTACTGATGGACGCGCCGTCTCGGCATTAGAATACTGCACTTTGCCAGAGTGGTGGACGATTTCCGCATCAGTGCTCGGCTGGCCGATCGAGGAGAATTTTTTTAATAATCCGGTTATGTATGTCACGCCGCAGCTTTTGAATACCCAGATCCTGCGGGAGTTGGCAGAGTTCCTTTCCTCTTCGAGGTTCGAAGGAAAAAACTGGGTCGAAGGCCTCATGGAGCGCTACACTGGGCAGACGCCTAATATCTGGACTGAATATACCCTTTATTACTTGTTCGCATTCAAAATGGATTTGTTAAACAAGCACTATTTAACAATGGATGAGAGTTCTGCGGATATGGCGCTTCATTGCGCGAAACAGCATGTTTGGTGGGATGACAGCTATTTGCGGTGGAATCCTGAGCGAGCCCTGCATGACGATCCTGGTCATTTTATGGTCATGAATAGCATGACCGCGCATGTAATTCCATTCGAAGAAATGAGGGATCGCTGGCTTCAGGCGGTGTCCGCAAAATATCCGAATTATCCCGTCTGACGGCACCTTTTCGGGCGCAGGATATTAGCCCTGATAACACCGCAGTTGGCGGATGTAGCCTAATCATGAGACGGCGTAGGGTTTGTTGCTTAACAAATCCACGCCGCGTCGCAAAAGACGCTCACGTGCGGAGCGCGTCAATAGATGGCGAACAACGCTGATCTGAATCGTTCCGGCGCCGATCGGAGTATTGCTGGCGGCATCGTCTCAGGATAAGTAGTCCCTCATTGTTTTCAGAAATCGGGCGATTGTCAACATGGACGAACTTAGGCGGCGAATCTCTGACAAGATTACGGAAAGGCTTAATTCGATGTCATTGGACACATCGTTTCAGGCTGAGATACCGGTCTT
>JARLHX010000323.1 GCA_031292035.1 Negativicutes bacterium | reverse complement strand
TCCCGCCACGGTTAACTCAACTCCGCGCACGCTACGGCGGAACAGTGCCGTACCAAGCTCCGTCTCCAGTTGTTTGATCTGCCGACTTAGTGCCGGTTGAACTATATGCAAATGCCTGGCAGCCTCAGCAACGCTTTTGTACTGAGCAACAGCCAGAAAGTGGCGAAGATGGCGAAGTTCCAATTGACATTTCTCGCTCAGTAGCAGCATCCAATCCTATGCCGAACCAGTATAGCACCGTTCCGATTTAGTATTATTTTAAAAAATAGCTTGCTGGTAAGTTTCAAACCTGACAAAAAACAATAAAGGGTCGAATCCTGATGGAAATAGCCATGACTGGTTCTGCCAATACTTCCCAAAAAACCTCTGCACCTACGCGTACTGTTGCAGCAGCTTCTTTTGGGAATGTTTTGGAAATATATGACTTCATCGTATACGGCATCTTTGCCATACCCATTTCCAAAACATTTTTCCCCGAGGCCAGTGCGCAAAACGCACTGATCCTGACCTTTATCACCTTTGCCGCCGGATTTCTCTCCCGTCCCCTAGGCGCCTTCGTCCTCGGTCGCTATGCCGACCGCTGCGGACGCAAAAAAGCCCTAAGCCTAACCCTAATACTAATGGCGCTAGGCACCGTTGTGCCAGCCCTCTGCCCGGGCTACGCCAGCATCGGTATAGCCGCCCCCTTGATCGTATTGGTGGGGCGACTAATCCAAGGCTTCTCCGCTGGAGGCGAGGTTGGCAGCGTAGTGGCAATGCTGGTAGAAAACGCGCCGCCATCGCAGAAAAATTTCTATGCCTCCTTCCAGCAAGCCTCTCAAGATATCGGCATTCTCTTGGGGGGGTTGATGGGGCTGGTTCTCGTGTACTTTTTTACCGAAGATGAGATGGTTTCTGGAGCTTGGCGCATTGCCTTCTTCTTTGGCTTGTTGATCGGCCCGGTGGGTTGGTACATCCGTCGTTCCATTCCAGAAACCAGCACTTTCCAGAGCCAGGAAAAAGCTTCGCGGGAACCGTTCTGGAAGCTCTTTGCAAAAAACTGGCTCGCTTTGTTGGCGGGCCTATCGATCATGGTGTTCTGGACTGTGTCCAATTACCTGACCAATTATATGACCACCTATTCGGTAAAGGAACTGCACCTGAGCTTTAGCAATAGCTATTACTCACTGATTTCCTATGGCTTGGTCATCGCCATCAGCTCACCTCTAGTAGCGCGACTGGCGGATAAGATTGGCACGAAGAAAGTCATCCTCTTTGGTGCCGGTGTCAGTGCCGTTGTCGCCTACCCACTATTTGTCATTCTCACCCGCTACCCCAGCGTGGAAACCCTCATTACCGTGCAGAGCATTCTCGGCATTCTATCCAGTTGCTACGGTGCTTGTGCATCGGCATTCCTTGCCGGGTTGTTCCCTACTTCATTCCGGGTGACTGGGGTCAACATTGCCTACTCTGTGGGGGTCACCGTCTTTGGTGGCTTCACACCTGCGGCCATCACCATACTGATCAACTTGACCGGCAATAATTTAGTGGCAGGTTACTACCTCGCGGTGGCAGCGGCCATTAGCTCCATTGGCGTTCTGGTCTTCCACAAACGCTCGGCCCGCTGCTAAACCCCTGCCAACACATTCTAACTATTACTACTTGGGCAATACATGCCCTGGTAGGAATAGTACACGTCAAATTTACCAAAGCCGGTTGGTTGCAGCCATACAATATGCAGGAAAATGCCTTGAAAATAAAAATATTAGCGGCACTAATTGCATCATTTAGCACCCAGTCAGTGACACAAGCAGCACCGGTCAGCCAAGCGTTTGTCGAGACGAAGATCAAAGATGTCAAGACTCAGGATAAGGCCAGCGGCTTCGTCGATGGTCAGAATGTCAGCGGCCTGACTCGTAACTGGTATTCCAGCGAGCGGGCAACCAAAGACCCGATCTACAAGCATTTCAATTCCGACGGCAGTAAATCCTCTTCGCATAAACGCGACAATTGGGTGCAGAGCACCATCGTTGACTATTCGTCCGGCTTTACCCAAGGTACCGTCGGCTTTGCTACCCAAGTGGCGGCCTATAACGATATCGCTCTGGAACGTAACCGCGCCGATGTGGGCGGCCCCAACAATCGGACGCTGACTGACAGTACTGGCAACGTGGAAGATCAGTGGAGCAAGATGGGCCTTGCCAATATCAAGGCTCGCACCTCCAGTACCACCCTGACCATCGGTCGCCAAGCGGTGAACACCCCAGTGCTGGCGGTATATGGCAACCGTGCGCTGCCCTCCAGCTTTGAAGGGGCAAGCCTGATCAGCGATGAGTTCAACAACCTGTCATTCCAAGGTGGTGTGTTCGACCGCGTGTCGCCGCGTACCGAGCAAAGCCAAACCAGCCTCCGCACTAAATACGAAGCCCACACGACGGAGTCGAACCGACTGTCGTTACTGGGTGTGGATTACAAGCCAAGCGAAGCCCTAAGCACGAGCCTTTACACCTCTGAACTTAAAGATATTTGGCGTCAGTACTATGTCGGCGCCAAACATAGCTTGGGAGACAGAGACGAGCTGAGCTTGAATAGCGTATTCGGCTACTACCACACCCAAGATCAAGGCAAGGCACTGTTAGGAGACATCAATAATGATGCCTATAGCCTGGCACTGACCGCCGCCCACCAAGCCCATAGTGTTACCTTGGCATGGCAGCAAGTGATCGGGGATGAATATTTCGATGTAGTCAGCGACAGCGGTGCAAACTACCTAGCCAACTATCTCTATTCGGACTACAACGGCCCGAATGAGAAATCCATGCGTATAGGGTACGACCTAAACATGGGTTATTACGGCTTGCCTGGACTCACACTGAACATTTACACCGCCCGCGGCTGGGGCATTGATGGCACGCATTACACCGGCACGGGTTACAACGTGCGAAACCTCGATGGTGAACACCATTACGAGTACGGCATGGGGGTTGGCTATACCGTGCAAGATGGCGAACTAAAAGGCAGCAGCCTGAAAGCCCTGTACTGGGTTCACCGAGCCAGTGCCAATCAGATCGATGGCAATCTGAACGAGCTACGCATCATTACCACGGTGCCATTTGAACTACTGTGAACCGACATACTGGCCTGAACGCCGGTTTTCCGTTTACCCAGTGGTTTTTCGTCTCCTGCCGCCGACAGAGGTTTTCCTCGATCCGCAGCAGGTTGATGGCCGGGCCAGTGGTGGCGGTGCCGAGCGTCTGCCAGGTGACCTTGTCGGCGAATGCATGGTGCTGGAGGTAAAAGAATCGGGCGGCGCGTTGGATGTCGGTCAGGATTTCGGGGCGGGTCATCTTCCGCCACTCGGACCCTTGCCGCGAGCTGAGCGCCCGTTTGAACTGGCGCACGAACTCTTCGAGGTAGTTCTGCACGACGCGGTACGGCGTCACCAGGTCGCCATTGATGTCGTTTAGTACTTCAACGGGGGCGCCCCATCGGCGCAGTGACACTCCTATGTCGACGACTCATGCCCTGACGCATACGATAACGCCACCGCCGCTGGCGGAATACATCAAGGCCTGAGCAGCTGGACGCCCACGATCAAGTCACACCTGCGATGCTCGAATAGGCTGTCCAGATGGGTCGTAAGCTACGCCTCAGGCGAGGACGGCCCTAGACGGGACAACCGGCTGCATCGTCGACGCCATCTTGAAGGCGCAAGGCTTTGACAAACTTCAGCTTGATAACGCCCTGAAAGGAAGAGAAACATCAAACAGGATGGGTGCCAAAGGCAGCGCGAGAAACGGCCAAACGCGGCGAGAACACACGCTACCGAGAGCCAAAATATCTGTGGGAGTAAATGTGGGAGTAATTTTCCGGCATGAAAAAGCCCAACCGGTGAAGATTGGGCTAAGTCATTGAAAAATATGGTCGGGACGGAGTGATTCGAACACTCTACCCCTAGGGTCTGTTCCCGTTTCACATGGGTAGCCAAAGGAAGGCGCAGGCCATGGCCACTACACTTTCGTAATTTCTCTTGAGCTTGTCGAAGCGTGATGCGACCGCCCGGTAATG
>JARLHX010000322.1 GCA_031292035.1 Negativicutes bacterium | reverse complement strand
TCGCGATACGGGAACTGCATCACCGACGTGGTGATGGAGATACCACGTTGCTTCTCCATCTCCATCCAGTCGGATGTGGCATGGCGATCGGATTTACGCGACTTCACCGTACCCGCGACGGAAATGGCCTTGCCCATCAGCAAGAGCTTCTCGGTGATGGTCGTTTTACCCGCATCCGGGTGGGAGATGATGGCGAAGGTGCGGCGTTTCGCGACTTCGGCGGCCTGTTGCGTCATGGTCAATCGCCTGGCGGGTGATTCAAAAAAGGGCGCAGATTATAGCTGAAATCTCCGAAACATTGGAGACCTTGCATCCGGACCGGGACCCTCACCCGCCTAAATGTGCAGACCTTTCAGCAGGCGTAGTCACCGGCCCGTGCTTGGCAGCGAGTCTACTTCTCCAGCCGCCCGTAACGGTCTTCGAAACGCACGATATCGTCTTCGCCCAGATAAACACCGGACTGCACTTCGATCAGTTCCAGCGGAACTTTGCCTGGATTGGCCAACGAATGTTTGACCCCCAGCGGAATATAGGTGGACTGGTTTTCCGACAGGATCAATTCCTTATCGCCGCAGATCACCCGGGCCGTACCTGAAACTACAATCCAGTGTTCGGCACGGTGGTAATGCAATTGCAATGACAGGCTCTCACCAGGCAATACGCTGATACGTTTAACCTGGTAGCGCTCACCTTTGTCGACCGTGTCGTAGTGCCCCCATGGTCGGTTGACCAGTGGATGGCTCAAGTACTCCTCGCGCTCTTGAGCCTGCAGGCGCTTGACTACGTCCTTGACCTGCTGGCTGTCGTGCCTGCTGGCCACGAGCACCGCGTCCTTGGTTTCGATCACGATCAGGTTCTCCAGACCGACGGTGGCGACCAAGCGATGGTTGGACTGCACCAGGCAATTGCGCGTGGCAATAGCCAGTACGTCACCTTCCAAACGATTTTCATCGGCATCGCGAGGGCCGACGTCCCAGATAGCCGACCAGCTGCCGAGGTCGTTCCAGCCCGCATCCATTGGCACCACGGTACCCACTGCGGTGTGCTCCATCACGGCGTAGTCCACCGACTCGTCAGCGCACAACGAAAAATCCTTGGCTTGCACATGCAGGAAATAGCTGTCGCTTTCGGCGTGCGCCAAGGCCACGCGGCATGCAGCGAGCATGTGCGGCCGATGCTGCTCCATTTCGCTCAAAAACACCGAGGCGCGGAACATGAACATCCCGCTGTTCCACAGATAAGCGCCGCTGGAGAGGTATTCCTCGGCCATGACTGGCGAGGGCTTTTCCTTGAAGGCAGCAATGGTGAAGCCGCCCTGGCCGACAGAGGGGCCACACTGAATGTAGCCAAAACCGGTTTCAGCATGGGTCGGCGTGATTCCGAACGTCACCAGGCGACCCGCCGCGGCGTGCACCTGCGAGACTCGCACTGCGGCGCGAAAGGCTTCTTCGTCCTGAATATGGTGATCGGCTGCCAACACCAGCAGGATAGGATCACTGCCATCAGCACGGGCTTTGAGTGCGGCCAACGCAATCGCTGGCGCAGTATTGCGCGCCAGCGGCTCAAGAATGATGCGTTGGCTACTCATCTGCGCCAACCGCAATTGCTCGGCAACGATGAAACGGTGCTGTTCGTTGCTCACCACCACGGCGGGAGCATGTTGCAACCCTTCCAACCGAGCCAGAGTGCGCTGGAACATAGTGCCCTGACCCTGACCGTCCAGGGCGATGAACTGCTTGGGAAAACTTTGACGCGACAATGGCCACAAACGTGAACCGGTACCGCCAGCCAGAATTACGGGGGTGAACATAACAGCTCCATTTGATGCCATTGACTCGCAGCGAGGGGTACATTATCGGACTAGCACGGGGTCAATCAACCATGAACTTGATGTTTCTTTTCGAGTGGGTAAACCACGACATCCATGCACTCGGCAACATGAGCCGCGTACAGGCCGAGGACCTTTTCGATATCACGTTCGCACTCGACGATTTCTTCGGGACTTTTAATAACCGACATCCGATACGTCTCGTTAGCCAGCAACGCGCGGAGATAATCATCGAGCGACGCGCCGGAAATGCACTTGAGAAACGAATGCGATATTTCGCTGATGATAATCGGCCGCTTGTCGCGTTCAATGTTGGAGTGCCACATTTTGATGTTGTAGGAATAGGGTTGCAGCCGCCAATACCCTACCTGCGCTACCGGCTCGCCTAGGGACAAGGACCGAGAAGTAGCCGATGCCCGTGCCACTTTTTTCTCGGGAGCGCGCCCCAGCAGTAGCCTGAAACAGCCAATAATGTCCGCCTCAGTAGCCACGAATGCATAAGCATTGTCATAAGCCAAAGGCTAAGCTTTTACCGTTTCTGGCGAGCTGGACCTGATTTTAACGGTCCAGAAAACGCAATATTCATCGCGATTAGCTCATTACCGAACCGTTCAAGGTTGCCCTATTAAGATGTAGGAAAAAGTTTTATGGGCGACGTATTTTTTACCGAGAGGTCATCCAGACAGGTAAAAAGCCCTGAAGTAGCCGCCAATTTTTTGATGCCTTCGCCACTAAGAGTCAAAAAAACGGTGACTTACCACGAGTCAGGTGGGTATTTCACCAAAGATGGAAGTCTTTTTCAGGGTTTCCCTAGAAGATTTTTTTGTTCGGTGCGATGCTTGCGCCCCGTGTAGGAAATTTCCGCACCATGCTGTCTGTGTTGCTGACCAAAAAATAACCAAAACATCAAAAATTTCATTTCTATGAGATTTCGTATCTTCGCGTTAGGGAGTTGTGCTTTAAATGAGTAGCCAAACGGATGTTGCTGAGCTGTACACCGCTTTTTTCAACCGCGCTCCTGATTCAGGCGGTCTTGCTTACTGGGTAAACGAGCTCGATACAGGGGTCATCACTCTTGCCCAGATTGCAAAAAACTGGATGGACTCGCAGCCGGAAGCCAAGCAGTACTACCCTGATGGTTTGTCCACTACCAACTTTGTTGAGCAGATTTACCTCAACGTACTTGGTCGTGCTGCCGACACCGGCGGACTGAGCTACTGGGTCACCCAGTTGGACAACGGTGCTCTGAGCCGTGACACCTTCGTTGCCTCGATCATCAACGGCGCCAAGGCCAACAACTCCGC
>JARLHX010000321.1 GCA_031292035.1 Negativicutes bacterium | reverse complement strand
TCTTCGTCCACGGTAAAAGGTCTTTCTCCGACCGGGCGAAATTGCCCGGAGGCCAAGGCCCTTACGCCAAACCGCCGTTCATGAAAACCATGCTGCATCCGACCCGCAAAACAGCACGGCTCGCACCGAGCGCTGTGAATATGTGCCGCGCCCGGGTCTAAGCTCGACTTTGTACGTTTTGGGTCAGGTCCAGATCCAGAAGATGCTGTTGTTTGCGACGTGCTTGAGTGCCTGATCGAGGGGCAGGACACATCCGCCCATGTCGTCGATGTCCTCCCATTTACGCCGGTGTGACCAGTAGGCGATCCTGACGTCGTCACCTGTGCCGGTCGGCTTGAGACATCTCAAGAGAAAAATGCATCTGTAATGCGAACCGGGCCGTTCCACATATGAGACAGACCCCCGTTTGGACGCCGATTGACAGTTCAGAAAGTGTAGCGGAAGTTGAGGCCGCACACGACGCCCTGCACAGTTGTCGTCGCGACTTCGAACAGGATGGCCGTGTTCGGATCGTGGCGGAGCAGTGTGCGGCTTGCTCTATAATGCAAAAGGGCAGATGCGGCCTTGATGCCGATGATTGTCCCCAGCGATGGTCGTTTGCCGTAAAGTGGATTGCCTTCTTCGCAGTTGGGCTTGTGGACGCAACTGATCGTCTGGGCCGCGTCGAGCGCGTTAAGCAACTGGTAGCCAATTTCGAGATTGTTTACGAGGCGGTGCGTCCTGACGAGTTTTCGCTCGGTCTCGTCGAGCTCTTTTGAGGAAATATCTGCGGGTGGGGTGGGGCGTGTTGCTTTATCTTCTGGAGAAGGAGGGCCATACATTTGACTACCATGACAAAAGGCCGATGTAGATGGTATAAAAATAAAATATAATGTTGCAAAAATAGATGTGAATTTTGGAAAAGTTTTGTTTTTCATCTTTTAATATCCCAATGCGTTTTATGCATGAGATTGAATATCAGGTAAAACGTGATTTTTGTTGAATAGATTGTTCTATAATGAACGTTTATTCAGAAACTTCATGCATCCTGTTTGGATATTTTTCCGACATAAGCTGGAATTTGCTAAAAATTTTTTTTAATTCCGTCAATTATGTGTGTGCCAAATTGGTCCATATTGACGGAATAGGTATATATACTTAGTTATCATCCGCTTCAAAATGGATACAAAGCAAGCATACCTAGTAGGAGGCTACCATGAAAATTGCTGCTTTTTCGACGATCCTTGCCGCTTCACTCCTTGCCAGCACGACTGCCTATGCTCAAGATGCGGCCATTGTGCCCGCGCAGGTAGCTCCTATAGCCGCGACATCCGCGATCGTGGCGCCGAGTTTGGTCGGCGACGCATCGGCTAACGCCACCAAAGCCAGCACGACCGCTCTCGCCAATCAGGCCAAGGGCGGGAAGAAGGGCGGGCGAGGCTCGGTGCTAGAAGCCATCGGGTTTGGCCTACTGTCGATCATGGCGATTACCGTATCGATCTGACAACGCTTGTGATGGGCGCCATGCCGCGCAGCGCATGAAACGGGAAACGGGAAACGATTTTTCGTCAAAAATCACGTGAAAACAAGTTTCAGACTTTGATGCATCGGTAGGTCCAATGTCATCATTGTCGTGGGGCTTGTCAGGCACACGCATGGCGCTCGAGTTTTGGGCATATCTCGATCCGCGACGCCCCGTGACGTGATGGCGAGGACGGTCCCTGCACCAGCGTAGCTGTGTTATGATGCAGCCGTTGTAGGTCCACGTCTAGGAGTCGGAAGGTGGCCCAGGAGATTGTCACCGTCGGGTTGGATTTGGCGAAGGATGTATTCCAGGTGCACGCAATTGGCTGCGATGGAGCGATTTTGGTGCGGCGAAAGTTGCGCCGGGGTGAGGTCCTTGGCTTTTTCTCGAAGCTTTCACCATGCGTGGTGGGAATGGAGGCTTGTGCTTCAGCGCATCACTGGGCGCGCGAGATAATCGCAATGGGCCAGTAACTGCTCACGGGGTTGGCTTGCGGTTGCCTGATCAGGCGATTGCGAATTTGCCGTCGACGAGGTCGCGGATGGCGCTGAGGGCGGATTAGCCCGAGAGGCGCGCGGTGCCGGTGACCGAGCGATAGCCAGCGTGGATCTGGGCGCCCCAATCTGACCGGAAGCCGTTGATGACCTTACCCGGACGGCCTGCTGAGAACGGTGCGGCGCCGCCTCAAAGGATGGCGGAGTGAACATGCATGGTCTTTAATATTTGGCGACAAGCCGGATCCGACAGATGGTGGCCGCGCCGCAGAGCCGAACGACGAGGATCTGACATGCGCCGCCTGACGGGATATCGTTCCACTTCGGGACTGTCAGGAATTCCGTGTGTGGGCGGGCATAATGGGTAAGAAGGAGTCCCACTATGTCCCGACGCAAAGAACCTGCGATTCCGTCTGATTTGCTGGATCAACTTTTGGCTGGCACGGACGCCGCCGCCGCTCTGGATCAGGGCGGATTGCTCGACAGTCTGAAGAAGGCGCTG
>JARLHX010000320.1 GCA_031292035.1 Negativicutes bacterium | reverse complement strand
TTTATGGAAGAACAGGTCGATCACATGGACCGGGAGCTGGTGGATCTGGTCGATGAGTATTTGCCAACCTTCTTTAAACAGGGGCCCTGGACCAAGGTGCCGCAAATCCGCACGATCCCTATTGGCGTCAGCATCCCAGTTCAGACCGATGTGATGCCCTACGAGCGCGCCGAGGAAATCCTGAACGCTCACACCAGTTTTGCAGTTCGCAACTGTATCTGCCGGCAAGGCCATCAGATCAAAGGCGATGACTGCGGGAAACCGTTGGAGACCTGTCTTTCCTTTGACGATGGTGCCAGGCACACCGTTTTGATGGGGCGGGGCCGTATGATCTCAAAGGATGAAGCCCTGGGCATTCTGAAGTTGGCCGAGCAGGTCGGGTTGGTGTTGCAGCCGTCCAACTCAAAAGACCCGATTTTTATCTGCGCCTGCTGTGGCTGCTGCTGCGGGGTATTACGCAACTTGAAGCTGCACGAAAAACCGGCCGACCTGGTTGCCAATCCTTTCATCGCCCGTCACGACCCCGAGCTGTGTTCGGCTTGTGGGGTCTGCACTGAGCGCTGCCAGATGGAGGCAATTGCACTCGGCACCTCCGGCAGCGCCGAGTTCAATGCGGAGCGCTGTATCGGCTGTGGGTTGTGCGTCAGCACCTGCCCGAGTGGCGCGCTGAGCCTGGTTCGAAAACCCGAACCGGTTTCCATCCCCAGGGATACCGTCAGCAATTACCTCCAGTTAGGCCAGGCCCGCGACAAATTGAGCACCGCTAAGCTGGCGGGAACGGTAGTTAAATCGACCATTGACCGCCTGATTGCGCCACGTTAGCTAACCGGCTGCGGAAAACCGCAGCAAGCCAGTCACAATCGTGACCCAGCCAACCAGTAAAACCGCAATATTTAACGCCCACCAGCGGATGTACGAGCTTCTGGTCGAATCCTGGGGCGGCAGTCTGTGGTGGTACAAAGCGACATCCAGTAAATTGGCAGCCGGATGTGCACAGGCATAAATGCCAAGAAAGATGCCAAAGATGCCGTCCAGTTGGCGAATGCCGGTGAGATGAAAATGAAAGTGCAGCAGGCCGGTGTAAATCAGTCCAAGCAGGATCAGCATGTCCAAAAACCTGATTTTACTTCTGTGCTGGCGGTACTCTTCCATCCCGGTTTCCTGAATTTTGGTTTGGACTGCCTAAGGATTATCCTCCGCCTTCACGCCTCAAGACCTGGTGGCAGGCGTTGCAAGTGTCCTGAACGGTTTGGGGGTTCATAAAACCGGTCTGGGCCGTGCCATCCGTCAGATGTCCGGAGTGGCAGCTGGTGCATGTCCCGGCGGTCGGTGAAGCAGCCTGCCAACGAGCCAGGAACGTGTGCCAGTGGTTGGCCCGGCCTTCACGCTCGCCTCCCCCACCAGAACTTGCGCCGGGGACCGTAATTTGCTGCTGAGGAGTATATCCCTGCTGAGTAACTGCCTGGTGGCACTTAAGACAGTTCTCATCGGCAATAGGGACTGTTAACGGTGCCGGTTGTATGGCTGTGCCGGTGTACCACTTGACGGCATTCTTGGCTCCCAACAGCTCGGCTTGAATGCGGCCAGAAATACCCTGCCCGGAATGGCAATCGATGCAGCGGGTTGTCTGGGTTGTGTGAAACGAAGCCATGTCGGTAGGCGATGAGGCGGTCGAGCGTTGCACGAAGGTTGATTCCGGCTGGGTATGGCAGGAGGCGCAGAAAGAGTCGTGAGTTTCCTGGCTGGCCCCGAAGGCAAACCCGGCCGCGGCTAAAAAGACGGCCGCCATCGCTGCTACGACCAGCAATCGGATAAATCGAACAGGCGGCTTGTTTTGTGGATTCCGTGTATGTGTCATATGGCAACCTTTCGTGCTGCGCTAAATTTTTCCATATTTACCCCCCCTGGCAGTCAGGGTAACCTGGACGCAAGCTATCTAGAAATGGTTGTTCGATTAGCGATCTATAAATCTTTGCGATGGAATTCGAATTATTATATGCTTTTTTATTATTTCCCCAATACTTTTATGAACATTTTCTAAACTGTTTCAACGATTTCTGGGCTGGCGGTGAGGACCGCCGGCTTCGCGGCGGAACCAGACGTGCAGCAGGACGGTCGCCCAGCTGCGATAAGGTCGCCAGGGCTCGGCAATCTGCAGGATGCTGTTTTGGTTCGGCAGCTCCGGCAGTTTGTAGGCCGCCTGGACAGCTTGTTTGGTCACTTCGTCGTCGGTCATACCATCCGTTGTCCCGGCGCCCCGGAATAAAATGCCCTGAGAAAAGAACTGTCCAACCCCTTTCATGGTACGTAATTTTTCCAGAGCCTCGTCGACCGGTAGGGAGCGCAGAAAAGCCCGCTCTAAAGTTCCATCCATTGCAGCCAGGGCAACTCCATGCAAGCGCTCGATTTTTTCGGAATTTATGCCTTTGAACTCATTCATTCCCAACAACACCT
>JARLHX010000319.1 GCA_031292035.1 Negativicutes bacterium | reverse complement strand
GGACCGGCTGCGCCCGAACGGTAGGCAATATAATCCATACAAGGTGCAGGTCGTCTTCGACGGCTGCAAGATCAAGTCGCTGACCGTCATCGAGATGGTCACCTGGCTCTAAAAGCGCTATAAACGGATCGCATCACAGCGTTCGAAAGAATTTACGTAGATCCTCAGCCAATAATTCAGGCTCTTCCATGGCCGCGAAATGACCGCCGCGCGGCATTTCGGTCCACTGCATTAGCTTCAGCCGGCGCTCTACCCACTCACGGGGAGGTGGGTTGAGATCTTTGGGGAAAGAGGCAAACGCCGCCGGGACGTGCGACAGCCGGCCCATTTTTACCGGCTCCTGGTTGGCATACGATCGGATCGAAGAGCTAATGGTTTGGGTCAGCCAGTAGATCATGATGTTTGTGAGCAGGTCATCTTTGCTGACGCGCTTCTCGATCACGCCATCGCAATCCATCCAGGTGCGGAACTTCTCGGTGATCCAGGCGGCTAATCCCACCGGTGAGTCGTTCAAACCGAAGGATAGGGTTTCCGGCTTGGTAGAGTGGATCATGTAATAGGCGCCTTCGCGTGCGTTCCATTGTTGCACTTTGCTGAGGAAACTCTTTTCAGCCTCGGACAAATCGGACGGCATTGGCCCCGACACATGCGCACTGATTAAGGTCAAATGAATGCCGGTGAGCAGCTCGGGATGATCCATCGCTAGAAATTGCGTGACGCTGGCGCCAATGTCACCGCCCGCCGCCCCGAAACGGGTATAGCCAAGCCCGTCTGTCATTAGCTTTGCCCACAGCGTCGCCGCCCGATGCCTCAACATGCCGCCGCGCTGCGGAGGGCGGTCAGAAAAGCCGTATCCCGGTAGAGAAGGTATGATCACGTCAAACGAGTCGGCCGGGTCGCCGCCGAAGCGGGCTGGATCGGTCAGTAAGGGGATCAGTTTGACGATTTCGAAAAATGAGCCTGGCCAGCCGTGTGTGATAATAATTGGTTTCGGCTTGGGTCCTTTACCGTTTGCCTGGATGAAGTGAATATGCGTGCCGTCGATCTCGGCGCGGTATTGAGGAAATTGATTGAGTTTTGCTTCCTGCGCTCTCCAATCATATTTATTTTGCCAATAATCGCAAAGCTCCTTCATGTAATCTAAATTAGTGCCATTGTCCCAACCGGAGTCCTGTTCTTCGTCCGGCCAGCGGGTGTGCGCCAGGCGCTCGTGTAAGTCATCCAGTGCGGCTTGCGGGATAGCGATGCTGAAAGGTTTTATTTCCATTTTTTAAAGATCTCCTGATCAGGCTCGATTTTCAACACTGTGCGCTGAAGGTTTTATTTCAACAAATCCAGATGCTTGCGGAAATGTTTCAGCAAATTGGCGTTGTATTTATCTGAATGCTTTACCAGTTCGGCCTTGATCTCGGTTCCAAATTGGATCAGCGCCGAGCCAAAGGTCACGTGCAGGATTTCGCGGGCGTTGAAATCGTCCAGCAAAGCCGGTAGCTCGATCCCACCCGGCACCTTATTGACATCCGCCGAGACGTGGTAGCTGGCGCGGTCGGTCGGGTAGCGCTCTAGCCCCAGGGCCCAAATCCGTTGGAAGAGCGCTGGATTTGTAACCGCCAGGACGCGCAGCCCCTCCAGGTAACTGGTTCCCGCCGTTTTGACGTGCAGCCGGCTGCCCCAGTGTTTAACGATCAGCGGGTAGACGCTGAATTTATCGGAGCCCGAGTGCAGGCTGAGTTTGTAGGTCCCAAAATGCGCCGTCACCGCCGCGTGCCTGGCCAGCTCCGCATCCAGCGCGCTCAGGTCGCCGATGTAATCTACCCCTTTTTCGAAGCGACCGATAAAGCGCGGCGCCAGCGATGTAAAACGTACGCCCAACCGGTTCAGCTCGCTGGCGATAAAGTAATGTTCCAGCGCGGTCGTGGGGGAGTCGGTTTCGTCCACCGAGACTTCAAAGTCAAAGCTCTCTTTTAATTCCGCAAGGCGCCGGTACATTCCCACGATTTGCTGGATGGCCCTGCCATATTTCACTACCGCCCTGGCTAGAGTCCCAGGGTCGAACTCTCCAAAGCCTATGTCACCGTTTTGAGAAAGGTACAACGCTGAGACTTCATCCCAGTTTTGCTTCCTGGCTTTTTCTAACAAAATGGGGATGGATTCCGTGTCGGCGCCATTATCTACGTATGCGCCGGGGTCTACGGTGAAAAAAGTGTAACCAGCCTGGACAAAGGCCGGCAGGTCATCCACAGTTTTCAGGTGATCGGCGTCCGCGCCCCACGGAGCCTCCCACCCGGCGGCATCGACGGCGCGTTTGGCGTCATCCAGCACCTGTTGGGGTGTGCGTCCGGTGCGCGCATTCTCACGTACGGATTGCTGGGCGAATATCGGGGCAAACTTCGTATCTTTGACTGCCGCGATGTGACCGGCGGTGGCAAGACCGAGGCGGTCGCCAAAGCCAAAGGAGGGCAGAAGGGCCAGAGTAGTCAGCATAAAGAAACACCTCGCCGAGGGCTTTTATCCT
>JARLHX010000318.1 GCA_031292035.1 Negativicutes bacterium | reverse complement strand
ATGGCCGTACTTGCCTAACCTTGGATTCGACTCCGGACACAGCCCTGGTTGTGATCCAACCAGCCGCCGTCATCATTCAGTCTTTTGCTCTCCTCCGATCGCGTGGCTGGGGCCGTGCCGGTCAATCCTGGCGTTAGGCCCGACCGGGGCGCCGACCCATCGTGAGACGCAGAGGGGCGACGAATCATTGGTCGCATTGCTCATGAATTCGCCCTTCAATTGTGGTAGTCTGTGGGAAAGTCCGCTTTCATCGCAAAAATAATTCATAAGGCACAACACATGGAACGACAAATCGATTGTCGGTCTTGGGAAGACCTTGAAGATAAGGTGCATACTCTTGGGATCGAGAATGAGAATCCCAGCAAGCAAGTTGGATTTTATTCCCAGCTGCTATTTAGAGGCCAAGCTAGCCACGAATGGGCTCTTCAAACAACCCTGGATCGAGCTAAGCCCTCTTTCAAAGAACTAGCGGACTACTACCGCATCGCATCATTGGCTAAGACTCGGATAGAAACCTTCACTTCACATTCATGGCAAGATATCGATTATATGGCCATCGCAAAGTCTTTTACTAGCTACGATGCACTTGGGTTTAAAGCGTTCCCTAATTACGATTATTTCATCTACCTTCGACATCATGGTTTCCCGTCACCCCTTCTAGATTGGAGTAGATCTTTATATATTGCAGCATTTTTCGCATTCCAAAAACCTATTGTTGATCGGGTTGCAATTTTTGTATACCAAGAGTACGCAGGCACTGGAAAGTACGGTTCATCGAATGAACCGCAAATTCATGGTCTCGGTCCCAACGTACGATCGCATCCCAGGCATTTTCTTCAACAGGGCGAATATACAATTTGTGTCAAATTTGACGATGGTGTTTGGTGTCTTGCTGAGCACGCTGAGGTTTTTCAGTTAGATCATAAGGGGCAAGATCGGCTATGGAAGCTCACTTTGCCAAGCTCTGAAGCACCAAGAATCATGAAAAAGCTGGACCAATACAACATTAACGCCTTCTCTCTTTTCCAATCAGAAGAGGCATTACTACAGACTTTGGCAAGAGAACTCATTCAGTAAGAGCCTACGAGGCCCCACATGACATTGATTTAGCGCTTGTCGGCTTGGTTGTAATGGCAGCTTATCCAATCGCGCCGCGGGTTTCAGCGAAAAGCAGGGCCGAATTGCCTAACCGGGCATTCGACCCCGGACACGGCCCCACTTCCGACCCAACCGGCCGGCGTCATCATTCAATCGCCCGCCCTCCCTTGATCGCGCGGCTGGGGCCGTGCCGGTCAATGCAAGCGTTAGGCCCAAGCGGGGCGCCGACCCACCGAGACACGCACTGCAGCAGCGTTTCGGGTTTTGCTGCGATGGGCAAGCTTTGGTGGCGATGGTTCCAGTGGGCGGCCGAGCCGGCTTGTCATCATCACCACTGGGAGGTGGCAGACGGCGAGAGGCCGGCTTTTTGCGAGAGCCAAAGAAAGGTGGCAGGTCCCAATGAGCGACCGAGCCAGCTTGTCATCATCACCATTGGAAGTCGGCAGGCGGGGGCGGGTGGACATCCTGGGCAACCATCGGGCGCAAAGGATAGCTGGTGGGCGGCTGGGCCAAAGGCGTCTCGTGCACGCGCAAGTCAGGCGCAAACGAACCGATGGGCCATGCTATGCCGCCAGTGGTCATCAGAACTGTCTTGTCATCAGCGCCAATGGGAGTGGGTACGCCGTTCTACCTTCGGTTGCTCGCTTAAGGCGATTATCGGCCAGATGTTGGGTCCGGTGCTGGTGGGGGGCATCTATCGCGGGTTCAAGTCGGCCTTGCTGGGTGAGGCCAATGGATGCTTGGTGCGCGTCGTGCTACCGGTCAGTGAGTGTCGTTGCTTTCCTGTCGCGTCACAAATCAAGTCGTAGGGCGGGTTTCAGCAAAACGCATAAGCGTCCTTGCCTAACCTTGCGTTCGACCCCGGACCTCGCCCTCGGGCGGCTCCTTTTAGCCTGCCTCCATGTCAACCTGCTCATCTCCTGCGCTCATTCGGCTGGGGCGAGGCCGGTCAACGCTGGCGT
>JARLHX010000317.1 GCA_031292035.1 Negativicutes bacterium | reverse complement strand
GGCGGAGCGGGAGAGGGAGACGGTGGTGGTGGTGGTGGTCACCAGCTGCTGCAGGGGTGGAAGGGGGACGACGAGGTGTATCACCGAGGCTGCAGTAGACAGGTGCGGTAGTGCGCAGACGGACGCCGAAGTATGGCACAGCTGCAGGCGGGGGTGGGGCTCAGGGGGGTGTGCAGGTGCTGCAGATGGTGGCGTACGGGTGGCGGGTGGTGGCTGTGGGTGTTCGAACAATGTGACCGGTGGTGCCCATCTGTGCCCGCGTGGACACTCGCCATGGCCTGCAGCCGGACGCGAGCTGCAGGAGCGACCATCCCTTTCCACGCGCACAGTCACACTCCTCTGTGCTCTGATTCAAACTTTCTTCCTTCTGCTCCTGGTCTCGAGCTCACAGTCTCACGCACCTCGACGCGCAGCAAAATTGTCACCATTTCTCGCTGTACACAATCGTATGCTGTACACAATCGTATAATGTAACAATTCTGCACACATTCTGTACAGATTTCCTGGACGAAGTCAAAACATCAGCCACGATCGCCTCAGTGTGATGCCGACATCACCCACGAGCAGTTGTTGTCGTGTATGGAGCAACTGATACTTTATTTTGTGCCAACCTTCAAGTATATATTGTTGTTCTGATTTCGATTCGATCATGAGCTGCTCCTGTGTGAAAGTTTGGCTGCCTGTTGGTTCGGAGTGCGAGCGAATTGAACCTCGAATAGTCGATCTTCACCGATAATCAGGTAAAATGAATAACAAAGACCTCACACAAATCCTGTCATCCATTCCGAATTTCCCTGTGCTTGGAAGGGCAAAAAAGTTTTGCAATCTCGACTTGCAAGCAAAAGTCGTTCCAATTAGGGTTATTCGGAAAATAACCCTAATGAAAACGGGTACACGAGTAACATTTTGTTACCAACCACAGAGGTACCAAATTGTTACCAGGTGGACCACACAGCAGACTGTCTCACACCACAGTCGCAACATCCAACAGCATGCATGCACCATTTCAAAGACTGTTGTGCGTGATAATAGCATGATAAATAGTAATAAATCACCTGCCATCGCCTAAACACCATGCATTCCATGCCACACAAGTCCTTCTCACCTTGGCGATGCAAATGTGCATGAACTCAGTGGTGTCTGAGTCGCTTAGCCCACTGTTCCCAGGTTGGTCGTCGGCGTCGACCGCGCCTCCTCCCGCTCGTCGCCTGGTATTGTCGATACCGTTGGCTGACCCTGGTCCGGACGATTCGTGTGGTGTCGACAGATCCGGATGCTCGCGCAAACCGCCGACG
>JARLHX010000316.1 GCA_031292035.1 Negativicutes bacterium | reverse complement strand
GTCAAACCGGTTTAGATGAGATTAAGGCACAAAAACTTTAATAGCTCATCAGATAACATTAAGATCCAACCAAAGGTCCGCCCACATGCTTCAGTGCATGGTCAAGTACCTTGTCAAAAAATAACAGCCTGGCATCCCATCTGGTTCGCAAAAGACCCCTTTAATTCCCGCTGGCACGCACCGTGCACCCAAGCAGCCAGCGACGGACGAGATTAGGGTGGAGTCATGCGACTCCAGGAAGAAGGGGAAACCTTTAGGTTTGTGTGACTGAGATAGACTGTGACTGTCAGATAGAGCTGATCTGCGCGACGACCACCGCTTCAAGCTCGCTGACGCTCGCTTTCGCGTTTTTGTCGCGAGAGTCTGTTGATATGGACCTGACAGACGACTAAATACAACTAATCTATTGTATATGATACTAGTAACATGTTTGAAAGGTTAGTCATGGCGTGAGCTCAATCCATGACCAAAACAAATTCAAACAAAGGACACGAACAGACAGAGTCAAACGACGATGACACAGTCAATATATGCTATGAAATGCAGGAAATAACATGAGTGTGTTTGTAATTGTATGGTCTACCTATACTGTGAGTTTGAGGGCGATCGGGCGATGTTTCAGTGTTGGTCGGCAAACGGATGCCGACCATCTCAAACGCAAGGACTATGAAGCTTGTGACAAAACGGTATCGATGGGTATCATTTAAATGAAATTGTTGACCCAACCAAATGTTTTCAAACTAATCCAACAACATTATTGTGAGTGTGCGTGAATACGAAGAGTGTGAGATACATATTCTCGACATTTGCACAGTCAGCAAACGTCAGACATGAATATAAACGATGTGTACATCTTTGTAATAATATAGTTATTCAAGTCAAATGGTTAAACGAAGTCCCAGCCTTTTATTTCAAGTCTCCTGCAGCGTTTTTCATTTTGTTAGGCGCTCCCTTTTCGCGCACTTTGCGACCTGCTCGACTATGGAATGCTATCATGCATGTCCACTAAGCCCGGAGTGTTTCCCGCAGTGTCCGCGGCACTGTGTCCGCGGCACCAGTCAGATGTCCGCGGCATGTCCGCGGCATGTCCGCGGCATGTCCGCGGCATGTGCGCCGCGGCATGCGCGCCGCGGCATGTGCGCTGCATGCGCACTGTTCAACAGACCAGACAGACACCACGTCTACACACAGCACCCAGACACCTCGTCTACACACAGCACCGCACCACCACCCCACCCAGGCACGCCAGCTCGACACTTATCGATACTCTCAACATCCCTTCGGGGTGATGCGCCGGGCCTGCATGCCACTCGTCTCATGCGCGTCAGCGGCGATCCTGGTTCGCCATCGGCGACCTCGGTTCGCCAACGCCTCAGTCGATCTGCGCGCGCGCCAGGCGCCGGCCGCAGGCGGCCGACACACCGCAAGCTCTTCGCCGGCACCCCGTGTGCGTGCGTGCTCTGACCACGCCAGATTCTGCTTCCACCATCCCGCCCCAGCATCTCTTCTCTAGGTTTAGTTTGATCCTGTGATTG
>JARLHX010000315.1 GCA_031292035.1 Negativicutes bacterium | reverse complement strand
GGCGGACTTGGTTCCCACCCATGCCGCCGGGCGTTTTTGGGGACGTCGCCAGAGCATTACCACCTCGGCCTCTCTCGTCGGCCTAGCCGTGGCTGGCTTTTTGCTCGATCATTTTCGCACTCCGGGCGGCACTCGCACTACACCGCTTGGGTTTGCGCTGGTATTTGGACTCTCTGCCGTGTGCGGCGTAGCCGACATCCTCCTTCAGTATGGGGTAAAGGAACCTCGCCGCATGCCCGTCCCGCGAGAAACGGGCCTGATACAACGACTCTTTGCCCCGCTCATGAATCGCGATTTCCGGCACCTGACGCTGGCGATGAGTGCCTGGAATGCTGCGGTGGTGATGTTTACCCCTTTTAGCATCGTCTATCTCAAACGCGATTTTGCCATTTCGTATTCCCAAATTTCCCTGCTTGCCATCGTGGGCTCGCTGGGCACGGTGGTTACCAGCGCGTTTTTTGGCCGATTGACAGATCGCTTGGGGGCCAGGGTTCTCTGTGCGATCATCTTGATCCTCGCACCGTTCATGACGCTGCCGTGGTTTTTTGTAAATACCTCTTCGGTTACGTTACACCTGCCCGTCATCGGACTATGGGAGGTTCCCCAGGTGGTGCTTGTCCAATGTTTCGGCACGTTTCTCTTTAGCGGGCTCATCGCCGCCATTACCCCGTGTCAGCTCCGGCTTGCGGCGCAGCTCTCCCAGGCGTCGGGCCGAACGATGGCCATGGCAATTCACTGGTCCATCATTGGGGTCATCAGTTCCCTGGGAGCCATCATCGGGGGATGGATTATGGACTGGATAGGGGTCCATCCGCTCCATTGGACGCTTGGCAATGGGACAATTTTGACGTTTTTCCACGTCATCATCGGGGTATTTTCGCTCATCCTCTGGGGCATCGCCGTCCCGTTGATTCTGAGCATCCGCACTCCGGTAGACCGCGTCAGCTTCGGCACCGCCGTTGCCCGTATTCGCAGGGTTGGATCGTAGGATACCTGATGCCCAAAAATGCCGTTCGATTAACGAATCAGGCTCATCAGCGCCAAAGGTGCGACGCATACCAGTTGGGCCAACAGCCCTTCGAACCCAAAGGGTTCGCAGAGAGTAGCCGGATGGTTGAGCGTCAGCGATACCCCCAGAATAGAGAAAAAGCGAATCCACCCCGGAGGGCGTGGCAGCGGCCTTGGACATAGAGGGCGGTCTGTGTGACCCCTTCAGAGATCTCTGCAAAAGTCTTGGAGACAGACGAGAGATTTGAGAGAGAGGAGGGATGCAGCGCGAAACTGGAGACCAGACCACCTTTTTTGACATGGCCGTCGCAAATCGAGGAGGAGGCAATCGAGTATTAGATCGCATCAATGAGCTGGTGGACTTCAGCGAGGCTGAAGCAATTCTGGAAGCGAGTTATAGCCAATTAGGGCGGCCCGGGCATCGGGTGCCGGTAATGCTTCGAATCATGATTTTGCAGCATCTCTACAATCTGAGCGATCCCCAGGCAGAGGAGCAACTGCGTGATCGTTTAAGTTTTCAAAAATTCGTTGGACTGATGGCACAGGAAGCCGTTCCGGATGAGACCGCTATTTGCCGATTCCGCGAACGTATAATTGGCTGCAAATTACAGGAAAGACTTCTGGACATCCTCAACGGCCAACTGGAAACCGCAGGATACTTGGTCAAACGTACAACACTGGTTGATGCGACATTGGTCGAATCCTGCCGTAAACGTCCTCCTCATGGTGCTGTGTCCAAGGGAGAGGCTCCTGATCCCGATGCTCGGTATGCCCGTAAGTATGGACAGCGCTATTATGGATACAAGGCGCACATAAGTGCCGATGGAGGCAACCAGTTAATATGTCGAGCCAAGGCTACCCCAGCCAATGTGGACGACAGCCAGGTATTTGAAGAGTTAATCGATCCGAAAACTCGGGTGGTGTATGCGGACAAAGCTTACGATAGCAAGGCCAACAAGGGCTGGCTAAAGGATCACAGGATCGCCAATGGCATTCTCAAAAAGGGTGCGACTCACATCAAACTCACGGCAGAGGATCAGCTACGGAACGCACGAAAATCGAAGAAACGCGATCACGTCGAACGCATCTTTGCCCACCTAAAAAAGTGGCAACATTTCAGGCGAGTGCGTTATCTGGGGTTGGTTAAAACCCAACTTGAACTCACCCTTAAAGCAGTCGCTTACAATTTGAGGCGGCTTGTTTCGTTGGCTGAGGCATGAGAGAGAGGCACAGAAAGTTCCTTTTTCCGTCTCGAATTACGTAAGACCACGTCTGATTGCTTGATCTTTTTTCGTTGGGTCGTGGCCTAAGCTCCTACCCGCTTCATCTTGCCCTCTAAAGACCACCTTAAAATCTCATTTAGGAAGAGTTTTTTCCGCCTGCTGCCTTTTGCAGAGATCTCC